>CAZNUM010000009.1:0-44983 GCA_964576315.1 uncultured bacterium
GGATATTTTGCCCGGAGTGCCGCCCCCAACACCCGTGATCTGGACCTTATTAAACAATCCGCTTTTCTGGCGGCCCAATCTGCCCTGGAGGGAAAAAGCGGGGTGGCGGGTCTGGATGAGGAACACCAGGATGCATTAAGATTAATTGAGTTCGAACGTATCCGGGGCGGAAAACCTTTCAATACCCAACAGGACTGGTTCCAAAATTTATTAAGGGGAATTGGTCAGGAAATATCAACTGAAAATCCATAATCATCTCAATTAAGGAAAGTGTAATAAAAACATGAGTTTATCAATAGAAAATATGGAAGCGGTAGCCCAGGCAATGGTAACACCGGGCAAGGGAATTCTGGCAGCTGACGAAAGTACCGGAACCATTAAGAAACGATTTGACACCATTGAAGTTGAAAGTACGGAAGCCAACCGCAATGCCTACCGGGATCTGTTATTTACGTCGCCGGGAATGAACCAGTACATCAGCGGCGTCATTATGTTTGACGAAACTTTTTTTCAATCGTCCCTTCAGGAGGGGATTCCCTACCCCCAATATCTGGAGGAGATTGGTGTGATTCCGGGGATTAAGGTGGATAAGGGTGCCCACCCTCTGGCTGGTAGTGAAGCGGAAAAAATTACCTCCGGTCTGGACGAACTGGATGAACGCTTACAAAATTACCGCCGGCACGGTGCCCGGTTTGCCAAATGGCGGGCCGTCATTAATATTGATTCTGAAATTCCCACCGGTTATTGCATTAACACCAATGCCCATGCCTTGGCCCGTTATGCTGCCCTGTGTCAGAAAAATGACATTGTACCCATTGTGGAGCCGGAAGTCCTTATGGACGGCACCCACACCATTGAGGAAAGTTTTGAGATTACGGAAGAAGTCCTCCATACGGTCTTTTTTGAACTCTACTCCCAGGGGGTGGTATTTGAAGAAATGGTCCTGAAACCGAACATGGTACTTTCCGGATATGACTGTCCGGAGCAGGCGGAAGTGGATGCGGTAGCGCTTAAAACGATCCAGTGTCTGAAACGGTGCGTGCCGGCTGCCGTTCCCGGGATCGCCTTCCTCTCCGGTGGTCAGGATGACGTCACCGCCACCAAACACCTGAACCGCATGAATCAACTTTTGAAGGCGGGCAAACCCTGGAACCTCACTTTCTCCTATGGTCGCGCTCTTCAAGCTCCCGCCTTAAAGGCGTGGGGCGGGAAGTCGGAAAATGTGGGCAAAGCCCAGGAAGCTTTCCTGAAACGGGCCCGGTTAAACAGCGCCGCAACAAGGGGAGCTTATTCCGCCGATATGGAATAGACCCCCAGTCTACTTCAGGCTGATTTTGATTCCTGCAATATGGATCCCGTTCCATTCGCCTGATTTCAAGGAAACTTGGTACAGGTAATAGAAAGTCGGTTTTACCCGGGTAAAACGGTTGATCATTACTCCGGCGTAAAAACGATTCTGATTGAATTCCTGGCTGGTTATATCATAAAAAGTCTCGTCAGCCATGTAAGGGACCAACAGAAGGGGTGTAAAAGTATGGTTCGTTTTTATTATGACCAGATCCCGGTTCCGAATTGCGGTTTGATTATTCTTTATCCGGTATTCAAGCCGGGCCCGGGCGGAGGAGGTGAAAGAGGTGTATGTTTTTGTGGTACTGACGTTGAAGTGGGGCCGGAACTCCGGCGTCCACGTTTCGTCACTCCGGGTGAAGACTTGTCGATAGTTGATACTTAATTTCATACCGTGGTGCCACGGAAAGGAGATGCCAAGTTCATTGTGAACGTAATACAGGGCTCCAGTTGCGTGTCGGAAATCCTGATCCAATATGACCGTTACACCCGTTTTGAAGGCGTGGGAAGCGCGATACGCGTGCCAGGTTTCGTTCAGTTGTCCCCAAAGGGGTAAGGCAGTAAGCAGAGCTGGAATGAATAATTTATTCAAGGGAGACTCCGCGGATTAAACTGGTTCCCGGATCCCGGTGATGGTTTTGGCAATATTGGCCAGATATACATTGATCTGCTTCAGCAGGTCCATGAGCTCCATGTGAATTTCATGGGTTTCGATCGATTCCTGCTTTTCCCGCTGGATCCGTTCAAAATGGGCCAGGCGATATTCCGATTCCAGAGCGCGGTACTTAATATCTTTTTTCATTACCTTCTGAGCCAGTTCAAAACTCAGTTCTGAGAAGGCGGCAGACAGGCGGCTGATCTGCTTCATGACTTTGGTATGGTAGGCTTTGATTTCCGATTTTCCTTCTTCCGAGAAGGAGGCTTTCAAGGTCTGTTTTTTCTGAATCAGGGGCGCCATATTTTTATCCAGGATATCTCCGATACTTTCTATATCCTTTACAATCGACATCATGGCGTACACCTGACCCGCCTGTTCGTCATCCAGTTCCTGGCGGCTGATCTGAATCAGGTAGTGGGTAACCTTTTCCTCCAGATAGTCAATTTTCCCCTCCCGCATGCGAAGGCCTTCCAGGAGGGACATCTGGGGGTATTTAATGTCCTGGTCTGAGTCACCGTTTAAAAACGGCAAAATAGCCGCTTTCAGCATCCGATTCAGGATCTGCACCATGGTGGATATTTCCGCATGGGCCAGATTAATAGCCATGGCAGGTTGGGCAATTTGCTTGTAATCCAGGTGGAGAATAACCGGTTTCAGTCCTTTCACTTCCGGTTTATCCGGATAATAACGATCCAGGATCTTGGCAAAGAGAGCGGTGAAGGGAAGAAACAGAATGGCCAGGCTGATATTAAAAATCGTATGGGCATTGGCGATTTGACGGGGGGTTTCGGCGGCCAGTTTTTCCATACCCTCGAGGGGAGAGTGGGGTGAAATTAGCCGTACGAACTCGGCAAAATAGGGTATCCAGAATATGAACAGGAGTACGCCGCCGATTTTAAACAGGACATGTGCCAAGGCAACCCGTTTGGCCTCCCGGCTGGTCCCGATACTAGCCAACCCCGCCGTGATGCAGGTCCCCACGTTGGCGCCGAAGATGAGGGGTATGCCTGCATTCAAGGTCAACAACCCCTGCTGTGAGAGGACGATGACAATTCCGATGAAGGCAGCACTGCTTTGAATCAGGGCCGTGAAAACAGTCGCCAGCAGGATCCCCAGCAGGGGATTTTCCAGACCCTTCAGTGCCTCCAGAAACGGTCCGTAGGTGCGAAGGGGTGCCATAGTATCGGTCATGAGTTTCATGCCGTAGAATAAAATTCCAAAACCCAGGATCGCCTCACCGATGGACCGGGTGGAATCCTTTTTAGACAGAATTGTCATGCCAAATCCGATACTGATCATGAGGAGGGCGTAATCGGTTACTTTGAAAGCGATCAACTGGGTGGTGACGGTGGTTCCGATATCGGCTCCTAGAATCACTCCCAGGGATTGACCGAATGAAAGGAGCTGAGCCTGGACAAAACTGACCAGCATGACGGTCGTGGCGCTGCTGCTTTGAATGATCATGGTCACCAGGGCACCAACGGTCATTCCGATAACCCGGTTCTGGGTAATGGTCGCCAGAATCCGGCGCATACGGTTTCCCGCCGCCTTTTTCATTCCATGACTCAGTTTGTTCATGCCGTAGAGAAACAGAGAAAGCCCCCCTAACAATCCCATTATCAGGAAGCTCCAGTGCACATCAGGGGTGGTTTGACCTGCCAACAAGGCTGTTCCGGCAAACAGCAAATAGATTAAAAACGTCTTCATGACTCCAACCAGTCCGAATTAAAAGGGTGATGATAAAGGTAGGCATTGTAAAACCGTTTATCCCCCGTCACTTCTTTTCCAATCCAGGGCGGTATTTCAAAGGATTCATCCTCAGCTTTCAATTCGATTTCCGCCAGGAGTAAGCCACGATTGGCTCCCTGAAATTCATCCACTTCCCACAGATGATCTTTAAAGGGGATACGGTAACGGATTTTTCGAATCGGCTCCGGAGGGGTAATGTCTGTCAATAGTTCTTCGGCATCGGAGACGGGAATCGGGTATTCATATTCCTTTCGTTTAAGGCCCGCTTTGGCTGCTTTCAGGGTTAAACATGCTTGGTCCCCTTTAATTCGTACGCGGACCACAAACTTCGGTGTTATGGCGACGTACCCCTGGATATACTGCATGCCTGGAATGGTCGGTTTCCAGAGCCGGGGTTGTACCAGGAATTTTCGTTCGATTTCAATCTGCATGGCGTCTAAATAAGAGGAAAATAGTCAGAGAGATTACTAGACCGGGATAGAACGGTTCAAGCATTAAGGGATAATGCCCTGCGATTTTACCGAATAAAAACCAGCCCCCGGAGCACAGGACCGGAAAAAGCATCCACTGGATGACAGGGACCAATGTGGTGGATTGCTTGGTGAAGGTCATTAAAAAGGGTAGCAATAATCCTGGCACCAGTAAAGAGCCAAGGACATACCAGAGCCGGACGACGGAAGGAATGCTAACCGCCAGAATTAAGGCCAGAAATGCCATGGCTGCCAATCCTTTCTGAATCAGAATGGTGGAGGAACGATACCACAATTCTGGATCCGGCGTGGTGGGGGTTTCGATCCGCCACAAGATATCCCGTCCAAAGGTGATGGCACTGATGAAACCGAGGGAGTCGATGGTAGACATGATGGTTGCCAGAATTCCGGTGAAAAATAACCCGTATGCCAGGGGCGGCAGGATCTCCGCTGCCAGGCGAGGGTAGGCGAAAAGGGCATCCCCTGGAGGAAGCAGGACGGTAGCATACAACCCTGTAATTACGGTGAGGGTGTCGAAAATAAACCAGAATCCCAGTGAAATTAGGATGCCTCTTTTTGCAATCCTTCCGGTTCTGGCTGCGGCACAACGCTGGTAAAATCCCGGGTCTACAAAAGTCCACAGGGCAATAAAAAACCAGACGAGGACGTATTGGATCGATTGACCACCAGTAGGATTTAAATGATCTGCAGGCAGCGCGTCCAGAAGGAGGGCAGGACTCCCGGCCCGGTTCCAGGCGAAAACCAGCAGCAGAATAAATCCCGTAAACATGAGAGTAAACTGAAGCATGTCTGTCCTTACCACCGCCCGAAAACCGCCGAACCAGATGTAGAATAAACTAATGGCGGTGGCAGCCAGTAACGCCAACCCAAATGGAATGTGAAGGGTAAATTGCAATAAAATTCCGATGCTCAGGATATAGGGGGCAGGACTAGAAAGAAAGAGGATAAACAGAGCACTGAGAATACCGGCGGATTTTCCGTAATGATGGTGAAAGTGATCCGGCAGAGATAAATGTTTCCCTTGTTGAATCCGACCAGCAATCAGGAGGGCGAACAGCAAGCCGAAAACGTAATAAGGTAATCCAAAAATAAACCAGGCCTGAATACCAAATAAATAGGTGTTTTCACCCACTCCCAGGATGCCACCGTACCAGGTAGCCACCAGCGTAGCCACAAAGCCGGGTAGACTTAGACGGCGCCCTGCCAGAATGAAATCTTCCGGAGATTTCCGGGATTGCCGGCTGTTTTTCAGTCCCAGGTAAACTAGCAATACAATATAAAGGACCAATACGGAAAGATCGAGAGGGTGCATAAGTTAATCCTGTGGATGGGAACGGAAAACCCATACCCGTCCCGGACAATCCACCGTGAAAGAACCGCCTTCAGCTTGGTTACTCACACCCTGGCTCAAGGATAGCAATGGCTGGGCAGTAAGGGAGTACTGAAGACCGCTGGTAAGGACGCGCCTGTTTGGGTTCAGGGGAAAAATCGAAACCACTTGTCCCCGGAACGATGGAAATGTTTGTTTCCCCCGGTGGCAGGTGATTGTAAAGTAGTTTGTGAGCAATTTGAGAGACAGGATTTCACAGAATTCTGCCAGAAGGTGCAGATTCGCCAGGGTCTGGTCTTCTCGCATACCGCTGGCTCCCAGAACCGTCACCGGGCTCAATCCATTTTCATGGCACCAGTGGAGCGCTTTGGCCATGTCGGTCTCTTCCTGGTCCGGACGGTGCAGAATGATTCCGTGAAAAGTTTTTTCGTCAAGGCTGGTGGAGTCTAAATCTCCGATAATGACCTGAGGTTGAAGTCCCCGTTGAAGGGCGTGATCGGCGCTTCCATCGGTGCAGATTAAGGTGTTGGCATCCTTTAGGGCTTGCAGCGCCAACGGGTGACGGGGGTACTCCCCCTTCCCGAGGATGGCAATGGGGGGGCGAAAAAGTGGATTTCCCCCTTTCAAATTGCCTCCCACCGGTGATTGTATTTTTTCTTGTAACCGGAATTAATCTGGAGCCGGTAGCTGTTTTTGGCGGATTTTACTTGTTCTTGGTAAGTTGAAGATTCAAAATAACGTTTCCAGGAAGGAGTAACCGGCATTACCATTGGGGCAGGTTTCCATCGGTAAATATCCCGCGTGTATTGGTGAACAAGTTGTCCTTCAGCACAGGCCCAGGAAAGTTGATTCAGTTGAATACCACTTTTCAAACACCGTTTGATCGCCGCCAGAATACCCTGGTGTTTGGGATCAAAAAAGTGCAGGTGTCGGCCGTAGAAATAACCGGTATGAAGGTAATTCGGTACCAGAATGACTCCATCTAGATCCGATCGTCTGGCAGTCCAGTAGAGCAACTCAAATACAAGGGAACTGAGGCCCAGTCCCGGGTGTTCCTGTCCCGGGATCTGGGGACGCTGGCGCGTAAACGGCTTCAGGGGATGTTGAAGCAGAAGCCATTCAACCACCAGCATATTGGAAGAGGATATTTTCTGATCTTTCAGTTCCGACTTCGGAAAATCGTCAAAATTCCCCTGTCGTACCACCAGTTCACAGGAAGTAAGGAGTGGATCCTGGAGGGGGTGAACAATTCGAAGGAGGTGTTTGTAGGGATCGGAGGTGTCAATCTTGACCGTCCCCTGGCGCAACCCGCGACGGTCCAGCTCCTGGAAGAAACCTACTTTTTCAAAAACAAGTTCAATCCCCTTTCGACTATAAACTCCAAGGAAATGATCGGTTCCCTGGTTTCCAGACAAATCATTGAATACATCTTCTGCCGTGAGGTCGGTGATTTCCGGCGCCTGGAAAATCAGGGGCGACAGGTGTTTCACAATGTTCCGAAATTTCCGGGGCCGGGGTTTCAGAAGTCTATCCAACGATGGTAGCATGGTGAAAATTTACACTGAAGCACCGGGCGGATTCAGGAAAAAGGTACTAGGAAACGATGACTATGGTGTTTTAAATTGGAAACGGAAAATACGATAAACGTTTCCAATGACAGCAGCCATTACCAATCCCGAAGCCCATATCCTTGAACAGGGATTCCATTTTATTATGAGGGATGGGGTACGCTCCTTCACGGTGGAATCTCTGGCTCACCAGTTGGGGATCAGCAAAAAGACGATTTACAAATATTTCCCCACTAAAGAGGATTTACTCTTCAGGATTTTCCAGTACATCACGGGACAAATTCATGCCGTATTTCATGAAATTATGCGGTCTGAAGCCAATCCCGCTTCCCAGTTTATTAAAGTCATGGAGTATATTGCCCAGAAGGTGAGTCAGATATCGGTACAAAAAATGACTGATCTGAAACTACGTTACCCTGAAGTATGGCGTGAAATTGAGCAATTCCGTTTAAATCGCGTGGATGATTTTTACCGGATCCTCAAAGCGGGTCAGGAGCAAGGTTTTGTCCGCCCCGAGCTGGATGTGCGCACCGTGGCAATGATTTACATCCAGATTATTAATTCCACCATCCAGCCGGAATTTTTCCTGGAATATGATTTACCGATTGGTCGCACCATTCGCCGTTTCATGGATGTGGTGGCGCGTGGACTCTTTACGAAGAAAGGAATCAAAGTATTGGAAGACTACTATGACAGACGAAAATAAACCCTTCCATATGCACCCCATCCAGCGGTGGTTTTTAACCCAGATCCTGGATCATCCGATCCGGACCATTGTAGTCAGTCTGATTGCCACGGCAATCATGGGCTTTGGAATCAAATGGGTCATTATTGAAGATGATTTAATGAAAATGCTCCCAAAGAAACTTCACTCACGAGTCGTCTGGGACGAGGTACGGGAGGAGTTTGGCAATACGCAGATGATCTTTGTAGCCTTCGGACACCAGGGGAGGGAGGCTTTAAATCAGGAAACACTGGCCAGTCTTTGGGATGTGACCCGGGCGCTGGAGGATCTCCCCGTCGTAGATGAAGTGATTTCCATTACCAGTCAGAACCGGCTGGACAGCGAGGACGGTTTTATGGAAGTCAATGATTTACAGCCGGAACGGGTCCTCTCCCCCGAAGAGATTCAGGATCTGACAGCTTACCTTGATAAAACTCCCGATATGAAAGTCCGGCTAATCAGCCGACACGGAGATTATTTCAATCTTGCTGTGCGCCCTAACCTGAATGTGGGGAATGACGTGGTCACGTCAGCGGTGGTGACTACGGTGGATTCGGTCCTGAAGGGGTATGACGTCCATTTTGGTGGACAAACCTATATTACGGGAAAAGTGCCGGGCTTGATCCGGGAGGATGTGTTAATCCTGATGCGGATTGGTTTGGTTATCATGATTGCGATCCTGTTGATTAATCTGCGAAGCCTAGCGGGGGTGGGAATGGTTCTTTCTGTCATTCTGCTTTCTTTAGTAGCCATGATGGGATTTATGGGCTGGGTGGTCCATTTAACCGGGTCGGAAAAATTTCTGTTTACGATGTTAAACTCCTCCATGCCCATCATTTTGCTTACAATTGCAAATTCGGACGGGGTCCATGTATTGACCAAATTTTTCCGCCTCCTGAGAATTGAAAGAAATCCCCGGCAGGCGCTGGAACGGACAATGGATTCACTGTTACTGCCAATATTCCTCACCAGTTTTACGACGGTAGCAGCCTTTCTGTCCATGATCTTCGCCCCTCTGGAGCAGTTGGCGGGTTATGGTCTTTCTCTGGTGGCGGGAATCACCTGGGCCTGGCTCCTTTCTTCCACCTTCCTCCCGTCCATGATTTACCTGAAGAAATGGAATCAACAATCGAAAGCCATTACACACGACAGTCTGTTTGAAAAGGCTATTTATCGCCTCGGGAACGTGGTGATCCATTACCCGAAGCGGGTGTTAGGTACCGGTCTGGTGGTGGTTGGAATTGCATCGGTAGGAATTTTCCAGGTTCATGTGAATGCCAATATTGTCGATTTCTTTAAACCGGGATCCGAAATCAGGGACAGCATGGATTTTCTGGATCAGGAACTTACCGGTACCGTGGACCTTGAATTTAAATTAACGGGTGATCTGAAATCACCGGACGTTCTGAAAGATGTGGCGGCTATCGAAACTTTTGTGGAAACAAATCCCCATATTACAACTGCCTTCTCGATCGTGGATATAATTGAAAAAATGCACCGGGTTGTAATGGACGACGATCCCCGGTTTGAAGTCATCCCGGATACGCGGGAGAAAGTGAATAACCTGTTTACCTTGTATTCAATGAGTGGCGATCCCGACGACTTTAGCGCCCTGGTGGATTATGACTATGAAAATGGTTTAATTACGGCCCTGAGCCGGACCATGAGTACCGATGAAATCATTAAAGCGGTGAATGAAATCCAGGGGTTTGTGGACCAAAATGTGAAATCGGATTTACAGGTCGAAGTTTCGGGAATGCTGGTCGTTCTCCGGGATGTGGTTTTTTCCATCGTCCATTCCTCTTTTATCAGTATTTTTGTTTCCATCCTGATGATTGGTCTAATTGCCGCTTACTTTTTCCGGCGCGTCACTTGGGGAATCCTGGCTGTGGCGCCCTTGACGGCGGCGGTGATCCTCAATTTCGGTTTCATGGGCATTTTCAATATTGATCTAAGCCATATCACCGCTATTTTATCTTCCATTATTATTGGGGTGGGGGTGGATTTTGCCATTCACTACATTTCCCAATACCGGCGGATAGTGAAGCGACAGGTGCCGGCTGCCAAACTCAGTCGGGAAGTCGTGAAAGAGGTAGGATACCCCATCATTCTGGATGCAGCTTCCAACATGGGGTTCGGAGCTCTGCTCTTTTCCTCCTTCCTGCCCATTGAATACATTGGTGGTCTGATGGTTTTTGCCATGATTTCCACTTCCATGGGGACCTTAACCCTGCTGGCGGCATTGGCGGAAATCAAGAAAAAACATTTAATTAAAATATAGGCCTGAGATGGCGGATCATGAAATTGAATTAATGGAGATATTATGAAAACGTTTTTAATTCTGACGGCATTCAGCCTGCAACTGCTGTGGAGTCAGTCCGGATTTGAAATTGCCCAAATGCTGGATCAAAAAGCGGAACCGAAGGACTTAAGCGCCGACCTGACCATGTTATTGACCAATGCAAAAGGGAAACAACGTACCTCCGTCCTTCGTTCCAAGTCTTTAAACGGTAATGAAAAACAGATCATCTGGTTTCTGGCGCCGGTTGACGACAGGGGCGTGGCATTCTTAAAAATTGAACATAAGGGACAGGATGATGAAATGCGGATGTGGCTTCCCGCCTTCAAGAAGATCAGACGAATATCCTCCAAAAAAAAGGGGGATGCCTTCATGGGTTCAGACCTGAGCTATGAAGATATGTCCAACCGTGATCTGGAAGAATATGACTGGAAAAGGGCGCCGGATGAAACGGTAGAAGGGAAGCTTTGTTATGTTCTGGAAGTGCGACCTAAACCGGAAACCCGCTCTACTTACAGCCTCCACCGCACCTGGATTGTTCAAAAGGATTTGGTAACGATTAAGGAGGAATCCTACGATCGGACCGGAAATCTTTTAAAGGTAAAATCCATGAAACATCAACAACTAAAAGGTTACGACATCCCCACCGAAATCTTTGTCAAGAATGTCCAGAAAAATCACACCACACGATTGACGTTTGATCACGTGGAGGTGGATACGGGCATTCCGGAAAACCTGTTCCAGGAGAAGAATCTTAAACGGTTACCGAAGTAAACAGATGACCCAGAAAAATCTGAAATTTAACCTTGAAGAAGCGGTGGCCTACCAGGCGGAAGCGATTGTGAGTAAAACTATTCTAAAAACGGGAAGCGGATCCGTTACCCTCTTTGCCTTTGCAGCGGGGGAAAGTCTAAGCGAACACACTACCAGTCAGAATGCCCTGGTGGTAGTGACGGAGGGCACGGGAGAGATAACCATTTCCGGGGAAAAGTATTCCGTTCACAAAGGCGAAACGATTCCTTTACCCGCGGGGGAACCCCATGCCCTGAAAGCGGTAACCAATTTTAAAATGATTTTAATCATGTTGAAGGATTAAAAAAGAACAGGTTTTTGATGCTGCTCCAAATAATGAAAAGAAATTATACCATGCTTAAAAATCGGGTCATCACATTAGGGGTCATTTCCGGTTATCTCATGGGACAGGTTACGATCTCGGGTAATATTCACCCCTCGTCAATGTACCGTACTTCGAACCTCAGTCATATTTCGCTGCCCTTCCGGATGTCGGAAATGAAGGTCGGTTATAGCGGGCGTCATTTCGACATGATTGTGAACAGTGTCTGGGAGAACCGTTGGAGGGGTAGTGAAGCTTCCTTCGATCTGCGGGAAGCCTATCTGGCCTGGTATCCCGACTGGGGTGAGGTGAAAGTGGGCAAACAGATTGTTGCCTGGGGAGCTGCTGACGGGAACAATCCCACGGATAATTTAAATGCCTATGATTATTACTATCTTTTCCTGCCGGGAGCAGATCGAAAAATCGGGGCTCTTTCAGGCTCACTGAGTTTTTACGGTGAGAACTGGCAGACCGAAGCCGTAGTCATTGGGAAACACGAAGGAAACCGTCTTCCTTTCGGTGAAAAAGACTTTCCCTTCGCGCCTCCGTTTGAACCAACACAATATGTTAAAATTAATCATCCACTTGAATATGGCATTCGCTTCCAAACTACCCTTGGCGAGGCGGATTGGAGTCTGTCCTATTTCAAGGGGCACGACCGGATGTTTACACTCCTGGGAGCCATACCACAGGATGATTTAATGCCGCCGGAATTTTCTCACTTAATTCCAGAATTCGGTTACCGGAAAACCACCGTCATCGGTTCGGATCTGGTGACCTTCTGGGGGGATCTGACCTTCCGGATCGAAAGCGCCTTTTTCCGCACCAAGAATGAAAATAATGAGTTTGCGGTGGTGGCCGAACAGGAAGCTGATTATATCCAGTATGTTCTACAGGTGGAATACCCGGCACCCCTGGATATTACAGTTACCGGTCAGTTGATCGGAAACAGGACACTCAAAGCCAAAGGAACCGTATTGGATCTGGCAACCCAGCAAATGGTTCCGCTTACCAAGGACAATTTTGTCGCGGGAATGGGTGCTCCCTTTACCATGTTTTCCCGGTTAGCAGCCCTTAGTTCCGCCAGTGCCGTGTTTTACGATGACCGTCTGGAAGTCAAAGCCAATGCCCTGTTAAATCTGGATGAAAAGGGATCAATGGTGGGTGGGAGCATTGCCTATTCACCCTGGCTGAACTGGAAGTTTGAACTAGCCCTGTTCCAGATTTCTGGCGATAAAAAGGATCCCACAAATACCTTTTCAATTCTGGAGGATTTTTCCAATATTCAGATCGGATTGAAATACAGTTTTTAGTCCCGCGCCCCGGGAATTTATTTCTCGCAGGGAAATCATGATATTGGCAAACCAGGCAGCAATCAAACTTCTTTTTCTGACAGGACTCGTTCTGGCCCAGCCTGCGGGTCGGGAAATCATGGAGCGGGTGGATGCCCTTCCCAGTCCCAGGGACATGGTCAGTAAACTGAAAATGACGCTTATTTCCAGCCGGGGCGGGAAACTGCGCCAGCGTTCCCGGGAATTGATCACTTACGAGCGCCACTATGACAGCGGAAAATTTAAATCCAAATCATTGATTCGTTTTTTTCAGCCGGCGGAAGTAAAAGGCACCGGATTTTTAACTTGGGATCGGCGAGGAAACCGAAGCGATGACCAATGGCTCTATCTACCGGCTTTAAAAAAGGTGAAACGAATCAGGGCTAAGGAAAAATCAAAAAATTTTCTGGGCACCGATTTTACATACGAAGATCTGGCAGGACGTTCCACGGATGAGGATGAGTATGAATATCTGGGGGATGATCTTTACCGGGGGAGTGCGTGTTACAAAGTCAAAGCCATCCCCAAAGACGGAACCACGGACTATGGCAACCGCATCATTTGGGTGGATAAAAAGAACTGGTTGCTAAAACGGGTGGAGTTTTTTGATCGCCAGGGGAAACGACTGAAAATACTGGAGATTCCCGATCACGTGAGAAACGGGAAGTACTGGACGGCGACCACCCTGATTATGGAAAATGTAAGTACGGGACATAAAACATTAATGAAAGTCCTGAGTGTGGAATATGACCAGGGCTTGAAAGATGAGATTTTTACCGAGAGTTTTTTAAAGCGGCCCTGAGTTCCTCCGCCAGCCGTCAAACTTATTGTTTATATCCGATGGCGTCGAATGGATTTACCAGGGTCGTGGTAATGTTTTTCAGATGGGCGCCAATCCGCTTTAGATAACGGGCATACAGGGCCACGGCAGCGGTTTTGGATTCACCGCCGAAAGACAGTTCATTCTTCAGCACCCCATTCACAATATCATCTGATTTTCCCGTTAATTGGGAGCGGTAACCCTGCATCAGGGAACGGGCAATTTCCGCATCCTGGGTATGGATAGCCACCAGCGTCTTGTCAAAACGATCCTGGACTTCTTTTTCAATCATGGCCAGGTCCGGACTGATCTTTTCCGAAATCAGTTCCTCCGGGTGGTTGATTGCCAGATCCAGGATATTTTTACTGTAATCACCGATCCGTTCAATATCCACAACCATATTAATAAGAATAAGACCATTAGCAAGGTTGGCGGTGGTCTGTTCCACGGAGTAATGGGTCAACACTTTCCGGCGCACATCTTTTTGAAAAGCGTTGATTTCCTGGTCCCGAATCTTCAACGCCTTCAGAGTTTCAATATTTTCCCGGCGGCGCAAATATTTGATCGCCTGGGTAAACATTTCCCGGGAAAGTTCCAGCATTTCATAGGACTGATTCCAGGACTGGGAGAGAAGATCTTCCGCTTTCCAGAGATAGATAATATCTTTAAAGATTGACATGGTTACCTCACGATGAAAATTAAGCCTAATGGGATTAAGAAAAATACAATGATGATGTAAAAGAAAGGAACTGCCCGGTTGTGGACAGCCAATTCTGCAAACTTATCTGCCAGTTGCAGGGGAATCCGGCGGATAAAGGGAATGGGCCAGATCAGCAGGATGCCGTAAATATTAAAGATCAAGTGACCGAAAGCAACCGCCAGCGGTGCATGGGAACCGGAAACCAAGCTGGCCAGGATCGCGGTTAAGGTGGTGCCGATATTGGCTCCCAGCGTGTAAGGGAAAATTTGTTCCAGCCGAAGAATACCAGCCCCCGCTAAAGGAACCACCAGGGAGGTGGTAATGGAACTGCTTTGCACCAAAACGGTAATAAAGACCCCGAAAAACATGGCCCGGACCCAGGTTTTGAAAATATGAGAGTCAAAAAATGCCTCCAGTTTGACCATGACCAGACTTTTAATCAGGACAGTGAGATACCGCAGTGAGAAAAACAGCAACAGCAGCGCCACAATCAGCAGCAACCAGTAGGGATTAATAATTTCCTGACCCATAAACAGGTTTTTAATCCAGTGAACGGTTGGTTTGGTAATCATTTTAACGGGACTTTTAAAGGTAATCGTTCCTGCTCCCAGGAAGAGGGTTGCCAGCCAGTTAGCGCTTTTGCTGATAAAACCGGTGGATAGCTGAAGTGGGAAAAGAACCAGGACAGAAATCACGTTAAAAAAGTCGTGAATCACTGAAGCGGAAAAAGCGCGGCGAAATTCATTTTTATGAGTGATATGTCCCATGGCGACAATCGTATTGGTAATGCTGGTACCGATATTGGCCCCCATAATGAAGGGGATAGCAGCCGCCACGGCAATTTTGGGATCGGAGCCGAAGGATCCGGCTGCCACCATTCCCACAACCAGGGAGGTGGTGGTAGAGGAGCTCTGGATAATGCTGGTGGCTAAGATACCAATGAAAAGACCGATCAGGGGTCCATTGGAACTTTTAATCAGGGCTTCGGCGTAGCTGTGACCCATTCCCTTGAACGCTGCTCCGATCATTCCGATACTCACCAGGAATAAATATAAAATCGTAAAAATTCCAACCGTCTTCAGAATAGCTAAAAACCGATCGGAGACAAAAGAGTTGGATGACTTCACAGTATGATTTTCCGCGGTTATTAAGGCCGGGAGCTTACAGCTTCTGGATAGAAGATGTAAGCGAAAAAATTACACTCGACTGAAAATTGCCTGTTCCGGGGCAGTTCAGCGGAGTATTAATTCCGGAGCGGTTTTCCCTTTTTAAGCATGTAGCGAATGCGGTCCTGGGTCAGGGGCTCCCCTGCCAGGGAGACAAAAGTTTCCCGTTCAATATCTAGTAAATACTGTTCATCCACAGATTTTGTCAAACCGGCCCGGTCCCCGCCGGTGAGTACATAAGCCAGTTTTTTACCAATGTATTCGTCGTGAGCGGAGATTTTCCCTTGTGTCTTGAATCCTTTTAAGGCGATCTGCATCGCGGTCCGGCCGCCAGCGCCCGGGAGTTTCAAATCGTCCCGGTACTCCGGTGGTTGATACTGGTCCATCAATTCCAATGCTTTCTGGCGAGCCGCCCAGATCCGATGGTCGTTATTCAGAATAACGGAATCGGTTTTCAGCAGGTATCCCAGGAATTTTGCTTCTTCAGCACTGGTGGCGACTTTGGCAAAGCCGATGGTTTCAAACGCCTTCTGGGTGATCTGGAAGACATTTACCCGCCCGCGACCACTGGAATTTTCCATCAGGTTGAGGAGGAGCCGTAAATTACCACCGGCCCCGGGGATGAGTCCCACGCCTACCTCCACGGCACCAATATACAATTCCGCCGCCGCTACCCGGTGGGCCGCCGGTGCAATAAATTCAAATCCGCCTCCCAGGGTCAAATGGAAGGGGGCTGCCACCACCGGCGCTTTCGAAAACCGTATCCGCTGGGTCAGATCCTGAAATAGCTTTATCGTTCGCTCCAGACCCTCCCAGTCCCCGTTTTCGCAAAACTGGAGGATTCCTACCAGATTGGCCCCGGCACAGAAATTCTGACCCTGGTGCCCCAGGACCATCGCCTTGAATTTGCCCGCCTCCAGAAGGTCCAGACCGTCGCTGATGGTCTGAATCATGGAGCCGTCAATCGGATTTAAATTTGGTTGAAGAATGGAATGATATTCCACATTTAATACACCGTCACCCAGGTCAATCAAACTGGCGCTCCAGTCCCGTTTAATCAGATTTCCGTCTGATTTTAACAGGGCTAGGTTCAGATTCTTTTCACGGAGGGGAATTTCTTCCGCCGTGCCGGTGGTTAGGTCGTAATAGGATTTTTTCCCGTCTTCCAGATGGTAAAAAGAGGATCGCCCTTCTGCCAGCATATCCTGGATCCAGTGGGGGACTTTTCGACCTTCGTCCAGCATCCGGTTGACCGATTCTTCCACGCCAATGGCGTCCCAGGTTTCAAAGGGACCCAACTCCCAGCCAAAGCCCCATTTCATGGCATTGTCAATGTTAATAATATCGTCGCTGATTTCGGGAATACGTTTGGCGGTGTAGAGAAGGGTGCGGCTGAGGATTTCCCAGAAAAAGCGCCCCCCTTTATCATCGCTGTATGCCAGCGCCCGGATTTTCTGTCCGGTTTTCTGACGGTCCTTTGCGACCCGATAGCCATCAAAACGGACTCGTTTCTGCGGACCGTATTCCCCCGTCTCCAGATTCACGGACAAAATCCCCTGATCGGTTTTTTTGTAAAAACCGGCCTTCGTTTTTTGCCCGAGCCGATTCTCGTCAATAAGTAGTTTTAAAATGGGGGGGATTTGAAAAACGTGCCGTTCATCATCCTGTTCCCCTTTTTCATAACTGGTCTGGGCGACATGTGCCAGGATATCCAGCCCTACCACATCAGCCGTGCGAAAAGTAGCACTTTTGGGCCGGCCCACGATCGTGCCCGTTAACTTGTCCACCTCTTCCACAGTTAAACCCATTTCCTGAGCCACTTTAATGGTGATCATGATCCCGTAAATCCCAATACGGTTCCCGATAAAATTGGGCGTGTCTTTGGCGTGGACAATCCCTTTCCCCAGGACATTCTCACCAAAGTCAGCCAATGCCTGGTACACTACCTTGTCCGTGTCAGGACCTTGAATCAGTTCCAGCAGTCGCATGTACCGCGGCGGATTAAAGAAATGAGTAATCATGAACCGTTTTTTAAAAGCGGAGGGTAGAACTTCTGTCAAATCCCCGAGCGGCAGACCGGAAGTATTGGAAGAAATTATGGCGGAAGGTTTTAAATGGGGGATTACGCTGGTATAGACTTTGTGTTTGATGTCCAGACGTTCCGCTACTGCTTCAAGCACCCAGTCCACATCTTTTAGTTTTTCCAGATGATCCTGATAATTACAGGGTTTGATCCATTTTACATTTTTCGGTTTATATAGCGGGGCCGGTTTCATTTTAGTCAGGTTTTCCACCCCCTGTTCCGATAATTCCTGGCTAATGTCGAACAGAAGGGAAGGAATGCCGGCATTTGCCAGATGGCCGGCAATCTGGGATCCCATAATGCCAGCGCCTAAAACGGCTACTTTTTCGATTTTTTCTGACATGATTTCCTCACGGATTATGGACGTTTAATGATGGTAGCAATTCCCTGACCGCTGCCGATACACATGGTAGCCAGGCCCAGATGGGTGTCCTGTTGTTCCATGACGTTAATTAGGGTTGCGATTATCCGGGTACCGGAACAACCGAGGGGGTGACCCAGGGCGACTGCGCCTCCATTCAGATTAATCTTGTTCATGTCCCAGCCTCCTTCCCGGATCACGTACAGGGCCTGGGCAGCAAATGCTTCGTTTAATTCAATGGTTTCAATATCCTCCATGGTGAGTCCGGCTTTTTTCAGGGCTTTTTCAGTGGCTGGCAGGGGACCGGTTCCCATTCGCGTCCAGTCCACACCGGCTACGGCCCGACTCACAATTTCCGCCCGGAAGGTTAAACCGGCCTCCTTTGCAAAATCTTCACTCGTAATCAGAATCGCGGAAGCACCTATGGAAATCGGACTGCTGGTGGCGGCGGTGACTGTCCCCCCTTCCTTGAAAGCCGGTTTTAGACTGGCAATCTTATCTCGGTCTGGTTCCCTCGGACCTTCGTCCCTGGAAACCACCGTTTCTTCATCCACCTGGATCGGAATCAACTCATTGTCGAATTTTCCTTCCTCATAGGCTTTCAGCGCTTTTTCATGGGAGTGAATGGCAAATTCATCCTGATCCTTCCGGGATATATTTCCATCCTTTGCCAGGTTTTCTGCCGTTTCCCCCATGCTAATGTAAAATTCCTGTTCTGCCAGGACCGGGTTAAAATCCGGTGCAAATCCACCCATGGGAACCGTAAACATATCCTCCACACCACCGGCGATACCCACATCAATATCGCCACTTTCAATGGCGGTACTTAACTGGTGCAGGGCATCCATGGCGGAACCACAGAAACGGTTGACAACCTTGCCGCCGGCTTCTTTCGGGATTCCCGCCAACAGGGCCACGGAGCGACCAATGATCATACCCTGGGGACCTTCCGGAAAGGCACATCCAATCGCCACATCTTCAATAGCTTCTACCCTCAGTTTTGGATTCCGTTTTAATAAACCTTTTATGACTTGGGCTGTTAAGTCATCGGGGCGAATGCCGATTAATTTTCCGTTTTTAACGCCAATCGGGGAGCGAACGGCATCAATAATAACTGATTTTCTGCTCATGTTATCCTCCTAGTAAGGATAGGTTTTTTTCAAATAGACGTGTTCTGTTATTTTCCGTTTCAGACCGATAATATCGGTGGAAAGGAGCATGCGGGCCTGAAAAATTCTCAGGTGGTCAATAACACTTGCAGGTGTATTACCGCGGTAAATTCCATTTAAGGCGTTTAGTGATTTATTCAGCAATCTCAGAACCATTTCCGCCGTGTACACTTTCGCAATATGACCGACACTAAGATCAGGATTATCACTGGCCAGAATGTGTTGCGTCCGGACAACGGTGCTTTCGGCTGTGTACAGGTCCGTAAATATATCGGCTAAAATTTCGGTAATCTGCTGCTCATGTTTCAAATCCTGACCAAACTCACACAGGGCTTCATTCAATAGGTAGAGAGCCAGACGTTTCCCGATTTCGATGGATTGGCATTCGGGGCTTAATACACTGTGGTCAGCCGCCGCCGACTCTCGGTTGATAAATGCTTCAATTTCCCGGATCGCCTCCCGGATCGGGAGTTCTTCCACCAGGGCTTTTCGCATCATATAGCCGGCAATAATCTGGCGGTTAATTTCATTAGTGCCTTCCCAAATCCGGTCAATTCGCGCATCCCGATATGCGCCGGCCATGGGATAGTCTTCGATAAAGCCGTAACCACCGTAGATCTGTAGCCCCATGTCGGCCACCTGTCCGGAACTTTCGCTGCCGAATACCTTGGCCATGGAGGCTTCAATGGCATAGCTTTCCATCGCTTCTCCCAGGTGAATGTAGTAATTCGGATCGGCAGGATCGAGTTCATCGATAGCCTCCTGAATTAACCCGATCGTCCGGTAAATCATGCTGTCCGCCGCATATGTCCGGACCACCATATCGGCGATTTTTCCCATGGTAGCATCAAACATGGCGATTGGCTGCCCAAATTGTTTTCGTTCCAGGGCATAGTTGGTCACGTTTTCGATCACTGTCTTGGCCGCCCCCAGATCGGAGGCAGCGAGCTTAAAGCGCCCCAGATTCAGGACATTAAAGGCGATCGTGGATCCCTTGCCCACTTCATACAATAAATTTTCCACCGGTACTTTGGCATTCTGAAATATCAGGGGAGTGGTGGAGGACCCTTTCATTCCCAGTTTGTTTTCCTCCGGACCGGTGGAAAATCCAGGAGAATCCCGATCCACGATAAAGGCACTGAACCGTTCGCCGTCAACTTGGGCAAAAATGACGTACACGTCCGCCCAGCCCCCGTTGGTGGTGAAAATTTTCTCGCCATTGAGCAGGTAGTATTTACCGTCGTCTGAGAGGACAGCCGATGTTTTTCCTGAAAGAGCGTCGGAGCCGGCTGAAGGTTCCGTAAGACCGTAGGCCCCGATTTTTTCTCCCGTGACAAGTTGGGGCAGGTATTTGGCTTTCTGCTCCGGTGTCCCGAACCATACAATCGGCAGACACCCGATTCCCGTTTGAACTGACCAGGTTACCGTAAAGGAGGGGCAATGCCCCGCCGAGAGGGATTCGGCCACGATGGCAGAAGTAATTTTATCCAAGTCCACGCCTCCGTACTTTTCCGGTACATCAATTCCCAGGAGTCCCAATTCTCCCATTTCCCTGATTAAAGACAGCGTCAGATCGCGGTTATATTTTTCAATTTCTGCCTTTTGTGGTTGAACCCGTTCCTGGCAGAATTCCTTAACCATGTGTTCGATTTCCCGGTGTTCGTCCGTGAACTGTTCCCGGGAGAATACGGAAATGGTTTTAATCGGCTCAATCAGGAAGCGTCCGCCGGTCTTGGGAAGGGATGCTGCTGTTTTTTCCATGCTTAACTCCTCAATGCTTTTTTAATAACCCCGCTAAAATAAAATCGGTGATGGTCTGGAAATATTCCCGGGCGCTCACACCATGGGCTCTGAAAAGAGTGAACCAGTTGATGGATTCAATATTCACCATAATCGAAAGGGCGGTTACGTGGGGATCCAGTTGCTTGAACTCCTTATTTTCAACTCCGAGCTTGACGATTTGTTCAATGATTTCGAGAAAACTGGTGTAGACCCGTTCCAGTTTATGTTTAAAATCGGGATCCATTTGGGATAGAGACCAGAATTCAGTCAGTGCCTTGAAGGGATCCGGGTCGGCTTCGTACTGGTCAATAAAGTAATTAAATAATCGTCTCAACTGGACCGAAGCCGGGGAGGCGTCCTCTACAATATGGTTAATCGTGACACTGTAATGCTGGACCCAGTAATTCACCAGGTCCAGATAAATATCCTTTTTCGATTTATAGTACCAGTAGATGGCGCCCTTGCTCAAATTGGCTGTTCGGACGATATCATCCATCCGGGCTCGTTCGTACCCACTCTGGATTAACACTTTCATGGCTGCATCCAGGATCTGGTTCCGCCGTTGATATTGTTTCGAATAGGCCATAATCTAAACCGACTGGTCAGTCTATTATACAGTAGAAGCACTATTCCGGGCAAGGGGAAAGGGATAAATTGTCCTGATTCAGACGATTATAAAAAAGGGGTCATCCAAACTAAGTTCGAATTTCCTGTCGTGGATCCAGGAAAGTCGGTGCCAACGAATCAATTTTTTCGCCCTTCCTGTATTAAAACAGGATAAAAAGGTATGAAAAAACTTTTTGAAACTGAAATATTTGTTTTAAATTTCGACTGATAATTCGAAAAATAAACTGAAAGGTTGACATGATTTCTGACCGGCAAATACGGGAAAGGGAACGACGGAAGGAACGAATTCTGGCGGGAGCATTGCAGGTTTTTAAAGAAAAGGGTCTTTCCGGTGCGACCATGGATGAGATTGGGAAAGTCTCTGATTTTGGGAAAGCTACCCTGTATTATTATTTTGGTTCTAAAGAGGAGATTTTGAGCGAGCTTCTTGAGCGGGGGTGGGCTCGAATGTGGGAGTCAGTTGAAACCGCTATTTCTGAGCAGAGTTCTTCTAAACAAACGTTTATCCGCATGCTCAATATTATCGGTAGCCTCATAGAACAGGATCGTGTTTTGTTTGAATTTTTATTCACCGCGCCTCAGTCCATGCCTGATACCCTGATGGAGAGAACCCAAAACTGGCGGAAGTACCAGAAACGACTCTACGGCGTTTTCCAGGGCTTGTTGGAAGAGGGAATGAATCAGGGCGAATTTCCCAAGGTTCCTTCTGATCTACTCTTAAGAGCTATCGGTGGATTGTTCCACGGTCTCTTTTTCCTCGGGAAGAAAAAGAAAAAAATCTCACCCAAAGCAATGGAGGAATTCATTAACACCTTCATCGGGAATTACGGTACCACCTAATTACAAGACGATGAATCAGCGGGGATTACATCATGGCTAACTGGAAAATTTTTGGGGTTTGCGGCTTGTTTCTTTCGTTTAGACTGATGGCTCAGGCAGGATACGAGCTGCTGGGAAACGTTTACGATGATCGGAGTGGCTCTCCGCTGGTGGCAGCCAATGTTTCGGTGGACCTGGAAGGAATAGGAGCCAGCACTGATCTGGAGGGCAATTTTATTTTATCTCATCTGCAAGCCGGAAAGCGAAAAATTCAGATTTCCTACATTGGATACGAACCGGTGACCATTCAAGTTTCAATCCCGTCCGCGGATCCTCTTTCCATCGGTCTTCGGCGGGATTTAATTCAGATGAATTCCCTGGTAGTGACGGGCACCCGTACGGAACGGTATTTAAAGGATGTTCCCGTCACCACACAAGTGGTGAAGGGGGAGAAACTGTCGGACCTGGGAGCCCGGGATATATCTGATGTTTTGAGTGAAGTGACGGGCGTGCAGGTGGTGGAAAACCAGTTTGGCACCGGCGTGGAACTATCGGGGTTTGATTCAGAGCATATCCTGGTGCTGATTGACGGAACCAAAATGATTGGACGGGTAAACGGTCAACTGGATATTGCCCAGATTCCCGTGGATCAGATTGAACGGGTTGAATTGGTGAAAGGGGCCACATCTGCCCTCTACGGCAGCGATGCCATGGGTGGTGTTATTAATATTTTTACCCGTCGTCCCGAAAACCAGTGGTCCATTAACAGCGACAATAGTCTGGGTGCCTATGGCAGAACTAACGCAGCAATTACCCTGGCACGCAATTTCAACTCATGGTCCATCACAACCGGTGGTACCTACCGCCACTACGGCGGTTTTGATCTGGACCCAGGTTCCATTTGGGAAGATGGAAGCGAATACCAGAAATCAAATGGTTTATTAAAATGGCGCTATCGTTTTCCCGCCGGATCCCAATTATTGATGGAAACGACTTTCTTTAAAGAACATCAATCCCTTGTCAGCAGTACTGTGTTCCAGGATCGGTTGAAAAATGAGCGAACAACCGGAAAAATTGAATTAAAAAGTGCTCCCATGGGAAAAACTACCCTCACTGGGGTCATGGAATACTCGGTTCACGATCACTGGTTCGACCGGATTGTTCTTAGTTCTGGACATCTGAAAAAAGGTTCTCTGAGCCAGGATCGGCTGGGAGTATTGAACCTCAACTTTGTGAGGAAAGGAAAAATTCAGACTCTGAACGGGGGGATTGGGCTGGAACTGGAGGCGATCCACTCCGACAGGGTAAATGGTATTGACCGCAATTCTGAGCTGAAAAACATATTTATTCAGGATGAATTCCAGTTAGGGAAAAAGTGGACGGTGGTCGGAGGCGTCCGGTACGATGGACACTCTATCTATGGAGAACACTTTTCACCCCAATTGTCTCTCATGTACAAACCGGAATTAATCTCCCGGATCCGCTTCTCCTATGGGGAGGGCTTTCGGGCTCCTTCCTTTAAGGAATTGTTCTACGATTATAGCAATATTTCAGTCGGTTACCATGTGGTGGGAAATGAACATCTTTCACCGGAGACCTCCCGCAGTGTCAACCTGGATGTGGAGCGATGGAATACCCATGAATATCATGCCAGAGTCCATTTTTTCTGGAATGAGATTGACGGCTTGATTGATTACCGTTTTGTGGACGTCATTGATGGAATCAGCACCTACACCACTGAAAACCTTTCCACAGCCCGAACCGCCGGCATGGAGCTGGATTTCACCTGCTTTTTCAATGAAAATGTGGAAGCCTGGGTGGGCTATGCCTACTTGGACTCCTGGGACAAGGAGCGAAAATCACCACTGGGAATGAAAGCACGGCACAAGGCCAATGGAGGTCTTCGTCTTAAGGGGTGGAAAGACGTGAAATTCAACCTTCGTTTTCAATACGTGGGTAAGCGGTTCTACTGGGATGATTCCATGGATGGAACCACACCCACCCGGGCCTGGATTAAGCCTTACACTGTTTTGAATGCCCATGTGAGTGTCCCCCTGCCCTGGGGTTTGAACATGTACGGGGGAGGAAAAAATTTAACCGATTATGTAGATCGAACCTGGGGGCCAATGCCCGGTAGAGAGTGGTATCTGGGACTACGGTTCGATCTAAATCAGACATCAATCCTAAATCGTTAGAAAGGAATCAAACCATGAGATACCCATTAATGGTGGTTCTTCTCCTGGGACTTTTGAACCAGGGATGCGAAGATAAAAAAGCTCAAAAAATCAATCCGTTGGATGAAGGAATCAACACCTACACTTCTGTAAATGTGAAACAGGAGGGACCGGAATACTTCATTTTTGCAAACAATGAAGGTACATTGACAGAGCCGGCTCATTGGGATATGGCTTTTGCCACTATTGAATTTGTACCGGCACCAGGAGCCCCTGCCATTCAGGACCCCGTGATTCTGACAGGCAAGGACATCTATTTTGCCAAGCTGGAGGTGGCAGACCTGAGTGAAGTTACGGAAGTCCCGGCTGCGACCCTGTTTAAAACAGATAATACTGGGGAATACATCACCCAGGGCTGGTACGATTATAATCCGGACACCCATTTGATCACACCCAAGGATTACGTCTATGTAGTAAACACCAGTGACGGAAAATATCCTGCTTTCGAGATAACCAGTTATTACGATGATAACGGGAATTCGGGAACAATTACCATCCAGTGGAAGTATTTAGTTAAATAAAGCAGACTTACAAGGTGCAGCGGACATCCTACTCCATCTGATTTGCAATACCCTCCTTTATAACCTCCTCCTAAAATCAGAGTCTGCTGCACCTTTCCATCATTCAGTTTTGCAACCATCATGAGGTAACTTATGACATCCGCCCAACCTTTTATTCACTATCTCCCTGTCGCCACTACCCTTTTATCTCTTTGCTTCAGTGCGGTCATCTTCAGACGATATTCGTTAAAAGGGGGTGGAAACCATTTACTTTGGTGGAGTCTGGGCGTATTTGTTTACGGACTGGGAACCGCCTCTGAAGCCTATTTTACTCTCTGGGGCTGGAGCAATGTAGTTTTTAGAATCTGGTATGTGGTTGGGGCATTGATGGGGGGTGTCCTACTGGCGCAAGGAACGGTCTGGTTGTTGCTAAAACGGAGAACGGCAGTAAGGCTATCAACCGTCCTGGTGGTGGTTCTGACCTTTACCACCGGTTTTGTCCTGGCCAGTCCCCTGAATCTTTCACGAGCCAACCCCCACTTACCGAACGGAGACGTGTTTGTGTGGCAGTGGGTACGTTATTTCAGTCCCTTTATTAACACGTATGCCCTCATTTTTCTGGTGGGGGGTGCCATTTATTCGGCCTGGAAATTCTATGGCTTGTCTGTCGATCGAGGCTCCAAGCAGGCGTATTTCAAGGATAAATATATTGGGAATATTTTTATTGCCAGTGGTGCGTTATTACCGGGCCTTGGAGGTCTCAGCAGCCGGCTGGGGTATACCGAAATCCTGTATTTAACGGAAATCTGCGGATTATTTTTAATCTGGATAGGGTACTGGTTTAATATCCGGCGGCGGAAAATTCAGTCCTCAATCAACCCTAATTGATGGTATTTCCCCCGGTATTTTCGGTAGAGGATTTTGTGCCGGTCACGCATATCCACTTTTTTCCCCTGGATATAGCACTGTTCAATATGGGTTCGGGCATCCAGGGGATCACCATCGGCAATAAATAAGGTGGCGTCTTTTCCTACTGCCAGCGAGCCGACCAGATCCCCGACTCCCAGGATTTCCGCAGGAAACAGAGTCACTGCTTTCAGAGCTATATCCGGAGGGAGTCCAAAAGCTGCTGCCATGGCGGCATGGTAAGGTAAATTGCGTTGGTGGGGCGTTTCAAGGGCACTCCCGGAGGCGGCAATACAGAACGGTATTCCTGCTTTGTATAGCATGGACGGTGTTTTATAGGTCTGGTCATAATCTTCATATCGGCGGTAAGGCAGTGCCAGGACACTCTCGTAAATCAAAGGGATTTGATTCTTTTTTAAGAGTTCCAGCGTACGCCATGCATCCCGACCGCCGACAATAATAATTTTCACCAACTGTCTTTGGGACCAGTGGACAGCTGCCTCAATTTGACGGACTTCATTAGCATGGATGAAAATGGGTTTTTCACCGCTGATGAATGGCAGCATACTTTCCAGCCGTGTGTCCAGGTCCTGGCGGTGGCGTGCCGCTTTTGGATTGACCTTTCGCAGCCGGGCATACGCCCGCGCCTGATCCATAAAATCATCCAGTGACTGGAGTCGTTTCTGTCGTTCCTCCTTCTGTTTTTTAAGGGACTTTTTGGCCCGGGGGTCCAGGTTTAAGGCCATCTTCGGCCAGTGGATATGGAGGCCGGTCGGGTGTTTTAAAGTAGCATTTTCCCAAGTCCACCCGTCTAGCATCATGAGAGATGATTGCCCTGAAATCAGACCGGAGGAAGGGGTAACATTGGCAAGCAGTACGCCATTAGAACGTGTCACGGGGATGATTTCAGAGTCGGGGTTGTAGCTCACATTGGCCCGGACGTTGGGGTTTAACTGCCCTTTTTCGGCAAAATCAGCCGTTGCTTTGACAGCTTGGATTTCCACCAGACCGATGGAAGTGACGGCACTGATCATTCCCGGGTAGACGTGTTTCCCATTCAGATCGATTACTTCTGTGTTATCAGATGGTACAATCCGTTTCCGGATGGCAATGATTTTGCCGCCGTCAAATAAAATGGACCCATTGACTAGGGTGCTGTCTTCCAGGGTATGGATTATACCGTTATTCAGCAGGATGGGGTGATCCTGTGCCGGAGCCGGAATCGGGTCGGACGCCCAAAGAACCGTCGCTAGAAGCATTACTTGAAGGTTAAAGTAAAATTTATTCATGGAAGATGTATCCTCCCATATGGTCGACGGTACAAGAATAATACCCTGGATCGGCATTGTCTGGTTTCATTGGTGCGTTGCCATCGTCGGGAGATTTCAGGATTTTCTGAATCAGTTTCTGGCGCAAACGGGCATCCCGCTCTCGATAGTACTGATCCTGCGCCCGGGAAAAATATTGTCTGCCCTGAATCCAGGTCTGCTCACATACCGAATAGGTGGAGAGGGGATGTCCGCTCCAGATGACAAAATCTGCATCTTTTCCCACTTCCAGCGATCCTACCCATCGATCTATTTTCAACTGCCTAGCGGGGTTGATGGTTACCAGTTTAAAAGCTTCTTCCTCGTTTAAATTTCCATATTTTACTGCTTTGGCTGCTTCCAGATTCAACCGCCGCGCCAGTTCATCACTATCGGAATTGAAGGAAACATTTACTCCAACTTGATGCATCAGGGCGCCGTTGTAAGGAATGGCATCAATAACTTCATATTTATAGTTCCACCAGTCAGAAAAAGTGGAGGCGGTACTTCCATGCTTCTTAATGCGTTCTGCTACTTTGTAGCCCTCCAGGACGTGCTGGAAAATGCCGACCTTAAATCCGAAATCTTCGGCAATCCGGGTCATCATCAGAATTTCATCCTGGCGGTAAGAATGGACATTCACTTCCCGTTTTCCTTCCAAAACATCCACCAGTGCCTCCAGTTCCAGGTTGCGACGGGGAGGAATGGTCGTTCTCTGTAATTGACTATTTCTATTGTAGGTCTGCCACCGTTTACGGTAATCAACGGCGGCCTGAAAGGCGTCGCGAATGACTTGCTCCACCCCCATTCGGGTCTTAGGGTAGCGCTTAGTCGGGTCATTCCAGTTGGAACGTTTTACATTTTCACCCAGTGCCAGTTTGATGCCGGGAGGGGCTTTCTTGAATATTAATCCTTTCGGGTCAGAACCCCACCGGAGCCTTAGAATAACCGTCTGTCCACCGATCGGGTTGGCGGAGCCGTGGAGTAAATTGACGACCGTCAATCCTCCTGCCAGACCCCGGTAAAGGGAAATAGCATCGGAGTTAATTACATCCTGCATCCGGACTTCAGCAGTGACGCTTTCAAATCCTTCGTTGATGGAGGCACCCGCCATGTGGCTGTGGGCGTCAATGATCCCCGGTGTTATGTGTTTCCCTCGTCCGTTAATGACCAGGGCATTGCCCCTGGGAATGGAAATATTCCGGGCGATCCGCCTTATTTTCCCATCCTGGAATAAAATATCCCACCCCTTCAGAATTCCCTTTGGACCACATGTCCAGATGGTAGCGTCATTGACCAGAATAAGATGGGGACGATTCGGTTTCCGTTCCAGACCAAAAGCGCCTTCTGGATATACGACTTTCAGGTCGCTGCTTTTTTCAGGAGGAAAGCGCTTGAGCGTATCTTCATAGGCAGAATCCAGCGTGGCGGTCCAGACGGTGATGACACCGTCCGGGGAGATCATTTTACCGGAGGCCTGCTGTTCCAGAATGGTACCACTAAACCGGGTGACGCCTGCCTGAAAACCGCTGTCTGCTTCCAAAGCCCAGGAGAGGCGGTCCCGCTCCAGTTCAATGTGCTGGAGGTCAAATTCAAGGGTGTCAATTTCCAGTGTTCCGCTGAACCGGGAATCTTTTTTTAGGAACTCCAGATGCCATTCCTGGTCGTTTACCTTTATTCTCCATTTCCCTGCCAGTTGAACCAGGGGTTCCGGTTCCACAACAAATTCATTGCCATCAATCCAGACCGACCGAACCGGTCCGTCGCTTTCAAAATAATCCCCCTCAACCACCGTTAGATTCGCCAGGTAACCCGGTTCGATTTTCCCCAGTTGGTCGCTGACCCGGAATTTTTTTGCCGGAATGGTGGTGAGCGCCGCCAGCGCCGCCGGTTTCGGAAAGCCTCGCTGAACCGCTTTAATCAGGTTTTTACGGAACTGTTTTCTGTCTTTCAGGTCGGCGCTGGTAAGCGAGAAGGTGTAACCGGCTTCCAGGAGTTTCTGCGGATTATCGGGAGCCAGGTCCCAGTGTTTCAGTTGTTCGGTGGTGTATTGCAAAGCCTGTTGAGGATCCGCCACATCCGGTTTTCCAGGAAAATTCAGCGGAAGGATGATGAATGGATCCAGTTCACCGATTTCCTGAAGTCGGTGGTATTCGTAGCCGTTCCCTTTTAACCAGAAAGTCAAATCAAATTCATCTGCTATAACTCCGGCTCTTAGGCTGTAGAGTTCATCCCGGGTGCGGAAAATAAAGGGTTTGTGTAATGTTAGAGCCTGGTTTAATGCCGCCAGAGAACGATCCTCCTGGATCGGTTCATTCCCCTCCGGATGCTTTTTTAATATGGCGAGTGCTTTCCCGTACCACCGGGCATCATAAAGCCCCTGCCGGATGAAGGCAATGGCCCCCAGCAGGGAGGTGGGGTATTCCTTTGCCCCCCAGCCCCCATAATGGAAGTCGATGACCTGTCCCACTGCCAGGTTCAGGATTTGAGCTTTTCCGGATAGTTGAACCAGGGCGGATTGACCTTCGAAAATTCCCGACTGGGGTGTCAGGTGAGCCACCGTAAAGCCTAACTTCCGCAGAGCTTCCAGTGTCTTTTTTTCCGGTTTGAACTGATCCATGACCTGAAGAAAAGCCCGCATATTGGAATTCCAGTTATCCCGGAGGGAAGTGTCTTTTACGGCGGTTTTAACATCTAGCCAGCTCTCCAGAAAGCCGGCATAGACGTGGTTGCCTTTCAAATCAATAATAGTGGCTTCCGGTGGGATTGGAATCGTGGCACCTACGGCTTCAATAATGCCGTTTCGAAGCAGGATGGTTCCATTTACTATGGTTTCTTCAGGATTAGGGTGGATCACCCCGTTCGTCAGGGCCCAGGTTCGGGGGGGATTGGTGTGGAGGTCTTTTGGCGGGGCGGTCTGGTTGTGGACCCCGGAAATAAGAATCCCGAAAATCAGAATAAAACGATGAATCATAGGAACAGGGTTAGAAGTTAGGTCCTTTCAGGTGAGCCTGGGTGATGTTTTCTATTAAATAGGAGTAGGCCTCCTCCACGCTGTCAGAAAAGTGGAAGAGTTGAAGGTCTGCTTCTGCAATGACACCCCGATCCACCAGAAAATCCCAGTTGATAACCTGATTCCAGAAGTGGGAGTCGAACAAAACGACGGGAATTTTCTTTTTGATCTTTTTCGTTTGAATCAGGGTCAGAACCTCCATCATCTCATCCATGGTTCCGAATCCTCCTGGCCAGACGACCAATGCTTTGGCCTGGTAGAGGAACCAGAATTTGCGCATGAAGAAGTAGTGGAAATTGATTTCCAGATCCTCCGATATCCAGGGGTTTCCGTGTTGTTCATTCGGTAAGGTAATGCTGAGCCCTACTGCCAGTCCTTTGGCTTCCTGGGCGCCCCGGTTGGCAGCCTCCATGATGCCTGGTCCGCCGCCGGAGGTGATGATAAACCGTTTTTTCCCGTTTTTGAGGCTTTTACTCCAGGCAGTGAGTTTGAACGCCAACTCCCGGGCTGCTTCATAATAGTGACTCATTTCCAGATCCCGTTCCAGGATTTTACGATCGGAAGGGTTCAGATGGGTCCCGGCCGCATCGATGGCCCCCTGGGCTGCCTCCCGCGATTGAATCCGGGCAGAGCCAAAGAAAACGATTGTATCCTGAATCTTCTTTTTTCGAAGCCGCTGCAAGGGACCGAAGTATTCGGATAGAATCCGGATCGTACGGGCATCCGGGCTGGCCAGGAAATCTGTATTGAAATAAAAACGGTCTTTATTCTTTGATGTCATGAGTTAATGCCTTTTAAAAGGGGAAGTTAGTTTCATTTAGGATTAAGGCTAAAATGAAAAAAGGATTTTTATCGCTTCAGTTGATGATGGTCCAAAGGCGATGTATTTTAGCCCATGTTTAAAAGGATTGTTCTGATTGCCATCTGGTTTAGTGGCTGTACACCGCCTGCTCCACAGCCCTTCAAACCACCCCCAGTAAAAACAACTGAATTGCAGCCAAAGCCTTCCCCACTGGCAGAAGGATTGCTGACCGAATACGATATCTGGGAATTCTTGAAAGAGCAGCCCACGGAAACAGAAGTGGTGGAAATGCTGGGGTTACCCGACTCCGTCTGGGTCAGTGATGAAGAACCGTACTACGTTCTTTATTACTATATCCCCCATTTACAGGATTATAATTCCATTGTACTGGATCAGAAACAGCGACGGGTGACTGAATATGAGTGGGATGAATGACCGGGCGCTGCTTTAAGAGTAACAATTCCTGGTAATAACACCAGCCCCTGCGGGAGCAGAAGCAGGGGCTGGAAGAGGCGTTTGAATACGCCCTCTGGGTATGATTCCCATATTGTTGTTTCGTGAAAACCGGTTTTGTCCCTCCAGCGACGGTAAAATCAGGTAAAAATTTTCACCGCTTTATCTTCAGCTTTGAGGCAGGGTCACGTCAAAAGACATTTCTACATGGTCCAGCACCTTCATGGGACCCATCCCCGGCAGCGGCAGGTCATAGTCTGAGAGCGTAATGGAGGTCGAACCGGCGGCCGTGAGGGCTCCGTCCTTATTAACTAGGTTCACCTTCAACAGGTGGGATTTTTCGACCCCATTAATGGTAAGAGTACCGTCCAGAGAATATTCACCGGGTTGAATGGGGTAATCCAATAGGGCGGAAAAAGTAATATTCGGATATTCCTTCACATCAAACATGCTGGCGCGCATGTGCATATTTCTCAGTCCAATGGTGGTGGTAATATCTTTAACTGGTACGGTGACCAGGAGGGTACGCATCCCGGCATCATCCGGATCTGAAATCTGAATATCAAAGGTCTGAGCTATGACGGGAAAATCGTGGGTTCGGGCGTGCCCTTCTCCCTTCATGGTCCCTCCCGATTGATTAATGGTCAGGGCTCCAATGACCAGAACAGGCAGCAATAGAATGGTCAAAAAAATAGTCTTTAATTTCATGTTTTTCTCTCTTTTGGGTTAAGTTGTGTTGTCACTCAATTAAATCTGGGATTCGCAGCTTCAGGCTCCCGAATCGCTACCCAATACTACGAATCGACCCCCATTGAAAACTGTCAGCCCAGCGACTAAAGGATGTTCTCTCCCAAATCGCCTGTGTAAATTCCCGCTGCTGAACTGGTTTATTAAGGGGGAACAATGGAATTGACAACCTTTTTCTTTGAAGGGGGTCAAAGGGCAAGTGGAATCATCAATGACTATTATTTCATCACCTTGAGGATGGAGTTTCAATGAAACCTTTCTTTTTCCTGCTATTTATTCCTGTTCTGGGATTGGCTGTTGGCCAGACTTTCAATCCTGATGATTACATTGCCCGGGAGATCATAGCCCAGCGGCTGGCAAAGTCCCTAAAAATCGATGGTATCCTTACGGAGTCCTTGTACGCCTCCCCACCCAATCAGACCTTTATTCAGGAAGATCCGGACAACGGCGAACCAGCCACGGAACGGACGGAAGTCTGGGTCGGGTACGACAATTCCGCTTTGTATATTGGAGCCCGCCTCTGGGACAGCCAGTCGGATTCGATCGTCAAGCGCATGGCTCGCCGGGATGATGACGCCAATTCAGATCAGTTTGCCGTGGCGATCGATTCCTACCATGACCGGCGATCCGGTTTTTATTTTGTTGTGAATCCCGTCGGTGCCATCCAGGACGGGACCATCTCCAACGACAGTTGGTTCGACGATACCTGGGATGGTATTTGGGAACAGAAAACCTGTATTGACGACCAAGGTTGGACGGTGGAGATGCGGATTCCTTTCTCACAGCTAAGGTTTAATAAACGGGAGGAATACACTTGGGGCATAAATTTCAAGCGCTACATCCAGCGTCGGAATGAAGAGTCCACTTTCACCTATAAGTCCCGGGGTGAAACCGGTTTTGTCTCCAGATTCGCTGCCTTAAAGGGCATCAACAATATTTCACCTCCCCGACGAATCGAATTTACCCCCTACCTGACCTCCGGCTACAGCCAACTGCCTTCAAAAAAGGAAAACCCTTTTTTCAAGGGAAAAGACAGTAAACTGGGGGTGGGGACAGACATCAAGCTGGGGATTGGAAACAATCTGACGGTGGATGCCACCTTGAATCCAGATTTTGGACAGGTGGAGGTGGATCCTTCCACGATAAATTTGAGTGCCTATGAAACCTACTACGAGGAAAAACGCCCCTTCTTTATTGAAGGCTCCAGCATTTTCTCGTTCGGGAATGGCGGTCCCACCAATCGTTGGGGGTTTAACTTCGGGGAGCCGGACTTTTTTTACAGCCGTCGGATCGGCAGACCGCCTCAGGGATATGCTTTCGGTGAATGGGTCGATTCACCGGCGTGGACCAAGATTCTGGGCGCCGCCAAGATCAGCGGGAAATTGAAGGGGGACTGGTCGTTGGGGGGCCTTTCAGCGATTACCAATCGGGAATACGCCCGGGTGAACAATTCCGGCGAGATCAGCAAACAGGAAGTGGAACCGTTGACCGCCTACAACCTGATCCGGATTCAGAAAGAATTTAATCAAGGAATTCAGGGACTGGGGGGACTGGGAACGTTTGTAAAGCGGAAATTCAAGGAGGCAAGTCTGAGGGACCGTCTCTCTTCCGACGCCCTGGCGGTGGGGGTGGACGGCTGGACTTTCTTCAACCAGGATCGGGAATGGGTTATCGCAGGCTGGGTTGGCGGGACCCGCGTGCAGGGATCCCAAACACGAATGTTAGCCCTGCAGCAGAATTCCAGCCATTACTTTCAACGACCGGATGCGGATCAGGTGGAAGTGGACAGCGCCATGACCGATATGAACGGTTTTGCCGGCCGCCTGATTCTGAACAAGGAAAAAGGTCACTGGCGCTTCAATACCGCCCTGGGGTGGATTTCACCGGGTTTTGAAAGCAATGACATGGGCTTGAATTTCGGGACCGACGTTATTAATAATCACCTGGTCCTCGGTTATGACTGGTACGATCCTGGTAAAATCTTCCGGCGGGCTACCTTGAATACGGCTTATGTCATCAATCACAACTTTGGCGGTGTGAAAACCGGTGAAATGGTTTTTATTTTCGGCTGGGCTCAGTTTCTTAATTACTGGAATGTGAACTTTTTCAGCGGCTGGGGACCAAAAACATTAAGTGACCGGCACTTGCGGGGAGGTCCCCTGGTGGAATCGCCTGCAGGCATGTTTTACAATTTCGGCTTTGGTTCTGATGGTCGGAAAGACGTGGTTTTCGGGGGCGGAGGGAATGGAAATCGAAGTAACGACGGCAGCCGGGGCTGGTCCCTCCGGGGATGGGTGTCGGTGAAAGCTGGAACCCGCCTGAATCTGGAATTCAACCCTCGTTACAGCGAGAATAAAAATATTGCTCAATATGTGACCCAGGTGGCAGATCCAGGGGCAACCTTCATGTTCGGCAACCGTTATGTAATGGCTCAGCTGGATCAGAAAACCTTGTCCGCCGACATCCGGGTGGACTATACCGTTACCCCCACTCTGACGCTCCAGACTTATTTTCAGCCCTTTGTGGCGGTTGGAAAATATTCACGTTTTAAGGAGTTTAAACGGCCCCGGAGTTACGATTTTTTGGTGTACGGTCAGGAAGGTTCCACAATTGAAGCTACCGATTCCGGTTATTTAATTGATCCCACCGGCGGCGATGATAACGACCAGTTTGAAATCTGGAATCCCGACTTTAATTATAAGGCACTGGTGGGAAATGCGGTCCTCCGGTGGGAATTCCATCCCGGCTCCACCCTATATCTGGTCTGGACGCGGAATGGCAGCAATGTCGATCATCCGGGACAGTTCCAACTGAAACGGGACCTAGGCGATTTATTAAAAGCAGAAACGGATAACGTTTTTGAAATCAAGGTGACTTATTGGTTCGGGGCGTAAATCAACTAACAGGTGGAGTGAATCAACGCACCCACCGGTTTTTTCTGGCGTAATTGGTTGTAGAGTTCAACCGCCTCTTTTGTTTTCAATACGTGGAATTCCAGTCCTTTTTCTTTCAGTATTTTGAGCGTGTGAACTGCCACTTTCAGGCGCCCGTACACTCCTTGAGACAGGATCAGAGTCGTGGCGCCGTGTGTAAGTAATTCTTCAAAATCTTCCAGTTGAATTCCGGGGAAATGGCTGGTACCCGTTTCATTCCAGTCCCATTCCCGGGCTCCCCCCGGAAACAACTTGACATCCTTGAAGGCGTTTGGAAATCCTTCCACTTTTACCACGCCCCATGAGAGGGATGTAATTTTTGGTGACTGGGTCATGGATTCGAATTTATTCTAACAATCTCCGTGAAATTTATTTATGATTGGCTGGGAATCCAACCCTTCAACGTGAGTCCAACTTTTTCCCGGATGAACCGTCCAGACTGGGGAATTGTCCGTTGAATCATGCTGTCCGTGGCGGGTAAGTTCCGGCGCCATTATGAAACGGAATATCAAACTGGCCCCTTCCATTCTTTCAGCATATTTTTCCGATCTGACCTCGGCCCTGGAAATCTGTCGCCAGGGCGGCGCCTCCTGGATCCATGTGGATGTGATGGACAATCAATTCGTCCCGAATCTGACGGTGGGTCCGCTGGTAGTCCGATCTCTGCGTCCCAAAACAAAGCTTTTCCTGGACACCCATTTAATGGTGGTTCGCCCTGAATCCCTGATTCCGTCCTTTGTCCGAGCCGGGTCCGACGGTATTACCGTCCATCTGGAAGCGTGCCACGACCCCACCGCCGTTATCGCTCTTATCCGGAACACAGGGAAGCAGGTAGGCATTTCCATTAAACCAGATACACCAGTTTCTGATCTTGATCCTTTCCTGGATCAAGTAGATCTGGTGTTAATCATGAGCGTGGAACCGGGCTTCGGGGCCCAGGAATTCCTGCCCCCCTCCCTGAAGAAAATTGAGGCGCTGGACCAAAAATTGAAAGAGTTGAATCTGCGGGAGAAAGTGCTCATAGAAGTGGACGGGGGAATCAAAACCGATAACGCCATTCGGGTGCTGGAGGCGGGGGCGGATGTTCTGGTCGCCGGTTCGGCGATCTTTCATGCCCCGGATCCCATGGCGGTCATTAATCAATTGAATTCACTGGGATAAAAGATGGTTTGTGCACAGGACTTGAACTCATTCAGTGGTTGGACGGTGGAGGAAAAAGATCAGTTCACGATCAACGTCATGAAAGGGTTGATTATGGACAGTGTCCGAAAGGCAAATTCGGGACACACGGGCGGCGCTCTGTCTTCCCTAGATTTTGCCTACACCCTTTTTACCGAATACCTGAAATTTGACCCAGATAATCCAGACTGGGTTGCCCGCGACCGGTTTATTCTTTCCGCCGGGCATGAATCCATGCTCCTATACACGCTATTATTTATGACGGGCTGGCTGAAAATGGAGGACCTGCAGTCCTTTCGCCAGTGGGGCAGTTCAACGCCCGGTCACCCGGAGGTGGAAACACCGGGAGTGGAAGCTACCACCGGACCTCTGGGACAAGGAGTTGGCATGGGGACGGGAATCGCCGTAGCCGAGTCCTTTCTGCAGGCGGTGTTTCTGGAAGCGACGGATCAAGAAGAGGCACTTCTGGGTCATTTTACCTACATCCTGGCCGGGGATGGCGATTTACAGGAACCGGTGGCATTAGGCGCTGCCTCACTGGCAGGACATTGGGGTTTGTCCCGTTTAATCATGTACTACGATTCGAATTCCGCCCAGATTTCAGGGCTGACTTCCCGTTCAGACTCGACCAATTATGTCCGCTTGTTTGAAGGGTTTAACTGGCATGTTCAGGAGATTGACGGCCATGATCTGGATCAGATCAGGGAAGCGATTGAAAAGGCTCAAGTGGTGGACCGCCCCAGTATTATTATCGGTCGCTCGGTCATGGCGCACGGTACCGCTTCTTTGGAAGGGGATCCGGGAACCCATGGTACCCCCTTGCCGCCGGAAGAAATTTCCGCCACAAAAGAAAAACTGGGCTTACCCCCGGATCCGTTTTATGCCCCGGAGGAAACTGTTACCCATTTCCGGCGCCGGTTTGGAGTATTGCGGAATGAAGTTCAACAATGGCAACAGCGTGTAAAATCCACCAGGAAGCGGGCTCCGGTTCAAACCCTGTGGAAAACAACCGTTGAGGCAGAACTGCCACCCTTAACTTATCCTGAATTTGAACCGGGCGTGCTCCTTGCCACCCGGAAGGCTTTTGGTCTGACCCTGGATTGTTTCGCTGATCAGCTCAGTACACTGATAGGCGGCTCGGCTGATCTGGAACCTTCCAATTATACGGGAAATTTTGCGTCCCGTTACGGAGATTTTTCAAGGGAGCGCCGGAGCGGTCGTAATCTGGCTTTCGGTGTGCGGGAATTCCCAATGGCTGCTGTTATGAACGGAATTGCACTCCATAAAGGGTTGATTCCGTTTGGGGGGACATTTCTGGTGTTTGCCGATTACGAACGACCGGCTCTCCGTCTGGCGGCTCTTCAGAAATTAGGGGTGATTCATGAATTGACCCATGATTCCTTTTACGTCGGTGAAGATGGGCCGACCCACCAGCCAGTGGAGCAGATTATGACCCTGAGGGCGATTCCCAATTTTCAGGTATTCCGCCCAGCGGATGCCAGGGAAACAGCAGTCTGTTTTAAACTGGCGATTGAATCCAGAACCGTTCCCAGCGCTCTGCTGTTGTCCCGTCAAGGGGTACCCGTTCTGGATTTGCCCGTCAAACAGATCGAGAAAGGAGTTTCCCGGGGAGCTTACACCGTACAGGAATGCGATGGTGAACCGGAATTAATATTGCTGGCAACAGGCTCGGAGGTTTCCCTGGCATTGGAAGTGGCAGAGCGAATGAGCGACCACCGCATTCGGGTGGTGAGTATGGTTTGCTGGGAACGGTTTGATCGTCAACCGGTTGCTTACAAACAGAAATTGATCCCCATGCGGGGAGCCATGAAAATTTCTCTGGAGGCGGGCATTACGCAGGGCTGGGAACGGTATGTGGGACCCCAGGGTTTAATGATTGGTCTGGACCGCTTTGGTGCTTCAGCGCCTGCCAGTGTCCTGGCTCGGAAGTTTGGGTTTACGCCAGAACAGGTGGAAAAGAAAATACGGAAACATATTCAGGAATTACTCTAAACTAACGGGAATAAAGATGAAGATTCACCTTGCATCCGATCATGCCGGTTTTTCATTAAAAGAAGCCGTGAAAAAATACTTGGAGAAAAAGGGATGTACTCTTCACGATCATGGCGCCTTCAAATTTGATCCAAAGGACGATTACCCCGACTTTATGTTTCCCTGTGCGAAGGCGGTTGCAAGTGATCAGGAAAGTCGCGGTATTATTTTTGGCGGGTCGGGTCAGGGGGAGGCGATGGCCGCCAATCGGATTCAAGGAGTCCGGGCAGCGGTGTATTACGGGGGTCCTGATGAAATTGTACGACTATCCCGGCGTCACAATGATGCTAATATCCTTTCTCTTGGGGCCCGCTTTATTTCGGAGAAAGAAGCATTCCATGTCATCGACCAGTGGCTGGAGGAACCGTTTGAGCACGGTCGTCATGAACGTCGGATACAAGCCTTGGAGCAGTAGTATTAATGTATTCAAGATAAAATGAAGCAACGATCCGGGATTATGGGCGCCATCCTTGCCGGTGGCAAGTCCAAACGGATGGGGGAGGATAAGGCTTTTATTAAAATCGGTGATATTCCCCTGATCGAGCGGGCAGTGAAAACCATGAAAGTGGTTGTACCCGAACCCATGATTATCACCAACGAACCTGAAAAATTCACTTATTTAAAACTGCCGCTTTTCAGCGACATTATTCCTCAATCCGGGCCCCTGGGGGGAATCTACACCGCTTTAGAAAAAGGAAGCGGATCCCATGTTCTGGTTCTGGCCTGTGATATGCCCAGTGTCACACCCCGGATTCTCCGTGAACTGGCTTCGCGCGGTCGAGACTATGATGTTTTTGTGCTGGATGCAGGCTTTGGAATGGAATCACTCTGCGCGGTTTACAGCCAGGCGTGTATTCCGGTCGTTCGAACACAAATTCAAATGAGAGCTTTAAAAGTAACAAACTTTTATCCTCAAATGGAAAAGGTAGGTGTCCTGAATCTGAGAGAGGTGGACGATTCTGTTCCCGGTGACTGGTTTTTTAATATCAATTCACCCTATGATCGTGCCATGGCGGAGAGAATATTCCAGGACCGGAATTCAGAGTCGAAAGGATAAAATTCTTCCCTTACAAAAATCCGTAACGGGAGTTGCGATGCTCCATATTTTGAGATGGTAGCCCAATAACTACTGTTTGTCGTTTTGAACCAACGGCAGTAATTTTTGGCGGTTCTCCCAGCCAAAAGATCTACGTTTCGTGGCTGAAATAGGATCTGAGGCCGATACGGTGATGTTGGAAACGGCATCATTCGCTCCCGCATTTGGAAAGAGAATGGAAATTAAAACGTATCCTGTACCCGCTCTGGAACCGGAGCCCGTCACACGGGCTGAATATCTTTTAAATGACCGTTACGGCCGTACTTTTAATTACCTCCGGATCGCCCTAAATGAAAGGTGTAATTTGCGTTGTCTTTACTGCATGCCGGAGGAGGGAATCCGGTTCCGGCCCCGCCATGAATTATTGACAACCGGTGAAATCATCCGGATTATTGAAGTGGCGGCCCGCCTGGGAGTGACTAAAATTCGCTACACAGGGGGCGAACCGCTTTTGAACCAGGATCTTGTTCCCCTGGTGGATGTGGCGGTCCGAACACCCGGCATTGAGTCTGTTCATCTCACTACCAACGGAGTACGGTTGGCAAAGAAAATTGTCTCCTTGAAGCGGGCTGGATTGTCGGGGGTGAATATTAGTCTGGATACCCTGGACCCGGGGAAATACGCTCAGCTAACCCGCCGGGAGGAACTTTCCGCTGTCTTGGAAGGATTTAAGGCGGCTCTCGATCAGCAGCTCAATGTCAAGCTTAATGTGGTGGCTCTCCGCGGATTTAACGATAGAGAATTACCTGATTTTGTTGCTTTAACCCGTCGCTATCCCATTACCGTCCGGTTTATTGAATTGATGCCCTTTGATGCCCATCAGATCTGGAAAACAGGTAAATTTTATTCCCAGACCCATATTATTGAAACACTCCGTAAACTATATCCTTCACTGGAAGCGGCAGAAGGGACGAAGACAGAACAATCTGTTTTCCGTATTCCGGGTCATTGCGGTAAAATCGCCGTAATCCCTGCCTACAGCCGGAACATTTGTGGCACTTGTAACCGGATACGAATTACGGCGGACGGTAAAATCCGTAATTGTCTCTATGCCACTAGAGAATACAACCTTCGGACCGGTCTCAGGGAGGGAATGACGGATGCGGATCTGGCCACCCTGCTGAAAAAAGCGATGTGGCATAAACCGAAGGATGGTTGGAGTGCCCAGAATAAAGGAACACCTCTAAGAGAAAGCATGACCCAGATCGGAGGATAATGACCGTGGGAAAAGAATTCAGTCACCTGGATCCATCCGGGCAGGAGAAAATGGTAGATGTAACCTCAAAACCACCCACCATGCGGGTTGCCGCCGCTGAAGGGAAAATTAATTTACAAACCAAAACCATCCAGGCCATTCGGGATAATACACTTCCAAAGGGGAACGTTTTTACGGCGGCAAAATTGGCGGGCATCCAGGCCGCCAAGAAGACGGCGGAACTGATTCCGCTCTGCCATCCGTTACCCCTTTCCTGGATCGATCTGGAGTTCGAAACTTCCCGTGACCATATCCAGATCCGGTCTGTTATCAAAACCCAGGCGGGTACCGGAGTCGAGATGGAGGCCCTTAAGGCTGTATCTGTGGCGGCGCTTACGATTTATGATATGTGCAAAGCGGTAGATCCTGCCATGGAAATTACCGAAATCCGCCTGATTGAAAAAACGGGGGGCAAGACCAGTTTTCAAACCCAATTCCGCCCCCGGGTTGGAGTCATTACCTTGAGTGACCGGATTACCGCCGGGGAAGGAGTAGATGAGTCAGGCATCCTGCTTCAGGAAGGTTTTAAAACGGCTGGTTGTACGGTGGATCATTACCTCCTGTTACCGGATGGCTCGAAGGAATTGAAGAAAACCCTCCTGGAATGGGTGGATTCGGGGGTAGAGTTGATTTTGACCACCGGCGGGACGGGACTAGGACCCCGGGATTTGACAATACGGGAAGTTGAGCCACTCCTGGAAACACGGTTGCCGGGTGTGGAGCAGGCTCTCCACGCCTATGGACGCCGGAAAATCAAGACAGCCATGCTTTCCAGATTACTGGCGGGAACAATCAGGGAAACGATTATCTTGTGTTTACCGGGAAGTCCCAGGTCTGTAAAAGATGCTTTGGCTGTCCTAATTCCCACCATTTTCCATGCCGGGGAGATTTTAAAAGGAGCCCACCATTAGTGGAGTGGTTGCTTCCGATCCTGTTTTTCTTCATTGCCGTTCTGTACGCCAGTGTAGGCTTGGGAGGCGGATCTTCTTATACGGCTCTTATGGCCATCGTCGGCGTCAGTCATCGTCTGATTCCCACCACCTCTCTGACGCTGAATTTGCTCGTTACTTCCCTTGGGGTATACCATTTCTGGCGCCGGGGTCATGGGCGTTGGAAGCTCCTCCTGCCTTTTTTAGTCACTTCTGTTCCCCTGGCCTATTTGGCCGGGACTCTTCATCTCCCCAGAACCGTCTTCCTTATTTTACTCCTGATTACCCTCGGTCTGGTAGCCGTCCGCATTTATTTATTTAATCGATTACAGTTTACCCTGTCCCTGGAGGGTTTCAAGCGATGGGTGGTGATCCTGGGACTGGGTGCTGTACTGGGATTTGTAGCCGGTACCGTCGGAATTGGGGGAGGTATTTATCTGGTTCCCCTGTTGATTATGTTTCAACTGGCAAATGAAAAGGAAGCGGCTGCCACCGGAGCTGCTTTTATCTGGATTAATTCACTGGCCGGCCTGGTAGCCCGGTTTCAGCAGGGATACTATGATTTAGGCTTTATGACTCCACTGCTGGCTGCCGTCGCGTTGGGAGGATTTTTTGGATCTTATTTTGGCGCCGTTCGGTTCCGCCCCCAAACCATTCAAGGCATCATGGGGATCGTGATTCTGATTGCCATCATTATTCTGATCAATCGACTGTTATGGTCTCTGTAACTGAAGCACGACAAATTATTAAGGATCGCCTGCCTGGACCGGCAAAGGAAAGTGTGGACCTGGGGAGGGCTTCCGGGCGGATTCTTGCCATGGATATTCTTGCTCCATTTCCCATGCCCCGCTTTGATAATTCGGCCATGGATGGTTTTGCCGTTCATTCAGACGATACGGCGTCTGCGCTGCCAACCCGTCCTGTGAAATTGGAACTCTTTGGGGTAGTCCCAGCTGGCACGCCCAGGTCGGTTTCTCTTCCCCGGGGTTCCTGTGTTCAAATCATGACCGGCGCCCCGATGCCAAAGGATGCCAATGCAGTGGTAAAAGTGGAGGATACCAGCGGATTCAGTGACTCCGGTACGGTCCAGATATTCCGTTCGGTTAAATCAGGTGAAAACGTACGGACGCGCGGAGAGGAAATCCGGAAGGGAGACTCTCTAATCCCTACCGGAACCAGGATCACAGCCGCCGAATTGGGTGTTTTGGCTTCATTCGGATTTGAACAGGTACCGGTTTACCGCCCTGTGAAAGTGGCCCTATTCGTGACGGGAGATGAATTACAAAAACCGGGGGTGGAACTGAAACCGGGGCAGATTTACAATTCCAATCTTCCTGTTTTGGTGGACCTGGTGGCGAAGTCCGGCGCCGAAGTGATCATTCAAAAGTGGATCAAGGATGATGAAGCGTTGCTGGAGACCCATTTACAACAAGCCCTGGAGAGGACCGATCTTATTCTTACAACCGGAGGAGTTTCCATGGGTCGTTTTGACTATCTTCGCCCCGTTCTGGAACGTCTGGGGGTAAGAGAACATTTCTGGAAAGTCGCTCAAAAACCGGGAAAACCTCTCTACTTCGGCACGAAGGCTGGTAAATTGATTTTCAGTCTGCCCGGAAATCCGGTTTCAGCGTTTATTGGCTTCATGATTTGGGTATGGCCCGTATTGACACAATGGCAGGGGACGCCTCCACTAAAAGCGGTCGCCGGATGGCTGAAAACCCCCTTCCGGCGGGAAAAGGATAAATATCGCTTCTTATTTGGTACGGCCCGGATGGAGGACGGAAAACTGGTGTGCGAACCGGCAACCAAAACCGGATCCCATATGTTAACGGCTGCCCTTAAAGCAAACTGCATTCTGGAAGCGGAACCGGGCGAATCTTCCTTAACGGCTGGCAGTGAAATCCAACTCCACTTTTTACCCTGGAAAACCCTTGAGTGACTCCATGATCGTGACACCGGCCCTGCTCCAGAAATGGATGAATACAAATCAAGCATTCAAAGTCATTGATGTACGCCCGAAAGATCAGCGGCAGCAACATCCCCTTCGGGGGCTTCCGGTTGATGCAGAAACCGATCAGAATTTTCCGGTGGAGAATCGCGATCCCCTGGTACTCATTTGTCAGTATGGTATTATTACCGAAGGAATTATTGTAGAACGAGGCCTGAAAAATGCTTTCAGCCTGCTGGGTGGTGCCCAGGCGTGGGAAGAATATCAGGTAGAACGGTTGGATTTGAGTCCCTGGTCCCGGCAAATTGCTCTGCCGGAAGTGGGCGTGAGTGGACAGAAAAAACTGCATGCGGCTACTGTGGCCATTGTTGGAATCGGTGGTCTAGGGTGTGCGGCGGCTACCGTACTGGCAGGGTCGGGAATCGGGCGGATGATTCTCGTTGACGGAGACCGGGTCGCTCAATCGAACCTCCATCGCCAGCCTCTTTTTGGTACACCGGATATTGGACAACCCAAGGTGTCCGTAGCTGCGGCACGTCTTCAGGGGATGAATCCGGAAATGAACCTAAAGGTTGCTCAGAAATACTTAAGAGCGGATAACGGGGATGAAATTCTCTCTGAATCGGATATTATTCTGGATGCCACTGACAATCTTAAGGCGCGCCGCCTGCTGAATACCATTTCCCGGCGACTCACGATTCCTTTAATTTATGGGGGACTTTACCGTTTTGAAGGACAGGTGGGGGTGCTGAACCATAATGGAAGTCCGGGGTACGATGATTTATTCCCGGGAAGGGTGGAAAATGGGGACCCCTGCTCCACAGCCGGGACCTTGGGGATGTTACCGGCTATCATCGGGAATATTCAGGCTCTGGAAGCGGTGAAACTCATTACCGGAATCCAGCCCAATCTCTCCGGGAAATTGCTGCTCTACAACGGACTGACTCACCGGACCGAAACCATTAAAATTTAATATTAAACGCGGAAAATGCAGATTCGGGACCAAAATGAAGATTCTGGTTAAATGCTTTTCCCAGGTTCGTTATGCCCTCGGTAAGGATTTGATTGAATTGGAATTACCGGAAGGTTCAACTACGCTGGATTTAGAAACAATGATCCGTAAACAGGGAGGCGACGTTCTGGAAAAGATTACGTTGAGAACGGCTGTGAATCAGCATTACTGTAAAGAACCGGTGGAGCTGAAAGAGGGGGATGAAGTTGCTTTTATTCCCCCGGTCCAGGGAGGCTGATGGTTATCGCTGAAATTGTCCAGGGAACGATTGTTCCTTTTCCCAGGGATGAACTGCGCCGTGATTCAGGATCGGAAGTCATTTTCAACGGTCATGTCCGTTCAACTGAAGAGGGCCAGGAAATCCTGGCATTGGAATATGAACAATACGCCGGTATGGCGGAGCGGGAATTGAAGAAACTGGCTGAGGAGATCGGAAGAGCACACGTCTGAACTCGTCACCTTGTAATCTCGTATGCCGT
>CAZNUM010000010.1:0-43329 GCA_964576315.1 uncultured bacterium
CAGATTTTTTATGAAATCCGGGTTCTATAGCCAACCCCGGTACAAACAATGGAAATGGAGGGACAAACCTGGCACATTTAATATTGTGGAATTAACCCATTCCCGCCCTATCGGACCCCATAGCGCCTGGATGCGACTCCAGCTTAAAAATGACAATGGCTATTCTCAGTTGAACTGGGATCAGGCGGCCAATATTACGGGAAAGATAAAATTGAATTTTGCTCAACGGTACACCGCCTCTTTTTATGGAAATTATTATGCCAGTAAAAACGGGTTAAGCTCCCAGTGGAAAAATGCCGCCCATCCGTTTCAGTCCCCTAGGGGCGATGAAAAAGATTATGCGAAGGGGACAAAGCTTAATCTGAATGGTTTTTTCAATATTCTGTACTCAAACCGTGCTACCATAAAAATCCGGACGGCGCTGTATGACGTGTGGTGGCAGAATTACGGTCGGACGAATCAGGACTATTCCAACGAACGAAAATGGTTTGGGGAAGTACAGATGACTTCTAATCTGGGGAAACGGGCCCAGATCACCAGTGGAGTAGTCCTTCAACGGGCGGGGATTGATGCTAAAATTTTCGGGAATCATTCCAGTTTGTCTACGGCAGCCTACTTCCTCACCCAGGCAAGGCCAATCCATAAGTTGACATTGACGGCAGGAGGGAGGTATGAACGCTATTCTGTGGACCAGAAATTACTGGACCAGAGGCTGGCACCCCAGGTGGCTTTCAATTGGCGCCAGACCGAATGGCTCTCATTCCGGGGTTCTGTGAGCCGTGGATTCCGCGTCCCGACGGTTGCGGAAATGTTTACTCGCTCCCAACTGAATGTATTTCAGGTAGAACCAAACCCGGACCTGGTGGCTGAAACCAGTACCTCCTATGAACTGGGAACAACGATGATGATTCCGGGCAATGGATGGCTGTCTAATCTACAGGTGGATGGAGCCCTGTTCAGTTCCACTTTCGACCAACTGGTGGAACCTACTCCGGATGAAACTGGTGTCATTCATTTCGAAAATATTACCAGAGCCCGGATCAGCGGGGCAGAACTGGGAGTCCAGGGTGGGTTGCTGAAAAACAGCATCCTCTTTAACCTGGCCTACACCTGGCTGGACCCGGTGGCCATTAATTCAAAAGGGGTTGTCATTGATACCCTGTCTTACCGGTTCCGCCATTCCCTGATTACGACGGTGGCAACCCGCCTTTTCGGCATTACCACCACCCTGGAGTACCGGTATTCCAGTCGGATCGAAAAAGTGGAATTATTTCAGGAAAATCCCCAAACCGGTCAAGACAGGCGGGTGCCGATCCATCTATGGAATGGTAGTTTGTCCTATTCGTTTCGTGGCTGGCAATTATTATTGCGGGGGGAAAACCTGTTTCAATATTATTACACGGAACTGGAACGGAATATGGGTGAAGAACGTAATTTCGCCCTTTCAATTACGAAGAAATTTTGACCCATTGGCTTAAAAAAGGATGGAGCATTAATTCATGAATACCGAAAGAAGACGCAAAATTACCACGATGGAAGTAATGGTGGCTGAAGCCATTGTGGAAACACCGGAAACCACTACTCTGGTTCTGTTCACCGGGAATGATCATCTGGACTACCTTCCTGGTCATTTCCTGACGATTGACCCCCATCAGTTTGAAGCCCTGGAACGATGGGTCGCTTATTTGGAAGACTTGAAGGGAAAACCGGAATTACCCCGCGCCTATTCCATCGCCAGTGCACCGGACGAACCGTACCTGGCCATTACCATTAAAGAGGAGCGTTATATTACGGGGGTAACAAAATATCCTCCGTTATTATCTCCCATACTGACGAAACGAACCACTGCCGGGAGAAAAATGGTCGTCACTGGTTTTACCGGTCCTTATACGCTTCCAGCTGATGACAAAATTCCGGAGAATATCCTCCACATTTGCGCCGGCAGCGGAGTAGTCCCCAATTACAGTATTATTAAATATACCCTTCGGAATTATGAAAACGTTAAACACACGCTGATCTACAGCAATAAAACCTGGGAGGACACCATATATGCCCACCAGTTTTTAAAGCTCCTGGAAGAATATCCAGATCGACTGAAGATTATTTTTTCCATCACCCGCGAACCGGCTCCAAAACATATCGACGGTAATTTTGTCCAGGGACGGGTAGACCAGGTTATAATTGAAACTGAACTGACGCAACTGGACGACCCTCTCATTTTCGTTTGTGGACCTGCCATTTCTAAATATGACAAAATCAGGGCCCGGGAAACAGGGGAACAACCCCGTCCCCGTTTCATGGAGAGCGTGCTGGGATCCCTTCAGGATCTGGGGGTGGATAAAAAACGGATCAAGCGGGAGACGTACGGGTAACGGTACCCGTTTTCCTTATTTTACTAGCGTCAATTTTTTCCACTCCTGGGTGTTGGTTCCCCGCACGACCAAGAAATAAACACCGGAACTTGCCCGTGCCCCACGCTTGGTTTTTCCGTTCCAGCTAAGAATATGATTGCCTACGGGCAGATCCCCCTTCCAGATTTGCGCCACCTGCCGTCCAGCCAGATCCACCACATCTATCGTGACGAAACGGTCGTCAAACATATAAATTGAAAACTGACTCCGTCCATTGAATGGATTGGGATAAGGATCGGAAAGCAGAAATTCTTCCGGTACAAGGGGGTTGGTCCCCGGTCTTCCATCCTGAAAAACAACCGTATAGTCCCAGGCATCTCCGACCGTATCCTGACTTACCACTGCCAGGTAAATAGATTGAACTCCAGCCGGGTCCACATTAAGTGAGGGCCCTGAAATAATTTTATACGAACCGTCATCCATTTTCAAAATGACATGCATCATTAAGTCCGTAACCGGGCCCGACCGGTTGGAAAGCTCTATTTTTACGGGGGTGGAAGTCACTAGACTAATATACTGGCTGGCAAACCGTTCCAAACCCGTACTTGTAATGGTATCCTCGTGTCCGGTGGTAAAGTATTCATTTGTAAAAACGGTCGGACCCTGGACAGGATAAGCGTCCGCCTCTTCATAAGCATAATCTCCAGCCGAGAAGGAGGAACTCATGATGCGATTGGCAATGACCATGCCATTCAGGGCTGAGCTGAAAGTAGCGCCATTTTCCTCCAAAGCCCGATTTATGGCCCAGTGACTGAAATCCCCCTTCTGGCTGTTTTTCAGAACACTGTAGTCAAAGGTTCGCCGGATCACCGGTATCCCACCCAGGTGTTCATCGATATACTCGAAAAAAATAAAAGACCCGTACCAGTGATTTCCATTAGCATCCAGTGCTTTTTCCGGTTCATCAAACCAGGCAGGCATGTACTGGTAACAATCATTAATCTCGTCAAACATGACTTCTTCCATCCAGACCGCCGTTGCCTCCAGAAGCCACGGTTCTTCCCAACCGTCATAGCCGAATTGAATGGCATGGAAATATTCATGGGCAATAGTAACTCTCAGATTGGATTGTTCATCCCCGGGAAAGAAATTGTAATGATTCCGCAGGACCATGTAACTGTTGAAGGCGTTGACTTCGGTAGCGGATGAATTCTCATTGTTACCGTCTCCCTGCGCGTAGTCCTCCGGCTGGACATAACCGTAGAGATTTGAAGTAATATTGCGGAGATAAACATCGTAATGATCGGAGCCGCCTTTATCCCGGGCGGCAGAATACCAGCCGTCAGAGGGGGGGCGGACGTAGCCAATCTGAAGATTGATCTGAGAAACGGAATCCAGAGTGTTGGCAATAAATTCCACATAGTCAGGAACATTATTCCCGTCTGTATCCTGATTATTCACAGCATGGGCTCCGCTGTTGGTGTAATGGAGGCGAAACATACCCCGGTCGTAACTCTGATCCAGACCTGCCGCCTCGTCCCGGCTCCCCTGGGAACGATTGACCAAAACGGAATGAAACTGGAAACCAAGTTTTTCAAGCCGCCCTTTTTCGTTTTCGGGTAGCGAATGGCCATTCCGGGCAATTTCCAGCAAATAGGGCGTTAAGTGGTGAATGGAAGGATCGCCCCCGAAAGCCGAGACAACCATTTCCGAAGCTATTTTAACCGATTTAGCGGAAAGCAGCGACAGGGTTAGCAAGGGTAATAGGATAAATGTGTATCGGGCCACAGGACGCATCATTTTTTTAAAGGGGTGGTTGTTCCTTCTTTTTTGATTTTTTGTTGCCGTTTCTTCCAGAGGTAAAAGCGAATGAACAAGGCCATTAATACTAACCCCACTACATAGAAAAGTGCAAAGTAACGCATGTGTTCCATCATTTTTTTCTCCCGTGGATGAACGTATCAATAACGTAGGCGGTTGCCACCAGACCTAGACCCATGGGAATTTCCCATCCTTTCCGTTTGGCTCCGGCAAATAATCCGACGGTGGTCAGGCTGGCACCGCTGAAGTACAGCCCTCGGATGAGAGCTTTGTAACGGGGATTTTCATAGGGAGTGCTGATAGATTCAATCGATGTCAGTGCCTCTGAGAGGGGGAAACGAAGCAGGGCCAGGATTTCCGGGGGGTCGTTGAAGTGGTAAAATTCAAATTGTTCCACGGAAGTTTGGAGTTTGAATCCGATTTGAAGGGATTCACCGGCCCGGATGCATTCGATTTTTGTCACGGGGTAGGGTCGTTGCGCAGATTCAATTTTAGCCGTATCTGCGTCTGCACCGTGGATCGTAATATAAAACCAGCCCGTATTTTCATTCCTCCAGCCTGTAATTTCTGCCGGTGGAACGGGTGCCGTGGATCGAATCCGGATGAAAATTCCATTCTGCTTGGTTTCTAAAAACAGGGAAGAAATTCCAATGGGACCGCTGGCATATAAGGGCAGAATGAACAGGCCCGTCTGCAGAAGGACGCCGGTAACCGCTCTTATTGAAGCCCGGGCACGGAAAAAGTTTAATTTGGTGTTGAACTGCAATTCAGAAACCTATTGAATGGGATCATGGACCAGGAGTAGTTGAATTTAACAAAGAATATCCAATCCGCTGGAGGAATTAGACGTTGTACCCGTGAGAAGGCACTGGGTAATTTCCAGCCCTATTATGTTCCTGAAACAACCGATCATTCCTGTATTAAGCACTCTTTTACTTACCCTGTCCTCACCGGTTGCCCAAACGGGTGCACAAACCCAGGGTTCCATAGGATCGGTTACCCTGGATAACAAAGTCTGGAATCAGGTCGCAGTAAGACCGGTCATTCCGATTGGAAAATTTGAGCTGGCTCTGGATCTGGTTATTTATTTCGATGAACAGGGACGGATTCACCGGGATGAATGGGATTTTATCAGTGCCACAGCCGTCAAGAATACTTTAATCGATAAGATTTATTATCTGCGGTACGGGCTTCCGGGTGATCCAGTTTATGGGAGAATAGGTGCGTTGGACCGGGTGGACCTTGGGTATGGTATTCTGGTGAATGAGTATTCCAATTCATTGTTGTTTCCCCAGGTACGGAAGGTAGGCATGGATCTGGAACTGAATGGGAAAAAACTGAATGCGGAAGTATTTATTAATGATTTTAAGGAAAGCATAGGGGTGTTCGGCGTTCGGGTTGGAACGAGGAAATTTTTCAATATTCCTATGGGAATATCCCTGGTAGGGGACCGGAACCAGTATCTGGGCTTGAAAGATTCAGATGGGGATGGGCGCCCGGATATTGTGGATGATTTTCCCCAATCTGCTAAATGGTGGGTGGATACGGATGGAGACGGACTAGATGATCACGACCCGGCGGAAATGGACATCGATGGTGACGGAATCACAGACACATTGGATAGTCAAGTCCCGGGCTGGAATGGCGGTACGCTGGTTCTGGATCAGAATATTGAGCGCAAAGGGGAACCGTTAAACCTGCGTTCAACGAGTGATCCGGTGTTTGGTCTGGCGTTTGACGTGGGTCTGCCCCTTCTCGCAGAGAAAGGACTGTTGGTGTCGCTCTACGCCCAGGCGGCGAAATTGGTGGGTAAAACAAATCGCCCCGTGGGAAAAGGACGGCAACCCCTGGGGATGGGATTTGTGCCGCTGGGGGTTGCAACCCAGGTGGGACCGGCCATATTCAGTTTTGAGTACCGCTTCATTCCCAACGGCCGGTTTGAATTTGGATATTGGGATCGTTCCTACGAAGTGGAGCGCATCATTGTTTCGGCTGATTCATCCGGAGATCTGCAACTAATCTCCAAAGAATCCCGCCTGGGCCGTTACGGAAAACAATCTGGTTATTTCAGCCGTTTACGGGTCAATCTGGGGTCTGCCGTAGTGGCGGTTGCCTCCTACAACAATCTCGTCGGCGAATTATGGTCCCCGGATCAGGATCAATTCTCCCAGCGCTATAACCGGAACTTCAGGGCGTCACTCCGGCTGAAGAAGTCCCTCGGACGGCTAAATAAAGCCCGGGCATTTTATCAGCAGCGGAATGTCCCAAATCCGTTTAAATTCGAATTCACCGAAAGCGCTGTCCTTGGGTATCAGGTGGGAATTTCCATGGGGTCCGGGTTGGTCATTCAATACACGTTTCGCCGAACCTTCCGGGATTTGAATGGAGATGGACGCATCCGCGGTGCGGCAGAAAGAATCGATATCACCAACATTGAAACCAGTTTCAACTTGTAGAAATAATGCTGAGCAAAGAAATCCGAGAATCTTTTATTAAGTTTTTTAAGGAACGGGAACACCGTTTTGTGCGTAGTGCGCCGGTCATTCCCATTGACGATCCCACTTTATTATTCACCAATGCGGGCATGAACCAGTTTAAAGCCATTTTTCTTGGTGAAAAACAGGCCGAATTCAAACGGGTTGTTAATAGTCAGAAATGCATCCGCGTTAGTGGCAAACACAATGATCTGGAAGAGGTGGGTGTGGATACGTTTCACCATACTTTTTTTGAAATGCTGGGAAACTGGTCGTTTGGAGATTATTACAAGGCGGAAGCGATACAGTGGGCCTGGGAACTGTTTACTGAAGTGTGGGGATTGGACAAGGAACGTCTTTGGGCTACCGTTTATGAGCACGATGATGAGGCGTTTCAACTCTGGACGAATGTCACGGATATTCATCCGGACCGGGTGTTAAAATTCGGAAAAAAAGAGAATTTCTGGGAAATGGGCGAAACCGGTCCTTGCGGTCCCTGCTCTGAAATTCATTATTTTATTGGCGATGATTTGAACCAGCAGTCCCCCAAGGGTGTCAACCGATCGGATCAATTCTGGGAATTGTGGAATCTGGTCTTTATTCAGAACCACTACCAGGAGGACGGCTCCCTGATTGACCTGCCTGAAAAACACGTGGATACGGGAGCTGGTCTGGAGCGGATTGCCACCGTTCTGCAGGAGAAGCGCAGTAATTATGAAACGGATCTCTTTCGCCCCCTGATTGTAAAAACAGAAGCATTGACCGGAAAATCGTTCCAGGAACAGGCGATCCCGTTTCAGGTGATAGCGGATCATATACGCATGCTAACCTTCTCCATCGCTGATGGAGGCATGCCTTCTAACGATGGGCGCGGATACGTTCTGCGAAGAATTTTAAGACGGGCGGCCCGGTTCGGACGTATGCTGGATTGTCATGAGCCCTTCCTGTACCAACTGGTGGGAACGGTAGGGGAAATTATGGGCAGTGTTTTCCCGGAGGTTCGGGAAAAACGGGCTCACATTGAAAATGTAATTGGTGCGGAAGAAACCTCCTTCAATGAAACTCTGGATCGGGGACTGAATCACTTTGAAAAAATTGTCTCCAGTCTATCAGGAAAGCAAATATCCGGAAAGGAAGCGTTTAAACTTTACGATACATTTGGATTTCCCCTGGATCTGACGCAACTCATGGCCCGTGAAAGGGGATTGACCGTAGACAGAGAGGGGTTTGAGCAGGAAATGAAACAACAAAAACAACGCGCCAAAGCAGCCGGGAAGTTTAAACGTCAGGCTAAAGATTTACAGTGGGAGATCGTCTCTGCCGGGAATCATTCCCAGTTCCAGGGGTACGATCACCTGATAGTCAAAGCCCGGATCCAGAAAGTGGTAAAAGATAATGAGGATTACTTGCTTATCCTGGATCAGACGCCATTCTATGCCGAATCGGGGGGTCAGGTAGGGGATCAGGGTTGGATAAAGAATGATTTTCTCGCCCTGGAGGTGGTAGATGTAAAAAAAGATGGTGATGCCATTATTCATTATTGCCAGGGGTCTTTTGACCGCGCCGGTGCTGAAAACCCGGTAACCTGTACCGTGGATGGAGACCGCCGTCAGAAAATCCGGAAGAATCATACAGCCACCCACCTGATGCATGCTGCTTTAAAACAGGTATTGGGGGAGCACGTACACCAGGCTGGTTCCCTGGTACACCCGGATTATTTACGGTTTGATTTGACCCACTTTGAACGAATAACCCCTGAACAAATCCGTGAAATTGAAATCCTCGTGAACCGGGAAATCCTGTTGAACAAACCGCTGGATATTCAGGTTAAGGCTTATGATGAAGCCCGCCAGGAGGGAGCTGTGGCACTCTTCGGTGAAAAATATGGCGATGAGGTCCGGGTAGTAACCATCGATGATTTTTCCAAGGAACTATGTGGAGGTACTCATGTGGATCGGACGGGGGATATTGGCTTTTTCAAAATTATTGAAGAAACCTCGCTGGCAGCGGGTGTGCGCCGGATTGTGGCAGTAACAGGACCGGGAGCACTGAAATTTGTACAAAACCAGACTTCCATTCTGGAGTCGGTCCGTATGATTTTGAATTGTTCCCCGGAACAAATTTCAGGCCGGGTTGCGCAATTGGTAAAACAGCGAAAACAGCTGGAGCGGGAACTGAAAAAAGGACCCAGGGACCGGGAGGAGGTTGACGTTAAAAAACTCATTAACTCCGGGCAAAAAATGGGTTCCACGTCCATCGTCGTGTCAGAAGTGAAATCTGAATCCCTGACGGATCTGAAGTCCGTGGGGGACAGATTGCTTCAACAGCTGGGATCGGGAGTTGGCGTTCTGGCGGCCAAGGGCGATACGAAACCCTCCGTCGTTGTTGTCGTGACGCCCGACCTGGTGGCTCGGGGAGTCAAAGCAGGTGATCTGGCGCGACAGATTGGAGGTCTAATGGGTGGCGGTGGCGGTGGGAAACCGCACCTGGCTACCGCCGGGGGAAAAAATAACCAATCTTTGGCTCAGGCTTTGGACGAAACTCAGGAATTTATTCAAACCGTATTAAAGAAGGATTTGCAATAGCTATGCAATACAGCCAGGATGGATACACATACATTGTCTATGTGGAACGAGATGAACCGATAATGGCCACCCTGACGGATTTCTGCCGGAAGCACCAGATCGAGAATGGTCAGATTTCGGGGATTGGGGCCGTGAAAGAAATTGAACTGGGAGCCTTTAACGTACCGGCAAAACAATATATTCGTCGGGAACTGCCGGAGGTGTATGAATTGGTAAACTTTGAGGGTAATGTCATTCTTAAGGACGAAGATCCCTTTATTCATGCCCATGTGGTTTTAGGTAATCATGAAATGCATTTAACCGGCGGTCATCTGTTTGAAGCGCGGGTAGCTGCAGTGGGAGAATTTATTGTGCAGAAAATTCATTCTCATCGTCAGCGAAATCTGGATCCTAAAATAGGATTAGCAACCATGTGTCTATTCGAATAGGAGGCAGGAATGGAAAGACGTATCATTAACACACCCCTGGCACCGGCACCAATCGGGGCTTACAACCAAGCTGTCGTTTCCAACGGTTTTGTCTTTACGGCAGGTCAGATTCCTATTGACCCCGGGACAGGAAAAATTGTTACGGGGGATTTCAAGCAACGGATCGACCAGATTCTCCACAACTTAAATGCCATCCTCACTGCGGCTGGCTCTGATTTGGGTCAAGTGGTGAAATTCACCGTATTTGTGACTGACCTTAACCGCTATGGGGAAATTAATGCGGTCTTTGATCATCGCTTTAAAGGGATGGAACCACCTGCCCGTTCCCTGGTGGAGGTGTCCAAACTTCCGGCGGGAACCGACATTGAAATCGAGTGCATCGCCACCCTTTAGATCCCGATGGTGGAATGGCGTGCCGGTTTGGTGATCTTTCGACTAGTACTGCCTTGAAGCGACTCAATATGGTCTTATGGCTTGTGATCCTCACTGGACTATTGAGCGCCCAGGAAAGTGACTCCCTTCATTTCAGAAGTCCGAAAAAAGCGGCTTACTATGCCCTCGCTTTTCCGGGAGGCGGTCAATTTTATAATCGGCAAATTTTAAAAGGGGTGGTTCTGATTGGACTGGAATCCTTCGCTGCCTGGCGCTGGTCTGTGAATAGTGATCATTACCGAAATTATACCAGTACGATGGACTTACCCAAGCGACGGTACCTGGAGAAACGAAATAAATATGCCTGGTGGATGGGATTTATCTATATTTACGGGCTGCTTGACGCGGTGGTAGATGCACATTTAGAGCCGTTTGAAACGGTCATGGAAGAAGATTTAGAACAACCAACGGAAGAGAAATAGACACATATGCCTGAAAATCGAGAACACTGGGGTTCCAAGTTCGGCTTCATTCTGGCAGCGGCCGGTTCAGCCATTGGACTGGGTAATATCTGGAAATTTCCCTACATCGCCGGTCAGAATGGCGGCGCTGCCTTTATTATCATTTATTTAATCTGTATTTCCCTGATCGGCCTGCCGGTTCTGATCGCTGAAATCCTTATGGGACGGACTACCCAGCGCAATCCGGTCGGTGCATTCCGTCGGCTGAGCGGACAACCTCTGTGGGTTGCCATTGGGGGAATCGGCGTATTGGCTGGCTTTGTCATTCTCTCGTTTTACAGCGTTGTCGCCGGCTGGTCGGTCGGTTATATGGTGGAATCCCTACGCGGCGTGTTTTCCGCGTTCTCGGATCCTGCTCTGGCTTCAGTTCATTTCACGAATTTGACCGGTAATATCGCCTGGATCGTGGGCTTTCATGCCTTCTTTTCCATTCTCTGCATGGTGGTGGTGTATGCCGGCGTAAAATGGGGGATTGAGCGGGGTAGCAAAATCATGATGCCACTCCTGTTCATTTTATTAATTATGCTGGTGATTCGGGGGCTAACCCTCCCGGGATCCGGGAAGGGGATGGCATTTCTATTGAATCCCGATTGGAGTAAAATCTCCGCCAATTCGGTTCTGGTGGCCCTGGGACATGCCTTCTTTACCCTCAGTCTGGGTATGGGGGCGATGATGACCTACGGCAGTTATATGACCGAGAAGGACAATATTCCTGTTTCAGCACTTCAGATTGTGATTTTGGATACCTTGATTGCCCTGTTGGCGGGGGTTGCTATTTTTACCACCGTTTTTGCCACAGGACAAAATCCCGCCGCAGGTCCGGGTTTGATTTTTCACACTCTGCCTGTCGTGTTTGCCAAAATCCCCGGTGGCATGATTTGGGCCTTTATGTTTTTTACTCTCTTAACCCTGGCCGCACTCACTTCCGCCATTTCACTCCTGGAAGTGGTTGTGGCTTATTTTGTGGATGAATTGAACTGGAAACGGCACCGGGCCGTCTTTATTCTGGGGTTTGTCACCTTCCTGTTCGGCGTACCCAGCGCTCTATCGTTTAATGTCATGAAAGATGTGACCTTTTTCGGAAAAAATTTCTTTGACACCGCTGATTATCTGGCATCAAATATTCTGCTCCCGTTTGGGGGTTTCTTCATTTCCTTGTTTGTGGCCTGGATCTGGGGGTTCGATAAGGCGTTGGGTGAGATGAAAAAAGGTGCCGTTGAATTATTTGACCGGACACCGCCGCTGGTTGCAGGCTGGCGGCTTTTTTTAAAATACCTGGCACCGGTTATGATTTTTATCGTTTTCCTGAATGCCATTGGTCTGATCTGATCCTGTGATTGTTGCCCGCCTCATTCCTGTTGGTTCTAACTCCTACCGGTGTTTCCAGCAACAAATTAAATTTCTTGATCTTTTCAAACCATTTGGTCCAAAGTACTGGTTCGGGTTCTGGTGTATGGTATTGAGCGGGACACAGATGGCCTACGCAGAGGGGAATCGCTGGTTATATTGGGATTTTTCAGCCGTATCGTTTCTGGTGATCCTGGCCCTTTTCCTCGTAATTCCCTGGACTAGGTTATTCCTGAATTCCCCCCAGTTTCCCAAGCGCGTCCAATCCTTTAAAGATGTTCTTTTCATTCTGGGGATTGGGTTCGTTCTTTACGCGGCAGGTACCCTGGACCATGGATTCCACCCTGAAATCTACGTGGCAAGTATTCCCTATTTACTCCTGTTCCTGGCGAATTGGCTGGTCTTTTCCATTCCCCTGGCGTGGTCCGAAGACGGACGATGGGTTGCTCCGCCCTCCAAACCCGTATCCCGCCTTGGAATCGTTGTGACTTTAACACTGGCTGCAGTCTGGGTTGGGTTCCTGAATGATGATCCTGTCAGCAGCACCGCCGCCGCCGTGTATCTTCCTTTTACTCTGGTGGCTCTGGTGTTTCGTAATCATGCCCGCCATTATCAGCGTGCCCGGATTTATGGTGTTTTCATTCCTGCGGTTTTTATCGGCATGCGCCTGCCCTGGTTTTTCATTCCCTTAATTATCCTGTTCTGGGGGCTCCGATATTATCACTATTTCCGCTCCGGGGAGGTGTTTCCCACATTTAAAGTAGACTTGGAATAGGACAGGGATACCATGGCAAACCATGGGTTTAATAAAGGATAATGGGGATGGATCGATCAGAGCTTCTTCAGCACCTGAATCTGAGCACCTTTATTGCCTTTGATTTCGAAACGACGGGGCTGGATTCCCGTAGTGATCGGATAATTGAAATTGCCGCCATCCGATTCGAGGATGGGAAGCCCGTTGACCGTTTTGTTACCCTGTTAAATCCGGGTCGGCCCATTCCCCCCCTGATCACCGATATAACGGGCATCAGCAATGAAATGGTTTCCAGAGCTCCTACTGAAGATCAAATCCTGGATGATTTCTGGGAGTTTATAGGAACTTGGCCCATGGTTGCCCATAACACCACCTTCGATTATGCCTTCCTTACTGCTCTGGCAGAACGACATGGCAAACGGCTTCGGGAACGGAATTTCTATGACACCCTGCCTCTATCGCGAATGTTCCTGTATTTTCAGGCAAACCATAATTTAAGTGCTTTGTCAGATTTCTTTCGCTTTTCCACCGACAATGCCCACAGGGCGGAAGCGGATACGGAAAACTGTGGCCACAGTTTCGTTGAACTGATTGCCGAAGCCGCCAGTTACTCGCTGGAGGTAATATCAAAAGTGGTGGCCCTGATGAAACCTTTTAATGTTTTTAATAAACGACTGTTCATTGATTTGGCCAATACTCTCGCTCAACGGGGGGACTTGAAACAGGGATTAATCCCTACTGCCATCGAGAAACCTGTTCCCGGGAATCTTTTTAATTATGAAGGCCAGAACAATATTCGTCAACTGGATGTGGATTCCGTTCTAGGGGCCGGAGGATATCTCAGTCAGACTTTCCCCACCTATGAAGAGCGGAAAATTCAGGTACAATACTCCCGCTTTGTTCAGGAAATTCTGGAAACGGATGATCGCATCGGGGTGGTGGAAGCGGGGACGGGATTGGGAAAAACCATGGCATATCTTCTCCCTGCCCTGAAATATGCCCTCACCAATGAAGACGGGTATCCTTTAATTATTTCCTGTTACACCAAACATCTCCAGGATCAGTTATTCAATCAGGATTTACCGCAGTTGGCCCGGGCGATTGATGTTTCACTCCAGGCTGTGGTATTAAAAGGGCGCAATAATTACGTCTGTAAAACGCGGCTCCAGTGGTTGTTGGGGAATGCCGATAAACTACTGAATGGGGAGGAGGCGACGACCCTTTTACCGGTTTTAATATGGCAGGAGTGGACCCGTACCGGGGATCTGGACGAGTGCCCCGGGTTCTCCACGACACGATCCTTCCGGTTGACATCGTTGATTCAAAGTGAACCGGGCTTTTGCACTACCCAGATCTGTGCCCGGAATCAAGGGTGTTATTTTGGTCTCCTGCGGAAAGCTCTGTTTCATTCGAATCTGATTATTGTGAATCATGCCTTATTAATCTCCGATGTGAAGGCGCGGGTGAACAGGGACCCGGGTCCCGCTGGTTTTCTTCCGCCTCATGACACCCTCATTGTTGACGAGGCCCATAATGTTATTAAATCCGCTTACAACCAGTTGACGGAGGTCCTGGATCAGCGCACCCTTATGTTTTTCCTGGATCACGTGGATCCACAACGAAGCCATTCCAACCGATGGAACAACCGGTTGAAATCCCTGGGAGAACTTCATCCCCGGTTCTTGACACTGAGGGAATCCTTACGGCAGGAAGTGGACTCCGGTCGCCAGGCAGTGAAAGGTTTTTTTGAACAGTTATGCGCTCATATCCAGCACCAGTTTGATCCGGAGGCAAAATATTCCAAGAAATGGATTATACCGAATCTAACTGAAACCTTTGGTCCGGTAGCCCAGGAACTAGAAAGCCTGGTGCAAAGTTTTAATTATGTGATGAAGACCGTAAATGCCATTCGACAGGAATTGCTGGGTATTGATGAAACCAGGAATGATTTTCTAGAACTCCATCAACACTTTGACTATGGGGAGGGGCTGTTGCAGGAGGCAATCAGATTGATCCAGGATTTAACCATGAAACAGGATGAGAACCATGTCTACTGGTTCGATGGCGTGTACCGGAATAGTGGTGATCAGTCTCAGTTCTTTGTGACGATTCAGGGGGCGCCCGTGGATCTAGCTGAAGATTTAACGGAGGGTTTATTTCAGTCTTTACGAAGTGCTGTCCTCACCAGCGCCACCCTGAGAACCGAAGAAAGTTTTGATTATTTTCTCCATCGTGTCGGTCTGGATCAGATAAACACCAAGGAGACTAAAACTGTAGTGTTTGACAGCCCATTCCTGTACGAGGAACAGGTGAAATATTACCAGTATTCCCGGCTCGACGGCCAGCGTCCAGATGTGCTGGCTACTTTAATTCATAACCTTCATAAGAAACATAATAAAAGGATATTAACACTTTTTACTTCTAGGGATGCTTTAAATAAGACACTACATGAATTAAGAAGCAAACCGGAGGGGAATTCGCTGCCGATTTTTGCACAGCAGCGGGGAACTTCCCGTCAGGGCTTAATACGGGGATTGAAAGAAACCAAAAACGGTATCTTGCTGGGAACCAACGCTTTCTGGGAGGGTATCGATTTCCCCGGTGAACTGCTGGAGATCCTGATTATTACCAAATTACCGTTTGATGTACCGGATGAGCCGGTCATTCGGGCTTATGGATCCCTATTGGAAGAGCAAGGGGGGAACCGTTTTCTGGATTTCGGTGTCCCGGAGGCCATTATTCGTTTCCGCCAGGGATTTGGCCGGCTAATACGAACAGCCTTTGATGAGGGAATTTTTATCAATATGGATGGGCGGGTTGTGAATAAACCTTACGGCGAGCGTTTCAGTGATGCCATTCCGGTTCAAATGACGCTGTTTTCCAATGTGAAAGATATTCGCTGAGATCGTTTGAATACATTCCAGTTATTGGGATGGTCTCGGAGTGCTCCAGTCGGATAGGACCATTCCGATGGTCATGCTGATGAAGGATCCAGCGGGAAGACAAATCCCGGCCCGAATGCTATCCCCGTGCCGATGAGGTTGAAATTCCGTCTGTGGTGATTCAGCACTGTTCAATCTTTTCAATAAATTGCAATATTCATTTCCGGATATTACACCGCCTCGTGAACCATTTCCCTTCATCCATCTTCTTGAATCAATTTTCCGTTTTTTCCAAATAAGACCATGGTTTAAAGACAGATCGACGTAATTTTCCTGCTCTAAAATGGGGTGAATAATCATGTTCAAAAAAATCATCTACTCAGCGCTTTTCTTTTGGGCATTAGCCTGGGGACAAAATTCAAAGTTTAAGGAATTCAATATTGTCGTTTACCCGGAATATTATTTCCCGGGTATCATGGTGGAAATCGATGGTATCACCGATTCAACCGCTCTTCCATTCGAAGTGGAGATTGCGGTACCGGCAAATACGGATTCGGTCTTTTTCATCAGCGGTGCCGAAAGCGATGAGAATGCTGTCTTCCCCGTGGTGGTGCAGACGGCAGATGATCGACATTACATTCACCTTAATTTGATTGATACGGAATTTCGGGCATTTGTCTTTTACAATATGGACGTGAATGGAGATCGACGCTCCGGCAAATTTACTATGCAGGTCAGTGAAAACCTGGAAAAAGCCCATTTGATTATCCAACAACCGATTGTGGCTGAAAACTGGTCCTATTTCGAGAAAGATTCTGACGTATTCCAGGATCAACACGGCGTCACCTTTCATCGACTGCACCTGCACGATTATCAGGCCAATACGGTGCATGAAATATCTTTTTCTTATTCCAACCCCAGTGGCAAAACCAGTATGATTCAGTTGCAGGCCATGCTTTCGGGGGGTGGTACCATGGCTGCCCCGCAGAATGCCCGGACCACTACCCCGGTTCGCCACAATCTGCCTCAATGGCAACCGCTGGCCATTTTAGCCGTTCTGGCAGTGGTAGTTGGTCTGCTTTTCTCCCGCCAACGTCGCCAGGAAGGATCCCGGGGAAAACCAAAAGGTAAATTCTGCACATCCTGCGGGCATCCTCTGGAAAAAGAGGACAAATTCTGCAGTAATTGTGGAGCAAAGCAGTAAATGTGGCCTGTGATCGCCGACTTCGGCAGGATTAACATTTTCGGGTGGCAAATCCACCTGGTAATCAATTCCTACGGTTTCATGTTAATGGTAGCTTTTTATGCCTGTTACTATTTCTTAAACAAGGATTTGAGACGATTGGGGTACGACACGAAACTGGCAGCGGATATTGTCTTTGCGGCGGCTATTGGCGGTATTTTAGGTTCGAAAATTTATTATTTGCTGGAAAATTTTGACCGGTTGCTGGCAGACCCTAAAGGCATGGTTTTCAGTGGTGCCGGTCTCGTATTCCTGGGGGGATTGATTGGCGGGATGCTAATTGTCACCTGGGTATTGAAGAAAAATAACCTGCCCTGGCTTAAATTTGCCGATATTGTGGCACCCCTGCTGATTCTGGGCTATGCCATTGGACGAGTCGGATGTCTGTTGGTTGGGGATGATTACGGAATTCCCACCCATTTGCCCTGGGGTATTGCTTTTGCCAACGGAGTGCCACCTTCTACCTATCAGATTTTTTCCACCTATTTCAGCTGGATTGATCTGAATGGATTTGAACCCGGCGTTTTAAAGGTGCATCCGACCCAGATCTATGAAACAACGGTGGGGCTGCTATTATTCGTCTACTTGTGGAAAAAACGGACATCGATTCAGGTGACGGGACAGTTATTTTTTACTTATTTGATTCTGGCGGGGCTGGAGCGGTTTCTGGTAGAGTTCATTCGCACCAACCCTAAATATTTATTTGGTTTAAGCGGTTCCCAGCTCATATCCATTGTCATGATCGGGCTGGGGATGTGGTTTTTAAAGAATCCACTGCAATCAGCCCAAAGGGAGGCCGACGGATAAAGGATCTTTTTGTTGGAATAAGCATTTTCGGTTTGCTCTGGACGGTTGCCTGGTCTCAATCACCTTGGCAAAACCGGGGTGTACATCCTCTGCCACCGGAATTTTCCGCTAATACGTTTACCGCCGACCGGGTGGAAAATACACCCAGTGGTTTGGTATTTCTTGATCTGGATACGAAACGTCTGGGGAAAGAAGCAACAGGGACGGTCCTGTTTTCAGCCGGCTTTGGGGAGAAGGGAGATGGCCTTTTCGATCCGGTGGACTTGAAATGGTACAATTTGTCCCTCTTTGTTTGTGATCGATCACAGAACCGTCTGGTTCAGTTTGACCAACGTTTGAATTATGTCAGTGAATTCGTTACAAGGGGACGGGAAGATGGTCAATTTTTATACCCGGAACAGGTTACAGTAGATTCCCGGGGATACTTTTTTATTTATTCATCCGAATTCCATTCCGTCTGGCGGGGAAGCATGCAGGAAGGGGGATTTGACCGATTTATCGATTTCGACCAGGAAGCAGAAAGTGTTAATTGTGTTCAGGAATTAGCTGTGAATGAACGGAATGAACTGGCGCTGTTGTTTCCTTGCCAGTCCCGGTTCAAGATCTATTCACCAGTTGGTCGGAAGCTCCGATCCGTCGGTGTGGAAATTCGTAAACCGGTTTTTCTGATACCAATTCGAGATTGTTGGGTAATTCTAAACCGGGAAGGGGAAGGCCAGGTCTGGTGTCTCGAGGGAAGTGAATTATTTCAGTTGACGACGGCGCCGGGAAAAATTTTGGACGTGGCCGCTGATGGAAATAGCCTGAGGGTTTTATTTAGAGATCATGTATTGCAGGTGGAATATGAAGGTCACTAGTTCCGTTGCCACCCTGTTCCTGATCAGTTGGCTGGGGGCTCAGATCGGGGAAATGACAGGATCCGGAAATCAGGATTCCTCAACTGCGGTTACGACTGATGATACAGTGGTAACTAACTTTTTCACTCCAGACTCGGGGAAATTGGGATTGCCGGAGAGGGTAGGTCCTTTGTACCTCCAACTGCCAAAGTTAGACGAATTCATTCCAGCGAATATCCATCGAGACACTGCTGCAATATTACCGGTGGTCTCAAATCAATATTCTACCCCTGGTGATTTACGGTCATCTGGTACCTTTTTCAGAAACCTGGAACTCAGCTCCGACGGCAGCTCACAATTTTCCGGGGGGCTGCACTTTCAATTAACCGGCGACCTGGGAAATCATATTCGTGTTTCCGGCGTTTTAGCCGATGAAACCCTGTCGATCCAACCAGACGGCACGACCGCTTCGCTGGAAGAACTGGATCGCGTCTATCTGCAAGTCGAACACCCTTACGGCCAAATTTATACCGGCGATGTGTTATTGGAATCAAATACGGGCATGTTTTATCGTTACCAGCGCTCCACGGTTGGCATCCAGGGTCAGTTTAAAATCGGTTCCTGGAGTGGAACGGCCGGATTGGGAGGTTCTAAAGGTTCCTATCGATCGGTGGATATGAATGGTCAGGAAGGAAATCAGGGTCCTTATTTTCTTACCGCCAGCGACGGGAACCGGAATATTACAGTGGCTGCCGGATCTGAAAAAGTGTGGCTGGATGGACACCAACTGACCAGAGGAGAAAGTTATGACTATACGATTGACTATACCACCGGAGAGCTGTACTTCACGCCGGAGCATCTCATCCATTTTGATTCAGAAATACATGTAGAGTACCAGTATCTGGATCACAGTTACCGTCAGGATATTGTAGAGACTTCGATTTCAAGGGAATGGGGAACAGGCGGTGGATTTCAGGTTTCCTACTTTTCCGAACGAGACCGGAGCGGCGCCCGGCTGTCCAACTTTTCCAAGGGGGATCTTGAACTTTTACGCCAATCGGGGGATCAACCGGTAGAGCAGCCGGCTGCAGTAGTCGATTCAAGCGGAGAATATGTATTGACCGACAGTATTTTTATTTACGATCCCTATTTTACGGATGGATCCGACCGGTATTCGGTGCATTTTATTTACGATGGAACCCATGGGGAATATCGACGAAAGGTCTCTTCTTCCGGATCAATCTATTATGAATATGTCCCGTTGGAGGAACGGTCCCAGGTCCTGGATCTTTACAGCCCGGCGCGACGGTTAAAACCGCCCACTGCCCGCCGACTGGTTCACCTTCAGGGAAAAATCCCCCTCTCCGAAAAGATTCAATTATCTTCTGAACTGGCTTATTCCGTTCAAGATCAGAATACCCTTTCAGCCCTTCAGGACGGGGACAACAGCGGTTATGCCCACCGGTTTAATCTGACGGGTCGTAATATTCAACTTGTCGGCGATACGAAGCTGTCGTATAACTTAGAATACTGGAACGAAGAGTCCCGGTTCGCTCCAGTTCAATGGGACCGGTCGGTTACTTTTAAATCGGACTGGGATCTTGCCAGTGAAACTGAAACAGGGGAGCAGGTTGCCTCCCTGAAATCAACGCTGCAAAAAGGGGATCAAGTCCAAAATAAACTGGACATTTCCCGGTTGAAAAGTGGAACTCAAATCAAAAACAGGATATTGAATAATTTCCAATATAACGGGAAATATATCAATGACTTAAAGCTATACTATAATTCAATCGATTCCCGTTCAAATTTCCGTAAAGAGAAAATTTCAGTCCTGCTACTTCCTGGTTATTTCCATCCCTATTTTAAATGGGACCACGAACAGGCTCAGGGGCGTTATGGTTATCATTACTACAGTACCGGTTACCGATATGAAAAACAGGCATTGGTTACATCCCTGGGAGTGGGGCGACGGCTGGATTGGCTGGAGCAGGGAGGGAGCAAAACGTCGCCCTTACAGCTATCCAGTAAAGGATATTTCGGTGAATTTGATTATCGCTTTAGAACCACCGGCGGCTGGAATCAGAATATTACGGTACGTAAGCGGATATTGAACGATTATCAAAATGGAAAATCGTCTGACTTTAATAATTACCGTATTAATCTCAACTATCTCCGGCGGACGTCTCCCGTACGTTACGACCTCCTGTTGATTTCCGAATCATCCCTGACTGAGTCCCGTGCTACCGTGTATGATTCTGTTGGCGTTGGGTTGGGGTATTACCGCTATGATCCGCAGTTCAATGATTATGTCCCGGACCCGGCCGGAGCTTACGTGGCTCGAACGGTTTTCACCGGAGACCGGAAACCTGAAAAGCGTAGTGAATTGACCCAGAGGTTCGGGATCGATCTGGGAGCTCTGCCTTTTTCCGCCATGGACCATTTAACGTATCGACTGGATATGAAGGCGGAATACCGTGGTCATGGAAAAAATGTACCTATTCTGGACTCACAATCACTCGGAAAGAAGGAAGTTACCCGGGCACGATTGTATCTGCGTCACGAATTGGATTACAATCTATTGCCTCAACGCCGCTGGAAAGGGTGGTCATTTCTCAGCCGGGATTTGAATGGATTCGATCCCCGTGGACAGGAACTCCGGCAACAGGAAGAAACCGGTATCTATCTTCAGGAGACGATCTCCGACTTGTTCAAACTGACGGGCACGGGGAATTACCACTTCACCAGGGTGGAATCGGAACTGTCAACATTAAAGGAACGAAAATTCTCTGGATTGTATCTGGAAGGGGGATTCATGTTTTTTCCGGACCCGGCCTTGAAAAGCACCATAGTTTACATTCATCGCACGGATAAAGGGATTGTGTCAACCCAGGATTGGTTCAAGGCTTATTCAGACGGAATTCGCAGTGATTTGACCGGTTTCATCGGTAAAAAGGGACGGATAGAACTGGGATTTGAGTTTCATCGCGCTTTCGGGAATTCCGTTACCCTTCCCCCCGAGGCCCTGAATGGACTCGCCCGGGGGAATACGGTACGGTTGAATGTCGAAGGCCGCTATCTGGTTGGAAATGTTCTTTCCGTGCTGTTGAATCTGCGATACCAGAATGACAGCCGTTATAAAAATTATATCGCAGCGTCAGGGGAAATTCGTGCCCAGTTTTAGAACTTTTGGAATCATGGTTTTTGGAGGCCTCCTCTGGTGCCAACCGGTACAGGTTGTAACGGATGACGGCCACACAATGACCGTGAATCCCTCTGGCGTTGAACCAGCATTAAGTCAGTTACTCCAGGGCGCCGGTGACCTGGGAGGCTCCTATCTCCTGAGGGGGGAGCAGGCAGGACTCCATCCCAGGGTGGAATACCATTATTCAAGTTACCCCCTCCAGGTGGATTCGCTGGTGTTTGCCAAAAAGGAACGCCTTAACGCAACTGTAGCTTATTCTGTATTTAAACCGCTTCTGGGATCCCGACCAGCAACCGGGACCCGTACTCGGCTTCGGCAGATTCAGACTGCCTTCAGTTTTTTAACCTACCCCGTGACTATTGGTTTTGCCCGGTACCAGGCAGATAAAATTGCCGCTGTTGTTGATTTCCGACCGGAGTTTAAAAGTTATGTCAGTGGATCGTTGGGGACCAGCCGCCGTCCCATAGCGGGGCAGTGGAAAACCACGGGAGAATTTCATCTCCACCTGGAGAATCCCTTCGGAGCTGCCACGACGACGGAAGTGGAGTGGAATCAGCCTTCCAAGGATTCGCGGAACCTGCACCTTTACCTGGATATTCCCTTCGTTCCCGCCACGGCCTTTGGAATCCGCTCCAATTTCTCCCAGGAGTTTCGAAACAATTTATTCATGAATCAATCTTTCGCTTTATCCGCTACGGGACTGGGCTCCTGGGGATACTGGAGGCTGGGATTAAAAACCGGATCCACGCTGCCCTTGGAAAATACCTTGGGCAAAAGTCCTTCCGGTATTCGAACCCGGGAACTGGAGGCCGGGTTCCGGGGAGATGACCGACGGCAACGCTGGTTACCGGTCCAGGGAACTTACTGGGATATTAACCTTGGATTGGGTCAGTCCAGGATCGGCCGGCAAAATTACCCCACGTTCAGTTTTTCAGTGCAAAGTGGACGTTATATTGTCGTGAAGGAGCAGGTATTGTTCATTAAACTGTGGGGGCAAGGGCGCTGGATTAAGAATATGATATTACATCCGGGTCAGCAGGTGCGGTTTGGTGGCGTCAAAACCCTCTTGGGCTATGGCGAGGAACAATTTTCTGCTGACTGGGTTATGATACCCACCATGGAGTGGATTCCGGTCCATACCAATGAGGCCCAATTGTTTACTTTTATCAATGGGGCTATTTTCAGGGCAAATGTTTTCCCCGTTGGATATGGTCTGGGATTTCGGCAATTTAAGCGGGGTGTTTTATTGGAATTATTATTGGGATTGAGCAAAGGAAAGAAACTTTCGGAGGGGAAAATCCACATCCGAATCAGTACGGTACTTTAATGAAAAATCAAATTTTAACTTTATTTAGAAGACATCCTGAAAAACGCTTTCGGCAGCGGGAATTAATCCGTTTGCTGAAGCTGAAACTGGATGAGAGACCGCGCCTCAGCAAAGAATTGGATCAACTTAAAAAGGCGGGGCTGATTCAACAAATCATGGGCCAGCGGTATGTGCTCTCCAGGGCTGAAAAAGTGGTAGAAGGGACCCTTTCCGTGGCCCAGAAAGGCTTCGGCTTTGTTATTATCGATAAGGATCAGCCTGACATTTTCATCGGGCGGCGACAACTGGGGGACGCTATTAACGGGGATGTGGTGCAGGTGAAACTGAACCGGAAAGAGAGTCCTGCCGGTCCCAGCGGACGAATTGTAAAAGTTCTGGAACGAAAGAGTGATTCTTTTATTGGAGTGACCTATCGGGACCAGAATCGGTTCTGGTTATCCCTTTCTCCGGTAACACCGGCTCGCGGTATTCGACTGTTGGTTTCGAAGGGATTGGATCTTCAAACCGATCAGGTTGTCAAGGCGGTTGTGAAGGATTGGGGAACTGCTTTCAGCCCTATCCGGGCTGCTGTGGTTGAAATCATCGGTTCTTCGGAAGACCCGGCCAATGATATTAAAATGATTATCGCTAAGTATGACTATCGTACGGAGTTTCCCAAAGCGGTCCGGGCAGAACTGAAAACTTTGAATGAAAGCTTGATTCAGCAGGAAGTACCCCATCGTCGGGATCTCCGCCGCTGGACGACCATGACTATCGACTCTGCGGATGCCCGAGATTTTGACGACGCCCTATCCATCCGTGAAGTAAAGGGGGGATATCAGTTGGGAGTCCATATTGCGGATGTGACCCATTTCGTTTCCCCCGGGTCACGCCTAGACCGGGAAGCCTTGAATCGAAGTACGTCGGTATATTTTATTGAAGGAGTGGTATCCATGCTCCCGGAACTGCTTTCGGCTGATTTATGCTCGCTGAAACCGAATCGGGACCGCCTCACTGTCTCCTGTCTGGTCAAACTGGATCGGGAGTTTCAGGTCCAAGAGGTAGAAGTCCTGCCGGCCGTTATCCGCAGTTCACAACGCTTTACTTACCGCCAGGTGCAAGCGATCCTGGATGGTAAACAAGATCATCCCCTTAAGAAGGAATTGAAACTGCTGGAACGCCTCAGTAAAGTTCTATTCCAACGTCGTTCAGAAGAGGGTAGTATTGATTTTGATATTCCGGAACCGATGTTCTCTCTGACCCCGGAAGGAGTTCCCCACGAAATCCAAGCCGGCGAACGCCTCCAGAGCCATCGTCTGGTGGAAGAGTGCATGTTATTGGCCAACCGTCTGGTGGCGGAACAAATCCCTACCCGGCTGCCGAAACATTACCCTTTCATTTTTCGAATTCATGATAAACCGGAAAAAGAAGATGTATTACGCTTTATTGATTTGATCAATCGTCTCCCGCTGAACCTACACCTGGCTGAGGAAGGTTTCTCAACCAACCAGATCAAGACCGTATTAGCCCAGGTAACCGATTCCCCTTACAAGCACTTGATTGAAACGGTGGCCCTCCGGACGATGACGAAAGCGGCCTATTCCCGAAAAAACAGGACTCATTTTGGCCTGGCATTTAAAGCGTACACCCATTTTACCTCACCGATTCGCCGATACCCGGATCTGATGGTTCACCGGATTATTAAAATGGTCCACAGAAATACCTTGTTACCTCGAAAAGAGTGGGAAGAATGGATGGATCGGGGGATCCGGCAGGCCAATGAAATGGAACTGGTGGCGTTACGGGCGGAGCGGGAGTACATTAAAATTAAACAACTGCGTTGGCTCTCCACTCAGATTGGAAACGTGTTTGAAGGAGTTATTTCCGGTGTTATCAATATTGGGCTGTTTGTTGAATTGAAGGAATCCCTGGCTGAAGGATTAATTCATGTAGATACTCTGGAGGATGACGCTTATGTTTACGACGAGGATCATTATTGTCTACGGGGATCCAGATCCGACCGAGAATATCAACTGGGAGATCCGGTCAAAGTGCGGGTTCTTTCAGTCCTTTTGGAAAAGCAGCGGGCGAACTTCGTGCTGGAGGATTGATGATCCATAACCGATTTCAATACAGGTTTATTTTATTGATTCTGCTGCTCATGGTCTTTTGGGGTTGTCAGAATCTGAAACCGGAGGCTAAGGGTGGCGATAACAAGCTGGTTGTGGTAGTGGATCCTGAAAATGTTTCAGCGATTACGAAGGTTATTGCTGCTATTTTTAACGATACACTTTACACGCCCCAGCCGGAGCCCTACTATCACCTCAGGTATGTTGAGCCGATGGATTTTGAAGATGTGAAACAGTCGGTGAATGTCATTGTGGGAGCGATCGGAACGAATTCTACTGAACCGGGTGTGAAGTTGATACGCCAATTGTTGAATAAAAAACAATACCGTTCCTCCATCGTAGGGGACAACCATCTGATCTTCGCCCGGGATGTCTTTGCTAGGCATCAAAATTACTTATTAATCAATGGTCCGAATCTGGATTCTATTCTGAACCGGACACTGGAACAGGGACCCTGGCTGAAGCACCAGTTTGATAACCTGTTTATGGAACGGCAAAGCAGGTACCTCTTTGAATCGGCCCGTCAGAAGGACTGGGAAAAAAAACTGGCGAAAAAGTATGGTTGGACCCTGAAAATTCCCTGGGGTTACACCACCGTCCGGGACAGCGCCGAGCAGGGTCTCTTCTGGATGGGAAGAGAAATTCCCTACCGCTGGCTGGTGGTCCACTGGGAACCGGGATTAGCCTTTTCAGACAGTGCCTCGGTCCGGGAATATGTGTTTTCTTTTTTACCGGAATATCTGGAGAATATTCATTACTCCAATTATCGCTTTTCCATGGAACCGACCAAATTCAATTCCTGGGCTGCCTGGCGTATTACTGGGCTTTGGGAACACGCCGATGAGGCCCAGGGTGGACCCTCCATCGGTTATTTATTCTATGATTCTGCCACGGACCAAACCTTTTTTATTTTTTCAATGATTTTTTACCCCGGAAAAGATAAGTACGTCCTCTTACGGCAGGTGGATATTGTTGCCCATTCATTTCGACTGGTCCCTCACTGAGATCTCCTGTATTTAGGATTAAAATCATCTTTATGACACATTTATTAGCCCTCGTTTATTAAAGATGAAAAGACTGTTAATCACTGGTGCGTTTGGGCAACTGGGAAGGGCCTGCCTGGAACGATTTGAGCACGACTATGAAGTACTGGCTACAGGGCGCCATTTGCCCCAGGATAATTTCTGGTTTCGTGTTCAACCCCTGGATATTACCGATGTGAAGGCGGTGGAAAGGACGATCGAAACCTTTAATCCGGATATTGTCTTGAATCTGGCAGCCATGACTAACGTGGATTTGTGTGAGCGGTCTCCGAAAAAAGCCAAATTAGTCAATACGGAGGCTGTCAAACAGCTTCAAGCAGTTTTTCAGGGGCATTTGATTCAACTCTCAACCGATTATGTCTTTGATGGACGGAATGGTCCTTATTCCGAAACCGATTCCTTAAACCCCCTTAATATCTATGGTCGGACAAAGGCGGAGGCCGATACCTGGCTTCTGAATCAGGGAAAGAAAGTAACGATTCTTCGGGCGAATGTCATTTTTGATGTCACGCAGGGAACCCACGCTAGTTTTGTAAAATGGGTATTGGATTCCTTAAGTGCTGGAAAACAGATTCAGGTAGTGGAAGATCAAGTGAATAATCCCACTTGGACGGTCGCACTGACGGAGGTGATCGAAGCCATTATTCAACAGGGTCAAACCGGTATCTTCCATTATGGCGGTAAGGAACTGTTGTCCCGCTATGCCTTTGCCCTTAGAATCGCCCATATCTTTAACCTTCAATCCGATTTAATTAAGCCCGTATTCACCCGCGACTTCCGGCAGGAAGCGGAACGACCACTTCAAAGCGGTTTACGTACCGAAAAAGTGGAAAAAGAACTTGGATTACAGCCCTATCCTGTTGAAACATGTCTCCGTAGAATACGTTTACGAATGAATCCATGAAGACCGTCATCATATCGCCCACTTACAACGAGAGCAAGAATATCAGCACGCTGATTAAATACATTTTTTCGCTCCCGGGGGGTTACCATTTGTTGATTATCGATGATAATTCTCCGGATGGAACGGCTGACATTGTCCGGGATTTGCAGAACCGGTATCCCCACCTGCATCTGAAACAGCGGGATCGGAAACGGGGTTTGGGTACAGCCTACGTTATGGGGTTCCAATGGGCGCTTGAAAAAGGATTCGATTCCATCGTTCAAATGGATGCGGATATGTCGCATGATCCAATGGAAATCCCCGCCATGGTTCAGTTGCTCGAAAATTACGATCTGGTGATCGGGAGCCGCTACCAAGGGGGTGTAAGTGTGGTGAACTGGCCCATCCGCCGTCTGATCCTCAGTTACGGTGCCAATCTGTACACCCGTCTCGTGACCGGGATGCCCTTTCGGGACGCCACTGGCGGTTACAAAGCCTGGCGCGCCAGTGTTTTAAGTCAGATTGACCTGGAATCTGTGCGGTCCGAGGGCTATTCCTTCCAGATTGAAATGAATTTCAGAACCTGGCACAAAGGATTCCGGGTTGTGGAACATCCCATCATTTTCATCGATCGGACTGTTGGAGAGTCCAAAATGAGTCGGAAAATAATGGTGGAAGCCATGTTTATGGTCTGGCGGTTTCGCATCTGGAAAATCTTCGGCTGGAATAAATAGACAGCCGGTTGCCGGGGCAAGATTGTTTTAAAACTTATGACCTAGTCAAGCGTAAATTTTCGCTCCTTCTTAAGGATTTAAATGCTCAAGTATTATTTGGATTTTGAGAAACCGGTCCAGGAATTGGATCAGAAGCTTTCGGAACTGGAGGCCCTGGGGGAACCGGAGGAAGAAACAGTCCGGGAGATCGCCCGGCTGAAAGAAAAGCGGGATGCCGTTCTGAAAAAGATTTATTCCGGATTGAGCCGTTGGCAGCGGGTTCAGTTGGCTCGCCACCCCCAGCGACCCTATTCCCTGGACTATATCCAGTACATGGCTCCCGACTTCATTGAACTGCACGGAGATCGCCATTTTGCCGATGATACAGCCGTCGTGTGTGGAATTGGAACGGTGGAGGGGGAAAAGGTTGCTTTTATTGGTCAGCAGAAAGGACGGAATACCAAAGATAATCTTTACCGGAATTTCGGGATGATGCGCCCTGAAGGATATCGGAAGGCGTTGCGGATCATGAAACTGGCGGAAAAATTCAGTTTACCGGTCCTGTCGCTGCTGGATACGCAAGGCGCTTACCCCGGCATCGGAGCGGAAGAACGGGGTCAGGGCGAAGCCATTGCCCGGAATCTTCTAGAAATGTCCAAATTGAAAGTTCCGATCGTTGCCATTGTGATTGGTGAAGGCGCCAGCGGTGGCGCTCTCGGAATTGGTATCTGCGACCGGATGCTCATGCTGGAAAATACCTGGTATTCGGTTATCAGTCCTGAAGGGTGTGCCTCCATTCTCTGGCGGGATGCCTCAAAAGCCAAAGATGCGGCCGATGCCATGCAGGTCATTCCCGCTGATTTGATGAAAATGGGTATCTGTGACCGGATTATTAAGGAGCCTCTAGGAGGAGCTCATCGGCACCCAGAGATTATGTTAAAGATCCTGAAAGAAGTGGTGCTGGAAGAAATTGCCGCCTTGAAGGATAAACAGCCGGAGTCCTTCTTGGATTCCCGGATTCGACGGTACGATAAAATGGGTGTGTACCTGGAAGCCTGATGATTCAGGAAATTTTCCGCTCGAAAATTTACTATAAGGACGTTGACCAAATGGGCATCGTCTATTACAGCCGTTATTTCGAACTTTTTGAACAAGCCCGGACGGAGTTACTGAAATCCGTTGGACTGGAAGTGAAATCCATCGAAGCCAGGGGATATTTTTTACCTGTTATTACTGCTCATTGCGATTATCTGGAAAGCGCCCGGTTTGAAGACGAAGTGGAAGTCAAAACCTGGATTTCCCACCCTCCGGAAGCCCGGTTCCGAATCGATTATAAAATCACCCGATCCGGTAGTGAAAAGACGCTGGTTCAGGGCTATACAGTACATGCTTTTACCGATGGGAAGGGGAAAGTCCGACGGCCTCCGGCTTTTGTCAAAGAAACTTTTCAACGATTAATGAACAAGGACTTATCCGAATGAAAAAAATCTGGTTGCTGGTCATTGTCTTCCTTTTTGCTTGTGAACAAAAGCAGGTTTATCCCTGGATTGACGGCGGTTTTTCAGAAGCCCTTTCCCGGGTAGGGGATAAACTGGTGCTGGTGGATTTTGAAACCGACTGGTGTGTTTGGTGCAAACGGTTGGATGAAGATACATATCCCGATTCCGGGGTTATTGCCTTCGCCCGGGAAAACCTGGTGAGCGTTAAGATTGACGCCGAGAAAGGGGAAGGGATTGAATTGGCCAGAAAGTACCATATTACCGGATATCCTACTTTGGTGCTTATGGATCGAAACGGTAAGGAAATCGATCGCATTTTGGGTTATCGGCCGCCCCGAATGTTTCTGGCAGAACTGGAGCGTATCCACCGGAATGAAGGGACCATCCCCGATCTGGAGGCACAATACCGTTCAGATCCAGACGAGGAAGAAATTTCCACACGCCTGGCACGGAAATATGAAGATGCTGGTTACAAAGATCGGGCGCTGGAACTCTGGACTGCTGTTTTCAATCAGAAGGGGCCTCACTGGGCGGAAGCGGATTATAAAATGGCCTATATCCAGTTTTACCGGGATTCCGCCGCAACCGTTATGGAAGCCTATCTTGCTAAAAATCCTGCTCCCGATTATGCTTTCAAAGCCTATACTGCCCTGGTCCGTTTTTACCGGAAAAAGCAGGATATTGCCAAGGAAACGGCCACCTGGATGGACCAGCTCCATTATGCAGAAATCCATGATCTGGAATCCCCCAGTTTTTTAAATGCCTTTGCCTGGCGTATGACGGAGCTGGAGCAGGGAGATTATTATGATCTTGCCCTGGAGAAAGTCCGGAAGGCTGTATCGGTTGTTCCTGATTCCTTAGGGAGTTTCAAGGCAGCGATTCTGGATACGGAAGCGGAAGTGTTGTGGAAACTGGGGCGCCCACGGGAAGCGGCAGAAAAAATGGAAGCCGCTATTGCCCTGGATCCCCAAAATGAGGATTACCGGCAGCGGAAAGAAAAGTTTCTTAAAGAATCAAAACTAAGTTAATTATAAAATAGAACTGTACCACCGGACAACATCCCCTGTCATGGTTCGACAGGCTCACCATGACAGGAGAAAAAGGCCATGGGAATCCAAAGGATGGCGAAAAATATTCAAATGTAATCAACAATAATCCACTTCCAGAGATTCAATTTCAACTTCGGTGCAAAGTTCGTCAAGTTTTCGTTTGAGCGCCTGAGTGATGGAATCCAGATGGGAAACATCACCGCTAACCATGGCCAGAGTCAGTTGAGCTCGTTGCCACTTGTTTAAAAAATCAGTCTCTGAAATAGAAACATTAAACCGGTGTGCCAGAGTATCTTTAATGCGGTGAAGGGCACGGCGTTTATCTTTAAGAGAATGGGCGCCGGGTATAAAGAGATTCACGGTAATAATAGCGATTTTGGCAGCCATGATCTCCAGCGAGAGCCGAGGCTTTAATCAAAAGCAAAGTCCGGTGGCAGGTCACGGGTCTCCGTTCCGGCAGGGACCCACGCCAGGTCCAGAATTGTGTAAGTGGGGTTATTCTTTCGAAAGATGGGTACCACCTGCATTCCAATTTCCGGCGTTCCCACTGCTAGGTTTCCCATGAGTATTGTATCCACGCCTTCAAACTCCACATTTACGAAGCGAATTGGTTTTGGTAGCGTATTAAAGGCGCCGGTCCGTTCCGTAATCATGAAAGTGTGAACCCGGGCTTTGGTTTTGGCGACTTCGGTCATGTCCACAATTTCGTTCTTTCCCAAGCAATCGGGACAGTGGATCCGAAAAGGAATGTAAACCGTACTCTGCCCTTCGCAGTCCGTATTATTACATTTGGTCCCCAATAATTTCCCCTGACTCAGGTTTTCAAAGAAGGGTGCCTCACCGCCATACATATGAATGTGGGTAATGTCGCGGGGATTAGTGACACCCATTAGGTGACCGGCTTCGTTCCGGATTGACGTATTGGGATGAACAAAGTGGAATTTTCCTTCCAGGCGGTAACGCCCATTTATGACTTTGACTGTTCCTCGATTTTGATCGTTCATGATGTGCTCCAGCGATTCATGGTTTTAGTTGGTGGTCTGGGTGAAAAATCAATGTGGCGGTTACATGGGAACCTACACCGGCATGACTGATAGCCATACCCCGTCGGGCGCCCTTGACCTGCAGATTGACCCAGTCCTCCGGTTTCTGTCTTCCAAACCGTTCCCATTTTTTAGGATCGCCGTGCATTTCTTCCCAGCGATTCCAGATGTGATGTCCTACTTCAATGGCCTGCATAATTCCGGTGGCACCTACCGCATGCATATTGCCGATGAGTCCACCAGATAGATTTGCCGGTAGGCGCCCGGGTTGACCGGTATTGGGATTGATATGGTAGCAGTCCCCCGATTCCACATAATCCCGCCCTTCACCGTAAGGGCGGATGCCCACATCTTCATAGGTCTGGATGTCACTGATAGTAAAAGCGTCGTGCAGTTCTACCAGATCCAGGTCTTCTGATGGATCGGTGACCCCTGCCATCCGGTATCCATAATAAGCGGCCATGCGGGCTGCCAAAAAACCGGTAAATCCGGGGTAACGGTCCCCGCCGGGGAAGCGCTCCCCAAGGTCTTTGTACTGTTCCATCGTTTCATTTGGCAGGAGGGGAATCTCCATGTTCCGGCGGTCAGCCACCCGCAGCGTATGGCTCCCGGCAGCGACGTACACCAGTAGGGGGGTATCGGTTAATTGATAAGCTGTTTTTTCATCGCACAGAATCGCACAGGCCGCTCCGACACTCATGAGGCAGCAGTCCAGGGCGTGGAGGGGATAGGCTACAACAGGTGAATTCAACACGTCTTTAACCGTGATTTTCATGGGGCCCTGGGCGTGGGGATTCATACGGGCATAGCCCCGATTCTTTACGGCGATTTCAGCCATTGTGTTCCGGAAAGATTCCTCTTCTTTACCGAAAACCTGCCAATATTTTTGGGCCATGACAGCGTAATAACCGGTGTAAATGTGACCCAGGGGTGTTTCCCAGTCTTTATCGGCGGCAGAAGCGATATAATGATTCCCTTCATCGGTGGGAACTTCGTCCATACGTTCCCAGCCCATTGCCAGGACACAGTCGGAATAACCGGAAGCGACGGTTTTAAATGCTTCCCACAGGGTAGAACCACCTGTAGCGCCTCCTGTTTTGATGCCCACATTCCCTAGAGGGTCCAAACCCAGACGATCGTGAATTACCGCCTCACCCAGAAGTTGATCACCAAAATGATCTGCAAAATGGCCATAATAAGCGGTATGGATGTAGGATTTTAGTTCCGCCGGTGATTTATCAATAAATTCGGCTGCTTCCATAAAGGCGTCAATTACCAGCTCCTCCGTGCGCTTTTCAGGGATGGAACGGGCAAACTTGGACATCCCCCCGGTCACAAGAAAGACGGGACGCTGCATTTGGGGAATTTTCAGTTGCCGATCGCTGAATTTTATCATGGGATTACTCCACTCTTGGGTTGTAATAAGAAATTATCCGGAAATCAATCGAGAAAAATTTAAAGAGTGATTTGATCACCAGCTATAAGAATCACCCCCTGGCTTTCATTTCGGTTTGATAGGATCTCCTTAATCGATGTGATCCACCCATTTCGGGGGTCGTTTTTCAAGAAAAGCGGAGATCCCTTCCTGACCTTCCTCACTGGCCTGAACGGCAGCGATGAGTTTGGGGCTGTCCTGAAGACTCATGGAACGGCAGTAAGCTTTGAATTTAGTGATGGCGCCGGGAGCCGCTTTCAGCAGTTCATTAACAGTACGAATGGTTTGCTGCTCCAGTTCTTTCAAAGGAACAACTTCCTGGACCAGACCTAGGTGCTGAGCTTCCGCCGCATCGATCCAGCGTCCCGTAATCCCCAGAGAACAAAACCGGGAATGGCCAATTTTTTTCACGCAGTAAGGTCCAATAAGGGCAGGAATCAGACCAATTTTTATTTCGCTGAGAGAAAAACGGGCGTTTTCGCCACTGACAGCCAGATCCGATACTGCCACCAAACCAAAACCGCCGGCTACGACCGGACCATGTACTTTGGCTATTACCGCTTTTGGGTTCTCGTAAATCATTCGATACATCTGAGCTAATTCCGTGGCAAGACGAATATTTTCTGTAAATTCGGCCTGACCGCTTTTTAGAATGTACTCCAGATCAAGGCCGGCGCAGAAAGTTTCTCCCGCGCCTTCTAGTAGAATAACTCGGGTGGTGTTATTCTCCCCACAGGAGCGGAAAACCTGTAATAATTCCTTAATCATGGTTTCATTCAGGGCGTTCCGCACTTCGGGCCGGTTAAGAGTCACACGGGTAAGGGGACCTTTTTCCGTTATCTGAATCGTTTGATAGGAAGTCATTTCAAAATTTTCACCTGACGAAGGGTTGTGAAAGATAATCAGAATCTAGTTCATTTACATTCACCAAGTTCCTTTCTTTTAGGTCTGGAATTGGAAGCACCCCTTGGGATTCCCCTGCGGATTGTCGTAATTTTCTTCACTAATTTGTTTTCACTAACGCAAAGGAATCGCATGTCCGGCCACAGCAAGTGGGCAACCATAAAACGTAAAAAAGCCGCCCTTGATTCGAAACGGGGGAAAATTTTCACGAAACTGATTCGGGAGATCATGATTGCAGCGCGACAAAGCGGCGGTGATCCCGAGGGGAATCCCCGTCTGCGGCAGGCTATTATTTCGGCTAAATCCGCCAACATGCCCCACGATAATATTAATCGGGCCATTCAAAAGGGTACCGGTGAACTGGAAGGGGTGGATTATGAAGAGGTTACCTATGAAGGATATGCCCCCGGTGGGGTGGCAATTTTCATGGAAATTTTAACCGATAATAAAAATCGTACCGTGGCGGAAATCCGCCATGTCATGAATAAGTACGGTGGGAATCTGGGGGAGACCGGTAGTGTCTCTTGGATGTTTGAAAAACTGGGTCAAATCACAGTGGCTCGTTCGGGCGTTGATGAAGACCAATTATTTGAAGCTGCCCTCGAGGCTGGTGCCACCGATTTTACTTCTGGCGAGGATGAATATTTAATTACTGCTCCCCCCGGCGAGACAGCCAACATTTCTGAACAACTGGCTGTAAAGGGGTATTCCATTACTTCTTCCTCCATTGAAATGGTCCCAAAAACCACCGTGAAAATTCAGGGATCCGAGGCCCAGAAAGTCCTCCAACTACTGGAGGCGCTGGAGGATCTGGATGACATTCAAAACCTGTATTCCAATTTTGATCTGGAAGAGGAAACGGATTAATTATCCCCTTGTCCAATTATGACTGGAGTCAGCAGGGTAATCGGGGTTGATCCTGGTTTGGGTACCACCGGATTTGGTGTGGTTGATTACAAAGGATCTCAGGTCCAGGTGGTGGCCTTTGGAACCCTGACACCACCCAAAAATATTTCCCTTCCGGACCGGTTGGAATATCTCAACAGTCACATGGGGGAACTGTTGGTGAAATTTGAGCCGGAGACGATGGCGATTGAAGACAGTTTTTACAGTCAAAATGTGAAATCAGCCCTTTTATTGGGGCAGGCCCGCGGCGTTCTGTTGCTGGCGGCTGCCGCCCGGGGGATTCCCTGCGTTGAATACGCCCCCCGGAAAGTAAAGCAATCGGTGGTGGGTAACGGAGCAGCGGATAAAACACAGGTGCAGTACATGGTGCAGAATATCCTGAAAATGAAAAAAGAACCCCTAACACTGGATATCTCCGATGCTTTGGCGGTAGCCCTCTGCCATATTAACCAGAATAAATACTTGTAATGATTGATTCAATCCGAGGCAACCTGCATCATAAAGATCCTGCCCAAGCCATTCTGGACGTGGGAGGGATCCGGTTTCGGTTACATATAACCATTTCTACTTTTGAAACCCTGCCGAAGCGGGGTGCCACGGTGGAGTTATTGACCTACCTTCATGTTCGGGAAGATATTTTGGACCTGTATGCTTTTTCTACGGAAGAAGAGCGATCCTTGTTCATGAAGCTCCTGACTATCAGCGGTATTGGTCCCCGATCGGCCATGAATATTCTCTCCGGCACCAATCCGGGGGAATTCAAGAAACGCATTATTGCCGGCGATGTAAAATCGCTTACGGTTATTCCGGGCATTGGACCCAAGACTGCCAAGCGCATTATTGTGGAGTTAAAGGAGCAGTTCGCTGAAGTGAGCGATGAAGAAACCGGTCTGGAATTTATCTCCGGAGCCGAGATGGAATTGATTAACGATGTAACCATCGCATTAATGTCTCTCGGGTACAAACGCTCACAGGTGAACCATACGATCAAAGCGCTTGAAAAGGAGGGGGAACTAACCGGCGGGTTGGAAACCATTATTAAAAAAGCACTTTTAAAAATGATTTGAGGATTCTTATGGAATTAGCACGCCAATTGAAAAAATTAGGAACGGAAACCGCCTTCGCTGTATCGGCAAAAGCCCGGACCTGGGCGGCAAAAGGACATAAAATTTATCCCTTTCATTTGGGGGACATCAATATTCCGACTCCCGCTTCTATTATTGAAGGGGCTCACAAAGCAATGCTGGATGGAAAGACGGGATATTGCCCTTCGGAGGGAATTCTGCCCCTCAGGGAGGCATTGGCTTCCGACGTAGGGGCAAGAAGGGGGGTTACCTACCGGGCTGAAAATGTCTCCATCCAACCGGGTGGAAAACCCACCATTGGGAAATTTCTCGCCGCTGTTATGAATCCAGGGGATGAAGTCCTCTATCCCAATCCGGGTTACCCGATTTATGAGTCGCAGATTGAATACCAAGGCGGTGTGGCTGTTCCTTACCGTTACACCGAAACCGACACCGGGTTTGACATTGACCTGGATGAATTGAAGTCAAAACTTTCGGATCGAACCCGAATTCTCATTTACAATAATTATCAAAACCCCATCAGTGCCGAATCCTCGCAGGCGGAAATGGAAGCTCTGGCGGAATTGGCTTTACAATATGATCTCTGGGTTCTTTCCGACGATGCCTATTACGAAATTCGCTACAGCGGTGAAGCCCGATCAATCGTCAATTTGCCCGGCATGCAGGAACGGACGGTTATTCTTTACACCTTTTCCAAGAAATATGCCATGACCGGATGGCGCTTAGGTGCGGCCGTAGGGCCGGAAAAGGTGATTGGAATCATTTCTAAACTGAATGTAAATGCTGAATCCTGTTCCAATCATTTCATTCAATGGGCCATGGTGGAAGCTCTGGGTGACGAAATCGAAGGTCCGAAGCAAATATTAGAAACGTTGAAACAACGGCGGGACGCCGCTGTGGAAGGTTTAAATGCCATCCGGGGTATTCAGTTGGCGGCTCCCAACAGTACTTTTTATCTGTTCCCCAACGTCACCGCCATTATGAAACGGAAAGGATTTACTACCCTGTATCAACTTCAAACCAGTGCTCTGGAAAATACGGGTGTTTCGTTCTGTACCCGGAATCATTTTGGTCGCCCTTCTCCCGATGAAACAGAATTCTTCATTCGTCTGGCCTATTCGGGTATCGATGTACCCGACATCCGGGAAGGATTAGCCCGTTTAAAAGAATATTTTGAAAACTGATTTCTAACAAATTTACTCTTATTCAAGGTTCATCTCGATGTTGAAAACACCCCTTTACGCCCGCCACGTCGCTCTGGGAGCGAAAATGGCTGACTTTGCCGGTTATTTAATGCCCATTCAGTATTCAGGCATCCTGCAGGAACACCGGGCGGTCCGCACTACTGCCGGCCTGTTTGATGTGAGCCATATGGGTGAACTGATTGTCTCAGGCACCGAAGGGGAGGCTTTTTTAAACCGGATGACCATTAATGATGTCCGGCAGATTCAACCCTGGCAGGCACAGTATTCTGTCATGTGTAACGAGGATGGTGGAATCATCGACGATCTGATTATTTACCGTTTCCCTGAATATTTTCTACTGGTAGTTAATGCGGCCAATATTGAAAAAGATTTTCATTGGTTGAAATCCCATAAGCCACCGGAGGTAACGGTAAGGAATGAAAGCGATAGGTATGCTTTGGTGGCACTTCAGGGGCCATCCTCGCGGACCATTTTATCCCGGGTGGTCGATGAATCGTTGGAGGATTTAAATTTCTACTGGTTCAAGAATATTATGATTCAGGGAGTAGCCTTAACTTTGGCCCGGACGGGTTACACCGGAGAACTGGGATTTGAATTGTACATTCCTGGGGAACAGGCAGAAAAGATTTGGGATTCTTTAATGGAAGCAGGCAAGGAAAAAGGACTGATCCCTGTAGGGTTGGGCTGCCGGGATACCCTCCGACTGGAGATGAAATACTGTTTGTACGGGAATGATATCAACGAGAATACCAATCCGATTGAAGCGGGGCTGTCCTGGATTACAAAACTGGAGAAGGGCCCGTTTATTGGTCGGGAATCCCTGTTAAATGCCAGGGAAAATTTGAAACGAAAGCTGGTTTGTCTCGAAATGATTGAACGGGCTATTCCTCGGAAAGGTTACTCTATTTTCAAAGGCGATTCAGTTGTCGGATTCGTCACTAGCGGGACTCAGTCGCCCTCCCTGAATAAAGGGATTGCCCTGGGATACGTGGAGGTTGATTGGGCTCGCCGCGGAACAGAACTCGAAATTGAAATCAGGGGTAAACGCTACGGTTGTATTATCATTAATCCTCCGTTTTACAAGGGTGGTACGGCACATACTTAAAGTATAACCTTATGAATTATTCATTCCAGAAACCTGTGTTGGTTACCGGTGGGGCCGGATTCATCGGGTCCCATTTGATTGAGCGTTTACTCCAGGAAGGAAATACGGTAGTTTGTCTTGATAATTTGAATGATTTCTACAATCCAGAGATCAAGCGTCTGAACCAGAAACCTCATTTTGATCATGACCGCTTTTCATTTGTGGAAGGGGATATCCGGGATCGAGACACATTAAACAAGGTTTTTAAACGCCACGAATTCGGTCATGTCATTCATTTGGCGGCCATGGCCGGCGTCAGACCCTCGGTCGAAAATCCCAGTTTGTACACGGATGTGAATATCCGTGGAACTCAAACCCTCTTGGAAGTAGTGAAAAACCATCCGGTGGAAAAATTGATTTTCGCTTCTTCCTCATCCGTGTACGGGAATAATAAAAAAACGCCTTTCTCTGAGGACGATAATGTGGATCAACAGGTATCCCCCTATGGTGCGACCAAAAAAATGGGGGAAATCCTCTGTTTTACTTACCACTATCTTACGGGAATACCTACCACCTGTTTGCGATTTTTCACGGTGTACGGCCCCCGCCAGCGGCCCGAAATGGCGATTCACAAGTTTGTAAGGTTAGCCAAGAAGGGTGATCCCATCCCCGTATTCGGGGACGGGACCAGTGCCCGGGATTATACCTACATCGATGACATCATTATTGGTATATTAAACGCCCTGATTGCAGAAGATCAATTCATCATTTACAATCTGGGAAATTCGGAACCGGTAAAGTTGTCTGATTTGCTGAATATCATTCATCATGCCACAAAGCTGGAAATTCGGATCCGGCGTCAGCCGTTCCAGCTCGGAGACGTGGAACAAACTTTCGCCGATGTTTCCCGGGCTAGCCGGCGACTGGACTATCATCCCCAAACCCATATTGAAGAAGGAATTAACGCTTTCGTGAAGTGGTACGACCAAATGTGTGAAACTTATCCGGAACTGTACCGATGAGAGAACGCCGTCGGGAAATTCTGGGAATACTGACTATGGCCGTATTCCTTCTGGTTCTTGTGAGTTTAATCGGATACAATCCCCATGAGGACCCCGGTATTTCGCCTAACGTTCAGGTTCAGAATCCCATGGGAATCCTTGGAGTCTGGATTGCCTATTATTTCATCAAAATGGGTGTCGGCTATATCGCCTTTATCCTGCCGATCCTCGGAATAATATGGGGGTGGTGGTTTTTCAGTCAGAAAAAACTGGCTGTGCTGTGGCGTCTAACCGCCTACCTTCTCGGGGCTGTGGTCCTTCTCTCTACTTCCATCGGTCTGGTGGAAATTGGACGTGGACACAAGATTTTCAAATTCAGCGGACTGGGAGGGGGGTTGTTGGCTCAGTTACTCCATGATTTCCTGGGACTAATTGGTGCGACGATTTTATTGCTGGCCCTCTGGCTGGTGTTAATCCGGGGATACTTTTCGCTCAGTTTCTACACCCCTTTCCGCTGGCTGGCCCAGGTGTATCAAAAACGACTGGATCGCTGGCGACTCCTGAGAACCCAGAAAAAGAGAGAGCAGGAAAAACGAACCCATACGGAAGATTTGTTGGCCAAGATCGACGCCCAGCGAAACCAGGAAGTTCAGGCCGTGGCAGGGAAAGCAGGCGAAATAGAATCGTCTTCCAAAGAAAAAACTCCCCCGGGTAAATCGGAGACTGCCCCGGTTGGTCCTCTGGGGATGAAAAAATTGAAGTCGGAACCGGAGGAAAAACCGGAAACACCCACGGAAACGTCTAAGGAAAAGGACCATGAAGCTGAACCGCTGGAAGAAACCCTGGCAGTGGAGAAAATGGTGGAAGAAAAGGAAATTAATCTGGATGACGTTAAGGAGCGGCAGGCACCGCGGAGGAAATTCCAGCTTCCTTCCCCCGATTTGTTAACTCAACCATTAAACATCCAAGGTGGGATGACACGGGAAGAACTGGTGGATCGGGCAAACTTTCTCACCCAGTCACTGCAAACCTTTGGAGTCGAGGGAAAGGTAGTAAATGTGAGTCCCGGGCCCGTGATTACTTTGTTTGAGGTGGAACCGGCTGAAGGGGTTCGCGTCAATAAATTTGTTGCTCTATCCGACGACCTGGCACGCGTAATGGAAGCCTCCCGTGTCCGCGTCATTGCGCCTATTCCGGGGAAATCCTCCGTAGGGATTGAAATCCCGAACCGGAACCCGGACATGGTTTATTTCAAATCGATTATTAATTCGGAGAAATTCGCCAAGGCTAAATCGAAGCTGGCACTTGCTATTGGAAAAACCACCTCGGGTGAAATTGCCATTCTGGATTTGACCCTCATGCCTCATCTGCTCATAGCCGGAACTACAGGGTCGGGAAAGTCTGTCTGTATTAACACGATTCTTGCCAGTCTGCTATATCGGGCATCCCCCAATGAAGTCAAGTTTGTTATTATTGATCCGAAGAAAGTGGAGATGGCCCTATACCGGGCTCTGGAAGGATATCACCTGCTGGGGATTGAAAATATTGACGAAACGATTGTAACCACGCCCGAAAATTCTGTTCTAGCCCTCCGGGCCGTTGAGCGGGAGATGGGTAGGCGGTACGATGTAATGGCGGCGGAAATTGTAAGGAATATTGATGAATACAATGAGCGGATGCGCAGCCGGGGTGAACCTATCATGCCTTACATTATTGTTGTTATTGACGAACTTGCAGATCTGATGATGTTGAATGCCAAGGATGTGGAGGCCCCTATTGCGCGCCTGGCACAATTGGCTCGGGCAGTGGGGATTCATCTCGTTGTCGCCACCCAGCGTCCTTCCGTGGATGTAATTACCGGTGTCATTAAAGCGAATTTTCCCTCTAGGATTGCTTTTCAGGTCGCCACGAAAATCGATTCCAGAACCATCATTGACCAGTCCGGGGCAGAGAAACTGATCGGCCGGGGAGATATGCTGTATTTAGGGCATGGTTCTTCGGAACCGGTCCGGCTTCATAACGCCTTCCTTTCTCTGGAGGAAATCAGGGCTCTCATGGAACACACCACTCAACAACCGAAGGCTGAAGAACTGGTTCTGCCCGGTATTATGGAGGCACAGGCAGGTACGACCGGGGAAGGGGGAAATATGGGCGGTTTTGACGATCTGTTTGATGAAGCGGTCCGGTTGGTAGTCATTCATCAACAAGGATCCATTTCCCTTCTGCAGCGCCGGTTGAAAATCGGCTATTCCCGGGCCGCCCGACTTATAGATGAAATGGAACAGGCTGGAATCGTGGGACCCTTTACCGGGAGCAAAGCCCGGGAAGTACTGGTGGACGAGTCTTACCTGGATAGTCTAGATACGTAGCGCCATGCCTCTAAAGTTTGTGCTTACACTTTGGCTCCTGTTTTCGGGAGTCGCGGGGCAACTCCCACCTTTAGCAGAACAGGTACGATCGGTACTGACAGCCGAACCCGGTATTGTAATGAGCATTGAAATTGTTCAGAAACAATTGGATCAGCTTGTCGTTGAAGCCGGCAACTTTGAAATTGTTGATTCAGGAAAATGTATTTACGACGCGCCTAATGAAACAATTATGGTAGAAGGAGATACAATTAAAACCTGGGACAAGCAGTCGCGTCAACTTATCCTGGATGCCACCCATCAGGAAGAATTCAGCTTATTCGAGCTGTTAAAGGGTGATTTCAGTCGCCTTCAGTTTAGCGATACGGATTCAGAGAAGTATCGATTGGATTTCTCAATCCCGGAAGCGGGCCTTTCCGGGACGCTTTTTGTAAAAAATGATAACGGGATTCCGGAAAAGATTGTGCTGGATTATGGATCGGATCAATCGTTAGAGATTCGGATTCTTTCCCTCGAATCAGTAAAACCGCCCGGTTTGTTTTACTCCTTTCACCCTAAACCACTAGAGGTAATTGACCTGCGTGAATAAAATTATCAAATTTTTTCTCAGCCTGATTATCAGCTTCGCCGGGCTGTATTATGCGTTTCGAAACGTTGAATTCCAGGAATTGCTGTTTCATTTCAAACTGGTCAATTTCTGGTATATTTCCGTTGTTTTGGTCTTGATTGTTTTCAGTGTAGCGGTCCGGGCCGAACGGTGGCAGGTGTTATTGGAACCGATCGAAGTACTTCCATTTACGCGCCTGTTCAGTTCGACGATGATCGGCTATTTTGGGAACGGTGTATTACCCTTCCGTCTGGGGGAAGTATTACGGGCTTATAGTCTGTCCGAAGAAACCCATATCAGCGCCACTGCCGTGTTTGGTACCGTCCTTTTGGAACGGATCCTGGACTTTGCCGGTTTGATTGTGATGATCGTCCTGTTTTCCTTCTTTTATCCCTACAATAGCTGGGGTGGCAGTATTATTATTCCCCTTATCTTGATTGTGGTGGGGCTAATTGGATTTTTTATTTTTTTTATTCTATCCCCGGTGGATTTGATGGAGAAAATAGGTCGCTGGAAACTTTTTAAAATCGCCTTATTCCACCGCATCTTCGTCTTAGTAAAAAATCTGATGGAGGGGCTAACTGCCATTCGCCAGACCCGTCATGTGGGACAGATCATTGTTCACACAATCTTCCTCTGGATCATTTATTATGTCATGGTATTTTTCACGGTGAAAGCTACTCATCTGGATCTGGGTCCTGTAGGTGTCGGTATTGTTCTGGTCACCACATCGCTGGCGGTTTCCATCCCGGCCGCTCCTGGCTATATTGGCACCTACCACGCCACGGCGGTTTATATCCTAACCAATCTGTTTGATGCCAGTTTATCCGAATCTCAGGCTTTCGCCGTTATCATTCACGCCGTTGGTTTTATCCCTCTGGTTATTATTGGCGCCTTTTATTTCTTCCACAGCTCTATTCATTTGAAGGACGTTTCAGGAAGACATATTGCCGAATGAAGCATTACGATACCATTTTTCTTGACCGGGACGGCACCCTGAATCCTGATCCCGGTTATATCCGTTCTCTGGAGCAGTTTCGCTTCTTCGATTTTACCCTGCCGGCCCTTGAATCGCTTTCCACCGCCGGGTATCAATTTTGTATTGTCACTAACCAATCGGGGATTGGTAGAGGGCTGATTGAACCGGAAGCGCTGGAGGCAATACACCAATTCATCCGGGAGGCGTTCCGAAAACGAAATATTTCACTGCTGGACATTTACTACTGTCCTGACCATCCTGATCGAGCCACAGATTTCCGAAAGCCGGGGACAGAAATGTTTCTCCAGGCGGCGGCTGAACATGGTCTGGATTTAACCAAGTCGCTCATGATTGGCGATGCTGCTTCTGATATGGAGGCAGGAGTAGATTTAAAGATGGATACCGTGCTCGTTCTTACCGGGACATGAAGACAGACAAAACTGGAACTGAACAAACAGGATCACCCTCCC
>CAZNUM010000011.1:0-41318 GCA_964576315.1 uncultured bacterium
GTAGTAAAAGGTGGTCACAAGGGCCTCAGCCGCGGTATGGGCAGCGAAGATGGCAGCGGCGAAATCGGGGGTGGTGGTCCGGTTTCCTTTGGAGGTCCTCCAATAAATAATTAATATTGAACTGGATATATGACGCCTCCTACTGAAACAACAAAAGTCATAGAGACAGCTTTATTAAACATCCCGCAGGTTCGCCGGGATGAGTTGTTCATTTATTTTGGACAAATCGGTTATCACGATATTGCGCAAATCAAAGAAATTTTCCTTAATGCCCAAGCTGTAAACATCGAAGATGAATACTTAAAAGCTTTTGTGATGGCGGGAGCGGGGAAATTATACCTGCTGGAAGGAAATTATCTTTACGCTAAAAAGCTTCTGGACCAGGCATTAAACCTGGCCCAGAGGCAGAACCGATTATCAAAAAACCCTACATATGATGAAGTATTTGCTTATGTTTTGTATGAGAAAGGTCTCCTCTTCAGACATTTGATTGAACCAGATGCAGCCTTCAATTGCTTCTCAACACTAATTGACTTCACTGAATCAGATGCATTGAGGTTATTCGCTAAATATCAGATGGAAACTTATTCCGTAGAAGATACCTTAGATGTTAATTCCTTATTACCTTATTTAGAACTTACTGAGCCATATTCAGTACAATATATTCTTGTTCTTAATAGGGTTGGAGTCATTCTTGCTAAAAATGGAGACCACTCAAACGCAAAAAAATATATATCAAAAGGAATTAAACTCTCACAAGATAACGGTCTTAAGGATTTAGCTGATATTCTAAATATTAGTCTTGGGTATGTTTCCTTTCTACAAAAAAAATACGATACTGCCTTAGAGACATTACATGATCCAATTAAACTAATTTCAAGCAATTACGCTAAGGTGATTACCTTGGAGAATATTGCTTTAGTTTACCATGGTCTAAAAAATTTCCTTGAAACAATTAAGAACGCTAAAAAAGCAAACGATATTTCAAAACAGCATTCCGTCATTTCCCAGATTCCCGGTCAGCATATGTACATGGGAGAGGTTTATGAAGAAAAACTGCACCAGTTGAAGGAGGCTCAGAAGCAGTATCGTCTTGGGTACGAAGCGGCTACGGAGCAGGTGGCCTGGGGGCTCAGTTTCACTGGTGAGCGTCGGAAGGCAGTGGATGTTTACGTTGGTTTCCTCCAGCGCCACACTGGTGAGACCTTCTCCCTCCTGCCACCGAAGCACCCGTTCGAATTCACGATCGGGAAATCCTGGAAGGAAATCAAGGATCTGTTCTATCAACAGTTATTCCAGTATCATCTGGCCCACTTTGATTCGGCGGAGCACATGTGCCAGAAACTGAAAATTAAACCTACCACCTATTATTCCCTGCGGGCTCGCCTGGCCAAGGAGGGGAAACCCCTGCCCCTGCGGCGGGGTCGGAAAGAAGCAGTCACGGACCCGGAACTGGCAGGATTAAGGGACTGGATCCAGGAGCGCCGGAATTTAACCCGCCGGGAAATTGAAGCGGCATTCGATCGGGAAGCACTGTCCTTTTTATACGAGCGTCACGGTCACCGGAAGAATGTCCTGTCAAGAGTACTGGACCTCAGCTATCCAACGGTGGTTAACAAAACCAAATTCCTGTACCAGAAAGGATCCGATAATTTCTAATTTGGGGATCGAAGGCTAGTCGACCCCCTCTTCACCCAGACCCCTTTATCCCGCCTCCCTCTACCGTCCTTCAGGGGTTCTGGGCTGCCGTCCGGTAGGCGCCATAGAAATCGGCGATCCAGAATAATGTAGCCCCGGTAGTAGCCAAAAAAGCAGCCGCTGGTTGGTGATCTCTCTGGAAATAGAACGCATTGGTCCCAAATCCTGTAACCAGGATAAAACTAAAAAATCCGTCCACGGGCCGACCGGCGTAGGCGCGACCCAGACCGGGAATGATTGAAAGCATCACCGCCAGGGCCGGTTGTTTCTTCCCGGTGCCGGTAACCTTTCTAACCACCGGATCCATTAACCGTCCATCCTCAGCGTATTGGGGATGGTCCTGAAGACGGTGATAGTGGCGGGCGGCAGGATTGCACCTGACCAGTCGATCGCTTCCTTTTACCAGTCCCTTTATGATTCCCTGTTCAGCAATGGCTTTCACCATGAAGTTGGAGCAGGATGGCTCAAACTGGCAGTTCATAAAACGGGCTGAATAGGAGAAACGTTGCCAAAGGGCAATTGGAGCAATCGCCACCTTTTCAAAAAGATTGGTACGGGAGTCGGCTAAAACACTGTCAGCGGGGTGGGTCTGCGCCACCAGCGGTGGAAACCACAGCAGGCTTTGCACCAGGATTAAAAACCCAAGACGCAGCATTAGTCAAAGTGGTAAGTAAAGTCCAGGAGTGGGGTCGGAGCGCCTTCCGATTTCAGAATAATAATTCCGCCCACATCCACCGCAATTTTCTTCCCGAAAAATCGTACTGCCAATGAAAGGGGGGTGTTCTCCAGTCCCGTCTGTGGTAAAATCCAGTTTTCCGTCACCAGTGCCAGATTTTCGGTCATGCGTTTATTCCCCGCCAGGACCACAATCGGTCTGTTGGCCACATCCCAGTTCCCCTTCTCTTCCACATAGCCCCATCCCAGGGAAACGGTTCCATGATTAAAGCGGTCCCCTACCGTGGCGGTTCCAAAAAGAAACCCCATTCCAAAACCCCGATCCAGAAGCGGGATCCGGAAGTACTGCATTCCAGCAGCAAGGGCGACTTTTTTCGTTTGCATCAGGGTTACCTTGGCTGAGGCGAACATGGGTGTATCAGCGATGGGCATGCCCGGGAACCAGATAATCCCCGCCTGGACTGACACCTGATTGGAAAGCCCATAATTAATGGAAGGAAAGACCAGACAGAAATCCCGGCAGTACCCTTTCCCCGATTCAATGGGAAAAGCGGAAGGAGCAATCAGGTAACGGCTCTTGTTTGGGTCCGGGCGATAGATTTTTTTACCCACCACCTTACCCTCAAACGGCTTGATAGATTGAACAGAGGTTTTGGGAATGTCGATGTTGATCCCCGCCGGTGTCTGGAGAGAAATAGTGGTCTCCGACTCTGAAGTAATACGACCCACATATTCCGCACCGTCTACAGTCTTAATAACCTTCTGTCCTTCTTGAGTTGTATCCGGTACCGTCGTCTGTCCCTTTAATATCATCACCGAAAGGATGAATAGAATGACCGTGATTAAATTTTTCATACATACCCTCTAATTACGAATTTGATTAAACATAATAAATAGTAAATATTGGTTTTTCAAGTTCATTCCCCGGGGCGATACTTCCGTTCCAGATGAGCCTGGATCTCTTCCAGTTTCATCCATACCGGTTTTAGTTCATGGGCGGCAAACAGGGGCGCCTGGTCTGCAAAATGGGGACTGGTGGAATCCAGGGTGGCAGCGCCATACTGATGAATACTGGAGGCTGAAACCACTCCATTGGGGCTCCATTCCACAATCTGGAAATAGCAATCGCCTGAATCTCCTACCCGGTGGCCATCCTCTTCATGGGTGTAAATCGCCCGCAGCACATCGGGTCCGCCACTTAACGGTAAATCCACCGACCCCCTCCGCAACCGTTGGACCGTTCCCCAGGAGACATCGGTGCGACCGTAGATTGTTTTTAAAAAAGAAATGATCCCTTTTAATCGCTCCATGAGTTCCTCGTAATCGTAATGGAAATCCGAGGGATTATGACTGGGATTAATCGTCAGGATCGCCAGAGCCGCCCCTCGGCTGGTTTGGTCCGTATCCAAATCCCAGCTCCGGAGGAGCTTCAATGCTTTCTTTATCTCTGGGTCATCGGAGTGGGCCTCGGATAAAAACCGTTTCAAAGCCCAGGCCATTATGGAAGAGGTGGAATAGCGGGTATCAAATTTATAACGATAAAACTCCTCCCTGGTAATAGAAGTGTCACTTCCGAAGGTTTCATGCGCCCGTAAGGCCCGGTTGGTCTGAAACTCCTCAATTCCCAGTAATGAATCGTAGGCCGTTGAATCAGGATTCCCGGGACCTACGGTTGTTAGAAAGGGGGTACTGTTACAACTTTCAATGAAAGCGGAGGGTGGATTGGTCACCTGGGGTAATTCATCAAAACACATATAACGATCCCAGAGGGTTGCGGACGTATTTCCGGGGACAATCCCCTGCCAGTGAAATCCTTTCTGGCGCAGGGGCAGTAATCCATTATATACATAAAAGAGGTTTCCTTCCCTGTCGGCGTATCCGGTATTGAACATGGGGATCGCCATCAATTGCATGGCGGCCTTGAATTCCTCCAGATTATGGGCCTTGTTCATTCGGTACCATTCTTCCACCTGCCGCACTTCATCATGTCCTGCATAGCGAATGGCATATACTCCGTGGGGGCGCCGGATAACAGGACCATAAACTGACCACAGGACTTCCTTCTTTACGGTCCAGTAAAACGGTCCCCATAGCTTGACCCGGATGGGTGCCTGCCTGGTCTCCAGTTCCAACCATTGCCCGTCAAACTGGTAACGATATGGATTTTCAGGGTCCATTTCCAGTTCATACACATCCACCAGATCGGGCATATTGACCGTATGGGACCAACCCAGGTATGGATTGTGACCCTTGAATACTACCGGGGACCCCGGAAACAAGGCTCCCGCAATATTCCAGCCCTCTTCGCTGTGTAAATGTACCTCATACCAGGTGACAGGTCCCTCCCAGGGCTGGTGAGAATTAATGGCGATCCGGGTAAAACCATCGGCAGAACGCTCCGGACCCCCGGCAATGACATTGGAAGCCAGCACGGCATAGGGACTTTCATCTCTTTCGGTATCATAGGTAAATACCGGTTTTGATTCTGAATACAATTTCTCAAGCACCTGATCCAGGTTAAACATAAGTGGCGTTCGGAATACGAAACCGGCTACAATATCCTTCCCCTGCACCGGGAACAAACCGGGGAGAACTGTCTGCCGGTGCTGGAGGGCGTAATGATTCAATCCATCTGCATACGCCTCACAGACAGCCCTGACTTCAGGAGATAAATCTGTATCGTAACGTTCGTTGACCAGCTCCCAGATCCGTAACAGGTGCACCAGATAATCCGTGGCAGCGCCCTTTTTGCCATAAACAGAAGCCCGCTGTCCCCGCACCACCAGAAGGGTATTCTGGATCGTATTAAAATCATCTTCTGCGTGGGCAAATCCCAGGCCATAAGCCACATCGGCATCCCGCTGTCCAAAAATATGGGGGACCCCCCACGTGTCTCTGTAGATCGTTACATCATAGTTCTGAAATTCAGTCTCGGAAATCGGCTTCGTAAAGAGGGGCTGGTGAAGGAGGAGGCCACCCATAATAACAACCAATAAGGTAACCACTACGGTTACCTTTGTTTTGGACCACCGGCTGTTACTCATGACCGGGTTTTCCCGATAACGGTTCTATTTTAAATCCCATCTGATTTAAATCCCGCACTAACCGGTCAGAATGGGTAAAATGAATAGCGTGCATCCCGATTGCTTTCGCGGCATTTACATTATCCAGGATATCATCAATAAAGATCGCTTGGGAAGCTTTTACAGCGACCTTCCTCAGGGCGTATTCGAAAATTTTGGGATCGGGTTTCCGGTAGCCCGCATCAAAAGAATAGATGGCGCCGGTGATATAGTCGAGAAAGGAAACCCGTAATCCCAGCTCATCCTGAATGTGCTGCGGGTTGGTATTGGAAAGCAGCCAGACCGGATATTGGTGTGACAACTGCTTTAAAACGGTAACACTCCCGTTTTCCGCTCCCAGAAGCCGTTTCCACCCTGCCCAGAAATCCACCTCCTGTATGGGACCCAATTCCGGCGCGGACTGTTTAAAAACAGTAAAAAATTCAGCCCCGGTGATTTCTCCCCGTTCATAAGCATGAAAAGCTTCTTCAGGAAATTTTTTCTCAATGAGATCTGTGGATACACCCGCAATTTCAGCCCAATATTTCATCGTCCGATCCGGGTGTATCTCAATCAGGACTCCCCCAATATCAAAAAAGACAACTTGAATCTGTTCTGCTACCCTACCCATGCTCTACCAGGCGAAGGGTCCATCCACCACTTTCCAGAGATACCAGGCAGCGACCGTCCGGTAAGGACGCCATTTTTCAGCGGCCTGTTCCAGGGTTTCAATAGAAGGTAATTCATTGAATCCATACAAATGCTGGAACCCTTTGCGAATGCCCAAATCCAATCCCGGGAAAACGTCAGGGCGATTTAAGGAAAACATTAAAAACATATCCACTGTCCAAGGTCCAATTCCTTTAACCCGTAACAGGGTGCGGCGGATTTCTTCATCCTCCAGGGAATCAATGTTATTCAGTTTTGCGGTAATGGACTCCCATTTTTCGGAAAGGTCACGCACATAAGAAACCTTTTGACCTGAAAGACCCACATCCCTCAACTTTTGAACATCGATTGCCAGGATGTCTTCCGGGGCCGGGAACTGGTCTGGGTTAAAAAGGGCTCTGAAACGGTTGAATATGGTTCTGGCTGCCTTACCGCTCAGCTGCTGAAAAATAATGGCCCGCAAGAGGGCTCTGAAATAATTCTCCTCCGGAGTAAAGGTAGGTGATCCGAACTCCTGGATCAGCCGTCTCATCCTGGGATCGACCCGTTTCAAGTGTGCCAGTGCATCCGAGATCTTCATGATGAACACACGTACAGTTGCAGTTGGCTTTCTTCATGAAACGGCTCTCTATTGTAATCACCCCACTTTTCCTGAATGACAAACCCTGCTTCCGTCAATAACCGATCCATCGTATCGGGAAAATACATACGCATATCAAACTCGTACTCCAGGATTTCATGCCCTTCGCCCCGATCCAGATACCAGTGTATATGGTTGATTTCCGTATCCACATTATAGGTGTTTCTTTCCCTGATAATACACGAACCGCCCCCAGGGTAGTCAAAGGTTAGCGTTTCATGCAACCGACTTTCATCCCGATACAGAAATTCCGGACTGGGTACAAAGATGTCCAGTAAAAAACGCCCCGAGCCCGATAAATGCCTGCGAATTGACATCAAACATTCTGTCGCACTCGCATCGGTATACAAATGGAGAAAAGAATTGAATCCGATAAAAATCAAATTAAAAGTCTGTTTTAAGTCGAAATTCTGCATATCCCCCGGGACAAACACTCCCCGCTCTCCCCAACAATCTACACACCAGCGAATGAATTCGGGGCTCCGGTCCAGGCCGGTGTAATCCAGGCCCTGTTCAATCAGTGGTCTGGCCAGCCGTCCGGTCCCACAGGCCAATTCCAATATCGGTCCGGGCGTCTGTTCCACCCAATAGCGGTAAAAGGGTAGATCGTCCCGCTTTCTGCCGTTAATAGCGTTGTACAACACCGGATCTTTATAAATATTAATCTTCATATACTACTCGAGCGGGAATCCATCCTTGAAATGGACCCAATTAAAGTTCAATCAGCTCACGGGGAGTCTGGTTCAGTATTTCGCAACCATCCTCCAAGATGAAAATATCATCTTCAATCCGGACGCCTCCCCAGCCGGGCACGTACACACCCGGTTCAACCGTCACTACATTATTCACTGCCAATACCTGTTGGCTCCGGGGACTCAAACGGGGCTGAGTGTGAATCTCCAGCCCGAGCCCGTGACCCGTTCCATGGTTAAAATATTTGCCATAGCCCCCGGCTTTAATATAATCCCGGGCAACCGAATCCAGTTCTTTGCAGACAATTCCCGGCCTGGCCTGCTCAATACAGGCTTTCTGGGCTCCTTTCACCAGTTCATAAACTTCCCGCTGCCGACCGGAAGCGGATCCAATTACGGGTGTCCGGGTCAGGTCTGCATGATAACCGGCGTATTTGGCAGCCGCATCAATTACAATAAAATCTCCCTTCTGGAAGGGCCGGTCCGAAGGAACGGCATGGGGGAGGGCACTGTTGGGACCTCCGGCTACAATGGGGGCATAGGCTTCCCCTTCCCCCAGCTCCCGGAAGCGCAGAACCAATCGGTTGGCGATGGTTTTTTCCGTCACCCCTGGCTTCAGGAGCGGAATCAATTCTTCAAAAACAGTATCGGTGATTTCCACAGCAGTACGGAGCGCCCGAAGTTCTTCCTCATCCTTGACACTCTGTAAGGCCTCCAACACTCCAGAGCAGTCCTCCCACACCACAGACGGAAACTGCTTTTTCAGTTCCATAAACCGGCTCACGGGCAAATGATCTCCCTCGTATCCCAGCTTCAAACCAGCGGGGATTAAATTCCGCTTTTTCGCACTCATTATTTCGATATGGGATTCACTGCTAATGATCCGCTGAAATCCGGAGACCTCACGCCGGGACTGCTCGTCATACCGTCCGTCGGAGATAAAATACTGTTTATCCATCAATACAATACAGGTAGCGGCGGAGCCTGTAAATCCGGACAAGTACCTGATATTGGTCAGATTAGTGACTATCATTCCATCCAGCCCTCGCCGGCCTAACAGTGTGCGCAGTTTTGTTTGTCGTTTTTGATAAATGGTGCTATTCATGAAATGAATTTTCCTTTACAGTGGAGCGGAATAATAAATGAGAAAAAATTTAGTCGCCGCTTTTCAGGGTTGAATTTCCGCCTTGATTGCCTCCCGCTCCCGGTTAATCCTGTCCAGATCCTTCCCCTGTTCCTCCAGCACATCCAGTACATCTAGAGCCTGGTGGTAAAGCCCCTGATTACGAAGCACGCTCACCAGCGTAAATGTGGCCAGACGGGGACTGATATTCATGCTTTCCAGATTTTTTTCAGACTCAGGAAGGACTGTTTTTGGAGGAGAAGCGGTTTTCACTTTTTCAGTAACCGGCTTCCTTTTCCCTTTCTTTGGTGTCCTCTTCTGCTTTTTCAGAAATTCCAGAGCCAGTTTATTTTCAGGATCAATTTTCAGCGCCCGTTTCCAGCTGGCGGTTAACACAGAATCGGGTCGCTCCAGTTGCTCCTGAATCACGGGCAGTGTAAGGGAGGCAGAAATGTGATCTGGAACTGCCTTCAACACCTGTTTCATCCATTTCTCCGCTGCCATCAAATCCCCCAGCGCCAACTCGGCCTTTGCCAGAATATACTGGCCCTCCACATTCTCCGGATGATGGCTCAGGCCGATTTCGCATACTTTCTTGGCTCGGACATAGTCTCCTTTTGACTGATACAGGTCTGCCAGGACAGGGAATAGAACGGTATCAAAGTGGTCAGCAAAATACAGTTCCAGTTCGGTCTGATTCTTCAGGTCCATTCAGCGCCGGTGTTCTGCAACCCAGTTCTGGATGTAGTCTACCGTCTCCTGAACCGGCGTTCCGGGACCAAATAGTTTGCCCACTCCCATCTTCTCTAGTACTTCCACATCTTTTTTGGGGATGATGCCCCCTCCCACCAGCAGTACATCATTCAGTTGCTTCTCTTTCATCAGTTCCAGTACCCGCGGGAAAATGGTCATATGGGCATTATTCAAGCTGGAAAGGGCAATCACATCCACGTCCTCCTGGAGTGCTGCGGAGACAATCATTTCCGGTGTTTGGCGCAACCCCAGATAAATAACTTCCATCCCCGCGTCCCGGTACGCCGCCGCCAATACTTTAATCCCCCGATCATGCCCGTCCAGTCCCGGTTTCGCCATTAAAATTCTGATTTTTCTTTTCATATGCCTGAATACTTTTAACGACAAAAAGTTACAAATGATTCTCTTACGGAAGTAGTATCAATCGGCAAGGTGGGAATAAAAATTAAACCTCCGTAATCTTACTGTTTCGTATCCAAGACAAAGGTTACGGGACCATCGTTTATCAGATGAACTTCCATCATGGCGCCGAATTGCCCCGTCTCCACCGGAATGTGGCAGCCCTTCAAATGCTCGACGAACTGGCGGTAGAGGGATGCGCCTGTTTCAGGATCAGCGGCCTTTACAAAGCTGGGACGCCGCCCCTTCCGCCAGTCAGCACAGAGAGTAAACTGGCTGACAACCAGCGCGGAACCCTTTACATCCCTGACAGACAGATTCATTTTCCCTTCTGAATCGTTAAAAATCCTGAACCCGGAAATTTTCCGAACCAGGATTTCAATTTCCTGGCGGGTATCCCCCCGTTCCACCCCTAGGAAAATAACCAGCCCCGGTCCGATCTGACCGACAATAATCCCTTCAACTGTAACCGTCGCTTCCGAGACACGCTGCAACAGGGCGATCAATCCGATACCCAAACGTTACTTTTTCCATAGGTGTCTCGAAGTTTCTTTAAAAAGGAGGGATGGGCCGACACTTTCACGTTGTGGGCATAGATGCGTTGCTGTTTCCCCTGAGGCGAAACCATATGAAACATGAGACCGCAGGAGCCTTCATGATCCTTGGCCAGTCTAAAGAGCGCTTCTGCATCGGTCGGTGTCATTTGATCCGGTTCCACCCGAATATTGACATGCTTGGAATACCGTTCCCGGGCCTGCTCCACACTCACAATTTCTTCTGCAATGAGTTTCAAATCCGAAAAATCAGATCCATCGGAAGGTTTCCCGGTCACAAACACAATTTTATCGTTTTGTATCAAAACGCGATTTTTAGCAAAAAGGTCGCTGAACGCCAATATCTCCGCCTGCCCCCCCAGACACTCCAACCTGAAAAAAGCCATCTGGTTGTTCTTCCGATCAAAATGCATTTTTACTTCCCGGATTTGCCCTCCAACACGAACTTTCTCCTGCTGAATATGTTCGAGGTTATCGGAAAAATCGAAATTGCTGAATTCCTCCAGATCTTCGGCATACTTCAAAAGAGGATGCCCTGAAAGGAACATTCCCAGCACTTCTTTTTCATAATTCAGCCGTTGTGTTTCAGACCATTCTTCCACCTGGGGCAGGTCCGGGATCATGGTCACTTTGTTCCCAGCCGAATCCAGCAATCCTCCAAATAAATCCTCCTGATTTTTCGCTTGATCCTCCTGAACCTGCTGCCCATACTTCAGGGCCTTGTCAATAGTCTCAAACTTCTGGGCTCGATTTCCCTCCAGTGTATCCATGGCACCGGATTTAATGAGGCTTTCCAGTACTTTGCGATTGACAGCCCGCAGATCCACCTTAGCGCAAAACTCAAAAATCGTTTTGAATGGTCCCTGCTCCTTCCGGGCCTCCAGAATCTTTTCCAGAGCCTTAGTCCCCACATTTTTAATGGCATTTAAACCGAAGGAAATGGTTTTTTTATCCACCGGTTTAAAATGAATGTCCGAAACATTCACGTCAGGAGGATTCACCTTCATTTTCAATTTCCGACATTCATTGATCAGAATCACCACCCGGTCTATATTTGACATTTCACTGGTCAGGTTGGCGCTCATGAACTCGGCCGGATAGTGGGTTTTGAGCCAAGCCGTCTGATAAGCCACGTAGGCATAGGCAGTGGAGTGACTTTTATTGAACCCGTATTGGGCAAATTTTTCGATCAGGTTATAAATCCGTTCAGCCGTTCTCCGCGGAATATTGTTTTTAATGGACCCTTCCAGAAATTTCACTTTCAGTTCAGACATCATTTGGCGATTCTTTTTCCCCATGGCCCGGCGCATGATATCCGCTTCCGCCAGACTGAAACCGGCAATATCATGGGCGATCTGCATTACCTGCTCCTGATAAACAATAATGCCGTAGGTTTCCTTCAATATCGGTTCCAGGGAGGGATGACTGTATTCAATTTTCTTGCGACCCCGTTTGCGGGCAATAAAATCGGCAATATTATCCATAGGTCCCGGTCGGTACAGGGCATTCATGGCAATTAAGTCCTCAATCACGGTGGGATTCAGTTTTTTTAGAAATTCCCGCATACCAGAGGATTCAAACTGAAAAACGCCAATTGTCAATCCTTTAGAGAATAATTTGTAAACCTCCGGATCATCCAGGGGGATTTTCTCAATGTCAATTTTTTTACCTTGTTTCTCGATCAGCTTAAGGGTATTGCTGATCACGGTCAGATTGCGGAGCCCCAGGAAATCCATTTTCAACAGACCCAGGGCTTCTAAGCCTTTCATATCGTATTGAGAAGTGATATCCCCCTGCGGGGAACGATAAAGCGGTACGTAGTCTGTCAGTTCCCCCGGGGCGATTACCACACCAGCCGCATGGGTGGAGGCATGACGGTTCATTCCTTCCAGGACCAATGACAATTCAATGACTTCCTTGTAGGGACCTTCAGCAGCCGCCCGCAGTTCAGGACTCTGCTCCAAGGCTTCATCCAGAGTAATATTCAGGGTGGTAGGAATCATTTTTGCCAGGCGGTCAATTTCACCGAAGGAGTACCCCAGGACCCTTCCCACATCCCGAACCACCTGCCGGGCTTTCATTTTTCCGAAGGTAATAATCTGGGTGACGGAATTTTCACCGTACTGGCGCTTGATATAATCAATAACTTCCCCACGCCGATCAATACAAAAATCAATATCAATATCGGGCATGCTGATGCGATCCGGATTCAGGAATCGTTCAAATAAAAGGCCGTGGCGGATGGGATCAATAGAGGTGATCCCCAGAGCATAGGAAACCAGACTGCCGGCGGCGGAACCTCGACCGGGGCCGACTGGAATTTTATGCTGGTGAGCATAGTTCACAAAGTCAGCCGTAATCAGAAAATAACCGGCAAACCCCATTTTTTCGATGACCTGAAGTTCGTGATTCAATCGTTTTTCAAGATCAGAAGTCAGATCGCCATACCGGTTTCTCACTCCCTCCGTACAAATTTGTTTCAAATATTCATTGGGGTCCTGGGATGGCGCATCGGCCGGGATGGGAAAATTGGGCAAATGATATTGGCCCATGGGCAGTTCCAGATTCACACTTTCAGCAATCCGACGGGAGTTCTCCAAGGCCTGAGGGACCTCCCGGAACAATTCATACATCTGATCCTGACTTTTCAGATAGAATTCAGGTGTGGCGTAACGTAACCGATTGGAGTCGCTCCGTTCTTTACCCGAACCCAGACAAATATGAACATCATGGGCCTCCCAATGCTCGTGCCGGGCATAGTGGGCGTCATTAGTACAAACCAGGGGTAAATCCAGCTCCCGGCTCAATTTTATCATGTTCTCCACATTTTGACGCTCTTCCGGAATTCCGTGACTCTGGATCTCTAAGTAGAACCGATCCTGGAATAGTTCTGCAAAACGCAGGGCAGCCTCCTGGGCACCTTTCCAATCCCCTTTCAGCATTTTTTCGGGAATTTCCCCCTTCAGGCAGGCTGAAAGACAAATCAAGCCTTCATTGTATTCTTTCAACAGTTCCAGATCAATCCTGGGGCGGTAATAAAATCCCTCCAGATAACCGAACGTCACCAGTTTCATTAAATTTTTGTAGCCCGTGTAGTTTTGGGCCAATAGAATCAGATGATTGTTCCCCCAGCCTCCATCGGCGCGGGGTTTTTTGTCTAAACGGCTTCCTATCGCCACATATGTCTCACAACCGATAATGGGTTTGATCCCCGCTTTTTTAGCCGCATTGTAGAAGGGAATCACACCGAATAAATTCCCATGTTCGGTTAAAGCCACTGTATCCATACCCAAATCGGAAACGGTATTTACAAGAGTCTGGACGGTCTGGGCACCGTCCAGGAGACTATAATCAGAATGGTTATGGAGATGTACGAATTCTGCTGTCATTTAAATTGAATTGCTGGTTCACAAACCAAAAACCGCCTCTGAAAATACAGCGACAATCCTAATCTGGACAGAGGGGAGTTGGGGAAAAATGAAAAAATTCAGCCCATGGAATGAACTTTCAGGACCCGTTCGTCCCCGTTATAATCGGGTACCAATTCCGTTTCTGAAAACCCGACATTCCGAAAAATATCTCTGGCGCGACGAGGGTGTTCTCCGAAGCCCACCTCCATCACCAGCCACCCGCCAGGGACCAGCAATTGATCGGTCACCTGGACCAATCGGCGGTAAAAAGTGAGTCCGTCCCCGCGATCCGTGAGGGCAACTTCCGGTTCATATTCCCGCACCTCCGGCATTAACGTTTCCATCTCTTCCGTCGGTATATAGGGAGGATTGGATACGACCAGATCAAATTGTCCGGCAGGAACAGCCTCCAAAAAATCCAGCTGGAGCAGGTTAACATTGGTAATTTCATTCTGCTCCATATTGTACCGGGCAATCTCCAGGGCAGCTCTGGACACATCTACAGCCGTCACTTCTGCCCGGGGGCATTCAGCCGCAATAGAAATAGCTATACAACCGGAGCCGGTTCCCACGTCCAGTACTTTGGGGGCTTCCGTATTACTGATCAAATGGAGGGCTACATCCACCATTCGTTCCGTTTCAGGGCGGGGGATAAGGACGGCGGGAGTCACCTTAAACGGACGGCTGTAAAATTCCGTCTTTCCTGTAATATATTGCAGGGGTTCTTTTTTAATCCGTCTCTGAACCCAGGTTCTCAGCCGGGAAAGGTGTTCCTTAGAAACCGGATCCTCAAACTGCAGATAAAGATCAATCCGGCGATACCCCAGCAGTTCCCCAAGAAGCCATTCAATTTCACGGCGGGGATGTTCAAAGTTCCGGGCGGAGAAATAATCTTCCCCCCATTGAAGAATATCAATCACCCGCCAATTTTTCCTGGTTTCGCGGGTGCTTTTATCCATGTTATTTCGTTGCCATCAAACGGGCCTGTTGGTCTGCCAGCTTTAAATTATCGATCAATTCATCCAGATCCCCATCCAGGATGCCCTCCAGATTATAGCTGGTAAAATTGATCCGGTGATCAGTCACGCGCCCCTGAGGGAAATTGTAGGTGCGTATTTTGGCAGAACGATCTCCTGTGGAAACCATTGACTTTCGTTCCACTGCCCGTTCCCGGGCAATCCGCTCTTCTTCCAGCGCCAAAAGGCGGGAGCGCAATACTTTCATGGCAGCCACCTTATTCTTGTGCTGGGATTTTTCATCCTGACAGGTAACCACCAAACCAGTGGGGATATGAGTAATCCGGATGGCAGATTCGGTCTTATTTACATGCTGACCTCCGGCGCCACTGGCACGATAAGTATCTATTTTCAAATCCGCTTCATTCACTTCCACATCCGCTTCTTCTGCTTCTGGGAGAATAGCCACCGTAGCGGCAGACGTATGAATCCGGCCACCGGTCTCCGTCTTTGGCACGCGCTGGACCCGATGGACGCCGCTTTCGTATTTCAATTCACCGTAAGCCCCATCTCCTTCCACCGAAAAGATTACCTCTTTGTATCCACCGATGCCAATTTCATTGGACTCTAATATTTCATGTTTCCACCCATTTTGTTCTGCAAAACGAATGTACATCCGGTACAAATCCATGGCAAACAGTGCTGCTTCATCCCCGCCGGTGCCGGCTCTGATTTCAACAATCGTATTTTTATCATCGTGGGGGTCCTTTGGCAACATGAGCAACCTGATCCCCGCCTCCAGCTCATTGCGCGTGTGTTCCAGCTCCTCCAATTCCGCTTCTGCCAGTTGCTTCAGCTCCGGATCGCCTTCAGCCACAATTTCCCGATCCTCTTCAATCTGCTCCACTAGAGTAATATATTCCCGGGCTTTGGACACCAGCTTACTGCGCCGACGATGTTCCTTAGCCAGCTCAGTCATTTTTGCCTGGTCCCCCACCAGTGCCGGATCCGCCATTTGAGCTTCAAGCTCTTCAAAACGGGCAACAATCTCTTTTAATTTATTGATCAAGCAATCGCCTCAGCCAGATATTCCTTGCCAACCATTTCCTCATATTGATCCCCAAACGCTTTTTCCAGGGCAGTGATAGCCACTTCGACCATATCATCCTCCGGGGTACGCGTGGTGATATGCTGTAACCACAAGCCCGGTGCTCGAAGCAGTTTGAAAAGGGGATTCCCTCCGTTGCGGGCCGTTAATTTGATTAATTCATAGGAAACACCCATCACCAGGGGAATTAATGGCAAATGCATCAAAATGCGGATCTTCAGGCTAATCGTACCAGTCACCGCCAGAAAGAGAGTATCGATCAGGGCGAAAACCAAAATAGCCGACAGGAGGACAATAAATAAAAAACTGGTCCCACAACGCGGGTGCTGGGTAGGAAATGACTGGGCATTCTTTACGGTAATCTCTTTCCCTGATTCAAAGTTGTACACCACCCGATGTTCCGCTCCATGGTACTGAAACAGGCGCCGCACATCTTTCATAAACGATATGAGATAAAGGTAGAGAACGAAAAAACTGATTCTCAATATTCCGGAAATGAGGTTGAAGGTGACAGCTTCCTTTTCAATATCCAGCAGGCGGGTTGTAATCCACAGGGGGGCTACCATGAACAATCCAACAGCCATTAGAATCGCGAAACCAGTGGAAAGGTGATTGGCAAACCGGGTCCGACCCGTCTCTGGTTTTTCCTCCGGAAAAGCAATCTGGGCCGACCATTGCAAAGTAGCCATGCCCATTTTCATGGCTTCGTATAAACTGGACATGCCCCTGAGAATAGGGCGATTCCAGATCCGGGACCGTTCGGTTACGGATTGAAACGGATGGCGATCTACCTGGATGTTTCCCTCCGGATCCCGGACGGCTGTGGCATAGGCTTCCGGGACACGCATCATTACACCCTCAATGACCGCCTGGCCCCCCACCAGAATGGCAGGTTTCATGAGGGTTATCAAAACTGGAACCATAACAACCGGTAAAAAACCAGGCGGGTCACCTCTTTATTTGGACTGACGACCGTATTTTCGTTTGAACTGTTCAATCCGTCCCGCCGTATCCACCAGTTTCTGTTTTCCAGTATAAAAGGGATGGCACTCGGAACAAATTTCTACCCGCTGGTCACCAACGGTGCTGTAGACCTGAAAGGTATGGCCGCAGGAACAGTGAACAGTACCAAGTTTATAATCGGGATGTATTCCTTCTTTCATCACAATACTCCATTCTTTAAGTTAATTTTTCCAGACTCTTCCGGGTACGCCGGAGACCTTCTTCAATAGTTTTTTTATCGGTAGCATACGAAAAACGTACATAGCCAGGGGCTCCAAACCCATCCCCCGGAACCGTAACCACTTGAGCGTCATTTAATAAATAGTCACTCAGGTCGAATGAATCTATCAATGGTCTTTCGTGAGCCCGCTTCCCTAAATAGTAGGATATCTCCGGGAAGGCATAAAAGGCGCCACCCGGTAGAGCACACCGAACCCCGGGGATTTCATTTAGCAACTGTACCATTAAGTCCCGGCGCCGTTTAAAAGCCTGTCGCATTTCCTCTACCGGAGTCTGGTCCCCTGTTAATGCAGCCACAGCCGCTTTTTGACCAATGGCATTGGCACAGGAAGTCATTTGCCCCTGAAGCTTTGACATCCCCCGAATAATCTTTTTATCCCCAAAAGCGTAACCAATTCTCCAACCCGTCATGGCATAAGTCTTTGAAAGACTCATGCAGGTCAATATTTCAACTCCGATCCGGTGTTCCCGGTTTAATTTTTCCATACTGATAAATTCACCATCAAATACGAGCCGTTCGTAACATTCATCCGAAATGACGATCCATCCGTGTAATTTTGCCAGCCGAAGCAGTTCCAGAAGAGCCGATTCTGACCAGACACCCCCGGTGGGATTGGATGGGGAATTAACGATCACCCCTTTCACATTATTACTGACCCTTTTTTTCAGAACATCGAAATCCGGTTCATAATTCCGTTCCGGCAAAGTTTCAGTCAGTACCGGCTCCGCATCCGCCAGTTCGACAAACTCCGGGTAGGAGACCCAATAGGGCCGAAAAACCAGAACTTTATCCCCTTTCTGAAACAGGGTCTGGCAGGCTAGGGAGAGACTTTGTTTTTCCCCGTTTGAAATCAGGACTTCACCTGGATCCACCTCCAGTTGATTTTCACGCTTCAATTTGGTACAGACCGCTTTCCGGAGTTCAAGCATGCCGGCGCCAGCGGTGTATTTCGTATAGCCGTTATCCAGAGCCTTTTTGGCGGCTTCACGGATATGAATAGGCGTATTGAAATCCGGTTCCCCAGCACTGAAATTAATGACATCGACCCCTTGGGACTTTAACTCCGCCGCCCGGGAGGTCATCTCTAGCGTAAAGGAGGGTTTAACGCGTCGAACGCGTTCAGCCAGCTGGACCATGCCTGAGAGCCCAGTTATAAATTATGCTGTTTTTTATGATATTCTTCGCTATTGAATTTCGACTCATCCGTGATTTCAGGAGCCGGGCGTTGCTTCTTATGCTTCCGCCGCGGTTTCGGTGGCGGAGGCGCCACCTCTATTGTGGATGTACCTTCATCTTCAATTTCGAACTCTTCAGACAGAACTTTTTTGGACTTCTTTTTCGGCCGCTTACGACTGTTGTTTTTCCGGGGTCTGGGAACCTTATCAATTTCAATCTCCTGCACCCCCGATTCGGCCACAATCGGTAGGGGTTCTGCCTCCCCTTCTCCTTTGACGGTCGACTCAAGAACATGTTCATCGAACGTGAATAATTCGGGGTTGAAGAGCCCGAAAATGGTTCCATAACCACGGGTGATGCCGTTCCCAATCCCAATATAGTTTGGCAGGACAAAGTTGGCTCTGAATTCTCCTTCAAAAGCACCCCAGTTATTTTCGTCCACCGGCTTGGGGAACAGGGAAGTCAGTGTCACTTTCGTAAAAATATTTTCTTCCAGCTCCATACCCATCTCCCGGGCCATAAATACAATATTCTGACCGAGAAGCCGATTCAGGAAATTCACCCGGTCCACATTATTTAGGAACCGGTAGCGGGAACCAGTTGTCTGATTCAGAGCTACCCAGGGCGTGACAAAGCGGTAACGGATTAGCTTCGGTACCGGGTGGAACCGATCTGTATGTTCCTCCACATCTACGTCATGGACCTGGAAAGTAATATTCCCAAAATCGAGAATATCCAGCTTCTCGGCCATGGAGCGGATGGAATCTACCCCTTCGCCAATCCCAACCACGTAGATCTGTTCGTTCAGGATTTTAACCTGTACCCTGGGGTAAAGAAAATGATCCCGGTATGTCCCATCCAACATGGGGACGATGGACTCTTTCGGGAAATGCCGCATAAAGACACCTTTAACCTGGTAAGGTGTTTTTCTTACGGGCTTATCAGTGATCAATCGGACAACGATTGTCTTGACTTCAGGATACGTAAATTCCATAATTATACCTCATTAGTTGCTACACCTTTAGATTCTGAAATTTACAATTATTGGCTCATGGTGTCCAGAAAATCCTCGTTTGTTCTGGTTCTCTTCATCCGATCCTGGAGGAATTCCATGGCCTCGATGACATTCATTTCGTTCAACAGTTTACGTAAAATCCACATCCGGGCCAGCACTTTTTTATCCAGCAACAATTCTTCTTTCCGGGTCCCGGAGCGAATCAGATCAAAGGAGGGGAAAATTCTCCGGTCGCTTAGACGGCGATCCAGGACCAGTTCCATATTACCCGTCCCTTTGAATTCTTCAAAAATAACGTCGTCCATCCGGCTGCCTGTATCAATTAGGGCGGTAGCAATTATGGTCAAACTACCACTCTCTTCCGTATTCCGGGCGGCGCCAAAAAATTGTTTTGGTTTTTTCAAGGCATTAGAGTCAATCCCACCAGAAAGGATTTTTCCACTGTGGGGCATAACAGCATTGTGGGCCCGGGCCAGTCGGGTTATACTATCCAGAAGAATAACCACATCGTCCCCGTACTCGACCATCCGTTTGGCTTTCTGAAGTACCATGTCTGCCACAGCCACGTGCCGTTCAGGCGGTTCGTCAAAAGTTGAACTGACCACTTCCGCATCCACATTCCGCTTCATATCCGTGACTTCCTCGGGCCGCTCGTCAATCAGTAGAATAATGATTCGCACCTTGGGATGATTCTTCAATATGGCATTGGCAATCTTCTGCAGGAGAATGGTTTTCCCTGTCTTGGGCTGGGCGACAATTAAACCCCTTTGACCCATACCGATCGGCGATACCAGATCCATAATGCGGGTGGACAGATCACGGGGGTCATATTCCAGAATGAACCGTTCCTCCGGGTGCAGGGGAGTCAGATTGTCAAAGAGAATAGCCTGTTTGACCTGAGCCGGCTCTTTTCCATTCACCAGATCAACTTTCAGCAGGGCGTAAAAGCGCTCTTTTTCTTTGGGAGGGCGTATCTGGCCCGAAAGTTCGTGACCGGTTCTCAATCCAAACCGTTTAATCTGGGAGGGGCTTACATAAATATCATCCGGTCCGGGTAAATAATTGAAATCAGGGCTTCTTAAAAAACCGTAACCCTCCGGGAGTACCTCCAGGACGCCCCGGGCGGTTAAAATACCTTCTTTTTCATTGTGGGCTTGCAGGACACGGACAATCAATTCCTGTTTATTAAGACCAGAGTAACCCTGGACATCCAATTCCTGAGCGAGGGCGGTCAATTCCTTGATTTTGAGTGCCTGCAGTTCATTGACATTCATAAAAAGAGATCCTTATTAAATAAATTTATTCGTGTATAAAACTGCGGGGAACCCCCTGCTGGGGGGTTATAATAAATTCAGTTCGTGCCTCTCAAGTTACATTAAATTCTTCCATTCTGAAAGGAAAAATCAAACCTGCGGTAAATGTCCTCAGCCACATAATGACTACCCGCAATTAATCCGCAGGTTTCTGATTCAGCTGCCTTTCCCACTATCTGTTCCAACGCCGAATTAAAATCAGCTACTGCCTGAAACGATCGCCTCATCCGTTTCGCAAGTGCCATATCAAGGGCCCCGCTGTCCATCAAACCCCTATGCTCGGCACCGCTTATAACCAACCATCCTGGATAACGGTCCAGTTCAGAAGCGATTAAATCCAACTCCTTATCTCCCTTCAACACCAGCAGAATCACCGGTGGTTTTCCATAGACCTTTTGAAGGGTCTGCATCACAATCCCCAATCCATGGGCATTATGGGCCACATCATAGTACAGGGGCGGCCGGGAGCTGAGCCGCTGAAGTCGCCCAGGCCAATTGACGTTTTGAAGCCCTTGCTGTACCGTCTCAGTCTGTAACGTCGGCATTATTACATTCGCAATTTGAATAGCCATCCCAGCGTTTATAGCCTGATGGTTTCCCAGTAACGGGATTTCATATCGGAATCCATTAAAAACAAAGGTTGTCCCCTGTTCATTCACATCTATTTTTTCAAACTGAGTTTCATCCACGGTTGTAACGAGAGCAGATCGTTTCTGCGCGGTCGCCTTCATTACCGCCAGAACTTCCGTCTCCTGCGGACCAAGGACCAAAGGTGTACGCCTCTTGATGATACCCGCTTTTTCAGCAGCAATGACCTCAAGGTCATCCCCAAGAATGTCACGGTGATCTAACGAAACGGGTGTAATAGCTGTTACTTCAGGCTTAAGAATATTTGTGGAATCTAATCGCCCTCCCAGACCGGTTTCGATTACGGCAACATCCACATTTTCAGTCGCGAAATAGGAAAACGCCAGGGCGGTGGTTGTTTCGAAAAAGGTAGTCTGAATTCTTTCAATCGGCTCCCGATAGGTCCGCATAAAATTCCCAATCCAGTCATCCTCAATAGGAATCCCGTTAATACGTATCCGCTCATTAAAGCGGATTAAATGAGGGGAGGTATATAGACCTACTTTCAACCCGGCGCTTTGAAGAATGGAAGCGCACATTGCAGCCACGGATCCCTTACCATTGGTGCCGGCAATATGAACCGACCGGAATTGAGTCTCCGGGTTTCCGCAACCCGTCAATAGTTCCCTTGTATGCCGAAGGCCTGTTTTGATCCCCAGCCGGCGGAGACCATAAAGATAGCTCAGCAGTTCCTTGAAATCAGTGGAGCTGGACTTCAGAGACATTGCTTACGGGTGCCCCCAGAAAACGCTGGACCACCTGTTCAAACCGCAGGGGTAGATCACTTACAAAACAATCTAATTCGCCCCGCGAAGAGGCATTGGATAATAATTCAGATTGGTTCAATACTTTTTCCGTTTCAAGAGCGGTGGTTTCAGCTGAGTCCACTAGGGTAACGGAAGGGGTCATCACTTTCCTGATAACTGGAGCCAATAAGGGATAATGGGTACAACCGAGGATCAGGGTATCTACCCCATTTGCATGAATTGAGGAAAGGTAGGTTTGGGCAATCCGTTCCGGAATATCGCCGTCAGTCCATCCCTCCTCCACCAGGGGGACAAACAAAGGACAGGCTTTACTGGTAACTTTCACCGATGGAAGGTGCTTCACCAGGGCTTTTTCATAAGCGCCTGAGCGAACAGTCGCCAGCGTCCCGATAACGCCCACCTGACCGGTTTGAGTTGCCTTTACCGCCGCTTCCGCACCCGGTTCAATAACACCGATGATGGGGACCTGAAAGGTTGCACGCAATTCTCCCAACGCCAGTGCAGAGGCCGTATTACAGGCAACGACGATTAATTTGGCGCCCTTCCCGATTAAAAATTCAGATATCTCTCGACCGTACTGTTTTACCAGCGTGGGGCTCTTGTTCCCATAGGGCACACGGGCACTGTCTCCGAAATAGACAAGAGCTTCGTGCGGCAATCTCCGGCGCAGGGCCCGGACTACCGTCAGGCCTCCCAATCCGGAATCAAAAACACCAATTGGCCCGGAAGCTGCCAATTAACCCTCAGCCAGGACCTGTTCCCGAGAGTAACGGAATCTGACAATGGCTCGGTAAATGGCTTCCGCCAACTGTTGCCGATAGGCAGGTTTCCTGAGATTTTTTTCTTCGGTCGGGTTGGTAAGATAACCCGCCTCCACCAGGACATTCGGCATGCTGGCGCCTACCAGAACATAAAAACCAGCCTGTTTTACCCCGCGATTCTTGGATTTGACCTTTTTCCGAATCTCTTCCTGAATCATAGCTGCCAAATCCTCACTCTCCTTCATAAACATGCTTTGTGCCATGGTAGCCATGATCAGGTTTTCCCCTGCCAGGTTTTTATACTGATCCCCAGTTTGGTCCTCCAGCTTAATCACACTATTCTCCCGGGAAGCGACTTCAATGGCATCTTCTGTTTTACCCGGTCGGAGTAAATAAGTTTCCGCCCCGCTGACGGAGCGGTTCGGGCTGGAATTCAAATGAATGCTGACAAAAATTTTCCCGTTGGTTTCATTGGCAATCTTGGTCCGCTTCCACAGGGGAATAAATACATCCTCATCCCGGGTATAGATTACCTTTAACTTGGTATTTTTTTCCAGCAGCATTCCAACCCGTTTGGTAATATCAAGAGCAATGTCTTTTTCTTTGGTCCCTCTGCGACCGATGGTGCCCGGGTCTTTTCCACCATGTCCCGCATCCAGCACCACCGTATCCAATTTCCAGCGGTCCCTCACCTCCTTAATTCGTGAAACACTTTTCGCCAGCGGTGTCCGGAGTGAAACGACGATTTCGCCGGGGTCACGGTTCTGGTAAACTTCATGGCTCTCCACCGGCGCCCGGAGTTGGAACGCCAGTTGCGCCGTCTCTCCCAGTTGGTCTGCCACCACTTTTTTGATCACACCCCGTGTATCACTGCGTCGGATCTCGGTCGTGTCTGCCAGGCCTCCAGCCACGGTTAAATAAAACCACCCGTTTTCATGGGTGAAAGAACTGATATTCCCCTCTGGGAAGTGCTCCCTAGTTTTAATCCGGAGAATCGTACCATTGGCTTTCTGGCTGATATTTACGGCATAAATGTTGAATTCCTTTAAATCCACGTCCAGAATCTGCCGGTGGGAATCGTAGGCAATCCCCGGCAGGGATGTGGATTTGAGAATACGAAAAAAGGACTCTGCCGGGAGATAAATATCGTTGTTGGACCAGATGGAGGGCAGGGGCATCTGGAATACCTGTTCATCTACCAGGATATAGCTGGTCTGAGCCGAAACTTTGATTCGGTGGTCACCGATGTACAATACCATTTTCTTCCGTTCCCTATTGACAAACGGTTCCCGGTTGGCAAGGACCCGCGAAACATCCCGTGAAGAGACGTAGGTTCCCTGAAGCCAGTCCAGCGTTTTAATCTCGTCTTCCTGCTGATTTACGCGGTTGATCACCTTCACAGGAAAGGCAGAGGCAAGAGAAATGAGAAACAGAAATAAATATCCTCGTTGAAGTAGGCGTTTCATGGGCGGGAAATTATCCCACTCATGTCCCCAAAGCAATAAGACCTGCTCTAGAGCTCAATATTTACATAAAATCCAGCCTGGAGCAATGAACCCCCGGACAGACGATAGCGCGGAAACCAGAAACGGCACCGTCCGCTGAGCTGAACGCCGTCCATTCCCTGGTACAAGATAAGAAATGCCAGCCCGGTGCCCCTACTGGCGTACATTCGACTCACCATTTCTCCGGGCAGATTAACATCCCAAAAATAGAGGCGGTTTTCATAATCCTGCACCGTGATGAATACCCAATTGACCTGTAAAAAGATTGCGCCCCTTCTACGATTCATTTGGAAATTGAGTCCTTCACCGGAGCTTCCAGTTCCATTGGTGTTGACCCGCGCATATTGAATCTTCCAGCCTTGGTTTTTAGAACGGCAGGTAATCCTCCAGGAATGACGAACTTTCTCCCTTTCCAGTGTAGAAGAACCAAAAACAAGGGCAGGTTCATTCTGTTTTCTTTCTTGTTTGTGTTGCCCGTCAAATTCCATTCCCTTGAAGCGCCCCTCCGCCCTTATCCCCGTTTCAAGTCCCAACAGGTGGAAAGGATCACTGGGGCGGTTGTAACGGTCCGTGAACAACGTCATTCGTAGTCTTCTGACTCGGAACCGCAATCCCTGATACAGACCGCTCTCATTCCACTCTGGTCCACCCCATTCGCTGAACGGATCCGATCGGAACCCCACAAATCCCGGCTCATATTTCCGGAGGCTCACGATATACTGGAACCGGTACTTTCGGAGTGAAATACCTGCATAATACGCCCTTATTTTATTTCTACCGACAGCCCACTCCCCAAACACGGTTTGACCCTCTTTCCGAACCAAACTATATACTCCCCGATAATGATATACCAATTGCTGTCCCGGAAGGTCGTTCCACTGTTGCTCTGCCAGTATCACTCCGGCCAGTCCATGCTTTGATGCATATTCCCAGTTAAAAATGGCCAGGTTCTCCGTCAATTGACGATCTAGCCGGGAAGCAGAGCCGACGTGAAGACCACTGGTGAGAATTTTCACACCGTTTTGCTTATCCAGGTACCCCTCTCTCTGGTTATGGCTGAAGGAAACGGTGAATCGTCCCAGCCGGTTAGAGCCTGTCCACCCCAGCCCCCGATTCGACCACGCCTCATGGGTCGACCGGTATGGCAGTAATCCCTGACCGGGTCTGGCTAATAAAGATAGCGATGAAAATCCTTTATGGACCCTGAACGCGCGTCCCGCAAGGAGCCCAAACCCGGCTACCAGTTGATGGTCGCCAAGAATCCACTCCCTACGGGCACTCGAATGGAGAAGATACAAGGAATGAAAGTCCCCGATCTTCCGTTCCCCCGGGTCCCGCTCCAGGAAAAACCCTACTGTTCCCATTTCCAGATTGGCTCCCCCGCGCCAGCGGTAACGGAGATCTTTTGAAGCGGCCAACCAATGTTCAAAAACCAGTGAAGATGGTTTGGATTTAGGTCTCCGGTCAACCAGGCGCAAAATGTCCCCCAGATGAGGTGAAATATCAGAAGCTTCCAGGATCAGTTTTGGATCAGGACGGCGGGCATAATTTTTCAATAGCTGAACATCCTGATCCGACAGAATGGTTAATGCCGTCAGCTGTTTTAAGACATTAGCCGTAATCCCGGAAGAATGGACCAGGAGTTCTTCCAGAAGGAGCAAATCCTCTTCCGGAATTGTCTCCTCCGCATCCTGTCGCAACAGGGCGGGGAGATCTGTCACAGTTTGGGGGATTACTTGATCAGGGTTGAGCCAAAGGCACAGCGATACCAACCCACTGAGAAATCCCCAACTTCGGATGGGTAACAATCGCATAACTGATATCGAGATACGAAAATTGAAAATTCATGGCGGCAGTAAATTGTCCGGTACGATTACAAAAGCCGGAGGTCAGGAATAACCAAGGCCTGAACTTGTATAATAACCCATACTTCAACTCCCCCTTGTAAGCCGTGTCCTGTTCCCATTCCAACTGAACATGCAGTTCCGGTTGTATTTTAATTGAAAAACCGGAAATAATATTTTGGGGCAGTGGATCGTGCTTCAAGCCAATACTGGGCGAATTCACGTTCCGTAAAATGGTACCCCATACCACTTCCGGGGAAAGCTGAATGTGCCAGGCGAGAGTAAGACCCACGGCTGCATCGGAACCATAGTTCCGGATAGAAAGACTATACAAGTTTGCTTCTACTCCCCATCGGATACGCTCCCCCCATGGCTGGGCGGTATATACTCCAACGGTTGTCTCTGAATAAGCCGGGTTTCCAAAGGAGGTTACCCCGATACCCATGGGGGAGAGCCTGGTATGAAAAACAGAAATGCCACTCCAGTGTTTTAAGGCCCGAAGCCCGAATTGATACCCTCCCTGGAAAGCGAATCCGCCGGCTAATCCGGTTGACAAGCTGGCCGGGTCAACATAGGTACCGGGGATACCACCGTTGAAATTCAGGGCGGCAACACCCTCGCCTACGTTCTGAGGAGCCCGCGGCAGGTGCTCAAAGGCACCCGCTAAAAAAGAAAGGAAAATGAAACAGATGACTGCTCGTTTGGGAACAATCATTCATCCAACCACCCCGTTTTAAACAAGTAGCGCCCCCCTGGGGGGCGCTACTTGATTTTGCTTGGCTTACCTTATTTTTTATACCACATGACAATCAGGATCAGAGCAAGGAGACCAGCAAACCCACCATCTCCGAATTTGCTCATCAGATCCCCGATGCCGCCAATGACACCGAAGTAGTCCTCGAATAAAACACCGACCACGATGCCGAGTACAATCAACATCTTCAGCAGTTCTGTTAAATCGCCGATCCATTTTGTCACGGTTTCAAAGGCTTTCTGCATGTATTCCTCCTAAATCATTAACGGGAGACCGGGGTCAAATTCATTGACCCCGATTATTCCATCTGTTAACCTAGGAATGAAACAAAAAGCAACAAAGCCAGCAAACCGGGGAAACCGCCCTCTAAGAAGGCATCTACCAGGTCTGTCAACCCACCGATGGGGTCGATACCGGTTGAGTATAGGATGTTGACAAACACAAAGAGTACGATCAACGCTTTGATCAGTCCAACGATTCCTTCTACGACGTTTCTTACGGTTGTGCTTACATCAGCCATGTTGTTCCTCCATGGTTTGGTTGAAATGAAGAAGGGGGAGCATATATTCTACTCCCCCCTCAATTCAAACTCGTGTTTTCGTTTTGGTATGTGGTTTTTGTTTCAGAGTTATTCTCAATCCAATTAATAGAATTTAAACAAAAATTTGGTTAATTCAATAATATTTGACTCAACCCTAATTAAGCCCCAAATTGGGAAAATCGGGGTTTAAACGGTTGTATCCGGGACGGATTTTCCTCTAATTTTACCTACTAGTAATGGGAGTTAATATGTCCGCTCTTTCAATCGCCAAAGTCACCGCCCGGGAAATTCTCGACTCCAGGGGGAATCCAACCATTGAAGTTGATGTTCAGTTAAATGATGGTACTATCGGCCGGGCAGCAGTCCCTTCCGGCACCTCCACTGGAGCACATGAAGCAGTGGAACTCCGGGACGGAGACCAAAAACGCTACCTGGGAAAGGGTGTCTTGACTGCAGTCCGCAACGTCACCTCCGAACTGGGCCCGAAAATAATCGGTTTGGACCCAAGGGACCAACAGGAGCTGGATGAAACACTCATCTCCATGGACGGAACTCCCAATAAAAGGCGATACGGCGCCAATGCCATTTTGGGGATATCCATGGCTGCAGCCCGGGCGGCGGCACGTTCAGCCCACCAACCACTTTATCGTTATCTCTGCTCCGACACTGAATTACTCTTACCAATCCCCATGTTGAATATTCTCAATGGGGGTAGCCATGCAGACAATAACGTGGACATCCAGGAATTCATGGTCTTCCCATTGGGAGCCGATTCATTCTCCACAGCCCTTCAGATGGGGGCGGAGGTGTTTCACAACCTGAAACTGGTTCTAAAGTCCAGGGGTCTCAATACAGCGGTGGGAGACGAAGGTGGTTTCGCCCCTGATTTGCATTCCAATGAAGAAGCACTGGAAATTATTCTGGAGGCTGTCCAGAAAGCAGGCTACGAAGCCGGGCAGGATATTTTCCTGGCCTTGGATCCGGCCGCCAGTGAATTCTATCGTGACGGGCTTTATCACCTTGAATCGGAAGGTCGCGCTCTTGAGTCAGAAGCCATGGTGGCCTACTACCGCAGTCTGGTTGAAAAATACCACATCATCTCTATTGAGGACGGACTGGCGGAAGATGACTGGGAAGGCTGGCCCATATTAAACAGGGAGCTGGGTGCCAAGATTCAAATTGTGGGGGACGACCTGACCGTGACAAACCTGGGCCGATTCCAGCGGGCGATTGAAGTGAAAGCCATGAATGCCATCCTGATTAAACTGAACCAGATCGGGACCGTAACCGAAACGATTCAGGCGATTGACATGGCCCGGGAGCATAATTACGGAGCCGTCATCTCCCACCGTTCTGGCGAAACGGAGGATACCTTTATCGCCGACTTCGCGGTGGCCATGGGGATGGGCCAGATTAAAACAGGGTCCGCCTCCCGTACCGATCGTATTTGTAAATACAATCAGCTCCTGCGAATTGAAGAAGAACTGGGTACTGTCGCCCGGTTTCCAGGGCTGGAAGTTTTGGGACGTTCATGAGGCGTAAAACTAAACGCCGCATCGGTTACCGCGGTCCCGGTACAGCTGATCTGCAAAAACGGATTATCCGGGCTATCTTGACCATGGGCGCCTTGGCCCTGTTAATCATTTTCCTGTTCGGGGATCATGGTCTCTACCAACTGTACCGTTTGAAACGGGAACGGGCTGAAATCCAGCAGAAGATTGAAGAGTTGAGGGCAGAAAAAATCCAACTGGAAGCCCAAAAGACCCGTCTGGAAACGGACTACAAGTATATTGAAGAACTGGCCCGGGAAAAATATCGTATGGCCAAAAAGGGGGAAAAGGTTTACAAGGTTATTGAAAAAAAGAATTGAAGGGCAATTCTCCATTGCTCTGCTTGCGGACAAACGCGTCCAGGTATATCTCCACCCGTCGATTCTGAGCCCGCGCCTGCTCCAGCGCTAAGGAGCTTTTTCCTACCGTTCGGATATCCACTGCCGGTCGGAATTCCCCATAACCCATGGCAGAAAAACGGCTTTCAGGAAGGCCCGAAAAGGCACTCAAGCGTTTTACCACATTCAAGGCCCGGGCTGTAGATAGATCCCAGTTACTTTCATATTTAGAACCGGGAGGTAACGGTAAATCATCCGTGTGGCCCTCACAGCGAATTTCTACGGACAGTTTTTCTTTTCGCTTTTGAATCGCCTCGATTAAAGGACGGTAGGTGGGATCACTGAATACGTTCATGATCTTTGAGACACGAATCAGTTCACCGGCTTTTTGAAGGAGCGGTAAAACTTCCGGCCGCAACTCCGCATCCAGAGAATTGAACAGGCGTCCCTCCCGCATGGTGATCCGTACCCCTTTGGTCACCCGCTCCACTTTCACATCGGCTGATTCCAGAGCCTTTAACTGGTGGTAGCTTTCGTCCAGTAACAGGTTAATAATGCGGTCAATATGCTTTTCCGATTCATTGGTTATCACCAACAGGAGGACGAAAAAGGACAGCATCAGGGTTACCAGGTCGGCAAAGGTGATGGCCCAGGCGGTACTCTTTGCCCGGGCTTCCGAACCTGAAATCCCCATGGCTAGGGATTCCAAGGCTAATACGTCTCCTTGCGTAGGGTTGTGGGAACAAACGTCATGAGCCGATCCCGAATGACAATGGGGTGATCTTTTTTATGCAGACTGATGATCCCTTCCATTACGATCAATTTCAACATGATTTCTTCGTCCGATTTCCGTTTTAATTTTCCTCCGATGGGCAGAAACACCAGATTCGAAAGAAGGACTCCGTAAAAAGTGGTGATCAGGGCCAGAGCCATTCCCCCCAGCAGGTCGGCGAATTTTTTCGCCACATCAAATTCAATCAGATCCAAGGAGGTGGGTCCGCCGGAAAAATTGTTCATCATTACAATGAGTCCCATGACGGTCCCCAGCATGCCAAAGGCGGGGGCATAGGAGCCCATATAAAAGAAAATTTCCTGACCGATGGAGTGGCGCCGTTCCATATTCGCCAACTCCAGTTTTAAAAATTGCCGCAACCGGGAAGGATCCTTCTCAGTAATAGCCAGCTCGATCCCGTCTCTCAGGTATTTATCCTCAATCGTGGCCAGCTCCGGTTCCAGGGATAATAACCCCTTTTTCCGGGCTTTTTCTCCCAGCTCCACTATCCGCTCGATCATTTCATCGTAAGAAACAGCATCCTCTTGAAAAACCTGTTTCAAGACATTGACCAAGTTCTTCACCTGTTTCAGGGGGTAGTTTACCATGGTAGCCGCCAGGGTTCCTCCCAGGACAATGAAAATGGAATTCAGATTAAAGAACCAGTACAGGTCTCCTCCTCCCCGCAGGGCACCCAGGGCGATAATCGCCAGGCCCGCCATCAAGCCAATGGCTGTTCCGAAATCCACCCGTTTATTCTTCATTGTTTCCGGCAAGAGAACCCTCCTGGCACTGTGGTGTGCGTTAATCCTTCTCCTGTTTCTGGGAAAGATATTTACTGGCCTGGTATAGAGTCCGTTTCTCCGCTTCTGTCAAGCCATCATATCCCACGTCGTTGATTTTATCCAGCAGACGATCCACCTCCTGTTGCAGGGTGGATTTTTGCTGTTGTTTTTTTACCTCCCGGCGCTGGAGCAGATCCGCCTGGCGATTCAAAAACCAAATTTTCAAGTGCTTCCATTTCCAGGGATATTTCAAGTACAAATAACCTATGACCATCCCCGACAGGTGCGTCAGGTGACTGATATTGGACCCGACTGTATTCATGGAGGAGAAGAAGGCCAGCGCCCCCAGGAGAATGACAAAATATTTCACTTTGATGGGGAAAAGGAAATACAGGAGGATTTCCCGATTGGGAAACATGAGACCATAGGCCAGGAGAATGCCGTAAATCGCACCGCTGGCGCCAATGAGAACGGTGTAAGGATTACCCAGGTTGAACACCAGCCACACCAGTCCCGAACCGACTCCGGTAATAAAGTAATATTTTAAAAAAGCCTGCCTGCCCCAGATCGTCTCCATTTCCGAACCGAACATCCACAGCACAAACATGTTAATCAGGATGTGGAAAAAACTACCGTGAATGAACATATAGGTAATCGGCTGCCAGATGAGGGGCCAGACCGTAGAGGGGGAGAGTCCGAAGATCTGGGTCAGGTCAATCTGCTGGCGCGAGATCAGTGTCAAGGCGTACATCACGGCATTGATCCCTATGAGAGTGCGAATTGCATCCGTAAACAGTTTTGGTCGATAGGGGATATTCCCGTGTTGTGATTGAAATTGGTAACGCATGCTAGTCCATTGAGGGCAACAACCGAAGTTTAAGCCAGTTCATCGGATTCAGCAAAGGGGTCACTTTACTGTAAGGTGCCTCCCTCACTTTTAACTGTGCCAGTTTATATAATTTAATACGAAAATCCTGTTTATCCTGTTCCTGAATTAAGGCCCGGGCGGCGCTAATGAAAAAGTCCCGCGGCAATACGCCGGAAACCTGCCGAATACCATATTCCCGCAGCCCATCCCGGATAATGGTGGCACAGCTGCGATTAAAAAAACTGAATCCCTGAAATTTCTCCGGTTGGGCTGGATCTTTGGGATAGGTATGGATTGCTGCCAGTTGATTATGGTAATAGGTGGACAGTTTTTCCGTGTCCATTCCCACTACTTTCAGTACATGGATCGAACGCATGAACCGACGACCGAATTTATCATAATAGACTCTCCCATCTTCCCGGATTTCAAAGGTGCCGGTGGTGGGAGAGGGGGCAAACTCCCCCAGAGCCGGCCGGTAAAAATATTCAGCCCGGTCCAGAACCTCGTTCTCATTCAAAAGGTGAGAAAAATTAAAAATCTCACCGTTGACATTAATGGCAATGTGGCCGAAAGTGGAGGCGGGATATTTCACCAATCGTTCATTATAGTACAGCTCCACAAATGGCTCCGGCTCCGGTACTTCCTGGGGCCAGAGAATCAGGATCGGCTCCCCCGTATCGTAGTCTTTCTGGGACAAATCGCGGGCATGGACCGGTTGATCCAGCCAGTGTTGGAGATACCCTTTCCAGATAGTTCTTCCTTCTAGAAAATGTTCTTCATAAGGTCCCTCCAGAAAAGGGCCCTTCTCTCCCTGTCGTAAAATACCGCTGAAATGGGTTTCTTGTTTCACACCAACAGCTCCCGCAAAATCCGTAACGATTCCAGTTTTTGGATTCCTTCAAAATGAACTTTCAAATGGGTAAACAGGTAATCGCTGATGAGTTTTCGGTCTTCTGCTGTAATATGGATTTCTTGATCCAGGCCCGATTTTCCCGCTTCAAACAGTTGGAATATCCGGCGGGAATTGGGACTGGCATGGGGATTGGGCAACGGTGTATAATCCAGCTCCGAATGAGAGAAGTCAGGCTTGAACCCCAGAAGTGTCAAAAGACGGTATTGAAAATACCAGAAGAGCAGATTTAGATGATCTTCCCGCTTTTCCAGCGTTTCCAGCGTCCAAGCCACTTCATCGAACAGATCCGGATGGGCATCCTGAAAGGAAAGACAACGATCTACCAGGTCCAAGATAGCAAAGCCGTAGGCGATTTTCTTCAGATCGGTGGTGAGTTGCTGCCAGGGTTTTTGGAAGGCCACCTTGGAGACGGTCTGGAGCTCCCGGGTCGGTTTATAATACAGAACCAGTTCCAGATAATTCAGGGGCTGGAAGTAGGCAGCAGTGGACCCTTTTTTCCGATGGGCTCCATGGATGATAATTCCAATCCGGCCCAGTTCACGGGTAAAGCAGCGGGCAATGATACTGTTCTCCCGGTAGGGAAAACGTTTCAGAACAATCGCTGGGGTGGATACAATCATTCCGATGTTAAAAATTTCGGAAAGAGATACGCCCCTCGATGTTCAATATGCTTTAGCAAAGATTACTTCATGGCGGGCAGGTTTGCCGGTATAGATGCACTTTAAACCCTGGGGCTTTTCATCAAAGGGTATTACCCGGATGGTAGCCCTGGTTTCAGCCTGGATCGCCGCCTCAGTATCAGCAGTACCGTCCCAGCCGCAACGGACAAAACCGCCCCGCTGGTTGATTACTTCCTTGAATTCCTGGTAATCAGACACCTGGTAGGTATTTTCATTTCGGAACTGCTGCGCCTGCTGGAAGAGGCCAGCCTGAATTGTCTCCAGCAGTTCTGTCACGGCGTCAGTCAGATTTTCCAGGCCCTGGAACTTTTTGTCCCCCGTATCCCGGCGCACCAGTACCACCTGGTGATTAGCCACATCCTTGGGACCCACCTCCAGCCGGAGAGGAACCCCTTTCATTTCCCAGTCATTGAATTTGAATCCGGGGCTTTCCTCCCTCCAGTCCACATGAACCCGCAGATTGGCTTCTTTCAGTTGGGCCATGCGGGGTTCCAAGTAGGCAGCTACGGCAGAGCGATCTTCCCCCGTACGAAAGATGGGTACCACTACCAACTGAATGGGGGCAATTTTAGGCGGCAATCGCAGACCTTTGTCATCCCCATGAGCCATAATTACGGCCCCCACCAGGCGTGTGCTGATCCCCCAACTGGTGGCGTAAACAAAATCCTCCCGGTTATCCGCAGTTTGGAAAGTCACTTTAAACGCCTGGGCGAAATTCTGGCCCAGGTTATGGGAAGTACCCGACTGCAGGGCTCGTTTGTCCCCCATCATGGCTTCAATGCTGTAGGTATGAACCGCGCCTGCAAATTTTTCCGATTCTGTTTTTCGCCCTGTAAAGACAGGCAGAGCCAGGTACTCCTCTGCTAGACGACGATAAAAGTCAAGAATTTGGAGAGCTTCTTCCTCCGCCTCTTGTTCAGTGGCGTGGGCCGTATGCCCCTCCTGCCAGAGAAATTCACTGGTGCGTAAAAACAGGCGCGTACGCATCTCCCAACGGACCACATTGGCCCACTGGTTAATCAACAGGGGCAGATCCCGGTAAGACTGAATCCACTTTTTATACATGGACCAGATTACCGTTTCGGAGGTGGGACGGATAATGGCTTCCTCCTCCAGTTTTGAGTCGGGATCCACAATTAATCCACCCCCCTCGTCAGCTTTCAGGCGGGTGTGGGTCACCACGGCACATTCCTTGGCAAATCCTTCCACGTGTTCCGCCTCCCGGGCCAGGAAGGATTTGGGAATTAACAAGGGGAAATAGGCATTCACATGACCGCTGGATTTCAGCATGCTATCCAGTGCCTCCTTAATGTTTTCCCAGAGGGAAAAACCATAGGGCCGGATGACCATGGTTCCCTTCACCGGACCGTAGTCTGCCAACTCCGCTTTAGTGACTACGTCGGTGTACCAGGCGGCATAATCCTGGCTACGGGGTGTGACACTTTTGGACATAAATCTCTTCTCTATTAATTAAACTGACGTAAAATGGCGCCAACGTGCACTGAAAGAAAAACTGGTCTGGAAATTACCTGCACAGGTCAGGGCTATTCAACTGAATTATTCAGTAGAAAAAATCAGATCCGGTTCTATCCGCTAACTACTTATCCGGCTAAATCACGGCCAGTTTCAGGAGGGTGGTTCCCTGATCGGTTTGGATTAAGATAGTCCCGGGAAAGGCGCTCCCCACAGACAGCGGCAATCGATGTCATAAAGACGATAAACAAAACAGCATAACTGCGCATAAGCTCTTTCTCCCTGGCGGTGATGATTTTACATCATAATTCACCGGAATGCAAAAATAATGGAGCATTGCCAATTGATTCAGCCCACCCCTAGCTTCCAATCTGAAATGTGGAATTATTTTACCCGCTTACACTCCCTAAATTTCATTAGGAATATCATTGTGATCAGCCTGCTTTCATCCGGAGTTGCCCAACCGACAAACACACTTCTGTTTACCAATGTGCACGTGTATGGCCATCCTGGAGCTGATGCCGTGCTGGTGACAGAGGGAAAAATCGAAGGGTTTGGGAAAAGGAATCGTTTCCCTGCTTTACCAATGCTTGATTTACAGGGGGGCTATCTTTACCCGGGGTTCACGGACAGCCATATACATTTGGCGGGTTATGGACGTTCCCTGGAGATTCTCAACCTGGTGGGTACTGAAAATAAAGCCTCCATTCTCGATTCCATCCGGGAAGCAGTACTCCGGCAACCCAAAGGGACATGGATTCTGGGCCGAGGCTGGGACCAGAACGATTGGCCGAAGATTACCTACCCCACCAGAGAAGACCTGGATTCCATTGCGCCTCTGCACTACGTTGTTTTACGACGGATTGACGGACATGCGGTGTGGATCAATTCCCGCGTCCTGGAAAAAGCCGGTATTACGGCAGCCACTGCAGACCCCCGAGGCGGCAAAATCCTCCGGGAGGCAACCGGTGAACCAACCGGTATCCTGATTGACAATGCCGTGAATCTTATCAATCCATTGATTCCACCACCGTCTCATTCTGACAAACGCCGGTGGATCAAAAAGGCAATAATACAACTGAACGCTTTTGGTGTGACCTCCATCCATGATGCAGGTACAGATGCGGAGACGCTCTCTATTCTCCAATCATTGGAACGGGAGGGAAAACTGACTCTGCGGGTGTACACCATGCTGGATAATGAACCGGACACTTATTTTCCCTACCTCGATTCCGGTCCTCGGGTGGACAATTCCCATATCCAGATCCGATGCTTGAAAATCTACCTGGATGGCGCCCTGGGCAGCCGGGGAGCGGCCCTACTGGAGCCTTATCAGGATGATCCAGAAAACAGTGGGCTGATTCTTACCGATTCAGCTGAAGTAGCTGATTTAGTCAAACAATTCAATTCTCGAGGATTCCAAGTAGCCATCCACTGCATTGGGGACCGGGCAAATCGCATGGCACTGGACATCTTCCAGTCCGTTGGAAATCCAGCCCTTAGGAATCGCATCGAACACGCTCAGATTATCCATCCAGCAGATATCCCTCGTTTTTCACCATTAGGAGTGGTCCCTTCCATGCAACCTACTCACTGCACTTCCGATATGTACTGGGCCGATGAACGCCTAGGAGAGCAACGACTGGTCGGAGCCTATGCCTGGCAGTCGTTGATCCAGGCCGGATCTATCATTCCCGGTGGCTCCGACGCCCCGGTGGAAACACCCGATCCACTGGCGGGAATTTATGCCGCTCTGACCCGGCAGGACCCAAAAGGCTGGCCTCCGGGCGGTTGGCAACCCCAGGAACGCCTGACCCTGGAACAAGCCCTGAAAATGTTTACCGAATGGTCCGCCTACGCCTCTTTCCAGGATCAAGTACTGGGTAAACTGCAACCGGGCTATTACGCTGATTTTACGGTCCTGGATCGTCCTTTGGATAAGAAACAAGCGCACGCCATTCTGGAGACCCAAGTTTTGTTTACTATTGTTAACGGCCAAATCGTTTTCCAGCGCTAACGTGGCGGATACCATACTTTCCACCGGAACCATTAAAAAGTTGAAATCGCTGGCTCTTAAAAAATACCGCCTGGAACGGGGGGAGTTCCTTATTGAGGGGAAACGGCTCATAACAGAAGCCCTGGAGACAAAACAGACTATTCTGAACGGTTATTTCACCTCCGCTTTTCAGTCCTCCGAGGGGGGAGAATCCTTAATCAACAGGCTGAAGCTGGTGGCCTCCGCAACTCTGGTGACGGAGAAGGAAATGAAACACATCTCACCAACCGAGACGCCCCCTGGAATTATAGCTGTTTGCCCCCTGTCTCGACGTTCAGAACCCTTCCCCGGATTAAAATCAGCAAACTGGCTCTTTCTAGATGGAATCAGAGACCCGGGTAATCTGGGAACCCTTTTACGTACAGCGGTCTGGTTTGGTGTGAAAGCCGTGGCCCTCAGTGCTGACTGCGTTGACCCTTTCAATCCCAAGACGCTCCGTTCGGGAATGGGGGCTCACTTCCACCTCCAATTTCTGGGACCACTTCCACTGGAATACTTTACCAGCAGCCACCAAATTCTAGGCGCGGATCACCGCGGAACAGCCATCCAAACGCTGGAAAACGTTCTAAAACCCTGGGTTCTGGCCGCTGGTAATGAAGCTCATGGGCTTTCACCTTCAACCCGCACAAGTGTCAATCAGTTGGTGTCCGTTCCCAAGCACGGCCAGGGTGAATCACTGAATGTGGGCGTCGCCACCGGCATTATTCTTTACCATTTGACCGCCTAGAAGCGCTTGCCAGTGGGGTATGCATGACCGTCTCTTACCTTTTACTTTCGACGGGATCGCCGTAAATTCCCTGATTATGAAACCTCAAGAACCAGAGCCCTATGAACCGGACCCTAACAGTACGTTCCGCCTTTGGCATTGTGTTGTTCTCGGTTCTATCCGCGCTGATTGTCAGCGGTCTCTTCAGCGCACCAGATTCCTCCACCTCCACTGAATCTACCCCTGCCTTAGCCACCTACCTGGCCATGTTTATCGGTCAGGCCTTTCTCATTATCCCCTGTTTGGCCTATCTTAACTGGAAACGGCTGCCCCTGGCCACGTATCTGCGTCTGCACCCCCTCCCCCTGAACCGTCTGATCGGCACGGTTATCCTTTCCATGGGCAGTATCATTTTGATCGAGGAAATCAACATTCTCACCAGCTTCGTTCTACCCGTTCCAGACGAATCTTTCCTCGGATGGGAGGCCATGCTGAATCCCTCCAATCCCCTTTCCATAGCCTTCCTGATTGGCACGATTGTAATTCTGGCCCCGGTAGGGGAAGAAATTCTTTTTCGGGGCTTCTTGCAAACGTTTCTGGAATCCGCCTGGGGGGATGTAACCAAAGCGGTCCTGTTCACCAGCCTCTTTTTCGCCGTGATTCATTTTAACCCCTACTGGGTAGTTCAGATTTATCTACTCGGGATTCTGCTGGGGTATCTAACCTGGCGAACCGGATCCATCCTGGCCAGTATTGCTTTCCACATCCTCATTAATGGCACTTCTCTATTACTAGGGCAGGCAGGAGACGATCTGGAAAAGGTCCTGCTTTGGCATGGCCACATAACACCGCTGCTGCTTTTGGCGGGAGGCGGGTTATTTTATGTCGGATACAAACAATTGCAGCCGAAAGGAGTTGTGAACCCATGAAAAAAGAAATGTTCGAACACGAGATTACCATTCTGCGAGATACCTTTCGTCGGCTGATCAGGCGTCATGCCCGAACCAATATTATTAAACTGATAGAAAAGACCCACCCAGCGGACCTGGCCCTCATTTTCCGCTACTTCAACGAAGATGAACAGGACATGACCTTCAAGCTCATGGATCCCACCGAAAAGACAGTGGAATTCCTGAATGAACTGGATGAAGCGGTCGTCACCCGCCTGATCGAAGGCGAAAAACCGGAACACACGGCTGAACTGCTTCAGGAGGCCAGCACCAATGAACGGGCCTATATCCTAGGTCTGGTGGATGAGGACTATGCCGCCGCCGTGGTGGAGTATTTAAAGGCGGACGAACAGGAGGAACTGGAAGAAATCATGGGTTACCCCGAGGACAGTGCAGGGAGCCTCATGTACACGGACGTTTTTTCCCTCCACGAAGATACTCGGGCCCAAGAAGCTATTCGGGCGCTTCAGGATCAGGAAGAGGCTGAAATGGTTTTTTATCTCTATGCCATTGACGACGACGAACGCCTTTCCGGGGTCGTCTCCCTGCGGGACCTGGTAACCACACCGCCGGACACCCAACTGAAAAATATTATGACCAAAAAAGTCAATTTTGTGCGTCCGGAAACCGATCAGGAGGAGGTGGCACGAATCGTTTCCCGCTACAACTACCTGGCCGTTCCAGTAGTGGACGCGGATCAACACCTTCTGGGGATTGTCACGGTGGATGACGTGGTGGATGTTATCCGGGAAGAAGCAACCGAGGACTTCCTCCAGATGGCCGGTGCCGGTAAAGATCGGGAAATCCTCCTGAAACCAACCATGGAAGAATCGAAACTCCGCTTTCCCTGGCTGTTTGCCACCTGGATCGGTGGAATTACCGCCTCCTTGATTGTGAGTCACTTCAATGGTCTTTTGAACCAGGTCATCGCCCTGGCGGCGTTTATGCCCATCATCGCCGGAATGGGGGGCAATATTGGGACCCAATCTTCAGCCATTGTGGTCCGCGGTCTGGCAACGGGGCGAATCGATTTCGGGAACTATTTTAAGGTCATTTTCAAGGAACTGCGGGTTGGGCTGGCCCTGGGAGCCACCTACGGGTTGCTTCTAGGCCTTTTCGCTTACTTCCGATTTCTAGAGGCACCACCGTTACTGGGGCTTTCGGTAGGTCTGAGCATCTGCATTACCATGCTTATTGCCACCATGATGGGAACGGTCATGCCGATTTTCCTCAAAAAAATGAATCTGGACCCGGCTATTGCCACCGGACCATTTGTTACCACCAGTACGGACATTTTCGGGATTACGATCTATTTCCTGATCGCGGGACTTCTGCTGCATCTCTAAACTCGCCCGGAGCCTTTAATCATGACCAGGTGCCCTTTAATACTATTACTTTGGGGAAGCGTAATGGTGTGGGGGCAGAACTACACCGTCTCCGTTTATGGCTTTCCTATTGCACAGGCACGCCTAAACCTTTCTGCCCAGGATACCATCCGGTTGTCCTACCAAGTTACCGGTCTACTGAACTACTTTTTCCCTGAAAATAACCGCTACACGACAGTTTACAATCCTGCTAATTTTACTCCCCGGTCTTTTGTAAAAAACATTCACCAGGGTCTCTTCAAACAAAAAGCCACCATCACCTACCGGGACAGCGTTGTCTCGTACGAAGATCAGGTTCGGATCGAACCAGCACCCCGATTAACTGTTTTTACTCTCCTGGCAGCCCTGACCGAGCGGGAACCGGAGGTTTTGGATACCCGCTGGTTTAACCTGGATCATGAAGGTCAGACTTACCATGCCCGGTTGCTCTGGGCCGACTCCTCAGAAGTGGATATTAACGGCTCAACCCGACGCTGCAACCATTACCGCCTGGACATGGAACCGACGGATTCCGAACCCCCTTTTTATAATGCGACCGACACCTTCATGAAATATCTGGGCCAGCCGGAGACAGTAAAACAAATCTGGGTGGAAGAAAGCGGGAAACATCGTATAATTAAAGCCGCTATGAAAGTTCATGGACTGCCGTTTCAGGTGGTAATTCAAAATGAATAACCTCATCTCCATCCTCAAGCAGCACCGGCGTCAGATTCTTATCTGGATCCTTATCCTGATTGCCATTGTAATCGCTCTGGAATTGGGAATTGATGAAAAGGTGGTGGTCTTCCTGACCCTAGTCCTAGGATTGTTCACTCACGTATTCGCGGGGCTAGGAGCTATAATTGCCGCAATTCCCATTTTGGGGCCTTTCATCATCAAAGTTCTCACCATCCCTTTCTTCTGGCTGTTAAACGCCCTAGGTTACTTTGTATCGGTTATTGCCATTAAAAAAGGCTACACCAAAGAGGTGATTAATTCCAGAACCCTGACGATTGCCGTTTTGATCGGGATTGTTATCGGCTACGTACTGGGGAACCTGATCCCCTTAAAATAGCAATCACTCTCCGTAAGGCCCGCCGTAGGCTCCCATCGTATTCCGGCTGCCATCCGGATTATTATAGATTTCAGCCGGGTTTCCGGCGTGCAACGCCGGTGAGCCAGGTGAAAGGTGAAAATCATACGTTTCTGACAGATCAACATATCCGATAAAAAGCGGATCTTCGTCATTCACTCCGTTCGTATTAACACCGAAATACGCTGGTTTAATTAGGGAATAATCCAAAATCACATCGGAAAAAGCCCCCGGTTCTAATACACTGATATTCGAATAATTTTTCGGGTTGAAAATAATACTGTTCTGAAGATTCAGATTCTGGTTCTTTTTCGCAAATGCTATACTGGAACCGCGCGCAGCTTCCACGAAGGTAACGGTGTTATTAATAAACTTACCGTAGGTGTCCCGGAAATAAATATTACTTCCCACCTGAGCGCTATTATCATAAATGATACAATTCATCATGCTTGCTTCATCACTTACGAAAACACCCCCACCATAAA
>CAZNUM010000012.1:0-40716 GCA_964576315.1 uncultured bacterium
GATTGGTGGATAAGCAGGAGCAGGAGATTGTTCAGGTGCGGTTGAAAGAGATGGGTTTGGACTGGAACGTGGTGAAAGCTTACCAGGTGCAATACCAGGATATCACCTCCAAGCAGGAGATGATAGGAAAAATTGCTGGCGGTTATCTGCCCTACCTGTTCATTATTTTTGGATTCATGGGCGCCATGTATCCGGGACTGGATCTGGGAGCTGGCGAGAAAGAACGGGGGACCCTGGAGACACTCCTGTCTTCCCCCGCTTCCCGCCTGGACATTGTGTTTGGGAAATTTCTGGTGGTCCTGCTGGCAGCAGTCATGACCGCCTTCCTGGCCATGGCAGGTCTGTTTTATGCCGTCCAGAGCATACCTGATATTCCCCAGGAATTCCTCACCGCAATCAAAGCATTGCTCACGGGAAAAATGATTCTCATGATCATGTCCCTGGTTTTACCCATATCCGCCTTTTTCAGTGCTATGATTCTGAGTTTGTCCATCTATGCCCGTTCCTTCAAGGAAGCCCAGAGTATCGTTGCTCCCCTGAATATTGTTATTATTTTCCCCGCTTTAATCGGGGCCATGCCCGGGATGGAACTCAATGCTGTTACTGCCCTGGTGCCGGTTCTGAACGTTTCCCTGGCAGCCAAGGACGTGGTGGCAGGGACGGTGGATCTATTCTACATGGTTGAAGTGTACTGCTCCCTGTTCCTGTTGGGGGGCTTATCCATCTGGTTCTGCATGAAATGGTTTAACCGGGAAGAGACCATCTTCCGGAGTTGAGTTTTCCGGACCCCCGTAAAAAAAGCCCCTGAACCGGGGCTTTTTTATCACCTGAAATGTAAGTCTGAATTATTTCTTACGAAGCGATTTCTGAAACTGTACCACGATGGGGCTGGCGATAAAGATGGAAGAGTACGTTCCCACAATGACGCCCACAATCATGGCAAAAGCGAAGTTGTGGATCACCTCTCCCCCCGCCAGCCAGAGCACTAGAACCACCAGGAAGGTTGTCAGGGAAGTAATAATTGTCCGGCTTAAGGATTCATTAATACTTTTGTTGACTACGTCTACAAAAGACTCCCGGCGACTGATTTTCATATCTTCCCGGATTCGGTCAAAAATGACGATAGTGTCATTAAGAGAATAACCCACAATCGTGAGGAAGGCGGCAATGATTGACAGGGATATTTCATAGCCCAGCAGAGAAAATATTCCCAAGGTAATAATGACGTCATGGACCAGGGCGGCGATGGCACCGACGGCAAACCGGAATTCAAACCGCACTGAAATATACAGGAGAATCAGGAGCAGGGAGGAGAGAATCGCCATGAAGGCCTTACCGCTCAGTTCCGAGCCGATTTTTGGTCCCACCCGTTCGATATCCAGAATGAAATCGGAAGTGGTTTCCGGGACTTTTCCTGGGAAAGATTTAAAGAGATGGTCCACAATTTTATTGGCGAAGTCTTCCGGCTCGTCCTCCTGGTGGGGAATCCGAACTGAAATTTCGGTAGGATCGCCAAAATGTTTGATTTCTTCGCGGCTGAAATCGAAAGTTTGTCCTTCTAGGTCCACATTGGTAAGCGCCTGACGAATATCGTTAATCTCCACCGGTTCAGTAAAACGGACCGCTACCAGGGTACCCCCTTTAAAATCAATACTCAGTTTCGGCCCCCCGTTGACGATCAGGGAAATGACGCCGGCCAGGATCAATAATCCGGAAAGGATAAAAGCGGTGGTCCGCTGACCCATAAAATTAATGTGTGTTTCTTTAATAAGTCTCATATGCTCAGCTTGGTTGAAATTTGTCGTCCCGTGAAATAGGTAAAAATGGTTCTAGTAACAAAGATGGCAGTAAACATGGAAATCACGATACCCCAGAACAGTACGGTGGCAAAGCCGCGGATGGGTCCGGTTCCAAACTGCCAGAGCACCAGCGCTGCGATTACGGTAGTAATGTTGGCATCAACAATGGTGGTCAGAGCCCGGTCGTAACCTGCATTTACTGCCGCGCGCGGGGTTTTCCCCTTCTTCAGTTCTTCCCGGATGCGCTCAAAAATGATTACATTGGCATCGATGGACATTCCCACGGTTAAAATTAATCCGGCAATACCCGGCAGGGTTAGGGTTGCACTAAGAGAAGCCAGAATTGCCGGCACCAGCACAATGTTCCAGATCAGGGCAAAATCAGCTACCAATCCAGACCACTTGTAATACACTAGCATGAACAGGAGTACCATGGCCAGACCCACAACCACCGAATAGGTTCCTTTCCGTACCGAGTCGGCTCCCAGGGAGGGACCTACAATCCGCTCCTCGATAATGTCCACCGGCGCCGGGAGCGCACCAGCCCGCAGAACAATGGCAATATCCTTGGCCTCGTTCATATTGGCAAACCCTTCAATCAGGGTGCCGCCTCCCCGGATCTTTTCCTTGATATTAGGGGCCATGTGGACTTTTTTATCCAGGACAATGGCCACCTTTTTCCCCACGTTGGCACCGGTCACAATAGCCCACTTACGTGCTCCTTCCGAATTCATGGAAAGGTTGACCACCGGTTGACCCAGGGCACTGGAACCCTGCTGACCGAGATTAGCGGTGGCATCCTCAATGACGCCTCCGGTAATCTCCGCTTTCCGCTCCAGATAATAGAGAATGTAGAGTTTTTCCGTTCCTCCGTCCACCAGTGAATATTCCTGAGCTTTGTCACTGAAGAGAAATTGTCCGTTATCTGCCACCAGTCGTTCCTGAACTTCCGGTAACTCCAGGATTTTTTTCACGGCGTAGACATTTTTCTCCGGTACACCGATGTTCTGTCCCAGATTGCGCAGCAGGGAGGAGAAGGGCCGTTCTTTGAACAGGCGCTCGTCCACTACTGCCGTGTCCGCTTCAGCCAGGACTTCCTCCGCTTCCGTTTCACCGAATAATTCGCTGACGGAAACAGTTTTGTCTTCACTGACAGGAGCCTCTTCTTCCGGAGCCTGGACTTCCAGCGTCGTGTCTTTGGTAACCTCTGCCAGATCATTGTTTCCTTTTAATACCTGGTCGATCCGCAGGAGTATGCTGTTTGTCACCTCCGGATCTTTTACAATGTAGAATTCCAATAAAGCGGTACTTTCCAGTAGAGCCCGGGCCCGTTCAGGATCCTGGACACCGGCCAGCTCCACAATAATACGGTGATTCCCCTGTTTCTGAATGGTTGGTTCCGATACACCAAACTGGTCTACCCGGTTCTGGAGAATTTCCAGCACCCGGTCGATGGCGTCATCTGCTTCCTTCTTCAAACTGGACAGGATCTGTTTGCTATCGGAGCCTAATTCATAATAGTACCGGGAAAGTTTTAAATGCTGATGCTCCACAGTCTGGGCGAAAAGAGAAAAGAAATCCGCCTTCGGATCAGCCTTTAATTGGTCCTGGACGGTCCGCAGGGCACGTTCAAATTTGAGATCCTTGTTGACCGCCAGGTTGCTCATCAGGGTCGGCAGGTTCACTTCCAGAACAATAAACATACCGCCCTTAAGATCCAGACCCTGTTTAATGGTCCGGGCTTCCAGTTTGTCCAGTTTACCCTCGGTCCGTAAGGTTTCCTTTTCCGCTTCCGAAAGGGTCTGGAAATGTACGGTAGGCCAGAGGGCGTAAATCGCCCACATGATTACCAGGGCGATGATTAAAAAACGCGGGGTGAGTTTATTTTTCATTGATATTCAAAATTAATGCGGTTAAAAAAGCCGAGGAATATACCCTGCTGTTCGAAAGGCAGGCAATTGAAACCTGAACCATTGGACCTGAAAATTACTTGTGAATCGTTCAGGAGACCCATGAAGATTGTTTTATTCTAGCTTTGGGGGGTGAATTCCAGATTGGAATAAACGGAAATACGGTCTTTTTCGAGGACCAGGTTTTCATTCGTGGTGGTGAGTGCAATGGTTTTTTTAGTGCCGTCCGGTAAGTCCACGTCTATTGTCTTTTGGATCGGCTGGGGGCCGGGGAATTCAAAAGAAGGGCGGTAAAAAGTGGCGACATTGATCGTCCCGATGGGGATCTTTTTCCCCAGGAGTTTAAAATAAAGCTTTACCTTGGCTTCTTTCACCGTGATTTTGATTTTATTTTCTTCCTGGAGGTAACGGATATCCATATTCCCCCGGGCCTGGCGGTTTGCTTCAAAAACACCGGCTTTAATATGAACATTGGCCAGGAAAATCGCCTCACCCGGTTCAATGTCTACCCGTGGGTCTATGACGGTCCATTGGTAATGGGTCTTTTTCTTCTGTCCTTCCCCGGATACGGGACCAATCGATTGAAGGAAAGCATTAATCATATTTTCATGGATGAATACACCGACATGGGGTCCGGTTGACTGGGCTCCAAGGGGTTGAAGAGTTAAAAAGGACAGCATTCCAATAATGGACGATTTGATGAGGGGAATTTTCAAGAAGGACTCCTTATCTTAAAGGTTGGATGGTTCGGGTACCTAGGCCACAATGCCCAGTTGTTTTCCTACTTTTGTGAACGCTTCAATGGCACGATCCAGGTGTTGCCGGGACATGGCAGCCGAAATTTGAACCCGGATTCGGGCAGCTCCTTTCGGGACAACGGGATAGAAGAAACCAATTACATAGATTCCTTCCTTTAACAGCGCTGCCGCCATCTTTTGGGCCAGTACCGCATCGTAAAGCATAATTGGGACAATGGGATGATCGCCTGATTTAATGTCAAATCCTGCCTGGGTCATTTGCTCCCGGAAGTAGGTTGTATTTTGTTCCAGTTTATCCCGCAATTCGGTGGTAGAAGAAAGGAGATCAAATACTTTGATTCCTGCTGCCACGATAGCGGGCGCCAGTGTGTTGGAAAATAAATAGGGTCGAGAGCGCTGCCGGAGTAAATCAATAATTTCCTGGCGACCGGTCGTAAAGCCTCCCGAGGCACCACCCAAAGCCTTACCCAGGGTGGAAGTCATAATGTCGATCTTATCCAGAACGCCGTGGTATTCCCCGGAACCACGACCGGTTGCTCCCACAAAACCAGTGGCATGGGAATCATCTACCATTACTAGGGCATCGTATTGTTCCGCCAGTTTTGTAATATGATTCAGCTTGGCAATGAATCCATCCATGGAGAACACCCCGTCCGTGGCGATCAACCGGAGGCGGGCATCCTGAGCCTGTTGCAGTTGCTTTTCTAGATCCTCCATATCGCGGTTGGCAAATCGATAGCGTTTTGCTTTACAAAGGCGTACTCCATCAATGATGGAGGCATGGTTCAAAGCGTCGGAAATAATTGCGTCCTCGGGTCTCAACAGGGTCTCGAATAACCCTCCATTGGCGTCAAAACAGGAGGTGTAGAGAATAGCGTCATCGGTCCCAAAGAAACGAGCGATTTTTTCTTCCAGTTGCTTATGCAGGTCCTGGGTGCCGCAAATGAACCGCACCGAGGCCATCCCGAATCCGTACCGCTCCAGCGCTTCCCGGGCCGCGGCTTTGATCCGGGGATCATTTGCCAACCCCAGGTAATTGTTGGCACAGAAATTCAGTACCTCCCCGCCCTCCAGGGTGGAAATAGCCACCCCTTGAGGTGTGGTAATGGTTCTTTCCTGCTTTAAAAGACCTTCGGCTTCAATTTCTTTCAGTGTTTTTTCATAAATGGAGACTGCTTTAGTCATGATTTATCTCTTTGATTGGATTGAACGGTGATATTCAGGAAACGGTAAATATGGGAGTTCAGTCCCATTCCAGAATGACTTTCCCACATTGTCCCGATTCCATTACGGCGAAAGCTTGCTGGAATTCATCCACCTTAAAGCGGTGTGTAATCACAGGACTTACGTCCAGACCGCTTTGGAGCATCTGGCTCATTTTGTACCAGGTTTCGAACATCTCCCGGCCATAAATACCTTTAATATGCAGACCTTTAAAAATGACCTGGTTCCAGTCAATCAAGGTCTCCTGCGGGAGTAAACCCAGTAGAGCAATATGACCGCCGTTGTACATGACCTGAATCATTTCCTGAAAGGCTTGGGGATTCCCGGACATTTCCAGTCCCCGGTCAAAGCCGTTGGACATGTTCAATTCCCGGAATACGTCTTTAATTTTTTCTTTGGTAACATTCACGGTTCGGGTGGCACCCATTTTTAGGGCCAGGTCCAGACGATAATCATTTACATCGGTGATGACCACGTGCCGGGCACCCACGAAATTACAAATCGGGATGGCCATCAGACCGATGGGTCCCGCACCGGTAATCAGAACGTCCTCGGCCACCATTTCAAAACTGAGGGCGCAATGGGTGGCGTTGCCCAGGGGATCAAAAAAAGCGGCGATTTCATCTGGAATATGGGAATGAACCGGCCAGACATTCCGCTCTGGCAGGACCAGGTATTCCGCAAAAGCGCCGTCGCGGTTGACACCAATCCCCCTGGCTTTGTGACAAAGATGCCGTTTTCCCGCCCGACAGTTTCGACAATACCCACAGGTGATGTGTCCCTCACCTGAAACCCGGTCCCCCGGTTTAAAGTGGGAAACACCGAGGCCAACCGCAACCACTTCCCCCATAAATTCGTGGCCAATAATCAACGGGGTCTGGATGGTGGTTTGCGCCCAATTGTCCCAGGAGAAAATATGCAGATCCGTCCCGCATATTGCCGTTTTTGAAATTCTGATTTTAACGTCATTTGTCCCCAATTCAGGAACAGGCATATCTTCCATCCATAAGCCAGGTTCGGGAATGGTTTTTACAAGGGCCTTCATTGAATAGGTTGGTTCTGTTTTCTTAGAATGAACTTGAACTGAAATTTACGGAGTGGGAGCTTAGGGGTACAATTTAATATTCTTTATTTTGAGGGATGGACAATCCGATGTTTCAGATGCCATTACGACTTAATTAAGACGTGATCCTTTTGAATGTCTACATTTTTCCCCAATTTCAATGCCATTATTTGGAGTGAATATGAAACTTTATTCGTGGAATGTGAATGGGATCCGGGCGGCGGAGAAAAAAGGATTTCTCACCTGGCTGGAGGATACACAGCCGGATATTCTCTGCCTGCAGGAAACAAAGGCACAAGAGAACCAGCTTTCCCCTGCTCTTCTTAAAGACCATGGGTATTGTGCCTATTGGAATTCGGCCCGGCGCCCCGGTTACAGCGGCGTGGCCACGTTCTGCCGCGAAGAACCCCATTTCGTCCAAAAGGGAATCGGTATTAAACAGTTTGACGAAGAAGGCCGTGTCCTAATGACGGAACACGATCAATTTCTGTTGTACAATATCTATTTTCCCAACGGTCAGAAGGATGAACATCGTTTGAAATATAAGCTGGATTTTTACGATACCCTTCTTCCCATCATCAATGAACAGGTGGAGTCGGGTCAGAATGTGATCGTGGCGGGCGATTGGAATACGGCTCATCATGAGATTGATTTAGCCCGACCCAGGGAAAATGTGAATACCTCCGGATTTATGCCAATTGAGCGGGAAAAACTGGATCGTTATGTGGCTAACGGCTGGGTGGATACATTTCGTTATTTTCATCCGGAACCGGAGCGGTACTCCTGGTGGACTTACCGGTTCGGGGCCCGCTCTAGAAATGTGGGGTGGCGGATTGACTACTTTTTTGTAAATGAAGCTTTTTTGGATCAGGTCGAGGATGCAGACATCCACGATGATGTCATGGGTTCGGATCATTGCCCCATATCCCTGACCTTGAAAGAGGAGACGTTTTAATGAAGAAGGTTGATATTGTTCAACACTGGATAAAACGCTATACCGGGACGGCAGCAGAAGAATTTGGGGAATGGATTCTTCTAACTAATTTTCAGAATTATGTGGAGAAATTTGCGAAACGGTTTAATGTTCCCATCAAAGGAGTCGGTGGACCCATGACCTCCGCCACAAACAAGGAAAACCTGAGTATCATTAATTTCGGCATGGGTAGTTCCAATGCTGCCACGATAATGGATCTCCTGTCGGGGGTTCAACCCAAGGGGGTCCTTTTTCTGGGGAAATGCGGCGGCCTGAAAAAATCGACTGAACTGGGTCACTTCATCCTGCCGATCGCCGCCATCCGAGGGGAGGGAACCAGCGATGATTATTTCCCGAAAGAAGTGCCTGCCATGCCTTCATTTAAGTTACATAAATATGTTTCGCATTTGCTGGTCAACCATGGTCTGGAATACCGGACAGGGGTCATCTACACCACCAATCGCCGTGTATGGGAATACGATGAATCCTTTAAACAGTATCTACGGCAGATTCGGGCCATCGGGATTGATATGGAAACGGCTACCCTGTTTATTGTTGGGTTTGCCAACGGTATCGACCGGGGGGCTCTTCTACTCGTCTCCGATACACCCATGACGCCGGAAGGCGTGAAAACGGAGGAATCGGATAAAAATGTTACCCGGAAATATGTGGATCTACACCTGAGTCTTGGTATTGAAGCCATGACAGGAATCGGTGAAGAGGGTGAGCCCATCAAGCACTTTACTTATTGATCGGTTTTGGGTCCTGTACTACACCATTAGGTCTACGGCTATTTCATCTGCGAAGGCAAACCCTTCCGATGTCAGCCAGATCCGTCCAGCGTTCATTTTACAGTAGGTTCCCCATTTATCCAGTTTTGTTTCGTACAAATCTCTGATCTTGGTTTGAAAGGGCTCAGGGATTTTTTTCATAAGGATCCCGTCGGCGGTTCGCAACCCGAATCCAATCAGTTCATTGGTGTAATCCAGTTTTGTATTGGTTTGAATTGCTTCTCTGGGAAGCGTTCCCTGTTTAATTACTTCTATGTACCGGGTGACGCTTCGATAGTTATTATAGCGTTGTTTTCCATCGAATCCATGGGCGGAGGGACCAAACCCAAGATAAGGTTCAATGTGCCAGTAATGAAGATTTTGACGACACCTGAACCCCGGTTTAGCCCAGTTGGAAATTTCATATTGTTCGAAACCGGCAGCATCCAGTCGTTGTTGAGTCCAGTAATACCATGCGGCACTCCGGTCGCTGTCGGGCATGGTCACCTTCCTTGTTTTTACCTGCTGGTGGAGAGGAGTTCCCGTCTCGACGGTGAGAGAATAGCAGGAGAGATGCTCCAGCTCCATCTGGATTAAAGTTTCCAGATCCCGCTTCCAGATAGTGAATGATTGCCCGGGAATATTGAACATTAAATCGCAGTTTACATTGGTGAACCCCGCTTTCCGGGCGTCCTCGATGGATGACAGGACCTGATCCCTTGAATGAATTCGTGTGAGGAAATTCAGGAGATCCGGCTCCAGGGATTGACCGCCCAGGGAGAGCCGATTTACCCCCAGGGAACGGAAAGCTCGCAGTTTATCCAGACTGATTTCTCCCGGATTAGCCTCTAGGGTCATTTCCTCCACGGCCGAAAGACCATAAACTGTCTCCAGCCTATTCAGGATCGACTCCAGTTGATCCGGTTCCAGCATACTGGGGGTTCCGCCCCCGAAAAACAGGGAGTCCAGGGTCCAACCACTTCGATCGATATCGCAGAATTTAATTTCCTGGATCAAGGCTTTTACAAAAGAGGGAATCAACGCCTCCCGGCCGGCAACCGAATAAAAATCGCAGTAATTGCATTTGGATTTACAGAAGGGGATATGGAGGTAAATACCGGCGCGGGTCATATGGGAACTTACATTGGAATCTTGTCATCGGTAAATTCCAGGGTGGAACCAATTAAAGGAAAATAACATGCGTAATCTGATATTAACCTTTTTTTACAGCTCTTTATTGATCCCGGTCTTGGCTCAGGATGGCATTTTAAAAGTGGGTTTTGATATTGATGATTCATTGCTTTATTCCGAGCCCATGTTTCGGACGGCACCGCGAGATCAGGAGGGACATCTGGACTATGGCTGGATCAACACCCGTGACCGGGAGTATTCGGAATGGATTACCCCAACAGTGACTTTGGTAGATTTTTTTATTGCCCATGGACATAAGGTTTACTTCATTACTGCTCGGAAACCGGATCATGGGGGGGCACTGGCGGCTTTTCTGGAGGAAAAATTCAAGATCCCAGTGGTGGTGGGCGAGAATTTGTTTTTTTCACCGAAGGAAACTATCCATGGAAAACGGTACACCACCAAGCAACGCGTATTAAAAATGCTGGACTTGGATCTCTATTACGGCGACTCGGACACGGATATGATTGCAGCTCTGAAGGCGGATGTTCATCCTGTTCGCCTGGTTCGGGATCAACATTCGATCCAGGCCTATGGCAGTAATTATTTCGGAAACTTGAATAAGGGGAATACAGCGGCAGCTCCCTTTAATCAGGAAGACCTGAAACGATTCTACCGCAGTGGAGTAGGCATCTTCGGCGAAGCGATCTATCCCCTGGTCTGGGAGGGTCCCAAGCCGTGAAAAGATCTATTCTGCCAGTTCATTCAGATCATCACGGATGAGGATCAGAATAGCGGACTGGGGGACAATTAAATAATCCTGATTTTCGATTTTTATTTCAATGGCAGCTTTATTTAGAAAGAGCGCCAAATCGCCAATTTCAGCCTGGGGAGGGATATACTTCACTGGCGACTTTTCTTTCTGCTCCCACGGTTCTTCAGTCTGATCGCCTGGGTTACCCATCGGGATTCCAGGACCCACCTCTACCACCACACCGCTGCGGACTTCCTGCTTTTCAATGACACTGGGAGGTAAATACAGACCTGCTTTGGATTTCTTCTCCCCCTTATCAGGACGGATAAGGATGCGATCTCCAACGACCAATATTTGTTTGTGCCCGCGCTTCATGCGAAAATTTACTGTAAATCCGGATAAATTGTTTCCAATTCAGCACCATTTTGATATAGACTCCAAAGGAAAGAAGAACGATGCATTCCAGATGGATCTCCAAATAAAAAAGGTTCAAACTGAAACGGAACTAGCGCAGGCCCATGAAATCCGAATCCGGGTATTCGTGGAAGAACAAAAAGTGGACCAGCGGATTGAACTGGATGAACACGATCAGGAGGCTTCCCACCTATTGGCACTGGTAAAAGGTAGACCGGTGGGGACAGCCCGCTGGCGTTCCACTGATGAGGGAATAAAACTGGAACGGTTCGCCGTGTTAAAAGAATTCCGGGGACAGGGGGTGGGGAAAGCCCTGGTAAATTTTATTTTAAATGAATTGAAAAACAGAGGTAAGATCTATCTGAATGCCCAGGAATCGGTCATTCATTTCTATGAACGATTCGGATTCCAGGTCCGCGGAGCCCGGTTTTATGAAGCTGGTATTCCCCATAAAAAAATGGTTTTCATTCCGGTAGACGGTTCCTGACCCTTAGATTCCATTTTAAATTTGAATGATATTCACTCAGAAAAGACGTAAACTCGGTTCAACCGGAATTTGAATATGCCCTCTTCCATTTATAAACGACTAGGCCGCCTCCTCTCTAAATACTGGCTCTTCCTGTTGGCCTCTACCCTATCTGCATTCGTCTATGTCAGCCTGAACAGTACTTCGATTTGGTTGACCGCCTCCCTGATTAATAATATTCTCACCGATTTCAATAAAATTGTCGCCCAACAAACCCAGTGGATGTCAGATCCAAATCTGTCCCTGAACGGTAAACTGAAATATTGGACCAATCTTCTCATTCTCCGGGAAACCCCTCTGGAGTCACTGAAAGTATTGTGCATTACGCTTTTGCTGGTCTTTTTTGCCAAAAACCTGTTTTTATATCTGAAAAATATTCTGCTTCGTTACGTACAGTTGAAGCTGGTGACGGAAATACGGGATAAACTCTACCAACATATCAATACCCTGTCTCTGGGATATTTCAGCCAGAAGCGCACTGGTGAAATCAGTTCCATCATCATTAACGATGTGCAACAAATGCAGGGTACTTTATCCGTGAGCTTCCAAAAACTGTTCGTGGAGCCCATTAATATCCTCATGTTTGTCATTCTCTTGTTTATTATCAGCTGGAAGCTGGCTCTGATTGCTGTAATTATCATTCCAGTGGCAGGGGTGGTCATCATCAATATCGGTCGCAGTATTCGCCGGAAATCCCACCGGACCCAACGCAAAATCGCCCAGATCATGGATATACTGACGGAGACCCTTTCTTCGATTCGGATCGTAAAGGCTTTTGTGATGGAGCAGGAGGAAATCCAGAAATTCACCCGTGAAAGTGGCAACTATTTTAAACTGCTATACCGTCGGGCGCGCCTGGATTTGCTGGCGGGACCAATTACGGAAAGTTTCGGCGTCATTATCGGGGTGGTGTTACTGTGGTTCGGAGGAATGGAGGTTCTGTCACAAAAAGGTATTTCAGCCGAGGATTTTATCCGTTTCATTCTCATTTTGTTCGCTACCCTGGGACCCATTAAGATGCTCAGTAATGTTAATGTGCGGATTCAAATGGGGCTGGCCTCTGCAGAGCGGGTTTTTCAGTTGCTGGACACTCCTCCTGAAATTGTGGATTTACCAGACGCAATTGAATTGGAACGTTTTAGTCAATCTATCGAGTTTAAAAATGTTTATTTTGAATATTCGGACGGAGATGAGCGGGTTCTTCAAGATATTTATTTCACCATTCAGAAAGGGGAGGCGGTAGCCCTGGTGGGACCCTCCGGTGCGGGAAAATCCACCATTGCGGATCTGATCCCCCGCTTCTTTGATGTGACCTCCGGGGCCATATTGATCGATGGTCATGATATCCGATCCGTGCGGCTGAAATCACTCCGAAGTCAAATGGGGATTGTGACCCAGGAAGTGATTTTGTTCAACGATACGGTCAAGAATAATATTGCCTACGGGGTAAAGGAAGTAGATGACGAACAGATCCGAAGTGCGGCACGAGCGGCCCATGCGCTGGAGTTCATTGAACAAATGCCCCAAGGTTTCGATACCATCATTGGAGAACGGGGGGTCAAGCTTTCCGGCGGTCAGAAACAGCGTCTGGCCATTTCCAGGGCAATTCTGAAAAACCCACCGATCCTGATTCTGGATGAAGCCACGTCCGCTCTGGATACAGAATCGGAAAAAATGGTGCAGCAAGCGATTGAAATCCTGATGCGGGACCGGACTTCGTTAATTATTGCCCATCGCCTTTCTACGGTTCAGAATGCTTCCAGGATTATTGTTTTGGATCGGGGTCGGATTATTGAAAAGGGAAGCCACGATGAATTGTACCAAAAAGCGGGCCTTTACCGGAGATTGTACGATATTCAGTTTACCGGTTCACCCGGCTTATAATCGACTCGTTTGAAATGAAACGTAGACTGACGATTTTTTTCAGTAATTCCATTTCTGCTCCGAAATGGGGCGGTGGTGAAAAATGGATGATCACCGCCGCCACCGGTTTGAAGCATCGTGGTCACCGAGTAATCCTTTCAGGGAAAGCCAAATCGGTCCTGTTGCAGCGGGCCCGGGAAGCGGGCCTGGAGGTGATCCCCCTGAATATTTATGCGGATTACAGCCCTTTCAAAATTTGGTACACGAAACGCATTTTAAAACGGGAAAAGGTGGATGTAATTGTTTTAAACCTGAATAAGGATATCCGGGTGGCAGGACTGGCGGCCCGCTGGGCAAAGGTTCCTGTAATTCTGGCCCGGAACGGTATCCAGCTCATTTCGGATAAATGGAAACATAAAAAGACAATGGGTCTGGTGGATGGTATTATTACCAATTCGGAAACCATACGAACAGCCTACAATGCGTACCCCTGGATGCCGAAAGATAAAACCAAGGTGATTTATAATGGTATTTCCATCCCCAACGGTCTGCCTTCAGTTGACATCCGGACCCTGTGGAATATCCCGGAAAATCACACCGTTTTCCTGGCTGCTGGTAGGTTAACGGGTCAGAAAGGTTTTGATTTGCTGGTGGAGGCGGTTGCAGGGATAAAAAAACCGCCACGACCTTTTACCGTATTAATCGCCGGTCGAGGAAAACAGCGGGAGCAATTGGTGCGCTTGACGGAGAAGAGGCGCCTCAATGGCCAGGTCAAGTTTATTGGATTTCAGAGCAATTTATTACCGATATTGAAAGCGGCTGATTTTATCATTATTACCTCCCGGCAGGAAGGGATGCCCAACGTTGTTATGGAGGGAATGGCCCTGGGTAAACCGGTCCTGGCTGCCCGGGTGAATGGCGTGCCTGAATTGATGGATCATGGAAAGACCGGATTTATTTTTGAACCGTTTAATATTGAGGCAATCCGGAAGGCCATGGTTTATGCCTTGGAGTGCCAGATGAAGCCGGAAATTCAAGCTTGGGGGCCTGCCGCCCGGGAACACATTCGTACCTGTTTCCCGATCGAAAAAATGCTGGATGAATTGGAAAATTACTTTTTCGAGAAATATGCCCAGTCCCGCCGTTAACCAAGCTCGCTCCCTGCGGGAGAATCCCCGCCATTATCCCCGGAAACTGATGGTACGGTTGTACCAACCCTGGCGGTCCCCACTGCCGGTGAAAAACCTGCCTCCGAATCCAGGCGTTCTCCTGGTCCAGGCCCAGGAAAAATTGGGGGATGCCATTCTGTTAATGCCCTTCCTGCACGGATTGCATCAGCGTTTCCCCGGTGCCCAGATTGATGTTTTGTGTTCTCGCCATAACCAATACCTGTTTAAGGCATTACCCTTCATTCGTAATACCTGGACTTATCGAACCGATCAGAAGTCCCTGAAAGAATTCCTGAGTGAACAACATTATGACCTCTTTTACAATCCGAAAGATCATCCTTCCATCACCGCTTACCGTTTAGCAAACCTGGTGAATGCTGAAGTGAAAGTCTGCCTTGCCCAGCCTCGAGCCAATCGTTATTACCACCACACACTTGTGAACCGGGAAGGGGCCCATATTATCGAAAAGAATGCTGAATTGCTCCGCCCCTACGGCGTTAAATTCCCGGTGCCGAATTATTTCCCTCCGGACTCTGATTCCCTTTTGTTCAAAGCGGATTCGGGCCGTTCAGTAATGGCCATAAACCTTTCAGCGGGGGGGCATTATCGGAATTGGCCGGCAGAACACTGGATTGCGCTGGTGGAATCGGTCCTGAAATATCAGCGTGATGTAAGGATTGCCGTGTTTGCCATGGATCGCGAAGCGAAGACAGCACGTCTAATTAAAGAACAATTTCAGGATACAATAGAATATCCGTTGGTTTCACCTGATCTTTTAGCTGCAGGAGCCCTTTTGCGACGGTACCGGTTATTCATTTCACCGGATACTTCTCTGATTCATGTGGCGGCAGGGGTGAATACACCGGTCATCGGGCTCTATTCAGGTGATCAACGAAACCAGCAGCGCTATGCACCATACGGAGTCAGGGCAAAACTCCTGGCAGCTCGCGGGTTATCCCTAGAATCCATTTCCCCTGAAACCGTTTTTGAGGCATTGAAACAACTTAATTTTGAAATTGATCAAGATAATTAAAGATTGATCTTACCAGTTAGGAGCATTGAATTATGAACTATGAGACACCCAAAGGTAAACTGGGTGTACTGATTCCAGGAATGGGAGCAGTCGCCAGTACTTTCATCGCCGGGGTAGAAGCGATTAAACGCAACCTGGCCAAACCGATTGGATCCATGACCCAGATGGGAACGATTCGCCTGGGAAAACGGACCGAGAACCGGGTTCCCCTCGTTAAAGATTTCGTCCCTTTGGCAGGTCTGGAGGATCTGGTATTTATGGGTTGGGATATCAATCAGGAAACACTCTATGATATTTGCCTCCGGACGGGGGTGTTGGAGAAAACCCAAATCGAGGAATTAAAGGATTTTTTACAAGGGCTGGAAGTTCTTCCGGCTGTTTTTGACGAGCAGTTCGTTCGTCGGCTGGAGGGGTCTTATGTGAAATCTGGAAAAAATAAAATGGATCTGGCGGAACAGGTGGGGGCTGATATTGATACTTTTACAACGGAAAACCAAACCCGCGCCAATGTAATGATCTGGTGCGGGAGTACCGAAATTTTTATTACCCCTCAGGAGGTCCATTCCTCCCTGGAAAAATTTGAGGCGGGACTTCGGAATAATGATCCTGGTATCTCTCCCAGTATGGTTTATGCCTACGCTGCCCTGAAAAGGGGAATTCCTTATGTGAATGGTTCACCCAGTTTAACCGTGGATATCCCTGCTCTAGTGGAGCTGGCCCAGAAAACAGCCACGCCGATTGCAGGAAAAGATTACAAAACCGGTCAGACCCTGATCAAAACCATTTTGGCACCGGGATTGAAAGCCCGCCAGATCGGCATCAGGGGATGGTTTTCCACCAATATTCTCGGTAACAGGGATGGGGAGGTCCTGGATGACCCGGCTGCATTTCGAACCAAGGAAGAAAGTAAATTGGGAGTCTTGGATTATATTTTACAGCCGGAATTAAATCCGGATTTATATAAGGACTTTTACCACAAGGTCCGGATTAATTATTATCCGCCCCGGGGGGACAATAAGGAAGGATGGGACAATATCGACATTTTCGGCTGGTTGGGATATCCCATGCAGATTAAAGTGGATTTCCTGTGTCGTGACAGTATTCTGGCTGCGCCGATCGCCCTGGATCTGGTACTCTTCATGGATCTAGCCAAACGAGCGGAAATGAAAGGGATTCAGGAATGGCTTTCCTTTTATTTTAAAAGTCCCATGACCCTGCCGGAATTGTATCCTGAAAATGATTTGTTCGTACAACTGGCAAAACTGAAAAATACCCTTCGTCATATTATGGGAGAAGAACTAATCACCCACTTGGGTCTGGATTATTACGACGAATAGCTCTGGATGAAGCTGGTCATTATTGCCGCTGGAGAGGGATCCCGTGCCCGATCCGTCTCCTCAGGGAAACCGAAAACATTACTGCCGGTGAAGGGCAAACCCCTGATTCGTCATTTAGTCGAAAATGCGGTTAACGTAGGGATCCACGATATTGTGGTGGTGACCGGTTACCATCACGATGAGCTGGAAAACTATTTAAAAGAGAACTTCAAAACGCCTGCAATCGAAACGGTGTTTAATCCCCGCTGGGATCTGGCAAATGGTGTTAGCGTCCTGGCAGCGGAAGAACATATTCCTCTGGACGATCCTTTCATTCTGTCCATGAGCGACCACTACTATGGAGCCGCTTTCCTGGAAAAAATAGTGCAGTCGGACTTGGGGGAAGATCGGGCTCAGGTGGCGCTGGACTTTAAGATTGATCAAATCTTCGATCTGGAGGATGCGATGAAAGTAACCGTGGATCCTGAAAACAGAATGAAGATCACAGCCATGTCAAAGGATCTCGACCAGTTTGATGCGGTAGATTGCGGTGTATTCAAATGTCACCAGGATTTTTTCACCGTCCTGGAATCAGCCCAACAGTTAGGACGGTGCAGCCTGTCGGATGCCTGCAATCTTTTGATTCAAAACGGTAAAATGGGGGGAATTGATATCGAGGAGTTGTTCTGGCTCGATTTGGACACACCGGCTGCCTGGAACCACTTGGCACGAACCAGGTAATCCACAATCATGACATTTTCAGAGTTGATGTAATCAATTCGGGGGCAGGCTGAGATGGGGAATGGGATATATTATTTCGCCAACAAGGAATATCAGTTTTCTCATGCCAAATCGGTGTATGCCAAGCTTGGTGGACAGTTTGTAGTCAGGGATTTGAAACATTACTTTCGTTTCAAGTGGTATTTCCGCCACTGGCCGGGGAGCCAGGTGATTGTGCAGGATATCCAGGATAAACCACTGACTGGGATCATGATCTCCATGAGTAATACAAAGATTCCCCATGATTCCCAGGTGAGTACTACCCTCTTCTTAGGACATGGAAGCGGCGATAAGCGCTATGGCGGTTCGCCCGAGAACCTTCTCTCGTACGATTTTTTGTTCATATCCGGTGAAAAACAAATTGTGAAACTAAAGGATGAGGGACTGGAAATACCGGAGGAGAGATTGGTCAAAGTGGGTAATCCGCGGTTTGATATATATGTCAACGATGAATTGAATCGGGAAACGATTGCCCAATTTCTGGGGATTAAAGAACCTGCTCGGAAAACAATTTTATACGCCCCCACCTGGAGGTGGGGCAACGGATCCCTCCTTTCCCATTATCAACTGTTCTGTGAGCGATTAACACCGGAATACAATTTAATCATTCGACCCCATTTTCATGATCGTCGCTTCATTCCGAAAATGAGGGCCTGGGTATGGGCAAACAAAATCCGAAATGTGTACTTTTCAGACCCGGCATCTTTTCTTCAGCATGATACCATGGAGGCGTTTGCCGTATCAGATCTGCTGATCAGCGATACTTCTTCCACGGCTTATGAATATCTGATTACCGGGAATCCGGTTGTAATGATTGAGACGGGCTTTAAAGAACTACATTCCATGCCTCCGGAATTAAATATTCACTCCATTGCTAGCCGGTTTGGGAAGAATTCCCCTCCTCCAATTGAGGTGGTTGTTCATAGCGCAATCCGTCAGCACATCCGGGCTGATTACGAACAACTACGGAGTAATTGTTTCTATTTTAATGATGGAAACAGTACCGGCCGAATCATTGATTTTATTCGCTCCCTGCCCACATTTCATGCCTCTTAACTTTGAAGGTGGAATTTTACCCCGGTAAGCGGAGAAAATTTTCTGGAAACCTGTAGTAGAGTTCCGTTGGACGGTAGATATCTTCCAATTGCGGAGGAATGGGAATAAATTAATAATCCTAATTTCCTGACCATTGCTTAATGAAACTGAACAGACCCATCTATTTTTACGCCAACCAGGTATATGAATATTCGTTTGCCCGTCTAATCTACAGTCATCTGGGGGGCAGTTTCGTGGTCCGGAAACAAAACCGGAAACTGCGTTTGCAATGGTATCTCCGGAAGAAACAACGCCATCAGGCCAGCAGCCCCATGTTTGCCCAGGATCCCCATATCCTGGTTAAGGATGTGAATCATGACTTGTTCGATTTGCCCGGCATTCTAATCTCAAATAGCAATACGATCGTTCAACGCAACAAGGCCATTTGCACGGCAATCTTTATGGGTCATGGGACGGGGGATAAAAAATACGGGGGTAAGGCTTCCGACTTAATCACCTTTGACTATCATTTTATTTCCGGACCAAAACATCTCCATAAAATGAAGGACTTGAATGTTTCCATTCCAGAAGACCGATTAATTAAAATTGGTAACTGCCGGTTTGACGAAATTGTGAATGGCGCGATCAATGTTGATCAATACCGGGAGTACCTGGGGTTTAAAGAAGCGGACCGTCCAACCATTCTGTACGCTCCTACCTGGAAGTGGGGGGCAGGCACTTTGCTGAAATATGGTAAAAAGTTTGCCCGTGAATTAACCCGGGATTATAATTTGATTATTCGACCACATTATTTTGACCGGAAACATATACCACGGTTTAAAGCCTGGGCTCGATTCCAGGGGATTGATCACCTTTATTTTTCTAATCCGGCTAATATTCTTACCAACGATACCATGTACGATTTTGCCATCTCCGATCTTCTTCTCAGTGACACGTCGTCTATTCTCTATGAGTATTTAATTGTCCGGAAACCGATTGTGGTGATTGACAATGAATTTGATGATCTTCACACCATGCCCCCTGAATTGGATGTGAATACCATTGCCAGCCATTATGACGGTAAAGAAGCTATTTCTACCCGGGTTACCATAGCATTGCTGAACCATGATCCGGGACCTTACGATATAATGTTAAGCAACTGTTTTTATTTTAATGATGGAAAGTCGGTAAACCGGATTTATGACTTCCTCAAGGGGTTGGAGAGGTAGCATCATGGTAATATACCCCAGTGTGTCATAAGAATGAGAAAAAAGTCCCCAACGATTTCGGTCCTGTTCGAATGCCATCACTTGTACTACTTGCCTAATTTTATTCCCATTATGGATGAAATGCGCCGCCGAGGGAATTTTCGCATCTCCGCCTCCATTCCTCGATCCGTTCATCCGCGGGAGCAGTTTATTTTTCAACAGGCTTGTAGTGAGGCCTACGTTACTACGATCGCCGGTAGAGATGAAGCAGAGCGACTGGCAGAACTGAATCGGAGAAAGTTTGACGTGATTGTTGTGGGTAATATCGGGAAATTACATTCCATCGCTCATGAGAACACTATCACGGTCATGGTGTATCACGGCATCGGCATGAAGCAGACATACTACCGTGATATTGACGACCGGATCGATTTGCGGGCAGTGGAATCACAGTCACGAATGGAGGTCTTGAAACAGACAGGTTATTCTAACCTGGTCCTGGTAGGTTTCACCAAGTGTGATCCCCTGCTGCAATCGCCCCCTTCCCGTGAAGAAATATTCAACCAGCTGGGATTGGATTCCCAGAGGAAAACGGTTTTATTTGCCCCTACGTTTTATCCATCCTCACAGGAAAAATTGATTCCCCACCTGGAAAAATTAAGCTATGAGTTTAACCTGGTAGTTAAACTCCACAGTTTCAGCTGGCACCAGCAACGCTATCGGTACCAGAGTGAAAAAATGCAGGAGGTAGCCTGTACATCTGATCATATATATTTGGTTCCGCCGGATGAGTTTAATATTATTCCCTATTACAGTCTGGCAGATGTTCTGATTTCCGACATCTCTTCCACCATTTATGAATTCCTGGTTCTTGACCGTCCCATAATCATGGCTGAATGTTTTACACTCCGATTGAAACACCTGCTTTTTTATAAACGATTCCAAAAAAGACTGGACCTGGAACGGATGGAGTCGGTGGATTTTGCCTACCGCCTTGAAAACCCTGCCGATGTACTAACCCTGATTTACCATGCTCTGGAACACCCGGAGGAAATGCAATCCCGGCGCCTTCAAGCCCACAAAACCTATTTGTACAAAGCCGATGGAAAAGCCTCCTGGCGACTGGTGAACGCAATCGAAAAGCGGCTGGAACGTTCATGAGTCTTCGAATTGGAATTATTGCTCCCAATTGGGTGGGAGATGCGGTCATAACGCTCCCCTTTTTAAATACCTGCCGTCATTTGTACCCTGAAGCAAAGCTTATTGTTTTAAGCAAAACCTGGGTCGGAGCCATCTACGAGTCTCATCCCGCCATTGATTCAATTCTGACGATAGATAAACAGTTTCAGCAAGGCTTTCGACTCACCACCCAATATGGAAAAGATCTCCAAAGTCTGGAACTGGATCGTATTTACCTCCTTTCCAGTTCATTCCGGAGTGCTTATATCGCCTGGTTATCCAAAACTCCTCACAGGATTGGATTCCCTGCCCAGGGACGATCCTTATTTCTGTCTCACGTCGTTCCTGCCCCGCCGGAGAATCGTCACCGTTCCCAGCGCTATCTGGAGTTATTACGTTACCCGGAACCGGATCAATTCATCGGGTCCCTGTTGGTAAACGGCCCGGGGATTTATTTAACCGCTGAGGAGTCGGATTGGGCTGAAAGGGAGCTGGAAAAATTAGGTTTCGACCGACCGGTTGGACTCTTTCCGTTTAGTGTGGCTCCAGCCCGCAATATTCCTTTCAATAAAATCAGGGGACTGCTGGAAAAAGCCCAAAAACCCATTTTAATTTTTGGCAACACCGGTGATCGTGAATCGGGGCAACGTCTGGAGGCCACCTCAGGGAAAGGAACAGTGAAGTCGGTTTGCGGTGATTACACATTAAGAGAGGTAATTGCCCTCATCAGCTATTGCCGGGGAACCATTGCCACTGACAGTGGTCTGGGACATATTGCCGCTAATTTAGGTATTCCTACCGTATCCCTTTTCGGTGCCGGAGATCCAAAGCGGACCGGTCCCCAGGGCGCACAAACCGCAATTATAAACAAACAGGTTTATTGTAGTCCCTGTCGAAAAAATGTATGTCGAAACCGGCAGGAACCGCTAATATGTCTGAACTCCATTTCCCCGGAGGAGGTCTGGCAGGTTTTGAATCGTCTCCTGGTTTAAAAAGACGATGATAACCATTGTATTTCTTACCATTTAGACTTTAATTCGATTCGACCACATGAAAGGGTCCAACCGATTCTAAACTCACCACAACGCATAATACTGGGGCTGAATCTTCTGCTTTTTATGGTCTTCTACGGGTGCGAGGATAAAAAGAAGAAGGCAGACCCGCTGGTCGGAACCTGGGATATGACTGAATCTTCCGGCGGCACCTATCTACTGGTGAATCGGTCTCAGTTAGCCTATTTCCCTTGGCTCCCGGCTCAGGGTGATTTAAGGTTATCGGAGTTTGATACCGGCACTTTTCTGGACTCGGTTACCATGGAATATTTTTCTGTCTTTCAAAATGAAGATTTTACCGACATACATGTGGACTACCGAAGCCCGGAATTGGAGTATAATTACCACATTCAGGATTACCGACCGGTCCTGAGTAAATTTGACCGTTCCTCCCTCTTGAAACAGGTCCGGGATGAATTCTATCCCTATGCTGGAGGAACATTTGGTTACGCCCTGTCAAATTACAACCGAACAGTGACCATTAATCAGGATACCCTTTACCGGAAAGTAGCCATTGATTCTGATGAAATTATTGATTCCTCCCGAATGGTAATTCTTTCGGGAACATTGTCCAAGCAGGGTGAAGCCATTCCTGCCGGTGAGCCCTATCTCCTGAATGAGCAGCCGGTGGTCATCGTCAGGGATGGACAGGTGATCGAGTCCCTTTCGATGACATTGATTTTGAACGGGGATGGAACCGGTAAAATGACCAACCGTGACCCGTATGGAGGTTCTTATACCAGGGATATTGAGTGGATTTCAAACGATACAACACTTATCATTACCGAATGTTTTGGGCTGGATTGTTTTGACAACGAGTATCATTATGCATTGACAGATAATGAACTTTCATTGACACAACAATTCCAAATTTGTGGTGAATTCCCGGACTGTTACCGGGAACAGGAACGAACATTGGGGCTGGAACCAAATACGCTGGATGATCTTTATACGGAATCTATTCTGGTGTTTAAGCGTCGCTGAGTTTTATATCCTTCAAAGTCCTCATTTCAGGTCTGCCGTTTATTTGTTTTTCCTGTCCAATTCCTTGAAAAGGTTTGATGGGATCTTCCTCAAAAGCGGAATCAGGATTTTTACTTGCCAGGGGAAAATAAATGTTTTTCTTCCTTTCTGAATTGCCCGCTTAATTTTTAAAGCCGCCATTCCTGCCGGGACGACAAATACTTTATTACTTTGTTTTTCGATCATGGGAGTCTCAACGAAACCGGGACAGATGGCGGTTACCTGAATATGGTATTTCTTTAAGGTGGGGCGCCAACTGTCCGCCAGTCGCACTAAGGCCGTTTTCGCGGCAGAATAACCTCCGTGAAAGGGCATGGGTAGAAAAGCCATCACCGAACTTATCAGCACCAGAGTTCCCCCGGATTGTTTTTTCATGACTGGAATGAATGGAACCAGGGTATTGATGACGCCCTTTAAATTGATATCGATGATACGGTTGATGGTTGTGGCATCTCCGTGGATGATATCATCATGACCCCCGATCCCCGCATTGGCAATCACCAGATCAATTTCCTGAAATCGAGTAATGAAATCATCCGCCGCTTCGGCCATTGCTTTTTGATCTTGAACATCCAGCGGGTATATTATGGTTTTTGCCCCCCGTTGTTCGCATTGGTCGGCCACGGACCTCAGCAATTTCTTTCTCCGGGCCAGAAGCCCGAGGGAGACCCCGTCGTGGGCATAAGAAAGCGCCAGCGCTTTGCCGATTCCTGTGGAGGCACCCGTGATAAAAATTCTGGTGGGTGATTCTTTCATTCCTGACAAAATATGATCGACTATGGAATTAGAATGACGATTGGTAAAGCACTGGCGGTTAAATTTTGACAAAGATTTTTTTCCGGTACATCCAGGCCAGAATCAACCACCACATGAAAACGTGGAAAAGGGCAAACAGTAGCGAACCGTTTAAGTCCCCGGCTAGGGGTTGAAACACGGTTTTATAGAGATAGGCGTAGCCTGAAACCGTATGCCCATCCAAGGTGAAGCGTATCCTCAGAATTGTTTTAACCCATACACCGGAACCGGCAAAAATAAACAGGGAATTGGTCCCGAAAATCACTAAAGGGAAAGCCCATTTTTTCCAACCTTTAATATCGATCAGCCAATAGAAACAGGCCAGCAGCATGGTCGCAATTCCTCCAGTATAGAGTACATAGGAACTGGTCCATAACTGTTTATTAATTGGAAACAGGAGACCCCAGAGCCAGCCTATAATGGTTGTAATGGCGCCTAAAATTGCCATCTGCCGGGCTTTCTCAATCCGGTCGTCGGCATGGTAAAGCAGATTCCCCACCAGAAAACCAAAGAGAACCGTTGCGATGGAGGGAATGGTGCTGAGAATCCCTTCTGGATCAAAGGGAATGCCGGTTCCATGCCAGAGGTGATCCGGGCCAAATAATTGAAGATCCAGCCAGCGGCAGGGATTGGTTTCAAGACCATAGGGGTCCATCCCCGTCGTCCATCCGTATCCCAGTAACAGTAACCAGTAACCCAGAAGCAGGCTGGAGGTAAAAGTGATCAACTGCTTTGGTTTAAAGCGCAAAACGGTCAGTGCCCCCAGTCCATAAGCCAGGGCAATGCGTTGCAGAACACCCATAATCCGGAGGTGAGACCATTCCCAGTCCTGTCGGATAAACGGATAAAGATTCAGCAAGAGGCCAATCAAGAATATAGTCAACGTCCGGCCCAGAATTTTCTTCACAGCCGCTGTCGTGGATTGGGCCGTGTATTTCGGGAGTGAAAAGCGCATGGCGACTCCCACAATAAACAGGAAGAAAGGAAATACCAGGTCGGTGAGGGTACAGCCGTGCCAGTGGGCATGCCTTAAAGGGGGGTAGACGTGGGCCCAGCTGCCGGGTGTATTGACCAGGATCATGAAAGCAATGGTCAGTCCCCGGAAAGCATCCAGAGAGACTAGCCGGTTTTTCATTTCGACCATCAGGCTGCTTTTTTCTCCGGATTCAAGGTGAATTTCCAGACCCATAGAAAGCCGGCGGCCGCTACCAGTGCCAGACCTATTCCGTAATCGTTATGACCGAATACAAACTGCCCGATAGAGAAGGTGGCACCATAGATCATTAAAATACCTGCCAGCCAGTTTTGTACGAATCCCTTAGAGACCGGCATTTTAGTGACCTTGAAATCGCCAATAACAGGTCCCCACCATCCTCCTGGCTGAACCCGTTCGTAAAATGCCATCAGAACTTCTTTCGGTTCCGGTCTCGTCAATTTAGTCACAATCAGCCATGTGAGAACAGAAATGGGGACAATAATCAGGAGTTTGTGGTGGATCTGGAGCGGGAGGCCAAATAAAACAGGTGCTTTTCCGAAAAGTGTATAGGTTTCGCCGGCCTGGAGTGTTTGATAGGCGGCGATTACTTCCAACAAAACGGTCAAGGTGAGTGAAGTGAGCAGGGCTGAGATCTCGGTCCAGGCATTAATTCGCCACCAGAACCAGCGGAGAATAAGCACCAGTCCGATCCCGGCACCCATGGCGAAAATAAACTCCCAGGCGCGGGAAATGCTCTGCATTTTAATGGCGACCAAGGCTGCAAAGAGCATGAGAAAAACCGTAATAATCCGGCTCACCAGAACATAATGTTTCTGGGCCTGATCCGGATGGGTGAAAGAGCTGTCCTTCCGAATAAAGCGCTTATAGACATCATTAATCAAATAAGAAGCGCCCCAGTTCAGGTGAGTATCAATGGTGGACATGAAGGCCGCCAGAAAGCTCACCACCAGTAATCCCCGCAAACCAGGACCCAGGAATTTTTGCATGACCAGGGGGTACCCCACCTTGTCTCCCAGTTCCCATCCGGATGCATCGGGAAAGGCCACGATCGAAACCAGCGCCACCACCACCCAGGGCCAGACGCGAAAGGCGTAGTTGCTCAGGTTGAACCAGAGCGTCGCCAGGAGGGCGTTGCGTTCATCCTTGGCGGCGGACATGCGCTGAATAATGTAACCGCCTCCGTCCGTATTGTGGTGGGACCACCACATGACCGTCAGAAAAATCAGGAATTTAGAGAAGGGGGATTCCCAGAATGATCGCGTCACAATATTGGCCTCCGGTAGGGGAGGGATAAATTTCAGGGTACCGTCAGAGAGGACTCCCGCGGCGCTCATGGCATTTATTTTGGCGAGCACGGTGTCCATCCCGCCCACCGCATTTACGGCCACAATGGCCAATAGGATCGATCCCAGCATAGCAATTCCAAACTGGACAAAGTCGGTAATCACCACTCCCCAGAAACCGGAAAGAAGCGCGTAGAGCAGGGCAATCATTACACACCCCCAGACTGCAGTCCACCGGTCAACATTTAACATGACCGCGGCAACAGAGGCCATGGCATTAATGACCCACCCCATCACAATAAAATTGTACAGCAGGGCAAAGTAGCCTGCTTTAAATGCTCTCAGAAAGGCCGCCGGTTTGCCGGTGTAGCGCAGTTCCAGTAATTCGTTATCCGTAAGCACTTTGGCTCGGCGCCAGAGTCTTGAGAACAGAAATGTGGCCAGAAGACCGGAAAGGAGAATATTCCACCAGAACCAGTTCTTCCAAATGCCGTCCTGCCGGACGAATTCCGTAATGGCTAACGGTGTATCGGCGGCAAAAGTAGTGGCAACCATGGAGGTGCCCACAACCCACCAGGGCAGGGATCGCCCGGAGAGAAAATATTCCTCTGTGCTGGCGCCGGCCCGTTTGGTAAAAAAGATTCCAATTCCTAAGGAGAACAGGATATAAATCAGAATAATTGTCCAATCAATAAGTTGCAGTTCCATCCGTTCCGGGTCCGTTTTTAATAAATGTTTTTCAGTTCTGTTCCAGGATAATAGTGGCGCAAAATATCACCGGTGGAATATTCTTTCAAAGCCATTCCCAGCGCTCCAATCTGGCATAGACCCACCCCATGGCCCCACCCGGCGCCGCGGAAAAGGAATCCTCCGGGAAAATGCTCCACCAGAAAAGCAGAGCTGAATAAAAATTTCGGGTGCAGAATCCGCCTGATTTCATATTCGCTTTCAATGATTACCGCCTCCTGTTTATCCTGCGCAGTAAGGAAGTCCACTTTTAATGCTTTGATTCGACCGGAACCGCCCCGTTCCAGGGGAAGGAGCTCTTTCACAAGTTTGACGTCCAGCCTGGTTTTCTTCTGAAGCAATTTGGTCAGCGTTACATTGGTATAGCGACAATTCCAGCGGTAATAAGCGGCGTGTTCATCCACGCTGCCCAGGTAGGCACCGAGTCTGCTTTCGGGAACCGTATTCGGGCTGCAGAATGCTTTTGGGGGATCCAATATCCATTTTCGGAAAGTCTTTTCATCGGTTAAATCCGGAACCGTGGACGATTCATTTTCGGGTAAATCGGGTAGATTCCTGAAATAGGGCTGGGGAGGACCGACCCAAACATTTTCAAAACGTTCGGTCATGCCGCCACAGGATTTGGAATAGCGGGCGTCTACTATTTTATTGCCATATACCAGAACCTTACCGGCTGTTTTCCGGCTGGCTTCGATAGCCTCCGGAGTCTGGTGGTTAATTCCCTGGTACCGCTGACAGCAATCATCATTACACACGTCTATTCCCAGGAGGGTGTGCTTCTGTTCCACCTTCGCCAGAATCCAGGACCGGGCGACAATGGTTTGTACTTCCAGCAGAGTTTTAGGGCAGGCAGCATTCATTTCTGACGTAGCCACGCACTGGAGGTAGGTCTCCAGGGGGAGGGCGTTGATTACAACCAGTCGGTCCTCCACCATTTTGACGTGGATTGCTCCTCGATAAGCAACTGCAATGGACTTTTGCCAGTGGAATCCTCTCCCGGCGGGAATAGCATCGATGTGGACGGCTGATTTATTCAAAGTTTGTTTATACGGTATAATCTGGAGTTCCTTTATATCAGGATGGATTACGCCATCAAGCTTTAAGGAATGATCCTCAATGGAAAGGTGCAAATTTTCCGGCAGGGAATCACCCTTCAAAGGCGTGGTCCCTGTTTGCAAAGTGTAAGCAGGGGGTGACTCCAATCGCAGGTTTAATTTCCGTCGGGAATCCTCCGGTAAGATTAATCCCACGTGGATAGTGGGTTCAGCCGTCGGGATCTTGCCTGTTTCCAACCGGGTCATGATTTTTTCCAATGCTGCCAGACATATATTCCGGCTCCTAAGGCTGGAGCAATGTGGAGGTCGGAGAAGCGGATAAAATCCTTTTCCAGTCCCGTTTCATAGTAATGTTTTGCTTTATTTGGGAGGACCGGGGATCCGGAAATCAACCTTTTCAGCTCTGCCAATAGAGGCGAAAAGAAGATTCCCGTTTCTTTTGACTGCTGGAACAACGTGGACAGACGCTGACCAATCACAAGGCGATGATACACGGAATTTCTGTAAGGATGGTCTTGGATGAGTTTCCTTTGGGCAAAGGGACGCAGGAGAAAAAGATTCTGCCAGCCGGAGTAGAGGGTTACGATTCGTTCATAGAAAAGCATAGCAAGCCGGCTGGCAATGTGTTCCAGAAAATTCTGGGCGAAATCATCACCCTTCATCGCCAGGGAAAAAATTACGCCAGCATTTTCCGGATCCTGACCCCGTTCCTTCGCATACAGGGTTTGAATGCCTTCCATGGAGGCATAGTATTCAAGGGGAATACCATTTTCATCCTCCAACTCCCACAGTTTGGGCATCCAGTTTCCAGTGGAGGTAAAGGGAATCAATTCGCCTGACAGTTTCAAGGCTTCGGCGGCGCCGGTACCCCCACCCAGATAGTAGGCATTCGTCACCTGCCTGAAATTCCCCTCCCGGGCGAATTCTTCGCCGAGTCCACAGAAATCACTGTCATTGCCAATAGGGGGCGGGAAACCGTCTAGCTGAACTACGGATCGGTTTAATTCAGAAGTCAATCGCCGGACGAAGTGGGGCATCCGGGGACCGTTAGCCATGACGGCAATGCCCATTCCCGATTCTGTTTTAAGGCCGGGCAGGCCAATCCCAATCCGGATAGGGTGCTGCGCGGACAGACGATGGATTACGGCTGTAAAGGATTGGATAATAGCTGCCTCTTGGCGGGTTTCTTCCGGGGTCGGATGAATGGATCCTGTATTAAAATCTTCCATCTGCTGGGCGAGATTCACTGGTTGGAATTTACGAAGGTAATATTCTGATTCTGAATAGGACCGTGTTACTGCCTCTGAATCTCTGATGAAAGTATCTGATCCCTGGGGTTTTATTACGATACCCCGTACCTTGGAGGCACCACCATCCAGCCCGATGAATCGAGGAGCGTTGGTCACTGTTTCAACACCTGTTTTACGGTCATAATCCGTCGGTAGGAAGACCGAATACGATCCTCACTTATTAAACCGTTCAATACCAGTTCCGTAAGCAGTTTATGAACCCGTTTGCCAATGTGAGGGTCGTAGGTTAAATTATTCCCGAAGCAGAAACAATCCACCCCGGCCCGAAGCATGAAGGTTAGAATTTCCTCCAGGGAATAGTGGTCGGCTAATGCTTTCATTTGGGGGTCATCGCTAATAACGACTCCTTTAAAGCCGACGGTTTCTCTCAGGAGTCCGGTAATAATTTTTTCGGAGAGGGTGGCCGGGTAGACGGGATCCAATTTCCGGTTTATAATATGGGAGGTCATGACGCAGGGCAGGCATTTTTCTTTAACCAGGTATTGATAGGGAAGAATTTCCCGCTCTGACCATCTTTCAGTCACATCCACTAATCCGTGATGAGTGTCACCCAGGGCACTTCCCTGGCCTGGGAAATGTTTCCCGGCGGTCAGTACACCGCATTGCTGGTGTACTTCAATGAATATTCGGGCGTGTTGGCCTACTGTCTCCGGATCATCCGAAAAACACCGCTGTCGTTTTACCATAAAACTTTCGGAACCTGCCGCCAGATCCAGCACCGGCGCCAAATTCAGGTTGATCCCTAGATGATATAAACCCTTTGCCACTTGTTCAGCGAAATTCCGCGTCTTTCCAATCTCTGGTTCTATCCCCATTTCTCCCCAGGCAGGGATTGGAAGAAAACCGTATTCCGGCTTAAGCCGATTGACCTGACCCCCTTCCTGGTCGATCGCGATTAATAAGGGGATGGTGGCAGCGTTCTGCAAAGCGGTGGTGAGGGCAGATAATTGACGGGGGGACCGGATATTGTGGCCCTGAAGAGGAGCAACCGCCATATTTTCATTGTAAAGGATGACGCCTCCAATGAAACCCTGCCGTATGAGTTCCAGTGTGGGGCCGATTTGCCTCGGTGTGCTACCCTGAAAACCGATTATAATCATCTGTCCAATCATGGTTTCCAGGGGGGGGAAAGAGGTGGGTGTACCGTTATTCATTACCAGTTGAAAGAAAAATTACAGCTTATTCAATAGAAGTTCTGTTAATTTTTAAGCCCATATTGTTATTGGACCACATGATTAGAACAACCAGACTCCTATTTCTCTGCCTGATTTTTATCCTTGGCTGTACTGGACCGGGGCAATTCTGGTTTCAGCAATCCTGGGCGGAACGAACCCTGCATCAATTGACCCTCAGGGAGAAAATCGCCCAAATGATGGTTTATAACATGAACATGCGTTTTCTTAATGAAGACAGTCGCCAGTGGAAAGAAATCCAGGAGTTGCTGGCCACGGATGGAATCGGACACATTCACATCTGGTTCGGAGATGCAGGTTCTTCCCTGACTTTGCTTAACGAAATTCAGGCCCGTTCCAAGGTTCCTGTTCTGGTGAATGCGGATATTGAAAACGGGATTGGACGCCGTTTCGTCTCCGGTACCCAATTACCGCCGCTGATGGCTCTGGCTGCCACGGGTGATCCTGAAAATGCCTATGAAGCGGGAAAAATTGCTGCTCTGGAGGGTCGCTCGGTTGGAATCCAGCTTAATTTCTCTCCCGTGATGGATGTGAATAATAATCCCCAAAACCCCATCATTAATACTCGTTCTTTCGGGGAAGATCCTGAAACGGTTATTCGTTTCGGTACCCGGTTCATTGCTGGACTACAGGAACATGGCATGCTCAGTACGGCGAAACATTTTCCCGGGCACGGTGATACGGAAACCGACTCCCATACCGCCCTGGCTGAAATACCTAGCGATTCCGCGCGCCTATGGACTGTGGAATTGCAGCCCTTTCAAGCGGCGGTGACCGCGGGGGTGGATCTGATGATGGTGGCTCATTTAACCGCCCCGGATTACCAACCCCACGCAGAGGAACCGGCTACCATGTCCCGGTTCTGGATTCAGGATATTCTCAGGGATCGGCTGCATTTTAAAGGGGCGGTGGTAACCGATGCGATGGCCATGGGAGGAATCACCAAGAATTACTCCGATGATTACGCTCTTATCCATGCCATCAATGCGGGCTGCGATGTGATTATTCAGAATAACAATTTTAAGAAAGCGGTGGATATCTTGGAATGGGCCGTCAAGTCGGGTATCATCCCAGAATCACGGATCGATACAGCTGCTCTGAAAACCTTGGAACTGAAAGAAAAAATCGGTTTGAATCAGTTGAATCAGGTCAGTTTAGAATTTGCCCGGAAAAATCTGGGGACAGCGGCTCACCGGAAAGCGGCGGATGATATGGCTTCCCAGGCAATTACCCTGGTAAAAAACCAGGGGAATATTTTACCCCTAAACCCCCAGGAAGGGGACACTCTTTATATTGTGGATTTGTACGATTACGATAACAATCACAGCGAAAGTCAAACGACCATCCTCTTAAAACAGGGCTGGCCTAACATCCGCACCTTTCAAATTGACAAGTCGGACAGCCTGGATGTTGTTCTGACCCTGATCGAAAAAATTCCCCATAGAGCGACTGTCATTATCAATGCCTTTGTAAATCCGGTGGCCTACAAGGATGAAATATTCCTGCCGGAGACAGAAGCGGAATTTCTCCACCAAATCAATTTGAAAACCGATCGCGTAGTGTTAAGCAGTTTTGGGAATCCCTATATTATTCAACAGTTTCCCGAAACTCCCGTCTACTTGTGTGCTTACCTGAACAGTGGTTTAATGAACCGCGCCCTGGCAAGGGCCATTATGGGACAGAAGCCCGTCAGGGGGCATCTTCCTGTTTCCATTCCAGGTGTCGCCCGGCAATGGGAGGGAATTGAATTGGAAGCAACGCCCTGGATCCGTCCCACTACCGCCAACAAACCGGGGAAGGAGTTAAAACGGGTAATGCCTTACGAAACCAACGCCAAAGTTGAACCGGTCCAGCGCCTACTGGAAGCGGCGGTGGCCGATTCCGCCTGGCCCGGCGCTGTTTTACTGGCAGCTAAAAATGGGAAAATATTTATTCATACGACGGCGGGCTATCATACGTATGAACGGCGGACACCTACCGACAGGGGAGATATCTTCGATCTGGCCTCGCTCACCAAAGTTGTAGCTACTACCTCTGCCATAATGAAACTGTATGATGAGGGAAAACTGGATCTGAAGGAAAAAGTCGTAACCTACCTTCCTGAGTTCAAGGGTCGTCAACCGGCATACGTAGCGCAGAAATCTGCCATTACGGTTAAGCAGCTTTTGACCCACACGTCAGGATTAGAACCATTCAGGACTTATTACCGGTTGCCTGGGACGGTTCAGACCCGTTGGGATAGTATCTTTAATACTGAACCCAAGTACCTTCCAGGAGATACAACTGTTTATTCGGATATCGGGTTTATGATTCTGGGAAAAGTGGCGGAACGACTCAGTGGTCTGCCCCTGGATGAATGGACTGATTCCGTCATTTTCAAACCGTTGGGAATGGAGTCCACCTACTTTAATCCACCCTCAGCGCGGTTGAAACGAATTGTCCCCACGGAATTTAGTCAACGGGAGGGGGACTTTGTTCATGGCCACGTCCACGATGAGAATGCTTATAGTTTAGGTGGTGTTTCGGGCCATGCCGGTCTCTTTTCCACCGCCCGGGACCTGGCTATCTTTTCCCAGATGCTTCTGAATGGGGGACTTTACGGCTGGACTCGTATTTTCAAACCGGAGACTGTGGCCCTTTTTACGCGCAGGGCGAATGGGATACTCGGAAGCTCCCGTTGTCTCGGTTGGGATACCCCTTCCGGGGAAGCCTCCGGCGGTGTCTACTTAAGCAGTACCAGTTTTGGGCATACGGGCTTTACCGGCACTTCTCTCTGGATTGATCCGGAAAACCAGCTCTTTGTTATTCTTCTCACCAATGCGGTCCATCCCGACCGTTCTTGGAAACATCCGAAATATTACGAATGGCGGCAGCGCATCCACTCTGCTGTTTATGAATCGGTGGGATTAACCACGAAAAACCCGGACCTTCAATGGAAACACCGCTGGGAGCAGACAAATCAAAATGATAAATAATTCCTTTAAATTACGGACCGTTTTTTGGTTAATTGTGGGATTGGGAACCAGTTCCTCCGTTCTGAACGCTCAGGATAAGTGGCTGGATTCCCTCCCGAAACCCTGGACCTTGAATCAGGACCAAATATCAAAAATATTACCCGGCTTTTACCAGCATTACCCTGATTTTCTAGAACGCCTGCGCGCCTTTGCCCTGTGGCAGGTGGGAAAACCCTATGAAATATTCAGCCTGGGAGAAGAACAGGGGCCGGACCCCGACCCTATCCTCCGACTGGATGTTTCCGATTGCACCGTCCATGTCCTGACGGCCCTTGCCGTGTCTCAAAGCCATTCCTGGGAGGAAGCGCGTCAAAATATGATTCGAATTCATTATAAACCCAACCGGGAGGGGGTGATTCAACCTTCCTACCAGGCCCGCTGGCACTACACTACCGACCGCCTGCAGGAGAATCCTTACACGGTGGACATAACCACAGATCTACTCCCCCGGGAACAACTTGAAAAGGTGGCCCTGATCCTGAACCGGAAAGCAGACAGTACCCGGTTTCTTCCCTTAGACTGGGAAAAGCCGGTGACCGTATTTTACATCCCCAACCATTTGATTAATGAAAGTCTGCTGAAAAAGGTGCCACCGGTATGCGGGGTTGCTTTTGTGCGTCAAAAATTGTTCAAATCCGGTCTGATTATCGCCCATGAAGGCATGTTGATCGACCGAAAGAATCTAGTCCATGCCTCCTCCGAATATCAGCAGACGGTGGACGTGGATTTTCTGGATTATTATTTCCGGGAGAACGGACCGATCTTCGACGGTATTTTGATTTACGCTTTCCAGCCGCTGAACCCAAAGGATTCCTTCCATTCACTGGATTGACACGACCATTATCGCCATTTTCCTGGCGGGGTTGGCAGCCTTTGGAATCTGGCAGAGCCGTTTTAACCGCTCTTCAGAGGACTATTTTCTGGCCAGCCGAACCCTGCCTTGGCCCGTGGCCATGCTCTCCATTGTTGCCACTGAAACATCCGTCCTGACTTTCATCAGTGTACCGGGTCTGGCGTACCGACAGGACTGGTTCTTTCTCCAGTTAGCCCTGGGCTATATTCTGGGTCGTATTTTGGTGAGCATTTTTTTACTGCCCCAGTATTTCAAAACGGGCATTACTTCTATTTATGAAGTATTGGGCACCCACTTCGGGCGGGATATTCAAAAAGTAGCCTCCGCTGTCTTTCTGGTGACCCGGATTCTGGCCGATGGAGTTCGATTCCTGGCCACCGCCGTCATCGTCCAAGTCGTAACAGGCTGGTCCCTGCCCGCCGCTGTTCTGGTCATCGGATTATTCACCCTGTCTTACACGCTCCTGGGAGGAATCCGGACCGTGGTGTGGGTGGACAGTTTTCAGTTTGTTCTCTACATTTTGGGGGGACTGATTTCAATTGTTTTTATTCTACAGGCTCTGGACCAGCCCACGGCTGAAATCTTTTCCAACCTGTGGCAGGAGGGGAAGCTGGTTATTTTTCGCTGGGATTGGGATTTGCTTAATCAACCCTACGCCTTCTTCAGCGCCCTGCTGGGCGGGGCATTTCTCTCCTTCGCTTCCCACGGAGCCGATTACATGATGGTCCAGCGGGTTCTGGGAACAAAAAATCTGGCCTCCGCCCGTAAAGCTATGATTGGCAGCGGCTTGTTCGTCTTTTTCCAGTTTGCCGTTTTTCTCATGGCCGGATCCCTGATTTACACTTTTATTGGAGGTCAACCCTTGGAAAAGGATCGGGAATTTTCCACCTTTATCGTGAATTATCTGCCGGTAGGACTGAAAGGTCTTCTGCTGGCAGGCGTCCTCTCGGCGGCCATGTCCACCTTGAGTTCTTCCATTAATTCGCTGGCTTCCTCCACCGTCTCGGACTGGTTTAAGCAAAAATCGACATTGAAATTTTCCCGATTTGTCAGCTTAGTCTGGGCCGGGGTCCTCATCGCCATCGCCCTCCTTTTTAACGAACAGGATTCTGCCATTATTGTGGTGGGCTTACAGATTGCTTCTTACACTTACGGCGGACTCTTAGGATTATTTCTCTTGAGCCGGATGAAACAGACGTTTCATTCCCAAAGCTTGATCGCCGGATTGCTGGCCAGTCTCTTGATCGTGTTTTATTTACAACACCAGGGTCTGGCGTGGACCTGGTTCATTGGAATTTCGGTCGTGACCAATATTATTATCGCTTTAATGGTTGAATTAATCCTGAAACGAATCGAGGGATTCCATGTCAAAAGTTGAAGCAACTTTTCCCACTTCCTATCCCATCTCCACCGCCAGGGTCCCCTTTAAAGTGGTTAAAACCTTTCCCCAGTTGGGCTTTTTTACCGCCCTTCGATTCCTGGAGTGGGCGGCGGAACATCCGGAGGGTACGATCAGTCTGCCGACGGGAAAAACGCCGGAATATTTCATTAAATGGGTCCAGTATCTTCTAGAACGCTGGCAGGATTCCAGGGTAGAAGCGCTCCGAAAAGAACATGGTCTGGATCTGAAACAAAAGCCGGATTTGAAAGGATTGCAATTTATCCAGATTGATGAATTCTATCCCATTGACCCCCGGCAGCACAATAGTTTTTACAATTATGTCCAGCGGTTTTATGTCCAGGGTTTCGGCCTGGATCCGCACCGGGGTTTGTTCATGAATTGTGATCAGATTCCCACGGCAGAGGGGAAAGGACTGAAAGAGATATTCCCCGACAGGATGGTGGATTTGAGTTTGCGTTTTCGGGATCCGGAGTCGAAGCAGGAAAAATTGCAACAACAAACCATTTTTCTGGTGGATCAATGGTGTTCAGAATATGAGGACCGGATTCGGGAAAAGGGGGGTATCGGTTTTTTTCTGGGGGGGATCGGTCCTGACGGGCATATTGCCTTTAATGTACGGGGCTCGGACCATAATTCCACCACCCGTTTGATGGAAACAAATTTTGAGACGCAAGCGGCGGCGGCCGTGGATTTAGGTGGCATTGAAATTTCCAGGCGGCGGCTGGTCATTACAATTGGTTTAGGGACGATTACTTTCAATCCTGAAACGGTGGCCATCATTTTTGCCGCAGGAGCCACCAAAGCCGGGATTGTGAAAGCAACCCTCGAAAGTACGCCGGACAACCGTTACCCGGGGACCGTCCTCCAGCGGTTGAAATACAGCCGCTTTTACCTCACGCACAGTGCCGCCGGCACCCTGGAGGATGTAAAATCGTTTGAATTGGATCACCTGCCGTGGGATGAAAAACGGGTGGAACGGGTTGTCATTCAGCTCTGCCGGCGCCTAAATAAATTCGGTCACCGTCTCACCTTGAAGGATTTACAGGAGGATCCGGTTTGTTCACGGATACCGGGTTTGAACAATGCTACGGCTCCGTCGGTTCTGGACTCTCTTAAGCGGAAACTGGATCTGGGGATGACACTACTTGAAAATGAGACTTTTTTACATACTGGGCCCCACCATGATGACATTATGCTGGGTTTTTTACCCCACATCACCCATTTGGTCAGGTCCCCGAAGAATGAACATCATTTTGCCGTCCTCACCTCCGGTTTTACCTCCGTCACCAACCGCTTCCTTTATACTGTTCTTGAGACAACCCGATCTTTTCTGGAACAGAATGAAATTCAGATGGTGGATTATCCGGATTTTTTCCAGTCGGGCTATCGGCGCAAGTGGGACAAGGATGTGTATCATTTTCTGGACCGCATCGCCTCCCGGAATGAGCGGGGACGGCAGCGGGGCTTAAGTCACCGGATTATCCGCGCCGTGGTCGATATTTATCATCTGACTTCCAAAGAGGATCTGCGTCGTAAAATTGATGAAATTCTGGAGTATCTGGGGCAGTGTTATGACGGCGAAAAAAATGTGCCTCCGGTCCAGAAGTTGAAGGGCATGATCCGTGAATTTGAGGAGGAACTGGTGTGGGCCCATTTCGGGGTGAGGGTCCGGGATGTTCATCATCTGAGGCTGGGTTTCTATACGGGAGATATTTTTATAGCCAATCCGGAACAGGGCAGGGACGTGGAACCGATTTTGGAGTTGCTCCGGGCAATAAAGCCCACGGTTATTTCTCTGGCCATGGATCCGGAGGGGAGCGGCCCTGATACCCATTACAAAGTATTGCAGGCGATTGCGGAGGCTCTCCGCCAGTGGCAAAAGGAGACGGACCTTTCCCATCTTCGGATCTGGGGCTACCGCAATGTGTGGTATCGTTTTGACCCGGCTGAAGCGGATATGATTATTCCCGTCTCTCTCAATTCCATGGCGATGCTGCGGGATACGTTCCTGAGCTGTTATTTAAGCCAGAAAGACGCTTCTTTCCCCAGTTATGAGCTGGATGGACCATTCTGTGATCTGGCCCAGAAAATTTGGGTGGAGCAGCACGCTCTGATGGAATTGGTGCTGGGCCGGGATTTCTGGTACCGGCACGAACATCCCCGCATCCGGGCGACCCACGGCCTTGTTTTTCTAAGGTCCCTGACGCTGGAAGCTTTCCTACAGGAAGCTCGGAGATTGGAGGCGTCTATGGAAGGTGCCCTAGAGTAATTCCCCGGTAGACGGCCCCTTCGGGAACCATTTTATTCCTCCCGATTGGAGCCTAAATTGTTCCAGGGCATAGCTTATTCAGGGCGGTCCATGTCACCCGAATAGGGGCTGACTGAGGGTAAAAGAGAGGAGTCCGTTATGTACCGAATTAAATATTTTTCAGCGGTCCTGGCTTTCATCAGCCTGATCCATTCCCAGTACCGGAATGTGGGGATTATGATCAACGATTCCAGTGCCTATACGGGATACACCTTGTTCACACCAAAACTTTCCCACAATTCGTATTTAATCGACAATATGGGTCTTTTGGTTCACATGTGGGAAAGCCAGTACAATCCGGGTGCTTCTGCCTATCTGCTGGAGGACGGTACTCTATTGCGTTCCACCCAGCTTCCCGATGGTTCCCAACATGGGGGATTTCAGCTCCTGGATTGGGACGGAACGGTCCTGTGGGAATTTGCCTACGGGGCGCAGCACCATGATATCGAGCCCTTGCCCAATGGGAATGTTCTCATGATTACCAACGATCGCCGGAGTGCTAACCAGGCGATTGCTGCCGGACGAAACCCTGATCTTCTGGGGAATGCGATTCGATCCTTTAAACTGATTGAAGTAGCGAATACAGATACGGGCACGGCCATAGTCTGGGAATGGACATTGTGGGATCACATGATCCAGGATTATGACTCTACCAAAGCCAATTATGGAGTTGTCAAAGATCACCCGGAATTATTGGATCTGAATTATGCCCGGGATGCGGCTGAAAACTGGATTCATCCTAATTCCGTCGATTACCATCCCGGATTTGACCAGGTGTTGATCAGCAGCCGAAAATTCAATGAAATCTGGATCATTGACCACAGCACGACGACGGCTGAGGCCGCTTCCCATTTGGGAGGCAGGTACGGGATGGGCGGCGATTTACTCTATCGCTGGGGGAATCCCGCCGCCTATCAGCAGGGGGATTCCACCGATCAGCAGTTGTTTGGCCAGCATGATGGCGCCTGGGTCCTGCCTGGTCGACCCGGGGAAGGGAATATCACTATTTTTAATAATGGCATAGACCGACCTGATGGTGTTTACTCTACCATTGAAGAAATTATGCCTCCTGTGGATTCCGCCGGCGTTTATCATCTGGAAAGTGATTCCACCTACGGACCCGCCTCCCCCGTTTGGGAATATAAAGCTCCTAATCCGGAAGATTTTTACGCCTACAAATTTTCCAGCGCCCAGCGCCTGCCTAACGGGAACACGCTCATCTGTTCCGGTGTGGGTGGCATCTTTTTTGAAGTGACCCCGGGAAAGGAAACCGTCTGGAAATACATTAATCCGGTCACTCCGGACGGTCCCATAGTCCAAGGTGACAGTGTTTATCAGAATGATGTGTACCGTGTGGACCGGTATGGACTGGATTATGCCGGGTTGAAGGACAAGGACCTGACTCCCAGGGGAACGATTGAACGGTTTCTGGCGGTGGCGGCAGGTGACGATCTGAAGTATCCGAAAATTTCCCTGGATCCGAATTTCCCCAACCCCTTCAATGCCTCCACGGTGATTCAATATCATCTGGACCGGTCCGCTGTCGTGAAGCTCGTCATTTTCAATCTCCAGGGCCAGGAGATAATTCGCCTGGTCCAGGATCAACAATCTCCCGGAGCGAAGCGGATCATCTGGACTGGGAAAAATGCCCAGGGCGTTTTCGTGCCCTCGGGAATTTACTTATATCAACTGGACACTGGTCACTTCCATCAGGTCAGGAAAATGATTCTGATGAAATAATCGATTAAGTACCACCACGATATTGGAATGCTTTTATTTTAGGAAAGGGATTTTGTATTTTTTTCAAAAAACAAGTACATTTCGGTTGTTAAGGGAGTGCAGGGGTATGAAACCGGTTTTTATGATTTTATTTATTCTATTCCTGGGGTTCACCGTTTCCTGTGAAGACCAGAAGGTTGCATCAAAAACAGAACCGATAGTAATTGCCGAGTGTCCTTCCGGTTACCATCCCTGCGCTGATGATTCATCTGCCTGCTGCCCTTTTGATATTCCGGCTACGATGGAACAGACCCCGATTGACTGGCCGTCTTTAGCTGATACGCCCTGGCCCATGTATATGCACGATCCCCAATTAACCGGCCGAAGCCCGTATGAGGGACCTGCTTTAGGAGAATATGACACTTTATACAATCAATCTGGAGAAGTTTATTCTAATCCCATAATAGATCCCTATGGCAATATTCTATTTACTTCAAAGACAAACGCTCTAAACGCTACAGGGGTTTTATTCTCAGTTTCACTTGATGGCCAATTAAATTGGGAAATTGAATTAGGTCATTCAAAAATATTTAATGTTGGAACACCAGTAATCACGGCTGATGACTATTTTTATCTGGCAAGTTCTGATGGTGAATCGGGATATTTAATTAAAGGGGATCTAAGCGGAAATATAGTATGGAAGTATAATTTCGATGCGCCCTATTCCTATAAAATAAAAGGTTCTCCTAATATTTCAAAAAACGGAGCGTTAATCTTCATTTGTGGTTTTGGTAATGCATTATATGCCATTAAATCTGACGGTACACTCGGATGGAAATATGATGTCAGTCCAAACAATACTGAGACGGTTCCTGCTATTTCACCAGACGGTAATATAATTTATTTTTTTTCAGATGACAATGTTTTACGTGCAATTAATTTAAGCGGAAAATTAATATGGGCAAAAACATTATCCACTAATTCATCCGCTACAAGGACGCATCCCTAGGTGGACCCCATTGACTGGACACTTTTCTTGAGATTTAAGGTGTAGTGTTAA
>CAZNUM010000013.1:0-38402 GCA_964576315.1 uncultured bacterium
CAATGATGTCCATCATGCGCTCATGACCAAATGCAGCCTGGGGAGAACCAAATCCACGGAAGGCGCCGTTCGGCGGCAGATTGGTATAATAAGATTTGGAATCTACTTTCACATGGGGAATGGCATAGGGACCCAGTGCCTGGGCTGCCGACCGATAAGATACAACTGTAGACAGAGTTGCATAGGCGCCTGCATTTTCTTCCAGGAGTACTTCCGCCGCTGCCAGGGTGCCATCCTTACGCACCCCGACCTTGTAGTGCATCTGGAACGGATGCCGCTTGCTGGTAATCTGCACATCCTGCCGACGGTCATACACCATTTTAATGGGCCGTCTCAATTTCCACGCCGCCAGGGCCGCCCGGGCACACACTTCCGACGGGACATCCTCTTTTCCCCCAAAAGCACCACCGGTAGGTGCCTGCTCTACCTGAACGTGACTTAACGGTACCCCCATCGCCGTAGCAACAGCTTTCTGGACATAAAATGGACACTGGAGCGAACCCAGTATCTTAATCTGTCCATTGTTTGGGGGGAAAGCAATACAACCTTGCGGTTCCAAGTAATAGTGTTCCTGACAGGGAGTTTCAAAATCTGCTTCAATGATTCTTTCCGCCTCTGAAAACCCCAGATGAATATCTCCCTTTCGCACCCGGTGTTCACAGGCGAGATTGGATTGATGAATAAAAGGACCTGCCGAATCCCGGCTGGCTGAAATAGTAAAACACGGCTGCCAGGAATCGTATGTAATGTGGATCGCTTCCGCTGCCATCCGGGCCTGTTCAGGTGTTTCCGCTATAACCAGTCCCACCGAATCACCCACATATCGGACGATATCATTGGCAAACAGGGGCTGATCCGATAGAATGACACCGACCTGGTTTTCGCCGGGGATATCTCGGGCGGAAATAAATCCCAGAAAACCGGGTTTTTTCTGGGCTAAGGACGTATCCACTGCAACAATTTTGCCAAAGGGGATCGAAGACACTACCGGTGCGGCGTACACCATTCCATCAACTTTAATATCCGTGAGAAATCGGGTAGCACCCGTCGTTTTATCTCGAGCATCAGGACGCGGGTAGGACATGCCAACCGTTGTCGTTTTCTCTCGAGAATTGGTCATCGTATTCACCGTTTGTTTGTTACCCCAATTAATTCAATCCACAGGACCACCGTAAAGACCCGTTTACCGGCTGTAGGACAATTTCCTCGAGAATAAAGTTACTACCAAGAAAGGTCCGGATAAAAGCAACACAGAAGGATCATAACAGAGCCTGAATAGCCTTCATTTGCTCCTGTGTCCGGCGGTAACCTTCCCGGATGGATCGTTCCGCCTGGTCAAAATCAAACATTTTCAGGTCTCCCAAGTGGGGCTGGATCAGAATATCGGGAGCATACATTTTTAAATGGACCGCCGATATCTGTTTTTGCATAATTCCCACTGATGAACCAATCACATCAATAATGTGGGGTCGGGCATTGGTTCTGGAAAACCACTGGCGTATTTTCTGGCGAACTTTCTGCTCAGTCTGACCGTAGCGCTCCACCAGTTTGGCCACCACTTCCCGGCGCTCATTTTTCACCTTTTGTGAAGCCTCGATGAAAGTTGTGCTCTTCTCCTGTCGTCTAGATTTCGAAACTAGACCCGAGTTCAGATCCACTGCTATCACCCGTTCCGCTCCTATGTCCCTTACTACCTGAACCGGTGTCGGATCCACCAGTCCCCCATCCACCAACCATCGTCCGGAGTGAAAATAGGGGGTCAGGACCCCCGGTACCGAAATACTGGCCCGGATGGCCTCCACCAGACTACCGGAATCCATAATCACCCGTTCACCGCTGTAAAGATCGGTAGCAATAATCTTCAGGGGAATCGAGAGGTCCTCAAATGTTTTGGCGGAAGTGTGCATGGTGTACAACTCCGCCACCCGTTTACCGTCCAGAAAACCGGATTTAGGGAAAACCACATCAATGTAAGAAAGCACCTTCCGCCAGTCCATAGTCAGGGCAAACTGTTTCAAACTGGCCAGGCCCCCTCCAGCAAAGACCGCTCCCACATAGGCTCCGATACTGGATCCGGCAATACAGTGAATTGGAATCTGCGCCTCCTGCAAGGCCTCCAAAACGCCGATGTGAGCCCAGCCGCGGGCAGAGCCACTGCTCAATGCAAGTCCCACTTTTTTTGTTGGTGATGTCATTTCAGATCAGAGAGGTTAGTCAAACCTATTGTGTAAAAAGAGAGGTAAACTCAAACTGGTTCCCGTCAAACAGACCCTTGTCACTTAGTTTTAATTCTGGAATGACCAGCAGCGCCATAAAGGAAAGGGTCATATAAGGTGCTGCCAGATTAGAGCCCAGCTGCCGTGCCCGCTGGTTTAACTGGGCGTAAGCCTGTGCCACGCGGTACCCATCTGCATCGGTCATAATACCGGCAATCGGCAGGGGCAATACCAGTGTCGAATCACCATCTGCCAGCGCAATACCTCCACGGTGGGAAATAACCAAATTCACTGCCCTCGCCAAGTCCCGATCAGAGGTCCCGACAGCTATAATATTATGAGAATCATGCGCTACGGATGAAGCCAGAGCCCCCGAACGCAACCCGAATCCTTTTACAAATGCTACTGCCGGTGAGGTGTCCGCATAACGATTAACTACTGACAGTTTTAAAATATCCTTCCGAGGATCCGTAAGAACGACGCCCTGCTCCACTCGGGGGTTGACCAGACAGGTTCCCGTGATCAATTGACCATCAGTTACCTCCATTACGCGCATTTGACCCGGTTCAGCCGACACCGTGAAATCAGATTTCTTTTTAGGTCTGGCTTTAAAATAATTCACGTGTTTTACCTCCCGGTTCTCTAGAAAGGTAATGGAGTTTTCTGCCACCAGGGTTCCATTAATAAGTGTTTTTAATACCCCCATTTTCTCCAGGGAGTTCACCACAATCAAATCAGCCGGATCTCCCACCCGCAGCAAACCGATATCCAGATGGTAATGTTTGGCTGGATTGAGGGTTGCCGCCCGAATTACATTGAAAACATCCATCCCGGCGGATACAGCCCGACGCATCATCTCATTGATATGCCCTTCTGCCAGGTCATCCGGGTGACGATCGTCACTGCAAAGCATTACCCGATCAGGGTACGCATCAATCAGCGACACCAATTCATCAAGATTTCTGGCGGCTGATCCTTCCCGAATCTGGATATGCATCCCAGCGCGGATTTTATCCCGGGCTTCATTCAGGGTGGTGCACTCATGATCGGTAGAAACACCTGCCCGTGCATATTGGTGTGCTTGATTTCCTGTATATCCCGGGGCATGACCATCAACGGACTTACCATAGTGGTTTGCCAGGTGGATTTTTTCCAGTTCCAGGGAATCACCGTTCACCACGCCGGGAGCATTCATCATTTCACTCAGAAAATGAATATCTTTCCGTTGAAACAGGGTTTCCAGATCGGCGCCGGTAAACCGGGCGCCGGCGGTTTCAAAAGGGGTTGCGGGCACACAGGCGGGGGCGCCAAAATAAAACTTAAACGGAACAGTACCCCCGTTCTCTACCATAAAGTCAATGCCGGGAATACCCAACACATTGGCAATTTCGTGCGGATCGGATACAGCTGCCACCGTACCGTGTACTACCGCCAGCCGTGCGAACTCCGACGGAATCAAGAGAGAACTTTCAATATGGATGTGACTATCCACCAGACCAGGGAGAATAAAACCATCCTGTGATTCGGACAGCTCTACAATCGACTGAATCCTTCCCTCTTGAATCACTACGTTCGCAGGATAAATCCGTCGCCGGAAAATATCCACCAAATTCCCCGTTACGGTTTGAAGTTTTTTCAACCTGCAGTATTCCTATTAATTATTATCGGCATTTTTCATGATCCCGTGAAATCGTAACAATCCCGGAGATCCTAGAGAGCCATCTCCCGATCCAATGTCAAATAAGTTAGACCAACTCTCAGGTATTGTCCAATCATTTCAATGGTATTTTGGGGGTAAATTCCAGTACAAGGATTTCATCCGTGGTAGATTATTGAATGAACTTTTTCCACATTCTGTTCAGGTATCCGGAACAGGCCATTGGGTCGAGAGTCGGTCTGATTGGCGGGGGAGGGAAAACAACCTTATTGTTTCAACTGGGGACTGAACTGGCTCTTCATTACCCCAAAGTTCTCATAACCGCCATTACGAAAGCTGGTCCCACTGACCGGTTTGATATTCACCTTGCAGAATCACCCGCCCCTGAACAAATAAACGCTCTGATTAAAAATAATCATCCCCTTTACTTATTGGGAAGACAGTTGAGTTCCGAGAAATACCAGGGGTTGATGCTGGAGCAACTCCAGGCAGCCTTGGACAAAGATACTATTTGTTTTTTTGAAGCGGATGGTGCCCGGAACCGACCCGTTAAAATTCACAATGGAACCGATCCCATCCTGCCTCCCTGGACAACCCATGCCATCATTGTGGTTGGAGCCCGGGCCGTAGACGCCCCCCTAAATGAGGAATCAGTTCACCGTTGGGAGCTCTTCAGCCGCTATTGGGGAATTACTCCCGGCACCCCGCTTTCACCGCACCTGTTGGCTCGTATTCTGCTACAACCGGAGGGGTATGCCTCCCGTATCCAACACAGGATGAAGGTGGTTTACTATATTAATCAGGCAGATCAACACACTCGCGGTGCCCGGGAATTGGCCCAAGCATTGAAACAACAGACTGCAAACCCCGTCTTTATAGGAAGCCTGCACCAGGGCTGGTGGAAAGCAGTAGCGTGAAATACCATATTGCCATCATCATTCCTGCAGCCGGTTTTTCAAAACGGCACCCACCCAATAAACTGCTAGTTCAAGTGGAACATAGACCGGCGATTGTGGAGACCGTCTCCAAATTCACTGATTTCCCGGTGGACATTATTGTGGTGGTGGGGCATGAAAAAAAGCAGATTATGCCGCCTCTGGAAAAGGCTTTTGGGAACCGGATAAAAATAGCAGAAAATCCCCACTACCACCAGGGATTGAGCCGGTCTCTACAGGTGGGGATAAAAGCGGCGGGGAATGCACCGGATTATTTCGGCTTCTGTGTTGGGGATAAACCGTTTCTGCACCTGACTACCGTGGGAATGCTTCTGGAAACTATTCACCAGAAATCACCGGATATTCTGGTTCCTCTCTTTAAGGGGACTGTGGGGCATCCCAATTTTTTTGCCCGGAGATTCAAAAAAGATTTAATGCAATTAACCGGTGATACGGGAGGACGGAGCCTCTTTCAGACCTACCACACAAAGACGTATTTTCTACCTGTGAAAGATAAAGGTGTTATTCTAGATATGGATCAATTTCTCTCCGGTGCCGGTGACCTTCAAACGTTCTGATCTTCCATATCATAGGTCACTCAACTCTCTGCCGCCCATATGGGTTCGGGGAGCGGGCGAATTGGGAAGTGCTGTGGCATTATGTCTGCATCGTTGCGGATTCAGGGTATTATTAAGTGAACGACATCCGCCGCTGGCGATTCGACGGACAGTCACCTTCAGTGATGCCATTATCGACGGTGAAGCTACCGTAGAATCGGTAACAGCGAAAAAGTTCGACTACAGGTATGGCAGCGTCCTGAAGTGGCCACAAGATTGTATCCCCCTCTTCCCTGACGACCCTGAAAAGCTGAGGAATTTCAATCCCCTGGTGCTGGTGGATGCCCGAATGATAAAACAGTACAATCAGGATTTCCGTCAGTGGGCCACACTTGTGATTGGACTTGGCCCCGGCTTTGTGGCCGGTCAAAATTGCCATGCCGTAATTGAAACAATGCGAGGTCACCAGTTGGGCCGGATCATCCGGGAAGGAGCAGCAGCGGTTAATACAGGAATTCCCGGAATCATCGGCGGTGAATCTGCGCGGCGGGTAATTCACGCCGCCGCGGCAGGAACTATTCGATGGATGGTAGCCATCGGCGATCTGGTCCACTCCGGCAACCCCATGGGAGTAATTCACGGAGACTTGACCATTCCAGCACCCCTCAATGGCATAGTCCGGGGGTTAATCAATCCATTGGTGAAAGTGAAAAAAGGGCTAAAAATTGCCGATGTAGATCCCCGGGGCCAACAGGTTGATTACCGCCGCGTCTCCGATAAAAGCAATGCCATCGCCCGGGCAGTCCTGGAAACGGTGTTAACATTCCTGAACCAGCCCTCCCAAACAGAACCATGACTAAAAGGAAGTAAATGGAACGCCGACTCTTAGATGAACTCATCCGGTTCAATTTCAAAAACAGGGCTGCCCTTTGTACCGTTGTGGCATGGAAAGGATCTGTACCCCGAAAGGATTTCCCTGTAATGCTTGTCCTTGAAGAGGGGCACACGATTGGTACCATCGGCGGAGGAAGTATGGAAAAGGCCACTATCGAACAGGCCAAAACAATCGCCGTAATGAGGACCAAATCTCTCAATAATTATGATTTCACCAACGACAATATTCAGAATGAGGGTGGCCTTTGTGGCGGTGTAATGGAAATTTTAATCGAACCCTACCAGCCGGATATTCAGCATTTTTACCGGAGGGTTCAGAAAGAAATCCGGAATAATAATGATTCCAAGTTTATCCTGACGACCATACACCGGGATCCTCTTTCTGTTAAGCGATCCGTTCTTCACCGGACAACCGACCTCAATGCAAAAACCAGCAGACTTCTTGAAAAAGCGAAAGTTGGCACTGGCGGAGCGAGCATGACCACGGAGCGTACTATTCAATTAATTCAGAAAATTCAACCGCCTCCGCGGCTCCATATTTTTGGGGGCGGGCACGTGGGAAAAGCTGTAGCTGACCTGGCCCACTTTACCGAATTGAATGTTATTGTTTACGATGATCGGGCCCTATTTGCTAATCGGGACCGATTCCCTCACGCCCTTGACTGTATTTGTGCCCCATTGCCAGAAATCCTGGAAAAGCTGACTCTCCACTCAGATGATCTGGTGTTGATAGCCACCCGGGGACACCAGCAGGATTTACAGCTCCTACGGGCCATTCTGAATCAGTCGTCCAGATGGGTGGGGCTGGTAAGCAGCCGGCGCAAATGGAAAATTCTCTCGGAGGCCCTTTTGAAGGAAGGGTACCACCGGGAGGTTGTCCAACGGGTTCACGCACCGGTGGGTCTGGATCTTCAAGCGGAAACGGTCCCGGAAATAGCTGTGAGTATCATCGGAGAAGTAATTCGATTTCTTCGTCACAACACAAAAACCTAGATTTTTAAAGCATGCTTGGCAACCTAGCAATAGACAGCGGTAAATTTTAGCCTCGGTTTTGAATTGAATTTTGTTTTAGTCTTCCCGATAGCCAGAAAGAAAATACATGCCAAATGACTCTTTGATTACCGACCGTTTTGAACGACGGCATCTCGGTTCCTCCGCCAGTGAAATTTCATCCATGTTAAAGGCACTCGGTCTGGAGACCCTCCATGACCTTCAGGATAAAGCTCTTCCAGCGGCAATTCTGAGAAAAAAAGAGCTGGAAATCGGCGAGCCACTCTCAGAAATAGACGCCATTACCCGATTAGAGCAATATGCTTCCCAAAACACCGTCTCCCGCTCTTTTATCGGCATGGGCTATTATGGGACAGTGACACCGGCTGTCATTCAGCGGAATATCCTGGAAAATCCGGGCTGGTACACGCAATACACCCCCTACCAGGCGGAAATTTCCCAGGGACGGCTGGAAGCTTTACTGAACTTTCAGACCATGGTGTCGGACTTAACGGGGCTGGCGATTGCAAATGCTTCATTACTGGATGAGGCTACGGCGGCGGCAGAAGCCATGACCATGTTCTACCGGATGTTTAAAGACCGGAACACATTTCTGGTGGCCTCTGATTGCCATCCCCAGATAATTGCCGTACTGGAAACCAGGGCTGACCCATTGGGAATTCAATTGGTTCTTTCTGATCCTCATGATTTTCAATTCAACCCTCAGGTATTCGGAGTCCTCCTTTCCTATCCCGCCACCGATGGGGCTATCCGGGATTACGAACCCCTGTGCGAGGATGCCCGCGCCGCCGGGGCCTTCGTGGCGGTAGCAACCGACCTGCTCAGTCTGACCCTCTTAAAACCTCCCGGCGAATTTGGAGCTGACGCCGTCATTGGAAACAGTCAGCGTTTTGGCGTCCCGTTGGGATACGGTGGACCCCACGCCGCCTTTATTGCTACTACCGTTATGTTTAAGCGAAAAATACCCGGCAGGCTCATTGGCGTTTCCATAGACCGGTTTGGGAATTCTGCTTTGAGGATGGCCCTCCAGACCCGGGAACAACATATCCGTCGGGAACGGGCCACTTCCAATATTTGCACGGCTCAGGTCCTTCTGGCGATCATGGCCAGCATGTATGCCGTTTATCACGGAGCAAAAGGTTTGTACACAATCGCCACCCGGATCCATACCTTGACCCGCTCCCTGGCGGGAGTCTTGGAACAACAGGGGTACCAACTGGTTCATACCGAATTTTTTGACACCCTCAGGATCAAACCGCCGGGTCAGTTTAACCGTCAGTCCATCCGGGAAAAAGCGGAAGAATTAAACATCAATCTGCGCTACTATGACGATAATACGGTCGGTCTCTCCCTGGATGAACAAACCACGGAGGCAGATCTTTCCCGTCTGACGGAAATTTTTAGTACTAATACTGTATCTATGAACGGATTGCACGAATACAATGGTATCCTGAAACGGGAATCAGCTTATCTGACCCACCCGGTGTTTAACCAGTACCATTCAGAAACCGAATTTTTACGATATGTCCATCGGCTGGAACTAAAAGATTTATCTTTGAACCAGAGTATGATCCCGTTGGGATCGTGCACCATGAAACTGAATGCCACCAGCGAAATGCTTCCCGTTTCCTGGCGTACTTTTAATCAACTTCATCCTTTTATGCCACTTGAACAGACGCAAGGCTATCAACAACTGATGGAGGAACTGGCTTCCTGGCTAACCGACATTACGGGTCTGGCTGCCTGTTCTTTCCAGCCCAACTCCGGTGCCCAGGGTGAATACACGGGACTCATGGTCATCCGGGCTTACCACCGGGACCGGGGAAATGGGGACCGGACCATCTGCCTCATACCCGCCTCAGCCCACGGGACCAACCCTGCCAGCGCCGTCATGGCTGGAATGGAGGTAGTAATCGTCCAGTGCGACGAAGAGGGGAATGTGGATCTCCAGGATCTGGAAGCGAAAGCCAGAACCTACTCCAATCAGCTGGGCGCCTTGATGATCACGTACCCCTCCACCCATGGTGTATTCGAAGAAGCTATAAAAGATATTTGCCGGATCGTTCATACGAACGGTGGGCAGGTGTACCTGGACGGAGCCAACCTGAATGCCATGGTGGGTCTTGTTAACCTGGGCTCCATCGGCGCCGATGTGTGCCACATTAATCTGCATAAAACTTTTGCCATTCCTCACGGTGGTGGTGGACCAGGAATGGGACCCATTTGTGTGGCTGACCACCTGAAAGACTATCTGCCCACCCACCCTATTATCCAAACCGGCGGTAAAAAAGGCATTTCTGCCGTTGCGGCGGCTCCTTTCGGGAGTCCCAGTATCCTGCCCATCTCCTGGGCGTATATGGCTCTGCTGGGAAGCCGGGGCGTGAAAAAGGCTTCTCTGGTAGCCATCCTGAATGCGAATTACATGGCAGAAAAACTATCGAAACACTATCCCATTCTCTACCGTGGAAAATCAGGTTATGTCGCTCATGAATTCATCCTGGATCTCCGTCCTTTGAAAAAAGAAACCGGCGTAACGGAGGAAGATGTTTCCAAACGGTTAATGGATTATGGCTTTCATGCCCCCACAACCTCTTTTCCTGTTCCCGGCACATTAATGATTGAACCTACGGAAAGCGAATCCCGCCGTGAACTGGACCGGTTCTGTGAAGCCCTGATCCGGATTAAGGAGGAAATCACAGCCATCCGGCAGGGGAAGGCCGACCCCAAAAACAATGTCTTGAAGAATGCCCCCCATACAGCGCAGGAGTTAGCTGCTTCAGACTGGAATCATCCCTACAGCCGGGAGGCGGCAGCTTACCCGGCCCCCTGGCTCAGGGAACAGAAATTCTGGCCGCCGGTCAGCCGGATCGACAACGCCTACGGCGATCGTAATCTGGTTTGTTCCTGCCCTCCGATTTCAGATTACACCGATCCCTGATCGTACTGCCTAATAAATTTTTATTTTAAAAAACTAAACCCGTTAGTTCCAAATCCTGCGAGCCCGTCAATTCCACATTCTTTATCTTGTTTAGCCACGATTCCCTCCCTGGCACCGAAACACGGATATAATTGTCTGTATAACCGCTGACGAAACAGTTGGAAACGGTTTCAAACAGGACGGGTCTGACAGTCCCCAGGAATTGATGTTGGAAAGATCGTCTTTTCCAATCGGAGAGCTCCCGCAGTTTCCGACTGCGACGGGATCGCTCTTCCGGAGGCACCTGTTCCGGAAAATCGGCTGCGGCTGTGAAGGGTCGGCGGGAGTAGCTGAAAACATGCAGGTAGGAAACCTCCAGGTTCCACAGGAATTGGTAGGTCTCCTCAAAATCGGCCCCGGTCTCGCCGGGGAAACCCACAATCACATCGGCGCCGATACAACCTTCTGGAAGGGCTGTTTTAACGGCACGGACCCGGTCAGCGTACAGCTCCCGCTGATAGCGCCGCGCCATGGCTTTCAGGATTTTATTGGAACCGGACTGAAGGGGAATATGAAAATGGGGCACCAGTTTACTGGACCGGGCTACCTGCTCTATGATTGCGTCCGTCAGGAGATTGGGCTCAATAGAGGAGATGCGGATCCGCTCAATTCCAGGAAGGTCTTCCAGAGCCGCCAGCAGATCCAGAAAAGATGCCTCCCCCTGCTGGCCGAAATCACCAATATTGACGCCTGTCAGCACCATTTCCCGGGCAGGACTGTCGGAAATCAATTTCGCCTGGGCCAGCGTTTCTTCTACTGAAAGATTCCGGCTCCGACCCCGGGAGCGGGGGATACTGCAATACGTGCAACTGTAATCGCACCCATCCTGAACCTTTAAATAGGCCCGGGTCCGTTCTTTTAAGGAAACAGAAGGATGGAACGTCTCCAGCCGATCAACGGGTCCGATGGAAACGACCTGTTCGTGACCGTTCCCGCTTTGATTCAGGTAGGTCAATAAATCAAATTTTTCATCCGTTCCCAAAATGAGATCGACCCCCAGCTGCTCCCGGGCCTCCTCCGGTTTCAGCTGGGCATAGCAACCCATAAGTACGACCTCTGCTCCGGGCGACCGTCTCCGGACCTGTCGAACCAGTTTCCTGCAGTCCCTGTCAGCCCCCTCGGTGACCGAACAAGTATGGATTACATATACATCCGCCGGTTCCCGAAAATCCACTACCTCCCAACCCCCTTTATGGCAGTTCCGGGCAATCGTGCCCGTCTCCGCAAAATTCAGCTTACAGCCCAGGGTATGAAATGCAATCCGACCGGCAGAAAATTCTGTCGGTGCTGATACCGGTGTCAATTCAAGCACGGTTTCTGTTCCTTCTAATCTGGCCATAAGACGGGGCCGAATTTCGCCCATCCACCCTCCTGTTTCAAGGTCCTTGTTGATCATCACCCCCACCTTACCCTTCCTTTGTAAATCCCTCCACAAGGGTTAATTTCTACTAATCGTACCACATCCTTAACCAAAAGTAGAAAACAGCTATGGGGATTTCGTACTTTTAGGAACAAGAGGTTGTCACATGTTCATTGAATTTACATCGATTGCCAAGCAGAAAATCATCGCGGGAAGTAAACGGCATTTCAGTTCCATTCCCGATGTCTTTACGAAAATGTACGCTTTTACCCGCGCCAAAACAGCCCGAGCCCTGGGCTACTATCCCTACTTTCCCCACATTGAAAATACAGATGCCACCGAAGTGACCATTGGTGGAGAGCGGAAAATCATGTTAGGCTCCAATAACTATCTGGGATTGACCAACCATCCGGAAGTCATTGAAGCAGGGGTTCAGGCGCTGAAAAAATACGGAGCCGGACTGACAGGGAGTCGCTTTCTGAACGGTAACCTGATCCTCCATGAGCAGCTTGAAGCGGCGCTGGCAGAGTTTGTAGGCAAGGACCGAGCCCTGGTCTTTTCTACCGGATTTGGTGTGAACCTGGGGGTCATTGCCGCCACAGTGGATTCCTCAGACCACTTATTTAATGATGAATACAACCACGCTTCCATCATTGACGGCGCCCGCTTCTCCCGGGTGAAAATCACCCGTTACAACCACAACAACATGGTGGATCTGGAGCAAAAACTGGCCCAATCCGATCCGAGGCAGGCCCGCTTCATTGTTACCGACGGAATTTTCAGTATGGAGGGTGACGTCGTGGACCTTCCGGGCCTGGTGAAAGCCGCCCGGAAATACCGAGCCCGGGTCATGGTGGATGATGCCCACGCCCTGGGAGTGATCGGTCCAGAGGGTCAGGGAACTGCCGCCCATTTCAACCTCACCGACCAGGTGGATTTGATCATGGGTACCTTCAGCAAGTCTCTGGCCGGGGTTGGAGGTTTTATTGCCGGGGAAGAAGCGGTCATCGATTACCTGCAACACCACACCCGGACCATGATTTTTACCGCTGCTCTCCCACCGGCTAATGTAGCGACGGTACTCAGAGCGCTGGAGATCATAAAAAAGGAACCGGAACGGCGCCAGCGTCTGTTAAACAACGCCCATTACGTTCGGGAAGAACTGAAAATTCTGGGTTTCGACATTGGGGCCAGTGTTTCACCCATTGTGCCGATTGTCATTGGCGAGGAAATGAAAACATTCAATATTTGGAAGGACTTGCTGGCAGCCGGCGTGTATACCAACCCCATTATTCCTAATGCCGTACCACGAGGACGATCCCTGTTGCGGACCAGCTACATGGCTACCCATACCCGTTCACAATTGGATTTCTGTCTGGAGCAATTTCAACGTTTTGGTAAAAAATACCATGTCATTTAACGGGCAGGATTGACAATCCCACCTCTTTTCCCTCATGACCTCCCCCTTACAAAATAAAATAGTGCTCATTACGGGAGCTTCTTCCGGAATCGGGGCGACCTGTGCTTCTTTTCTCTCTACCCAAGGTTACACCGTTTACGGAACCAGCCGCCACCCGGATGAGTCCGGCAATCAAATCAGAAACTGGCAGCTCATACCTCTAGATGTCCGGAACGATGCCTCCGTGGACCATTGTATTAACACTATCCTAAGTCAGGAAGGGGGGCTGGATGCGGTGATCAATAATGCCGGCTTCGGGATTGCAGGATCCGTCGAAGAAACCTCCCTGAAAGAAGCAAAAGAGCAGTTTGAAGTGAACTTTTTCGGTATTCTTCGCATCATTCGAAGGGTACTGCCACTCATGCGCAAGCAGGGCCACGGAACTATTATTAATATCAGTTCCCTGGGAGGTTTGATTGGACTCCCCTTTCAAGCCCTGTACAGCGCCTCCAAGTTTGCCCTGGAGGGACTTTCGGAAGGATTGTATAAAGAAGTCCGCTCCAGCGGTATCCATATCGTCCTCATTGAACCGGGGGACTTCAAGACCGCCTTTACTGCCAACCGCAGGACCACCATCGCGTCTGAAAAGAATTCTCCGTATGGGGAGACATTTGCCCGGGCGCTGGCCACCATGGAGCGGGACGAAACACAGGGCTGTGACCCCCAGCAAATCGCTAAACTGGCTCACCATATTCTGGAGGCCTCCAATCCCCGTCTTCGCTACCGGGTAGGTGCTTTCACCCAAAAATTATCCGTAAGCCTGAAAGCGCTGCTCCCCAACCGGATTTTTGACTGGTTAATTATGAAACATTACCAGTTGCCCTGAATCCGATCCATTTGGATTGACGAATAAAATTCCTCTCTACAGCGGAATCCCCTTGTGGTGAACCATTCAGATTCTTAATATTCCCAGCGATGATCAAATTAACTGCAGAACAATTCACCATCTTCTACTGGTATTATGGCTCGGGAGGGTTGGAGTAACGCCCTGCGGTACCGCCGTGTACCCTGATCACTCCAGCCCCGATTTTTCGTCGGGGTTTTTTGTTTTCAGGAGATCCATCGAAGCCACCATGAACACAAACAAAGAAGGTAAACCATGAACAGTGTCGGACTAATTGGACTGGGCCGATTCGGGAAAGTTCTGGCCAATATATTGCGTAAAGGCTTTGAAGTACGCGCCTACGACCCGGTTTTCCATACCCTCCCCTCCGGTGTGGAATTCACATCTCTGCCGGAGGTCCTCAAAGAATCCAATATTTTCATTGCCGTCCCGATTCGCGCCTTTGAATCCGTCATAAAAGATATCTCCCCCTCCCTTTCAGACAAAACAACCGTTCTGGATGTGTGCTCTGTGAAAAAATACCCCGTAGCTGTCATGGAACAACACCTACCAGCCTCCACCGGGATTATTGCCACTCACCCCCTGTTCGGGCCCGACTCCTTCACCTCCTCCACCCACCTGAAAATGATGATGAATCCTACCCGCGATGTTCATAATCAGTTTAACTTCTGGCAGAATTTCTTTTCCAGTCAGGGTATAGAGATTCTGGTCATGACCCCCGACCAGCACGACCAGCAGGCAGCCCGGACCCAGGGCGTAACCCACTTCCTGGGTCGTGTATTAAAGGAATACGGTATTCGGAGGACGGCACTGGATACCCAGGGGTTTAGAGATTTGCTGGACCTGGTAAACCAGACCTGTAATGATAGCTGGGAGCTTTACACCGACCTGCAGGGTTACAATCCCTACACCAAGACTATGATTCAGAAATTAAAGCAATCGGTAGAACGAATGTCGGAAAAATTAGATCACCTTCCTCAGGGCCATGCATAACTGGAGTCCTTCAAGCTGGAGATCCTGTTCCCTCCGGCATGTGCCCGATTATCCCCGCCCGGATCAGCTGAAAACGGTGGAGCAGACCCTTCAGGGATTCCCACCTTTGGTCTTTGCCGGGGAAGTGCGATCTTTGTTAAAAATACTCGGTCGGGTTGCTGAAGGTCAGGCTTTCATTCTTCAAGGGGGGGATTGCGCCGAAAGTTTTACCGAATTCAATGCTGACAATATCCGCGACACTTTCAGAGTCCTGCTGCAGATGGCTGTAATCCTCACGGCGGGGACCAACCTGCCGGTGGTGAAAATCGGACGCATGGCAGGACAGTTCGCCAAACCGCGCACCAACCCCACCGAGACCCAGAATGGGGTAACACTTCCCAGTTATAAAGGAGACATAATTAATGGAATCCGGTTCAATCCAAAGGAACGGACACCGGATCCGTCTCGAATGTTGAAAGCTTACTCCCAGTCGGCTTCAACCCTGAACCTGCTGCGAGCCTTCGCGGAAGGCGGGTACGCAGACTTGAATCACGTCCACTCCTGGAATATGGGCTTCGTTCAGAGCGGAGAGCAGGGAAACCGATACCACCACCTGGCGGACCAGATACAATCCACCCTGAATTTCATGGAAGCCCTCGGCCTGAACTCCCATAATACCCCCCAGCTTCGAAAGGTGGATTTCTACACCAGTCACGAAGCGTTACTTCTGCCGTATGAGGAAGCGCTGACCCGGGAAGACTCCACCAGTGGCGAAATGTACGATACTTCGGCTCATTTCCTCTGGATTGGAGACCGGACCCGTTATCTGGAAAGCGGTCATGTTGAATTTTGCCGGGGGATCGGGAATCCGTTAGGTATTAAATGTGGACCCGGGCTCGACGTGGACGAACTACTCCGTATTTTGGACATCCTGGATCCGGAAAACAGACCCGGGAGAATTACACTCATCACCCGCTTTGGTTACCAGAAAATTCATGATTATCTACCCCCCTTGATTCAGCGAATTCAACAGGAGGGGCGCACGGTCATCTGGTCCTGTGATCCTATGCATGGGAATACCGTCAAAAGTAAGGACGGACTTAAAACACGTCCTTTTAACCACATTCTGGAGGAGGTGAAAGCCAATTTGGAGATTCATCGTTCGGAAGGAACCCACGCTGGCGGAATCCACCTGGAAATGACGGGGCAGAATGTTACCGAATGTACCGGTGGTCTGGCAGATATTTCTGAAAAAAACCTGGCAGACCGATACCACACCCACTGCGACCCCCGCCTGAACGCCAGCCAGGCCATTGAAATGGCTTTCCTTATTGCCGATGAATTGAAAAAAAACAATTCCATCTATGGCCATTAAGGGAACCCTGGCTTTTCCCGGAGATAAATCCATTTCCCACCGCGCCCTGATGCTGGCGGGTCTGGCAAAAGGTGCTTCCAGAATCCACAACCTTTCATCCGGGTTAGATGTTCTGGCAACGAAAGACTGCCTGGACGCCTGCGGGATCGATTTCGCGCAACATACAGATGGAACATGGACCGTCCATCCTAATCCCTTATCGGACCCCGCTCAGCCGCTGGATTGCCGAAACTCGGGGACGACCACCCGGCTGCTTCTGGGTCTTCTGGGGGGACAGGGAATCGGTGCCACCTTTACAGGAGACGCTTCTTTATCCCAGCGACCCATGAAACGGGTATTGAAACCATTGTCAAAAATGGGATTACACTACAAAAGCAAACAGGATCGTTTACCGGTCACGATCAAGAAGAGCCGGCTAAAAGGAATTCAGTATTCACCACCGGTAGCCAGCGCCCAGGTGAAATCGGCTTTATTATTGGCCGGTTTGGGAGCCCGCGGTCAAACCACCGTTACCGAAACCATTCCCACCCGGGACCATACAGAAATCATGCTCCAGGAGCTGGGTGCTTCCATTACAACACACAATCATTCCGTCACTCTGGCGCCCCAAACAGGACCTCTGGAAAATTTCCAGTGCACGGTACCAGGTGACCCATCTTCAGCCGCCTTTTTTACGGCAGCTACCCTGTTGGTACCCGATTCAGAATTAACACTTAAACACTTGCTGTTGAATCCCACGCGGCTGGGATTTTACCGCGCCCTGAAATCCATGGGAGCCCAGATGGAATTCGATTATTCCCGCAGTCAGTTGGGAGAACTCTGCGGCGATTTAATTGTCCGTCATCGTCCGCTTCAGGGAATCACGATACCACCGGAAACCGTTCCGGAGCTGATTGACGAATTGCCCATTTTGGCCGTTATTGCCACCCAGGCTGATGGAACCACCCGTGTACTCGGGGCTGGAGAGTTGCGGGTCAAAGAGTCGGACCGCATCACCGCCATTTGTGAAAACCTTACCCAAATGGGCGCCCGCATTACCGAACACGAAGATGGCTTTACCATTAAAGGCCCCACACCTCTACAGGGTGCCAGAATTAAAACGTACAGGGACCACCGTATTGCCATGGCCTTTTCAATTGCAGGTTTGATTGCATCGGGAACTACAATCCTAGATGACACCCGTTGTATTTCCGTCTCCTTTCCCCATTTTGATTCTTATTTGCAGTCGGTTACTACTTGAAAAGATTTGCTGTCATAGGTCACCCCGTTGAACACAGCTGGAGCCCGGAACTCCACCGCGCTGTTTTTCAACAAACCGGATTGAATGCCGACTACCGGAAAATAGAGGTACTTCCGGAACGACTAGCAGAGTTTGTTCATAATAATCCTTTGGCGGGTTACAATGTGACAATTCCCCACAAGGAAACCATTATTCCCCATTTGGATATCCTCGATTACCATGCGGAGTTGCTCCAGGCCGTCAATTGTGTTGTCCGGGACAACGGGAAACAGGTGGGATACAATACGGACTGGATCGGTTTCAAACAGGCCCTAGATACCGGGGATGTAAACCTTGCCGGTTACCACGCGATCATTTTGGGAGCCGGTGGAGCCGCGAAGGCGGCAGCGTACAGCTTGACCCAACTACCCGTAAATTCCATTCGAATCGCCAGCCGCACCCGCCACAAAGCAGACCGCCTGGCTCTCTGGTTGAATCAATCACTTTCTACATCCGCCCACAGCATGGAATGGGAACAGGTGTCGGCAACATTAAATGAACGATCTCCGCTGGCACTGATTAATACTACACCCCTTGGAATGTGGCCTCGTGTGGAGCGAATGCCCGTAGACCCCCAAATTTTAAAAAAAGGTACCGTTTTAATTGATGCCATTTACAACCCGCCGATAACCCGCTGGTTAAAAGAAGGCAAAGAAAAAGGCTGCAAAATCCTGGGAGGGCTGGAAATGTTTCTTGCCCAGGGTCTGGCTTCTGACCGTCTGTGGTTTGGTCCTGAAAAGTTCGAAAAAATCGACCTCAATCCAATCAGAAAAGTCTTAATATCACCATAATGATGAGCCGAATTAATTATCTCACTGCCGGAGAATCCCACGGAAAAGGTCTGGTAGGCATTTTGGAAGGGATTCCTGCCGGTCTGGAGCTGTCAGCGGAAGACATTAATGTTCAGTTGGCGCGACGGCAGAAGGGGTTCGGTCGCGGGGGTCGCATGAAAATTGAGCAGGACCAGGTGGAAATCTGGTCCGGGGTCCGCTACGGGAAAACCCTGGGATCCCCCATCGGGATGACCATTCAAAATCAGGATTGGAAAAACTGGTCCAAAAAAATGGCCCTGGAGCCTGTTCCCAATCCTCCTTCCAAGATTACCATTCCGCGTCCGGGACATGCAGATTTAGCGGGGATTCAAAAATTCGGGTTCGATGATATCCGGAATGTTCTGGAGCGCTCCAGCGCCCGGGAAACAACCATGCGGGTGGCGCTGGCATCGGTTTGCCGGAAGTTGCTCCGTGAAACCGGAATTTCCGTGGGGAGCCGCGTCATTCAGATCCACACTGCTCAGGATGACACCCCCTTGCCGCCGGACCCGGATCCGGAACACATCAGTCAGAAAGCAGACGCTTCCCCCGTCCGCTGCCTCAACCCCGCCGCTGAAGCAGAAATGATTACCGCTATCGAAACTGCCCGCGAAGAAGGCGATTCCGTTGGCGGAGTGTTTGAAGTAATAGCCACTGGTGTCCCCTATGGGTTGGGGTCCTATACGCACTGGGACCGGAAACTGAACACGCGCATTGCCGCCGCCATGATGAGTATTAATGCTTTCAAGGGCCTGGAAATCGGTCTTGGATTTGGGCTGGCGGGACGCTTCGGAAGCGCCGTCCACGATGCCATTGAATGGAAGGAGGGAAAATACACCCGCCCCACCAACCATGCCGGAGGGATTGAGGGGGGGATGAGTAATGCTCAACCGATTGTATTAAGGATGGTTATGAAGCCGATCCCCACCCTGAGAAAACCGCTCGATTCGGTTGATCTCAAGACAAAAAAAGCTGTGAAAGCCCATAAGGAACGGGCAGATGTTTGTGCCGTCCCGGCTGCCTCGGTAATCGCCGAAAGCATGCTCTGCCTCGTCCTGGCAGATGCCCTGCTGGAAAAATTCGGTGGTGATTCAGTAGAACAGCTCAAAGGGCATATGGACTTTTCGGCACACTATTGATTTATGCCCAACCCCAAGAGAATTTTTTTAATCGGAATGATGTTTTCAGGCAAATCAACGGTTGGCCCCCTGCTGAGTGAAAAACTGGGATGGCATTTTCTGGACCTGGATCAGGTCATCGAGGAACACAGCCAGCGAACAATTTCAGATCTTTTTAAAATTCAGGGAGAGGCAGGTTTTCGCAAACTGGAAACTGAACTATTGAAACAATCCCTCACGAAATCGGACCAGGTCATTGCCACCGGTGGGGGCATTATCCTTTCCGAAGCGAACCGTACCCTGATGCAGGAATCGGGAACGGTTGTATTCCTCAATGCCGATCTCGAAACTCTCCTCCAACGGGCAGAACAATCCCAAAATCGTAACCGACCGCTGTTGAATAACGGTGATCCCAGAAGCCGGTTGACACGCCTTTTTCACCAGCGGTTACCTTTTTACGAAAAAACAGCCCACTGCGTTGTAAAAACAGAGGGGAAATCCCCAATCCAACTAGCGGATGAAATCATTCAAAATACTGCCATAATAAAATGAAGATTATTCCTGTTAAGTTGGGTCCTCGAAGCTATGACATCCACATCGAACCAGGGTTGCTCAAAACACTGCCGAAACACCTGGCTTCTTTCAATAAGGGACAGCAATGGATAATCCTCTCCCAACCGGACATCATCCAACTGATAGGGAACGACCTGCAAAACAGCCTGTTAAAGAGCGGATTTTATTGTTCAATTATTCCCATTCCCAACGGTGAGAGGGCTAAAAGTTTCGACCAGTACCAAAAAATTATTGAAGCAATGGTTCAGGCGGGCTGTGACCGATCCACGACCCTTCTGGCGCTGGGAGGCGGTGTCACCGGCGACCTGACCGGTTTTATAGCCGCCACCTATATGCGGGGTGTGGACTATTTTCAGATTCCCACAACACTGCTGGCAATGGTCGATTCTTCCATCGGGGGGAAAACGGGCATCAATCTTAAAATGGGGAAAAACCTGGTGGGCAGTTTTTATCAGCCTAAAGGGGTTTGGATTGACCCCGATCTTTTAACTTCGCTCCCCCGGGAGGAACGGATCTCCGGAATCGGCGAAATCATTAAATACGGTGCCATTCGTGACGCCCCGTTCCTGGAAACCCTCTCCACTTGGCTGGATCATTTGGAAACCTTTCCTTTTACAAAAGCGATTGAACATTCCTGTACAATCAAGAGCGAAATTGTAGCAAAGGACGAGCAGGAGGATCACCTGCGAATGATTCTCAATTTTGGCCATACAATCGGCCATGCTCTGGAGGCTCATCTTCAATACGGAGGGCTCCGCCACGGAGACGCCGTTTCCTATGGAATGTTGTGTGCCGGGTGGATTTCTGAACAAACAGGACTCCTGAATTCGGAAGAACGTCAGTTTCTGGAGGACACCATTTCAAAATTGCCGTCGCCCTCTCTTCCGGATATTGACCCTAACGGTGTATTGCAACACATCAGTAGCGATAAAAAATACCGGGATGGCCACTTAAACTATGTTCTGTTGAGCGGCTTAGGGAATGCCGTAATTTCTAACCAGATTTCCATGGCTTTAATCGCTGAATCTCTGAAAGTAATTCTGTGAATATTCTCATTTTAAATGGTCCGAATCTCAATCTCCTGGGAATGCGGGAAATCAGCATCTACGGGAAGGAAAGTCTGGAGGATATTCAGAAATGGCTCACTGAACAGCCAGAGGTGAAGGATCACCACCTAACCTGGTACCAGTCCAATCATGAGGGCGATTTGATCGATCAGATTCATGCTACCCCTGGAAAGATGGAGGGCATTATTATTAATCCCGGCGCTCTGACTCATTACTCCTATGCCCTGAGGGATGCCATCGCTGCCATTACCATCCCGGTGGTGGAAGTTCATTTGAGTAATATTCATTCCCGGGAGGCGTTCCGGAAAAAATCAGTGATTAAGGATGTCTGCTTGAAACAGATTTACGGTCGGGGGAAACAGGGGTACCTGGACGCGATCCAGGCGCTCATGGAATACAAAGTTTAGCTGAAAAGCTAATAATCGCTGTTTTCAAACAGTTTATCTTTCAACCTGCGATTAATTTTATACTTGCTGAACTCCATGGTAATGGTCCCGGCAAAATCCCGCTGTTTTGAGGCTTCCCCCGCTTCTGTTGCCACCTGATTGAAATCTTTCTCATCCATGAGAGGACCACTCATGGGGTCCCGAATAGACCATCTCCCCAACCCTTTAAATCCCAGCTTTACTTCTGTTTTGGCAGGGAGATAGAAACCGTCGAATTGTTGGTATTGACTCTCCATGAAAAATATTTTCGTCGAATCCATAGCTGTCTCCACCCTTGATATAATCCAATGGGTGGTGTCCACCCACAGGGTCATCCGGATTTCTGGAATTTCCTGATCCGTTTCAATCGGGAGCTGTAAAGAATCGGGAATGACCCCACCGGAGAGTCTCCAGTGGGGTTGGGAATGAAGGGTATCCACTCCTTCGACCTGGAGATCGCTGAGCATTTTCAGAAAGTGAAGGGGAGAGCCCCCCAGACCTGTCCTGGGTACAATGGCAAAACCATCTGCCTCCACTTTGATTTTGTCCGGTGATTTGAAAAACAGTCTGATCTTTTTCCTGGGCATTCTCAACCCGGTCATATTGACGGAAATTTTTACTTGGACTGAATAATCTTCTATCCGCAGGAACTGAGTGACCAGACTGTCCCGGATGGTTCGAACGGATGGCTCGGCACCTGGGAGACCGTTCAGCAGAAGAATGCCGATCAATAAAATTTTCATGTTTTAATATCCCTGCGAAGGAAAACAGCCGTAGATACACCGATAAACCCGGTCGTATATATCCCCAGCACCGTGAGGCTCCGGATAATACGATCCCAGGGAATGGGATCTTTAAAGGCCAGTTGCCACACGTCAAAGTAGGTCACAAAAATAAAGGGCCTTATTTTTTCAAACAGTTCCAGGGGTATGGCCATAATAATGTAACCAATGACAATGACAAACATGGCCCCGATAATAGGTCCGATACCATTATTTACCATTGAAGAAAACATAAAACAGAGAGTGGCGACGACCCACATTACCAGGATGGCTAATCCAAAGGCCAGGGCCATACGAATCCACGCTTCCTCGGCCGGGAGAATCAGGATCCCCTTGTCAAAGACAAACAGGTCACCGGTCCCCAGCCAAAGGGATCCTAATCCCAGGCTCATGAGGGCCAGAAATAGAATCAATACAGTGGTGTAAATATAGGTGGCCAGTAATTTGGCCATCAGCAATTTCAATCGTCCCACCGTCCGGGGCAAAATCAGACGAAACGTTCCATTGCTGCCTTCGGCCGCCACGGCATCCCCTGCCGCCAATGAGACCAGAAAGGGAATATGGATCCAGAGTGAATTCATTACGATATAAGTGGCAAGAAAACCGTTGAAAATCGTCCCTACAACCACAAAGGCACTGCCCAGTTGCCGGGCATAATCAGCGTGAATTTTTCCCCCACCATAGGAAAAGCCCCACAGCACCAAGGGCATAAGAATAGCGATTCCAATAAATCCAATATAGCTGCGCCAACGGCCCGTAATTTTCAACAGTTCATTGTAAACTAACCCGGTCATGACACCTCCCCCGTCTTGTCCAGAAACACATCTTCCAGGTTCATGCGGGGGACTACTTCCTCCACCTTTATATTGTGTTCCACAAGAATCTGGACGATGGCAGGCAATCGTTCCCGTTCGACGTTTACTACAATGGAATCATTATTTAAACGGCATTGCCGAATCCAGGGTAATACCCGGAGTGTATTGTAACTTTTTTCCAGCGGATAAGCCCGAATTTCCGTAGTAAACAATTCCGTATCCGCCAACAGGTCTTCCAGGGGCCCAACCGTAATTAACTTCCCCCGATGGATGATTCCCACATGGCTGCAGATTTTTTGAACTTCATCCAGCAGATGGGAGGACAAAAAAATCGTGATGCCCTCCCGATTTAATTCCCGGATGAGATCTCGCACATCTTTCATCCCCTGCGGGTCCAGACCGTTGGTCGGTTCATCCAGGATTAATAAACCCGGATTCGGAAGGAGTGCCTGGGCAATTCCCAACCGCTGGCGCATCCCTTGGGAATAGTGCTTGACCCGATCGTCTGCCCGATCCTCCAGATCCACCCGCCTTAATACCGTATCGATCCGACTAAAATCAATGCCGTCCATCCGGGCCAGCATTTCCAGATTAGTGCGGGCCGAGAGGTGCTTGTAAAAATCCGCCCTTTCAATTAAAGCACCGACACCTGCCAGAGCCCGGTTTCCCTCTTTCTGTACCGAACGACCACGAATCCTCACTTCTCCCCTGTCAGGGCGGATCAGACCCGTCATAACGCGGATAGTGGTGGATTTCCCGCTCCCATTCGGTCCAAGAAAACCGAATACGGTGCCCTCCGGAACAGTGAGAGACAAATCATTAACAGCCACCCGTTTCCCGAAGGATTTGGTTATGTGATCAATTTCAATGATAGGAGTACTCATGGGTTAAATCAAAATTGCAACCGGTGAGCATGCAATTCCTCATAAAAAGGCAGGCATTCGTGAAAAATTGCGCGATACGGGGCTGGTACTTTTTTCTTCACTGCCTTTCTGGGGAGAAAGGTGGTGGAGTGAATCAGATTCCCGTACCAGTATTTGGCCCAAACTCCATCACCGGGTTGAATCCCTTTTGGCCAGCTAAGCATGGACCTCTGAAAGGGAATTCCAATCGAACGGCACAAGGCTTTCAGGGCTTCCCGGGGACGGTCAAGGACTTCATCTGAATCCAGAACCAGAATGGGCTCGTCACTGTTATGCTTTAAAAAATCAAACAGAACTTTCTGTTGGGAAAACCCCAATTCATCAGCCTTTTCCAGTGGATTCACCTTAAGATAGGAAACAACCACATCCCGGGGATGGCGGATTAAAAAGCAGTTGATCAGATTCAAGGTCCAGTCCAAATCCCGATCTGGAGGCAGATGGTGAGCCATCTGTTTCTGATACCAGATTCGCTTTCCATCCGGAACGGGCCCCGTCAGCCAGGAAGTTAAAAAATTCCAGTCAGTGGATTGGGAGCAGATAATTTCTTCCCGCCCCGGGTGCGGGGAACCTGTTTCCACCAAATAATGAGCATACAGGGGCTCATCGCTAACGAAGGTGTCGTCTCTACTGCCGAAACTGCGCATCATTGCCGTTGAAATGTTCCGCGGTCCGGACCACATGGCAATGCGAATCGGGTCCATGGTTTAATTCAGTGGTGGCGGGTAAAGGGAGTGAATCGTTTCTAAGTACCAGTGCTGGATGCGCTGTGTCATGGGTCCTCTTCTCCCCCGGGAGAGGGGGCGACCGTCCACTTCAATGACGGGGATTACCCCGGCAAAGGTGCCCGTTACAAAAGCTTCATCTGCACTATAAACCTCCACCAGACTGAAATCCTTTTCAAGGACAGAATAACCTTGTTCCCGGCAAATATTTATGATTGTACTCCGGGTGACACCGTTCAGGCAATATTCGCCGGTAGAAGTCCAGATACTCCCGTCACGCACGATAAAAAAGTTGGTCGAATTACAGGTAGAGACGAATCCGCGCACATCCAGCATCAGTGCTTCATCCGCGCCGGCTTTTGCAGCCTGAATACAGGCTGTAATGCAATTCAACTTACTCAGGGTATTTAGTTTCGGATCCTGTACATCCGGTGTCCCCCGTCGCACATGAACGGTATGAAGTCTAATCCCCTTGTCCATGATTTTCTGGTGGGGAACCTTGTATTCCGGGATAACGACGATCGTGGCCGGGCCCACATTGGCATCAGGATGTTGGAATGGAGTTCGTTTCAAGCCCCGCGAGACTATCAGGCGCAGATGGACGTCACTTTCCATTTGATTGGCTTTCAAGGTTTTTAAAACAATCTGCCGGAGTTCATCCGGAGTGACACCCATATCCAGATCCAGAGCCCGGGCGCCGGCAAACAGTCGTTCAACATGGGCTTCCCAGAAAACCAGATGACCGTTATAGAGACGAATTCCCTCCCAGACGCCGTCCCCTAATAAGAAACCGCTGTCAAATACGGAGATTTTTGCCTCGGACCGTGGGAGGATTTCTCCATTAACATAAATAAGAATATGCTCATTCCTGGGGTCCGGTTTAAAATCATGTGTGCTTCGTTTTACCATGGGGGTGGCAATTACTTGGAGGTCAGGGTCCAGACGCCGTCCCAGTCATCGCCTGGTGGATTTTGCTTGAAGAAATCGCACCGATCCATATACACCCGGCTGGGATTAGTGGGTCGGTTGGGGAACATATCTTCCAGCCGGTCCGATTGGGCAAACTTTGCTTTGGCTTCATCCCATCGTTGTTGCCGGTAAAGGTGAAGTCCCTCCGAATAGATGCCCCGCATTTCTTCCTGTTGCTGGGTCAAATCCCCCTTCAAACCCATGAGTTCAAAACTTTCGACAGCTTCAGTTTTACCTACAACGCGAACCCGGTCAATCTCCCGTACCTCCAGTTTTTCCGGTCCTGCCAAACGCAAGGTTTCTTTCGTCATCTGAATATAAATACCGTATTGCTTGGCGGAAGCCTCCAGCCGGGCAGCGGTATTGACCACATCTCCCATCATGGTGTAATTCATGCGTGTTTTACTGCCCATGTTCCCGGTGACAATATCGCCGGAATTAATACCGATACGCGTCCGCATTTGATAAACCAGATCGGGCCATTTGGAACCTTCCTGAGCCCACTTTTCCCGTAAACCAGCCAGTTCTTTTTGCATACCCAAAGCGGTCAGGCAGGCCCGGTAGGCATGATCTTCCATGGGCAGGGGCGCCCCAAAGAAGGCTACAATCGCATCGCCTTCATATTTATCCAGAGTCCCGGACTGCTCCAGCAGTACATCGGTCATGGCCGTAAGGTATTCGTTGAGCAATTCCACTAACTGGGTTGCGGTCAGGATTTCGGAGAAGCTGGAAAAACTTTGAATGTCAGTGAAATAGGCCGTTTTGACACCGGAGTCCCCACCCAGTTTTGGCTCCTGTTTCATCTCATAAATCTGATCTATTAATTCGGGTGAAATGTAAGTCCCGAAGGTATTTTTCAGGAAACGCTTGTCTTTTTCCACTACCAGGAAGTTGTAGAGGAAAATCCCCAGATAAGTGCCGCCGATGGAAAGGGAAGGGCGTACCACTTCCCACATAATAAGACGGGAGAGAAACTGGCTGTAAGTGAAAATAACCCATCCGATGATGCCCAGAACGGGGATCAGGATGGTATACAAGGGTTTGGGCGGCAGGCTTACCACGGCGCCCCCAATAAGGCATACCAGAAAAATCACCCATAAGTTGGTCTGGGCACCGGTGGGACGAATGAACTTATTCTGCAATATGCTGTACATGACATTGGCGTGAATCTCTACCCCGGCGAATGTTTCCTGAACCGGTGTATTCCGCAAATCCATGAGCCCCGGAAGAGAAGCCCCTACAAATGCCACCCGGTCTTTCCAATATTCGGGCGGGAGCATTTCAGGATCAAAACAGTACATATAGGGGAGATAGTAAAATGTTTTAAAAGGACCGAAGTAGTTCACGTACATCCGGCCATGGTCATCGATGGGGATTTCCCGTACTACCGTATCGGTGGTGTCAATCAACCGGAGAACGTGGTTTTCGAAATCGTAATCAAAACCACCATCTTTTTTAATTCCCAAGATATCAATGACAGCAGCCATGGTCAAACTGGGATAGACGTGTCCGGGGCCTTCAAAAAAAATAGCAGTGGGAGCTCGGCGAATAATTCCGTCTTCATCCTGGGGGAAATTAGCGCTCCCGGCGCCTATGGAAGCGGATAACAACTTAAAATAGGTATTGCCGATTCGATCTCCAACCGGCAGGTGACGGGCCTTTTCAATGGGAATCCCCCGAATCAAATGAAGGGTATAGTCGTACCCCTCCGGTTCCGAGTCCATCCGGTAGAGAAAATTCAGGGTATCTTCCTTTTCAAACACCAGGGCATGGTAGGTTTTTTGGGACCGATAGGTTGCTTCCACAAACCGCTCTGGATCGTGCCGGGTCAAATATTGCCGCACTTCCCCAGTGAGGAGTTGATTTGAATTACCACCCTTGGAGACAAGACCATTGACTAAATCATAGGTAGAGGTATTCTCCCGGTCAAAGATAATATCGAACAACAGAGCCTTGGGATCTCCAGAAGAAACCACATCAATCAACTGCCCGTGGTAAGCATGGGGCCAGTCTTTGTAATTCCCAAGGCCGCCTTCTTCCGGCGGTGCCACCGACATTTGTTCAATATCGATAATGACCACGCTGTCGATGGAAGCTTCCTGGGCCCCGGCCACTTTGGCCTTCATCCTGGAATCGTAGGAAATATATTCGTAGCCGTCGAGGAGACTTTTAAAAAAGGGGATTTTTTGTGTCCCGACTCCAATTGTCAGGGCGACAGCGAATCCAATGCCGATCCCCACCAGGACACGCTTTAACAGATCAGACATTCAAGATCGGGAAAAGCCCACAGACGATCTGGCTTACTGAGAGTAAAAGGCCGGCACTTAGTCTTCTCCGGCCTCCGTATCCAATTCTTTATTCCACTTTACAAAATCCAGTTCTGCGTCGGCGGTCTGGTCAAACTTGAATAAATTGTATTTCCCGTCTTTCCGTACATTAATCTGCATTCCCTCCACCAGGCTGATCCAGTCCTCCAGGGAGACTTCATAGGGCCCCGCCACCTGGGTCGGTGCCTTGATTTCCTTCACCGGTCCCAGAGTAAATTTCGGTTTCCCGGTGCCCCCTTTAAGGCCTTTCTGTTTTAACTGTTTTTCCCGCTCCTTGATCACATTCTTGACGGAATTCACATCCACTTTCCCACGGTACACCAGAACGGAACTTTCTTCCGCTCCAGCCTTGGCCCGGTATTTGGTTCCGCGAATGGCCGCCACCGCCGTAGGGGTCCGGACGGAAACATTTTTTTTCTCGCCAAAAGCGGCTTTGGCTGAAACCCAGATATTCCCCTGTTTTAGGTTGGCGTTGAAATTCTTCTCCATCGGTTTCACTTTGGCTTCCGTTAGCTCCAGAACCGAATTTTCTCCGATCCGGATTTTCCCACCGCCAACCAGGGTGATTTCACACCGGGATTTCTGCAGGGTTTTGACCACATCTTTTTCGAATAATTTCATGTTTGGCAAGGCGCGTCCCCAACTGCCGGTCCCCCCTTTCTGAACCTGGACACGCCCCAGGGGAAGGGTAATTTTACCGAATTGTTTCCCCTGAGCCTGGATTCCTGCGATCAGGCATAAAACTGCCAGGATCATTGAAACAGTTCTCATTTATTTCACCAAAAGCATTTTTTTCGTGTCACCAAACACGAATCGTCCGGTATGATCCTTCACCTCCAGTCGGTACAGGTAAACACCGGAAGGAAGGGAATTCCCACGGGCGTCTTTTCCCGTCCAGATAAAGCGGTGTCTTCCACTGGTCATGGGCTGATTCAGAGCCAGAACATTTAATTCCTGCCCCAAGATATTGAAAACACGCAGTGTCACTAACGCATCCTGGGTGAGGGAAATACCAATAGTGGTCACCGGATTGAATGGGTTCGGCGTATTTTGAGACAGCTCGAATTGATCCGGAACCAAATGCAGCGCTCCCATCTGTTGATCCAAAGCTGACCGCTCACCGACCAGCAACAGGAATGGATAAGATTGATCTTCTCCCGGAGAAGCAAAAGTAACATTCGGATTCTTTCTCAAATCGTAGGCAATCCCCTGGACCCGATCCACCAGCATAATATCACTCTGGGGCGGGATACGATCCAAGTCATCCAAGGTAATCGTAGCCACTCCCTTCATGGAACTGCGCACACCCAGCTCCCACGATTTTACCCCCGGTGACATAGTGCGGATGTCCACCCGGTAGCGTCCCCTATTCCGCTGCCAGCCTTCGTTTTCAAAGGCGAGACTCACATACGCTCCAATAACGGGAGGTTCATGAAAATCCCGGGCATCACGCTCATCTGCAGCATCAGGGTGCTCCCCGAAAATATTCCCGCGATCCTGGTATTCCCCCAGGGAGACGGACAAAGCCGCTTGCCAGCCGAGGCCATCTTCCACAACCGTTTTATTTGCGACGGCTCGGGCCAGCTTTATATCATGCCCGAAATAGAAGGAAACGGACCCACCCCCGTTGGAGTAGAGCCAGTACCCCTCCCCCGGTTGGAAGTTTGTCGTCACATCATAACTGGATCCATTCCAATTGTACAAGGCCGCTTCAACCGAGCCTTGAATCATTACGTTGGATCCCAGAAAGTCCACCGGGAAATAGTAGGGTGTACCTACCATGTTCCAGCCATCGGAGAGGTTCATGATAACAGGATTGGCAAGGTCCATGGTAGACCCGCTTCCGGCGACGATTAAATGGGCATCCTTGGTGATAATCCAGAAAGCTTCAAATGGTCCGAAGGACCCTTGATTTTCTACATAATCAGACCCATTCCACTGGAAGAGCCGCCAGACAGTGGGGTCCGGAGATCCTAGATCGGGCTCCAGCACCGCTGAAATGGAAGGGTCATTCAAATTACCGGGGACAGAGATCATGGTATATTCCTCGGAGCGGGTTGTCTTGATATCCAGAGTGTTAAAGGTCACCGGGATACTGTAAGAAGCGGTGGCAGTGGTAACATTATTATTATCCTGGGCCCGGACGTAAACAATCAGACCAGCCGGCGTCACATCCGACCCGGGAATAGTCCCTTGCCAGCTATTAGTTGTTTCCTGGGTCATGTTCACTACCTTCTCGTTCCCAGCATTCCCAACCCAGTAGTGGAGTGCCGCCTGGTTTACCCCGGAACTGGAAATAATATCCACATTAATCACAAGATCCACCCCTTCCTCAGCCGTCACCGAGGTTACACCAGAAGTGTCGATTTCAGGTCCTATCATTAGGTGGAGAAAAACCGGTGAAGAGGGGGGATAGGAGAACAGATTTGAAACGCCACCCGGTTCATCACTGTCAGGCATCATGTTGCCGTTGGCGTCATAGAAACCCCACAGGAAGTACTGAATACCTCCAGGTAATTCTTGGGGGATAAAGACATCTTGATTGAAGGGTGGGTCCACCCCGATCTGTTCCTGGTAGATGGCTGGATCCGTCCCCAGATTATCGCCTTCCTTGTACAGTCCAATATAGAGCTGCCCAAAGGGCCAGTCCTCCTGCAGATCCACCGTCACCGTGAACCCTCCCCCCTGGAAATCCATGTTGATGGACCCGGCATCTCCCTTTCCGCCGGTGATGTTAAACGGGGCAGAAATCCCGTAGGCTTCGGTCACATCATCCAGTGTACTGTCTCCATTCAAATCCACAAAAGCCATTAAGCGATAATCGTTGCTATCAGGAGCAGTACCCGTAGGTAGAACGAATTGGAAATCCCCGGGGAAATTAAAGTTACCCAAAACCCACTGCTGGCTGCGATTAGTCCAGTAATTGGCATCGACACTCGGATTCATCAATCCCACCATCAACAGGCCCGAGGTGGTGGCACTGCTTCCAATGTCAACATTAATTCCTCCCCCGCCTCCGAAAGTAGTATTGACGTACACTTCCCCGTAATCTGCCAGAATGTTGGAAGAAGGATCCATCACAAACAGTTTATAAAACACATCCCCCTGCGGTGGAGTCGTGTCCACAAAGTGAGTCGTATCAATCTCAGTGATTGAAACCAATAAAGGACTGGCTGTGGTGACTCCTGGCGTCTGGGCGCGGTGAATCTCATAGCGGCCAAAGGTGCCTCCGGATTGATCCCATTTATCCCAGTCCATTTCAACTACATTCCCATTCAGCCAGGCGAAAAATTTCGAGAAACCGAAATAAACGTCCTCGGTATAGGCGGACGTCCCCACAATCGTGCCCTGATTATTAAAGCCGCTGGCATCTTCCACAACGGTCGGCGACTGAGTATCAAAATGCCAAAGTAAAACCGTTCCCGCTTCCGGACTGTACGGAGCCGTTGGTACGGCTGAAAAACCAGAGAGCGTCCGGAACCGCACCTCATCCATGGAGCCATCCAGCCCATTCCCGAAAATCATTTTATTGGTGGATGTGGGAAAGGAGGCGGTCATCGTTAACTCCCCTTCGAGGTGACCATCGAAATACCAGCGTACTTTTGACCCATCCCCTTCAAAATAATAGTGATGGAATTGATTATCAAAAGCTGCGCTTTCGCTCTCTTCATCCTGACCGCCGTTTTCGATGAAAAACCTGAATTTTCCGATAGTGCCATCGTACTGGAAAAAAATGTCAGGAGCCGTGTTATCGCTCCGGTTACGATTAAAGATCTCCTGCACACCCCCCGTGGGTTGCTGATGAAAAGTCAGCCAGAATTCAATGCTCCAGGTCTGCTGTCCATCGATCGGGCTGCTGGTTTCAATATGACCACCGAAACCATAATCAAAGGAGAAACTGGTTTCGCCGGACGTCTCCAGAGCACCATTCACAATCCAATTCCCAATTTTGTCCCGTTCGGTCTGGGGAAGGGGAGTCGCATTCTTGGGCATTTGGGCCCCGAAGGAGGGGTTCCCCATTATTTTCTGGTAAAGTACCGAGTTCATCGTATCAAAGGGTACGACCCGTTGAAACCCGGTGTACCCTTGCGAGGGTACATTGACCAGATTACCATAGCTTTGCCCGTCTGTCAGGTTCAGCCCCCCGGTCAAATTATTTGGATTGTGGCAGGCGGGAGTGCAGTACGTACTAAAGATTGGCTGAATATCGGTCTGGTAGTCCTGGCTGAACAGGAACGATCCAAAAAGTATGAGTGAGAAAAGTGCTTTATGTTTCATCGGGCACCTCCCCCATTCACCAGGACTTTATGCGTTGCAGGTGGATCCGGCGGAAGAGGTAAATCACTGGACTGACCTCCCAGCTGGGTGTAGGCATAGTATCCGCCACCGGCCAGAATCCCCAGCAGGGTCACACGGCGGACAAATTTCCCAAAACCGCCTTTTTTCTTCGGTTTCTCCTTGACTTCAGCCTGTTCCGGCTCCGGCGTTTTTAATCCCGCCGCTGCCAGCAGCTCCGGCGGAGGCTGAAGCCCCACCAGTTCCCAGGCTACGATTTCGATCTGGGTCAGGAGACCGTCCACTTCTCCCTTGTAATTCTTATTGACCGTTTTTTCCGTTTCACCCGTTTCCACCGAAAACATACGGGCGTCAATGGTGTAGGTATTGCCAATCTTCCCGAAGGAACCGGTAATCATTTTCTGAACGCCCAGCAAGGCTCCGATTTCAGCGGCACACTCGGCGGAAGTACAGCCACTCTGCTGGAGGCCCTGTTCATCCATGATTTCACTCATCTGGCTTCGTTCCACAATGATTAAAGCATCTGTCTTCACCAATTCGGAAGCCAGCCTCTGGGTCAGGGTGACCGCCTCCATTTGACTTATCCCCGTACCGGTGAAATCCAGAACCGCTGCCGTGGGCTTAGTCTGAGAACCAGTTGTCTCCTGGCCAACCACAGCCAGGCTAACCATAAAGGAAAATAAAATAATCTTCGTGACAAATCTTGGCATTGAGCACTCCTTTAAAACTCTGGGACAGTAAAGTTAAGGCGAAAATAGGTTAAAAACTGTGATTCAGGCAACATTACAGGTCCTCAATCGGGAGAAGGGGACTAAATATCTTTACAAAGCGTCCCATTTCCCTGCCTGACCGAGGATAGTTGGGTAGGGTCAGGCTCATGCTTCGTCAGGCTCAGCATGACATTTGGATCTATGGTCGTACCCGGCCGTCTTAAAGAACTTCTCTTGAACCAATAACTGGTACAGGATTTCAAATTAACCACAGTCTATCTGCCTGAGCCGTCCCGCATTAGCGGGACGAGTCGAAGGCTATTGCAGAAAATTGGTTTTCAGTCTATTTCAGGAAGACCATTTTCTTGGTCTGGTTCAACACCACTTTACCAGTGTGATCCCGCACCAGGGCTTGGTAGAAATAGACCCCGGTTGCCACTTTATCCCCAGAGGCATTTCGTCCGTCCCAGATAAAGGTGTAATACCCTGCCGGTCGGTGTTCATTCACCGCCAGTCGGGCGATTTCCGCTCCCAGAAGGTTGTACACCACCAGATCTACCGTAGCGTCATTCTCCAGGGAGATAAGAATACTCGTCTGGGGATTGAAGGGGTTCGGGAAGTTCTGACTCAGACGATAAGCATCGGGATAGAGGTTGACGCCCATATTGTTCTGGTCCAGGAATTCCCGGGTTCCCACCAGGAAGCGGAATTCCTGTTTCAGATAATCTTCCGACCCTGAATTGGCAAACGAGTAAACCGGGTTCCATCTCAAATTCTGGGCAGTCTGGGTGGTTTTATTCACCAGGAAGACATCGAATTCCTCCGGGATATAACCCAGACCGTCAAAGGTAAGATAGGTCCGCTGCCCATTGGTTGGGGCATACACCTGGAGATCCCAGTACTGTCCGGATTCATTCAACGCCCGGATGTCGCTGGAGTAAATATCCGGTGTCTCTTTCCGGTTCCGGTTATCGATTCTCAGCGAGATATCACCCGGGACCAGAGGCGGTTCAAACTTGTCCAGCACGTCAAAACCATCGGAGGCAAATGCCCGGATCCCCACCCGGTTTTCTTCATCTCTCAAATTGCCCGTGGAGGCAGAGATGTCCACAATCCATTCGCCCGCTTCAAAGGGGATGTTCTCGTAATCGACCGCCTTGCCGGTTTGACCCATATCGTATCCGCGGCCGTCAATGAAGAACTTGTCGGCGGAGGCAGACTTATAAATATATCCTGACCACGGCTCCAGGGACCCACCGGGGCCGATCCAGGATCCATCCCAGGTGTAGACGCTGCCCGAACTCAAAATGGGCGTTCCATCAGCAATGTAGACCCGGTCCAGGGGAATACTGAAGTTGTAGGGGTTCCCGAAAAATACCCATGAGCCGGGACTGGCATCCACCTGATAGGGCTGGTCGGTGGCATTGGAAGTCCCCTGCCCGAACTGGAAGGTTACCGGACCGATTCCGTTGGCGGTTTCATCATAAATGAAGAAATAAGCTTTCCCCGTAACAACCGAAGGAAGTTCTGGAAACTCCACCCAATCCCCTTCATACCCAAAGAACCGCCAGTTGTACTTGTCATATTTACCGAAGACCGACTCAATCGTACCTTTGGCATTCCCAACATCGAAGGGAATGGAGAAGAACTGGTAATTCTCCACAGCAGTACCGCTGGGGATTCCATCTCTCCAGACATCATCGGTTGCCACGTTGTTGGCCACAACCCGTACCGAATGGAAAGGACGACCGTCATCTGGCCAACGGCTCAAGTTCCCCACATTGTCCTCCGCCAGGAAGTAATAATCAATCCCGTCGCGGGTTACGTCGTAATTGGGAACGGCAATGGGACTTGGATTATTGTAGGCATTCAGTTCATTCCAGTTCCCTTCATCACCGCTGATACGATAATAGAACGAGGCCCAGCTTACACCCGATTCATCGTCCCAAATATTGATGTTAAGTTGGGGCGTGTTCTGATTCTCATTGACCTGCGTCAATGGATTGGGATGGTCAATGTGTGGCGGATTCGTATCCACACCAAAGTTATGGTGCGCATCCGCTTCCTGGACGTTCCCGGCACTGTCCACCGCCACGACCCACCATTCATGTCCACCATTCGGGATTGAACTGGTAGCATCCACATACACGGTGGGAACACCACCCTGTTGTTCTTCTATCACCTGTGAAAGATCCAGATTGATGATGGTGGACGCGTCCAGGTGCAGTTCATAAATGGCAATCCCCGAGGGATAATCATCCGGCTTTTGCCAGCGGAAGCGAGGTTTGTCACTGCCCCAGACTCCATCCCAGGGTTCCATAATATCAAATCCAGAGGGAGGCTGGGCGTCGTATTTAGCCTGGACCACAACTGAACTGTCAATACTCTCGTTGCCCAGTTCATCCACCAGCCAGACCCGCACGTCCCAGATACCCATTTCGGGCACTTTAACAGCAGCCTGATTTACACCAAACCCTGTTGTTACCGTGTCTCCCAGGAAGAAGGGAACATCATTCCCCACCTTCACATAGGCGCCGATGAATTCACGGCCGTAGGCGCCCTCATCCGGGTTGTCCCAGTTCACTGTAAAGTTATCCTGAGGCGCCCAGCCAGGAGGATTAATAGTTATGTTGGAAACAGGTGGCGGCGTCCCGGTGACTTCATGTTCAATGATATACAGATTGGTCAGGCGGACCGCCCCTTCAATATTCGCTCCCACTCTGAACTTGAAGCCGGTAATTCCGGTAGCCTTCAAGGTGATGGAAGCTTTCCCGCCAAAGGTAACCGTATCCTGACTGAGAATGGTTACATGCTTGTCGCTGGGAGTAACAAACCAGGACACACCAGCCGTTTCCGTCACAGTATTTCCCTGATTATCCTGTGTTTCAATCGTGACGGTAAATTCCTGATCCCGGTTCAAAAAGGTGGTGTCCCGGGGAGTCGTGTCAATGTCATCGTACAGTTTAAGGACGAATCGACTGGCACCTGCCTCGTAGGCTCCCAGGTCGGGAGCCCCCAGGCGGTAGTACTTTCGAATGTCCACAACCGGCGCTTGAACACCACCCAATTGATCAGCACCAGTATCGATCAACGGACTGGTGTAACTCAACTGGAAATCACCACCAGGTGCATCCCTGAACTTGGGATCCGTCATGCTCATCGTATTATTGTCCCACCAGGGTTGTCCTTCCCCTTCATCAACACATAAATAACCGAGATCAATAGAAGAACCAGATTCAAAGTGGAGTGCAGTGTTATTCTTTGCTTTGTTGTAGTAAATAATATTATTAAACCAGGCGCCGGTTTGTCGCCAGCCATTCCACATTAATACGCCACCCCCATCGCCATTGTTATGTATATCCCCCGAAGCGTCCAGGCATTTATTGCCCACAATCGTATTATTAATAATATAGGATGGTCCGTAACTTCCGTCTTGATCCATAATATCAACATAGACACCGCCAGCACTGGCATCGCCGTCCCCCTGAACAATATTATCAACCAGAAGACTGTTGACTAATGTAAAGGGTGCATTGGCCCAAATGGCACCACCAGCGGCATAACCATTATTATTGCCCAACGCTTGATTCCCCGAGAATATGGAACGTTTAATCCGAATATTATTATCGTTTTGAATATCCCAAGAACCATCAATAAATATCGCTCCACCATAGGCCTGGGTTCCACTGGCAATTACTGAATTCTGGGTAAACTGACAGCCGGAAAATTTAGTCCTGCCGCCGCTTTCTATTTTAACAGCACCGCCAAAAGAATCCATCCCATTGGTATTATTGGCACTGTTATTATTAAAGATACAGTCTGCGAAATGCGGGTTTGACAGGAAGAAGGTTCCACCATAATTCGGGCTGGCAATATAAACAGCCCCGCCGCCGCGTCCGGCAGAATTACCCTTAAATTCACAATTTTGGAATTTCGGACCGGCATTCATGATTTGCACGGCTCCACCAAAGCCGTTCTCATAACTTTGTCCCGCCAAATTCGATTCAAAGATGCAGTCACGGAATTCAGGTGCTGGATATCCGAACACATTTTTTTGACTTCTTTCATCCCAGAAATCACCCCCCTGGAAAAAGATTGATCCACCGTTTTTCCAGCCTCCTCCATCATCAGGAGCCTGACCGTTCCTGAAGGTAATCCCTTCAATAACAAAGGAGGTATCCACCGGACCCATGAAGAACATGTGGCGCCAGACATTCTGGGCGTCAAGGACGGTCTCAGCGGCGCCCGTTTCACCGCGAATCGTCAACTGTTTAGTTCCATCAAATACCAGATCCCGGTTATTGGGACCGGTGTACGTACCCGTTTTCAGAATGATGGTATCGCCGGAAGCGGCTTCAGTCACTGCTTTGGCCAGATCCGCAAAGGGGCTGGCTTCGTTCCCGTCACCGTCGTTAGACCCATCCGTGGCTACCCACCAGGTGGGGCCCAAGTAGCGAGGAGTAACTGAAACCTGATTAGAGGGATCTCCTTCCAGGGTATCCGTATTGACCGCCGAAACACGGAAGTAGTACCGCTGATTATTCGTCAGGTTTTGAACCGTAAAGGTAGTATCAGAAGTGGTTCCCACACTGTCCGCATTCGTCGGAACGAACCCGGAGGTAGTTGATTGATAGATCTTGTAGTAATCAATATTGGTTTCCGGGTTGGATTTCCAACGCAGGAACGCTTCCTGGAATCCAGGTTTGGCTTCCAGTCCCTCCACCTGAACCGGATAGGGAGACCGACCCAGTTCGTTTTCGTACGCTCCCAGGTCAGGGTTAGAATCGACTGGATTAGGTCGGATATTCCCCAGAATATCGTCAGACGGAGCGTTCACACCATCGAAAACGGTGGTGCCGGCACCAATCACCAGGCTGGCATCTGCCAGGGAATAATCTCCATTGGCAGGATCATTGAAATCGGGATCAATAGACACAGAGTTGGAACCCGTCCAGGCGTACGAACTCCCATTCTCAACATCATTGTAATCGGCATTCAAGTTGGTTCCGCCATCATAAACAGATGCATCCGTGTTGGCGCTGTTCCCCCAGATAATGGTGTTAAACATACCAATGTTTTGATTATTATTATCGACATAGAGACCGCCGCCATAGCTCTCGTATCCTGTGGTTGTAAAGTTTACCATATTTCCCGATATGGTGGTGTTCACAATCCCCACATCCCCCACAATGTACTGGGAACCATTCCATTCACTGTATACATCAATATACAGACCGCCGCCGTAGGCATTACTGATTTGACCGGCTTGGACTGTATTCCCCATAATCACGCACGTGAACCAGCCCAACACAGACACATGCCATTCC
>CAZNUM010000014.1:0-38140 GCA_964576315.1 uncultured bacterium
ATTCACAAGCCTGTATGTTTACATATTACGACAGATACAAAGATAGCCACTGCTATACGGTGGCTATCTTATTCAAAAGTTCGTTTTGGTATGCTTGGTGGGCGCTACTGGACTCGAACCAGTGACTTCCGCCTTGTAAGGACGGCGCTCTGACCAGCTGAGCTAAGCGCCCGCTTAATAGAAACTCTTCTCTTTTTCAATATCCTGGCGCTTGGGGAATTTTCCTGCCTTGATGAGCAAAGCGAATTCAGGAAACCAAGCGCCCGAAACGGGGGCTGAATTTAGGATTTCCTGACGGTTTTCCGTTTAGCTTTTTTCCGCTTCAATCCGGGCAGGGCCACATCAATAACATCCATCATTTCTTTGGCAAAATGGAATTTCAGATCCTTCTTGATATGTTCGGGAATGTCTTCCAGGTCTTTCCGGTTGTGATCCGGAAGAATGATAGTTTTAATTCCCGACCGGTGCGCCGCCGTCACTTTCTCCTTCACACCGCCGATAGGTAATACATTCCCCCGGAGGGTAATTTCCCCGGTCATAGCCACATAACCCCGCACAGGGATATTTGTCAGCAGGGAAACAATGGCCGTAAACATGCTTACACCGGCGGAGGGACCGTCCTTGGGAATTGCACCGGCAGGAACGTGAACATGAATATCGGTTTTTTCATGGAAGTCCTCTGGAATGCCCAGAATATCCGTATGGGAACGGACGTACGACAAAGCCGCCGTAGCCGATTCCTTCATAACATCTCCCAGTTGACCGGTGAGTGTCAACAATCCTTTCCCCTTCATCTTGGAGGCTTCCACGAATAAGATATCGCCTCCAGCCGCCGTCCAGGCCAGACCGGTCACCACCCCCGGTTTGGTCGTCCGTTCTGCTATTTCAGAATAATACCGGGGTGCTCCTAGATAATCGGTCACTTTCTTTTTCGTAACCCGGATCTTTTTTACCTTTTTTTCCACCTTGTCCCGGGCCACTTTCCGCAAGACGTTGGCAATTTCCCGCTCCAGATTCCGGACTCCCGCTTCCCGGGTGTAGGAATTGATTAATTCCTTAACAGCCGTCGTATCCAGAGAGACAGCCTCCTCCGACAAACCGTTTTCTTCTATCTGCTTTGGAATCAAATGGCGATTAGCAATCTGGATTTTTTCATCTTCAATATATCCGGAAAATTCCAGGATTTCCATCCGGTCTTTTAGCGCCGGGGGGATTGGATCCTGGTAGTTAGCGGTGGCAATGAACATAACTTTGCTCAGGTCAAAATTCACCTCCAAGTAGTGGTCACTGAAATTGTAATTCTGTTCCGGATCCAGTACCTCCAGCAGGGCCGAGGACGGATCCCCGCGGAAGTCCATCCCCAGTTTATCAATTTCGTCCAGCATGAAGACTGGATTATTGGTCCCCGCCTTTTTCAGGTATTGAATAATCCGTCCCGGCAGAGCACCGATGTAAGTGCGCCGGTGACCCCGGATTTCCGCCTCGTCCCTGACGCCACCCAGGGAGATCCGGATAAACTCCCGTCCCATGGCCCGGGCAATGGATTTACCCAGTGAGGTCTTGCCCACCCCCGGAGGCCCTGCAAAACAGAGGATCGGACCGCGAACAACACCATCGGGATCCTTTTTCTGTTTCAAGGCCCGTACCGCCAGGTACTCCAAAATCCGCTCCTTGACCTTCTCCAGACCGTAATGATCTTCGTCCAGAATCCGTTTAGCCTCCTTTACATCCACCTGATCTTCACTGGTTACATTCCAGGGCAAGTCTGTCAGCCATTCAATATAGGTGCGTGAAACAGTGTACTCCGGTGACTGGGTGGGAATCCGGGAAAGGCGATCCAGTTCTTTCCGCGCCACTTTTTCGGCCTCTTCACTCATTTGAGCCTTTTCAATCCGTTCCTCCAGCTCCTTCAACTCCACCTGGGATTCATCTTCACCCAGTTCCCGCTTGATCGCCTTCATCTGCTCCCGCAGATAGTATTCCCGCTGAGACTTGGTGATTTCATCGTGCACTTCACTCTGGATTTCTTCTCCCAGTTTAATGCGCTGAATTTCCTTGGTAATAATGGAGATAGCTTTTTCCACCCGCTTTTTGACGTTTAATTCTTCTAATACGTCCTGTTTCTCAGCATTGGCGACGGTGAGAAGGGAAACGGTCCGGTCTGCGAGACGGGCCGGTTTCTGAATATTGGAAAGCATTCCCGTATGCTCCTCCGTCAGGTTGGGCGCAACCCGGATCAGCTCGGTAAACGTCTGGCGAAGGTTGTTGGTGAGGGCATCTACCTCCAAGTCGTCCTCGGCTTCCTCCTCTTCTACTTTCTGAATCACCGCCCGGTAATAGGGATCTGCTTCACGAAACGTCAGTATCTTGACGCGATCCACACCCTGAACGATGGCCGATTTACTGTTGTCCGGCATATCAAAAACCTTCAGAACGACCGCCAGGGTCCCAAAGGAATAAAGGTCATCGGGACTAGGATCCTCAATAGAACCATCCTCCTGAGCTACGACGACAATGTGATTATTCTGGGGAGTCAGATCATCGATCAATTTCAGTGATTTCTCCCGCCCGATATAAATGGGAATAACCTGCTGGGGGAACAGCACCGTATTCCGCAGGGGCATGACCGGATAGGTCTCTACCGATTCCTCATCCCAACTTTCTGATTCTTTGCTCATAATGATAAAACCTGATTTATTTAATGAAAAGAATTGTCAACTGCCGCACGAAAGCTCAAACTGTGTGCCAGAACCCAATCTATGCGATCCTGTCAGGAAATCCAAACCATTCCGTCGGTTTTAAGCCAATCTGCTACTGGGGTAACTGGTGGCAGCGAACGCAATTCTCCCGGAATTCATGTTTAATTTTAGGGGCAATTAAGGTTTGCCCCCCGAAATTCATTTCTTTCCCATTCTGGTGACACCGAAGACAGGTTGCTTCATCAATAAAGGCGCGGTGCATGGGAAAATCGGAAAGGGGGGGCGGCATTTTTCCATCCACCATCATTGGAGCATGGGGCGAAGGAGGGGCTGGATTCATGGAGCTTTCCACCACCCACATCAGGGCCAACCCCGCCACCACAATGATCGAATAGATTAAACTTTTTTGCTGTTCCATTCCCGTTTCCTTCGATTTAAGCGTTGAACCTGTTTCTCTGCATGGTAGGAACTGCGCACCAGCGGTCCCGATTCCACCACCCGAAAGCCCAGTTCCCTTCCAAACTGTTCGTATTGTCGAAATTCTGATTGGGAAACATACCGCCGAACAGGTAGATGGTTCCGGGTGGGCTGGAGATACTGTCCAATCGTAAAGATTTCCACTCCCAGCGCTGCCATGGTGCGCATGGTGGCCTCCACTTCTTCAATAGTTTCACCCAGCCCCACCATCAGACCTGTCTTGGTAACCAGACCATACGAAACGGACTGAGTCAGCACACCCATGCTGCGATCCCAATCCGCCTGAGGGCGCACTTGGCGACTGATTCGGGGGACACACTCCACATTGTGGGAAAAAATCTCCGGTTGAGCGGCAAATACCTCCTCAAGAGCCGGAGAATATCCCTGGAAATCGGGAGTCAATACCTCCACTGAACAGCAGGGATTGAGAGCGTGAATCTGTCGAATTGTCTCAGCCCAGATACGTGCACCGAAATCGTCCTTTAGATCGTCCCGGTCCACTGACGTGATCACCACGTGTTTCAGACCCATTTTCTTAACAGCCAGGGCGGTGCGCAGAGGCTCCGTTTCTGCCACCGGGGCAGGCCGGCCTGTTTTGACTGAACAAAACCCACAAGAGCGGGTACACACATCGCCCAGAATCATAATGGTGGCCGTACCCCGTCCCCAGCATTCAAATATATTGGGACAGCGAGCCGATTCACACACGGTGTGAAGCTGGTTCCGGTTTACGATATTCCGGACAAGCCGGTAATCGTCATTCACTTGCAGACGGATCCTGGGTTTACCGACGGAGGAAGTAACGTTCCCTGGATTCAATTCAGACATTAAAACAAAGACGCTAGGTTCACGGATTCAAGGTTTTCAGCTACTGCCGAGAGGAATCGGCTCCCGCCCGCTCCGTCAATCAAACGGTGATCAAATCCCAGGGATAGGAACATGATACTTTTGATACCGATAGCATCCCCATCGTTTGATTCGATAACCACGGGCCGTTTTTTAACCACCCCTACACCCAGAATAGCCGCATTGGGTTGATTAATAATCGGCGTACCCATGGTAACGTTGAAAACCCCAAAATTGGTAATGGAAAAGGTGGAACCCTGCAGTTCATCCGGGGAAATCTGGTTTTGACGGGTGCGGCGGGCCAGGTCGTGGACTTTCCGGCACAGACCGAGGAAATTCAACTCTTCACAATTCCGGATGACAGGCACCATTAATCCCTTTTCGAGGGCAACTGCCAGTCCAATGTTAATATGTTTTTTCCGGATTATGGTGGACCCTTCCAGGGATGCATTCACACCCGGGAAGGTGGTGAGTGCTTTTACGGTCGCCTGAACGATAAAGGGTGTGTAGGTCAGTTTAAATCCCTCCCGTTCCTGGAAGAATTGCCCCTGATGATGCACGTATTCCACAATGGATGTCATATCCACTTCTGTCATCACGTACACGTGGGCAGCCGTATCCAGACTGGCGCGCATATGTTCTGCAATCAGCTTGCGCATATGGGTCATTTCAACCCGCTCTTCTTCTTCCATAAAGGTTACAGGGGCCGGAGGAGGAGCCACCCCCTCTGGAGCTGCTGGTTTTTCTTTCAAATAAGCGAGTATATCCTGTTTGGTCACCCGACCTCCCCGACCGGAGCCTGGAATCAAATCCAGTTCGGTCAAATCAAGATCGGCTTCTGCAGCAATTTTTTTCACGACAGGCGTGAAGAATTTTTTCCCAGTGGTTTTCCGCTCCGGCTTTCTGATCTGTTTTTCTACCGGAGCCGGTTTGGGAGAGACTGGTTTCCTCTCCTGTTTAGGCTCGGGTAGCGGTCGCTTCTTCTTGTCCGTGATAGCTGTTTCTGCTTCCGTCTCCACCCGGGCAATGACAGCACCCACATTAACCACATCATTGGGCTGGGCTAGAATTTCAATAATTCTCCCGGCCGTGGGGGAGGGAATTTCAGAATCCACCTTATCTGTGCCAATCTCCAGCAGAATTTCATCCAGCTCTACCACATCCCCGACTTTTTTCCGCCATTCAAGAATGGTTCCTTCCATAATGGATTCACCCATTTTGGGCATAACGACATCTACAATCATCAGTACTCCAAAATATCGGTTAAGGCTTTGGCCACATCCTCCGTTTGGGGCAGGACTTTCTCCTCCAGGTACCAGTTATACGGCACATGACAGTCCGCCGCTGCCACACGCTGGATGGGGGCGTCTAGAAATTCAAAGTAATGTTGACTGATAAGGGCGGAAATTTCGGCGCCGGGGCCATTGGTTAAATTGTCTTCATAAACCACCAGCACCTTCCCGGTCTTTTGTACCGATGTTTTAATTGCGTCCATGTCCAGGGGATTCAAGGTCCGTAAATCAATGATTTCCACTTTTTCCGGCTCTATGTCAGCCATTTTTACCGCTTCCAGCGACTTCTGAACCATAGCACCCCAGGTAATAATCGTGACCACCTCTCCCTCCTGGACAATTCGCGCTTTCCCAAAGGGTAATAAGTAATTTTCATCCGGCTCGGGGGTAGCGGCATACCCCTGGCGGTAGAGGCCCTTATGTTCCATAAACATGACCGGATCATCCATCCGGCAGGCCATCTTTAATAGCCCCTTGGCATCCGCCGCATTGGAAGGATAGGCAATTCGAATCCCGGGAAGATGGATGAAATACCCGTCTATGGATTGGCTGTGGCAAAGAGAACCGTGGATGTACCCTCCAACGGGAACCCGGATTACCAGGGGACATCTCCACTGGTTATTGGAGCGGTACCGGACTGTAGCCACCTCGTTCCGGATCTGCATCATGGCCGTCCAGATATAATCCCCAAACTGAATTTCAACCACCGGTTTCCACCCTGCCACCGCCATGCCAACGGCGGTACCGATAATGGAGGATTCAGCCAGAGGAGAGTTGAACACCCGTTCCGGGCCTCCAATTTTGGTTAACCCTTTAGTAGCAGTGAAAACACCGCCTTTAGGGTCGGCCACATCCTCACCGTAGATGACCAGTTTTTCATTTACCTTCAGTTCCTCCGCCAGTGCATGGTTAATAGCATCCACCAGAACAATTTTCTCATTGACGGGATTTAAGGGCGATTCTTTAGGGAAGGGTTCGGTGGTGTAAATATGGTCCAGGGCGGTGGAAGCTTCTGGATGGGCCTGTTGATCCGCCCATTCTGCATCGGCATCAACTTGCTGATTTACCTTGTCCCGAATGGCATCCAACTCTTTCCGGGAAACGGCCTTGGCAGCAATACATTCCTGTTCGAACCGAAGGATGGGATCTCGTTCCTTGTCCCGTTCCAGTTCCTCCTCGGTACGGTATTTCCGCTGATCATCGGAAGAGGAGTGGGATAGTAGCCGTACCACATGTGTGACAACTACCGAAGGTCCTTTTCCCTTCCGGGCCCGTTCCACCGCTTCCTGGAAGGCTAGATGGGCTTCAAAGAAATTGGTGCCGTCCACATCAAACCGGGCCAGGTTCTGGTACCCCGCCACCATGGAATAAACCGAGGAACCGGCCGTTTGTTCGGAGATGGGCACACTAATAGCGTAATCGTTATCCTCAATATGGAAAATCACCGGCAGTTTTTCTCGGCTGGCCCAGTTCAGCGCTTCGTGGAAATCCCCCTGACTGGTGGCTCCCTCGCCGCTGGAAACATACACCACTTCCTTGGTCTTCTCCCAGACGCGGGTTTTGGCACACCCGACGGCGGTTAAAAACTGTGTCCCGGTAGGGCTAGACTGAGTCACAATTCGCAATTTCCGATGTCCGTAATGCTGGGGCATCTGGCGGCCTCCGGAGTTGGGATCATCCGCCCGGGCCAGAAACGACAACAACTGTTCCCGGGCCGTCATCCCCATTCCCAGGCAATAGGCCGCATCCCGGTAATAAGGATAGGACCAGTCCTCCCCTGGGCGCAGGTTAGCCACTGCTCCCAACTGGGCGGCTTCATGCCCTGCACACCCGATATGAAAAAATCCCTTCCCCTGCCTCAGGAGTATCAGCATCTTCTCATCCAGTCGGCGTGACGTAACCATTGTGGTATAAATTTCCAGCAATTCTTTTTTCTGAAACCCGTGCAGTCTCGGCATCAGTTTACTCCTACTGTTTTTTGCGACTGGAAAATATCCAGGAAAACCGCCGTTAACTCCTGTTTCACGTCGGTGATCTTCACTTTCCGGTCCAGAACCGCTTCCATGGAAGTAACACCGCATTCAAAAATTCCACAGGGGATAATCCCGTTAAAGTAATTCAGGTCCGTACTCACATTTAGAGCAAATCCATGCATGGTGACCCACCGGGAGATCCGGACACCCAGGGCTGCTATTTTCTCGTCCTCCACCCACACACCTGGATATTCCTCTCGAATTTCCGCCTCAATCCCGAAACGGGCCAACGTTCGGATCAGGACTTTTTCCAGGGTTTGAATGTACCAGCTCACGCTCCTGCGATAATTGGTTAAATCCAGTATGGGATAGCCCACAAGCTGACCCGGTCCATGGTAAGTCACATCCCCACCCCGTTCCACAAAAAACAGTTTAGCCTCCGGTGGGCTGGACTGGAGTAAATGATTTCGATCGGCATTTTTCCCGAATGTGTACACCGGTTCATGTTCCACCAGCAATAGGTGATCTCCTACCCTCCCCGCGATGCGCTGACGGTGGAGTCGACGTTGCAACTCCAGCGTCGACTGGTAGTCTTTCTGTTGAAGATCCAAAACATGTATCGAATTATCCCTTTCCGGTACGGAAGCAATACTCGGTTGGTGATTGACTGGGACGGTTGTTTCACTGGTTACCATTACTGGTGGACACTCTCTCCGTAGGCATCCAAAGCCGCTTCCATGACAGCCTCCGACAGAGTAGGATGGGCATGAACCGTCATGGCTAGTTCCCGCCAGGTCGTTTCCAGTGTTTTGGCAATTCCAAGTTCAGCAATCATCTCCGTTGCTTCTGTTGCTACGATATGGCAACCCAAAAGTTCTCCATATTTACCATCAAAAATAATTTTAACAAAACCGATGGTCTCTCCGGCAGCCATTGCACGACCATTCGCCCGGAAGTCAAAGCGGCCGACTTTAACATCGTATCCTTGTTCCCTAGCCTGTTGTTCCGTTAAACCAATGGAACCGACCTGGGGCTGGCAATAGGTACATCCTGGAATGGCGCTGTAATCCAGCGGTCGAGCCTGTTTCCCAAAAGCGTGTTCCACCGCCACGTGGCCCTGGGCCGAAGCCACGTGAGCCAGCCAGGGCGGACCCGTCACATCCCCAATGGCATAGATATCCTCTACCGAAGTCCGGCAGAATTCATCAATCTGGATCGCTCCCTCATTATACTCGACCCCTACCGTTTCCAGACCAAGATTCTCCACATTACCCGTCACACCCGTCGCCACCAGCACCACATCGCCCTCCAGCACCTCCTTCGCTTCATCTGACTCCGTGTAGACTTTGACTTTGGATTTCAAGGACTGAATCCGAGTCACACTTGTATTCGTATGGACTTTAATTCCGGACTTTTTAAAACTTTTTTCTATTTCGCGGGAGACATCTTCGTCCTCCACGGGCAAAATCCGGGGAAGCATCTCAATTAAATGGACTTCTGAACCGAATTCATTATAAAAATAGGCAAATTCCACTCCGATAGCCCCGGCACCGATAATCAACATCCGCCTGGGAATGGTCTCCAGGACCATCGCTTCCTTGTAACTGAGTACCCGCTTCCCGTCCAGCTCAAAACCGGGGAACAATTTGGGGTGACCTCCTGTGGCGAGAATAATTTTACGCGCTTCGATGGTTTTCGTGGATTGGTCGTTTGTGACAGCTATTTGGTGCTTGGATTCTAAAACACCCCGCCCCGGGATATGGGTAATCTGATTTTTTTTCATCAGAAATTCCACCCCTTTGGAAAGGCGGAGTGCCACATCGCGGCTGCGTTTAATTGTTTTCTGAAAATTGATTTTGTACTCCGGAATTTCAAGTCCGAACTTTCGGCTGTTCTTCACATAATGTAGCACCTCCGCATTTTTCAACAGCGCTTTGGTGGGAATACAACCCCAGTTCAGACAAATACCACCGAGCCGGTCCTGCTCCACAATGGCTGTTTTTTGACCTAACTGGGCGGCACGAATGGCTGCCACATAACCTCCAGGGCCGCCACCGACTACCACCAGATCGTACTTATCCATTTTATTTCCTATTATTCATTCTTGCGTTTCAATCATTAAAAACGTCGCTTGCTGATGATACTGAGGAATTCAGAGCGGGTTTCCACCGATTTTCGGAATTGTCCCAGCATGGAGCTGGTGGTGGCAAAGCTGTTTTGTTTTTCCACTCCCCGCATCTGCATGCACAAATGCCGCCCCTCCATGACCACCCCGACTCCAATGGGTTTCAGAACTTCTTCCAGGGTATTGGCGATCTGCTGGGTGAGTCGCTCCTGGACTTGAAGACGCCGGGAGAACATATCTACAATCCGGGGAATTTTAGACAGCCCAATGACCTTCCCGTCGGGCAGATACCCCACATGACAGCGACCGAAAAAAGGGATCATATGGTGCTCACACATGCTGAAGAATTCAATATCCCGGACTACCACCATTTCACTGCAATTTTCGTCAAATATGGCCTCATTAATTATATCGTCCAAATTAGCCCGGTAACCCTGGGAGAAGAACTCCCAAGCTTTTCCAACCCGTAACGGCGTCCGGTTCAACCCTTCCCGGTTTGGATCTTCACCGATGCAGTCTAGTAATTCGTAGGTCAGACTTTCAATCTTGGTACAGATTTCATTCATTACAAAGCCTCCTCTTTAAAAGAATGGTATCCCCATAGCGCTTCATCCGGATCTTCATGAACCCGCTTTTTTAAAAACCACACACCCAAATAAAAGAAAGGTGTGTCACTCAATGCCACCAGGACTTTGAAAAAAAAACCGTTCTCCAACAAGGAGAAAAAGCGGCTCCACTCCACTACTCCCGTCACGCATAGCAGCAACAGGACCGTTGTAGTGTCCACCAATTGAGATACGATGGTGGAACCATTATTCCGAAGCCAGAGATGTTTTCCTTTTGTTAACCGTTTCCAGAAGTGGAAAATACGAATATCAATGAATTGAGCCGTTAAATAAGCCACCATGGAAGCAAAAATAGCCGGTCCAAACAATCCGAATACTTTATGAAAGGTTTGATTATTCACAGGAGACCATTCTGTGGCGGGAACAAAATCCGCCGTCAGGATAACCATCATGGTAAAAATACTGGCCACAAACCCCGCAACCACTACCTGGTCGGCACGTTTCTTCCCGTACATTTCTGAAATCAAATCAGTGCATAAAAAGGTAACGGGGTAGGGTAAAATACCGACTGATAATTCAAATGTGTACCACCCAAAAGGAGCCCAGGTAAAAAATTTCTGGAAAATTAGATTTGCGCTCACCAGGGACGCGATGAAAATTCCCGCCAGGACTAAATAAACCTTGTGTTGAAAGGACATTAACCGGGACCGTAATAATCTGTAACAATGGTGGGCGTTTCTCGGAGACGTATCCGGTGCAGGGTGAGGCCTTTCAATTGTGAATTCAGCCTTTCCCAGATGAACTGAACCAAGTTTTCAGAAGAAGGTTGACGGTTTTTAAACCAGGGGATTTCCTTTTCAATCTGACTGTGGTCCAGCACCGAAATGATTTCATCCTGGACCACTTTTTTAAGATGACCTAAATCGACAATAAATCCTGTCTCCTCATTCACAGGACCCGTCACGGTAATTTCCAGCGTATAATTATGCCCGTGCACTTTGGCGTCAGCGCCGAAAATCTCCTGATTCTTCTCCTCTGGCCAGTCCTCGTGGCCATATTGGTGTGCTGCTGAAAAATGGAATATCTTTGTAAGATAAGGGTTACTCATTTATTTGCATCCTACAAATATTATTAAAGATCGAATTTAGGGATTTCCTGCTGAAAAGGAGACTGTTTTCCCATCGCCGCCAGTATCAAATATGGGCTGAGGGACAAAGACCATTTAGAACGCATTCGTGACACTGGGGTCTTCGAGCAATACAAACAGCCCGGCCGTGGTCAATAATCCGGTGTGTCAGAGGAACCCATTCTTTTTCATCAAAAATGGACTGGAGCTCAAATTCAATTTTTTTAGCATCTTTCTGGGACGTAAACCCCAACAGATTCATGATACGGATCATGTGAGTATCAATCACGAGGGCAGGGTGTTGAAAATATTCTCCCAGAACACAATTGGCTGTCTTGCGTCCCACTCCTGGAAGTTGAACCAAAGCTTCCATGGAATCGGGAACCTGTCCTCCATACTGCTCCACGATCTGCAGACTGGCGCCCTGAATGGACCGGGCTTTCTGGTTGTGGTATCCACATGAATGAATATCCTCTGCCAGGTCGGAAAGACGGCAGTAGGCAAATGCCTCCGGAGACGGATATTTTCGAAACAATAATTCGGTGACTTGGTTAACCCGCTTATCACTACACTGGGCCGATAGGATCGTTGCCACCAGTAATTCATGGGGTGTACGGTAATTCAGAGAACATTTTGAATCGGGGTACGCCAAAGCCAGGCGTTTTACCACTTCGCCGGCCCGAAACCGCTTCTGTTGAAGCGTTTCTTTCACTGGGACAGCTCCCGGATAATCGTCTGAATATTTTTCACCGCCGCCGACTGACTGATAATTACAGAACAACCAGCTGCTTTCATCTCCGTCAACTGCTGATTTTGAATTTGCCGCATGAATCCGATTATTTGTACCTGAGGATGGACCTTTCTCAGGGCTGAAACAAAGGCAGAATTCCCAAAATCTTTTTCATCCAGATCCAGAAGGATAGCACCGGGATCCAATGGCAATTCCCGAAGTCGCTCGCAGAACACAACTTCTTTCCCCACCGAAGCCAGACGGTCCGAAATTTGGGTACCCAGCAGGAAATCCCGGATAAAAAGAACTACTTTCACGGCAAATGGATGGAATTAACCGCGGGCGATCACGGGTTAATCACTGACAACGACCGGCTGGTTCATGGTAAAATGCTTTCCAACCCGATGAACTGTAGCTGATTGAAATTTAGGATCATGCTCAAAAAACACGATCCAGTTTTCATTTCTGATTTTGGAAAGTAATTCTGTTTTTTCTCGCACCGTAACCACCGGTTGAATGTCGTAAGCCATGACCCACGGAACAGGAATATGGGCGGCCATGGGAAATAAATCCGCCCCATAAATCAACGTTTGATCGCCCCCCCGCAGGATGGGCAGCATCATGCCGGTTGTATGACCATAACAGAGTTGGATCTCAATCTTCGGTAAAAACATTTCTTTGCCGTCCACCCATTGAATCATCTCATTTTCAGCCAGGACCGACCAGTCGTCTGCCATAAAACTGCCCTGATCCTTCTCGCTGGGAGAATTGGCCAGCTCCCAGTTCTCGTTCTGAATCCAATAGGTGGCATTGGGGAAAACAGGTTCCAGTTTTCCATCCACCCAGCGGGTGTTACCTCCCACATGGTCAAAGTGCAGGTGGGTACAGAAAACATCTGTAATGTCCTCCGGTGTAAAACCGTATTTTTTCAAAGAGGTGTAAAGATTCACGGTTTCGGTATCAATGTTGTAAATCTTCCTGAATTTATCCTGCCATTTATCCCCGTTCCCCGTATCCACGATAATCTTCTTCCCGTGTCCCACCAGTAACAGGGAGCGGGTCACCATGGTAATCCGGTTTTTTTCATCAGCCGGAGCTTGTTTTTCCCATAACACTTTAGGAATAATTCCGAACATGGCCCCCCCATCGAGCCCGAAAATACTGGTCTCAATGCTGTACAACTGGTAGGAGCCGATGGTTAATCTGGATGGCATATCCCGTTAGTAAATTTATTTGGTTTTCAGTTGATCTAACCGGATGAAGACCATGAAAGAGATCCCTGTCAGGCGGGAGTATTCCGATGGCCACCCGGAAGCGGGATCCACGTGGGGCGTATCTCCGAAACGCTTTACGTTCTCCGGTGCCAGGGGATCCCATTTCAGGTTAAATAGTTTGGTAATGGGCATGGAATTGAAATCGTGGTAATAACCCACTTCAAATCCCCATTTGGGATTCCGCTGTAATCCATACAGGAGCCCCAGTCTTACACTGGCGCCCCCTGTAATCCCCTTGGGGATGTACATTCCTCGAATACCCCACCAGCGTGTTTTCTGAAATCCATTCTCTGTTCCTGTCGCCTTAAATTTGTAGTACGTTCCGTCCATATTGTAATTGGGATTCAACGACCAAGCCAGGTTTAATACGTCCCATTTATTTTCTTTCACGTAGAGAATTCGGCTGTAATCCAGTCCAGACCCGTAAATGGGCAGACCAATGCGAAAACCAATGTCGCTGGTTTCGGTCAATCCCCGCCGCCACCAGAGGTAGGGGAAAAAATTTTCAGCCGATACGGTATAGCCCCGCGCTGTTTCCCCAGGTTTTAAGCGCTGGGTGCTGACCGTGGGGTGGGAGGCACAGCTCCAGAAAAATAACAGGGAAAAGATAACGGCGATGGGACGTTGCATAAATTGAAATTTAACCTTTTTACAAAGGAAATAGGACAACAATTACCGGGATGGGATGAAATCAGCCTCCTTCCGGTCGGTCAAAGCCTTTTCGTTGGGGTTTGGCAGGGAGGTTCAAAACTTCATTGCTGAAAAAATCGGATATATGGTGTACAATATTCACCAGGGAAACCAACCCTACCGGTTTTTTATCATCATCCACCAGGGGAACGTGCCGGAAACCACCCACGTACATTTTATTCAGGGCATAAACAATGGGGTCCTCCATTTTCAGATATTCCGGATCCGGTGTCATGTACGTATCCACAATTTCCTTTTCAAGGTCCAAACCGCGACCCGTGATTTTTAGCAGGATATCCCGTTCCGTCAGAATACCTGCCAACTTACCCTGATCTTCGATTAACACGCACCCAAGGGATTCAACCTGCAATTGTTTCACTGCCTTTTTAATCGAAGTTCCCATTGGCAGCACTATCGGTGCCGGCAATTCCAGTTCCGATATAGGTTCGTGTAGCGTGACCGCTTCGTGCACGCCCGGTGATTCTTCCCGCTCCAGCTCATCCATCCGAGCCATTTCGTCGTCAAATTGATTAGCCATGATCCTTACCTCATTCGATTAATATTTTTTAACACACTTGTACCTTATTTCAAGTAAGTAATCTTTTTCATTTCCGATTTCCCGCCCCAACTGAATCGAGCAAAATAGATTCCGGAGGGATGTCCGGAGGCATCCCAAGTGAATGGATGATTCCCGGATTCGAGATAGCCATGGTAGAGGGTTACCACCGGTTGACCCAGGATATTGAAAATATCCAAAGATGACTCAGTGGAACGACCGACATTGACCGTGATGGTGACAACCGAATTAAAGGGGTTGGGGTAGGTTTTGGAGATGGCAAATTCACCGGGCGTGAAAGGTTCATCTTCCACGGCGGTGGTAAAGGCATCATAATTAATGGCTGCCCAGAGATTCACAATACCCCAGCCGTAGGTGTTATTGGGCTGCAACCACTGGGAAGCGGTCATCATGAGGGCTTCTCGAATCATCATAGGAGTCCAGTCCGGGTGGGCGCTGAGCAGTACAGCAGCCGCTCCCGCTACCAGGGGGGTGGAAAGGGAAGTGCCGCTGACAGCGGCATAGCCTGTTTTACCTCCCGGGACAGCACAGGCGGTCTGAAGCCCCCGGGCACAGACTTCCGGTTTAATCCGGCCGTCGTAAGTTGGACCATGGGAACTGAAAATAGCGATATATCCATTACGATCAACCGCACCCACCGAAATAACGGAATCGGCGTCTGCCGGAGCAATGATATGTTTCCAGGGAGAGTTATTTTCGTTCCCAGCGGCGGTGACACACACCATACCCAGTCCGACGGCAATATCCACCGCCTTGGTAGTGACGGCTGTATTCCCATCCATATCCTGAAAAGTGTACCAGTCCAGATACCCCAGAGAAGTGGAGACCACATCGGCCCCCAGGGATTCTCCCCATTCCAACCCGGCTACATAATCATCCTCCTCCTGTTGGATTTCCTCGTGAACCCGCTCTGTTTTAGCGAGAATAAATTCAGCTTTAAATGCGGGTCCTAACAACTTCCCCGGCACATTAGCCCCCAAAGTGGAAAACGTGAAAGTGCCATGATCGTGCTGATCAATGGAATCCTGCCCTGTTTCATTCATGACGACCGAATCCCGGTTGATAAAGTCGTACTGGGCAAGGATCGTTAGGGAGTCGAAGGCTTCATGGCGTGTGTAAAAGCCCGTATCCATGATTAATACCCGGACCCCCTGGCCAAAGTAGCCGGCAGCGTGAGCCTGGTCGACGTGGATCTGCTCAATCTGCTCCTGGGCGTAGCCATAATCCAGTTGCGACTGTAATGATTTCGCCGCCCGGGGAGTAAGTGGACCTTCCTTTGGTAACGGTTGTCGGTAAACACGAACCGGTTTTACCCTTTTGACAAACGGCAATACCCTGATTTGATTCATTTGTTCCAGCGTGGCGGTTACGGAAATCGCATTCAACCATTTGCTCTGATTTCGGAGTTCAGCTCCCGTATTCACCACCGCCTGAATGTAAGAATTCTCAACCGGAATATCGTACCAAGTAGGTCCGGAAATACCCACCTTTTGGCGGCGCTGTTGCACCCGGGAGGATAAAACCAGCGACTGTTGTTTAGCCCCTACACGGGAAGAAGTTCCCTTATCCCGGAAATACACCCAGACGCGCTCAGCCTTCTCATCGGAGGCATCCGGTAATTGGTTCCCCTGGACCAGGGTCAGGCCCAGGAATAACAATCCAATGATCCGGGGCTGGAGTCGTTTACGTATTGTTCTTCACCCACTCAGTTGTGACGGATTTGGGACGGGTAATGGGAATGCCCAATGCCCGATTCAAAACCATCTGTGAAATCATGCCCATGGCCCGGGAGATGCTGAACAACACGGTGTAGTACTGGAATTCCGTCATTCCGTAATAATACAGAAGTGAGCCGGAGGCAGCATCCACGTTAGGCCAGGGGTTTTTCGCTTTTCCCTGTTTCTTCAGGACAGGCGGTACCACTTCAAATAACCGCTCCACGATGGAAAAGACGTCATCATCCTGAATATGTTCTTTCCCAAACTGCACGAACGCGGTGAAGCGCGGATCAGGACAACGGAGGACCGCATGCCCATAGCCTGGAATTACCCGTCCGCTATTCAGCCAATCCCAGCAATACTCTTCCATTGCTTTATTATCGGGAACACCTTTGAAATGGTCCCGGATTCCGAGCACAAATTTCAGACATTCCTGATTTGCCAGCCCGTGTAGAGGCCCTGCCAGACCGTTTAAACCGGCGGAAACGGCATAATAGGGGGATGAAAGGGCTGAAGCCACCGTCAGGGCGCTGAAAGCACTCACATTACCCCCTTCATGATCGCAATGAAGCATCAGATACAATCGCATGAGCTTTTTAAAATTACCGCTACTGTCCTCGATTCCCAGCATATGGACGAAGTTCCCCGCCCAGTCCAGAGCAGCATCCGGTTCAATCCGCGGTCCTTTGTCAAACCGCAGTCGGTAAATCCCGGCGGCAATACCCGGAAGCCGAGCCAGCAGGCGTAATCCGTCTTCCAGAATCCATTTCCAGTATTCGGTTTTTGGGATCCCCGATTCATATTTTTCAGCAAAAAGACTTTCAGCCTGCATTGTGAGAATCGCCGTATCCAGCATCGCCATGGGATGGGAATTCCGGGGCATGGCTTTCAGAACATCCCAAACATAGGAAGGCACGGTCCGGTATTCAGCCAGTTGATCCTGCAAATCAGTTAATTCATCCTTTTCCGGCAAAGTTCCGGACAACAGAAGAATGAAGACCTCCTCCGGGAGAAGATGAGTAATATCCAATAGCGGGTACCCGCGAATGATTAATCCCTTATCCGGGTCTACAGCGGAGGTGTCACATATCAATCCTTTAATCCCCCGCATTCCCCCGTAAATCTGAGACACAGACACATCATTGACTTTAATGTGTCCCTTCTCCTTTACAATAGAGCGCACTTCTTCCTGCCATTTAGGAATCAAACGCTCCAGTTTTTGCTGTAACAACCCCATGTTACACCACCTTTCTAATCTCGGTTAGTATGATTTTGATTCGTTTCAAAATTTTACACCGAAAAACATTACCGTTTCCTCGTTTGGGCGTCCAGGGCGGTGATGGCTGCCATATGGACAATATCTTCCACGGTGCTGGTCCCGAACTGCAATAGATTCACCGGTTTGGAAAAGCCCATCAGGACCGGACCAATGGCGGTGGCATTCGCCAGTTTAGCCAACAGTTTATAGGCAATATTACCGGCTGTCAGGTCGGGGAAAATGAGTACATTGGCTTCCTTCTGCAAGACTGAAAAAGGATACTGCTCTTTCAACAGCTCCGTGCTGACAGCCACATCCCCATGCATTTCCCCATCCACCACAATGTCCGGTCGCATTTTTTTAATCAGATTAACAGCCTCCTTCACTTTTTGGGCTTTTGCATGCTTCACACTCCCGAAATTACTAAAACTAAGCAATGCCATTCGTGGTTCAATCCGGAATTGTTTCACTTTATCGGCCGTCAGAATAGCAATTTCAGCCAGAACCTCAGCATCGGGATCAATATTAACGGTCACATCGGCCAGGACTTTAATTTTATTTTTAAACACCAGGAGAAACATGCCTGCCACATGGTCCACGCCCTCATCCAGATCGATGATTTGAAGGGCAGGCCGGATGGTATCGGGGTAATGTTGCGAAATACCTGAAAGCAGTCCATCGGCATCGCCGGCACGTACCATCATAGACCCAAAATAATTGGGACGATTAATTTCAATTTCCGCCCGGTGGTACGTCATGCCCTTCCGCTGACGCAGATGGTAAAGTTCCTCAATATATTTCCACCGGTTCTTACTGGTCGCCGGATCGATAATTTCCACACCGCTCAGGTTCACGTCCAGCCGTTTTGCCTCGGCCCGAATTTTTTTCACGTCCCCTAACAGAATGGGTTTAACAATTTCCCGGCTTACCAATTGATAGCTGGCCCGGATAATCGAATCGCAATCCCCTTCCGGAAAAACGATTCGCTGAGGTTCGCTTCGGGCAATATGGATAATTTCACGAATCAGTTCCCTGCTTTTCCCCAGCCGTGATTCCAGTTGATCTTCGTAGGTTTCAAGATTGACCTTTTTCCGTGCCACACCCGATTCCATGGCACTTTTGGCGACGGCGGAAGCTACCCGGGTTAGGACGCGGGGATCCATGGGCTTGGGAATAATGTAATCCCGACCAAATTGAATCCGGTCCTTTTTATAGATCCGAGCAATTTCATCCGGAACATCCTCCCGGGCCAACTGGGCTAAGGCTTCAGAGGCGGCGATCCGCATTTCATCATTTATTTTGGTGGCATTGACATCCAGGGCACCTCTAAAAATGAAAGGGAACCCGAGGACATTATTCACCTGGTTCGGGTAATCGGAGCGACCGGTCGCCACAATAACATCTTTCCGGGCAGCGCGGGCTTCTGGATAGCTGATTTCAGGATCGGGGTTCGCCAGGGCAAATACAATCGGGTTTTTTGCCATGGAACGGACCATTTTTCTGGTGACCAGCCCGGCAATGGAAAGTCCCACAAAAACATCCGCCCCTACCAGAGCCTCTTCCAGGGTTCGTAGTTTAGTATCATTGGCAAATTTTGCCTTATACTTGTTCATACTCTCTTTGCGCCCTTTATAAATCACCCCCTTGCTGTCACAAATAATAATATTTTCTTTTTTAATCCCGAAATTGAGGTAATGTTTGGCGCATGACAAGGCAGCAGCACCGGCGCCACTAATCACTAACCGGATTTCTTCCATCAGTTTCCCCACGATGCTGACAGCATTGATAAGACCGGCGGCTGAAATAATAGCGGTCCCGTGCTGGTCATCATGAAAAACGGGGATATTCATTTCCGCTACCAGGCGTTCTTCAATTTCAAAACACTCCGGCGCCTTAATGTCCTCCAGATTAATGCCGCCAAAGGTCGGTTCCAGGAGTTTAACGGCATGGACAAATTCATCCACATTGGTTGTATTCAATTCAATATCAAAAACATCAATATCGGAGAACCGTTTAAACAGAATACTTTTCCCTTCCATCACCGGTTTTCCGGCTAAGGGACCGATATTTCCGAGGCCCAGGACGGCGGTACCGTTGGTAATGACAGCCACCAGGTTTCCCCGAGCCGTATATTTTGCCGCAGCCGACGGATCTTTGGCAATCTCGAGGCAGGGTTTTGCCACCCCCGGCGTATAGGCTAAAGATAAATCCTGCTGCGTGACGGTCGGCTTAGTCGCTACAATTTCAATTTTCCCCGGTCGGCCGCGCTCGTGGTAATCAAGCGCCTGCTTTTTCGTAATCATCATTTCCTCTAATCAAACTACTTTAATAAAATCGACAGATTGAATTTACAGGAAAAGAAGGTATCGAAACAGAATAACGGCCCAGATTGTCTATTAATTGACACCTGAGCCGGTTCAGGCCGAGATACAGGAGATAGGTGTGGTCTGGTTCTAAGAACTAAAGGCGGGAGACTGGGCCAGTTTCTGAGCCTTTTCCAGGTCTTCAATGAAATCAATTTCAATGCAGGGGAGATCGGAAACATCTGTATAATATACGGAGTGATGGCTCAGGAGAGGATGAATGGCGGCTTCAAAATAATCGGAAGTACCCCCTCCATCAATTAACTGCCCCAGCGATTGGAATAATTCCACCACAAAATCGGAAGAAAAGCGAGCCAGCCCCAGAAATTCCCCCAAAGCATTTTCCTCAATTAATTCCTTCCCGATGGCCACGATTCTCCTGTTTTCGCCTTCAATCACCTTCCCCTCTTCCCGGCCACAGGCTTTGATTTCCACCGCCATTGTAGAAGGTTCCCCCGTACCTAGAATACGATTCAACACTTCCGGAGGGTAGAGCACATCTCCATTCATCAGGAGTAAGGCTGTATGACCCACAGCCTTTCGGCACAAATGGAGCGAATAGGCCGTATTGGTCTCAAAGAAATGCTCATTCATGACAAACCGAAAATGAAGATCCGGGAATGTGGTTTTCAAATGATCCACAATTTGCTCACGGTGGTAACCTACCACCACTATAATATCATCAATCTTCCCCGCCTCCAGCGCTTGAAGTTGATAATCGATGATTGCCCGATCACCCACCTTTAGAAGACATTTGGGTGTATCATAGGTAAGGGGGTATAGACGGCGGGAGACACCGGCAGCTAGAATGAGGGCTTTCATCAACGGTTAAATTACAGCCGCTTTTTTATCCAAAGGAAAGAAAAAGCAATAACAGAAACTTCCCGTTTCAATCATAAAGACAAAAGAAATCGACTTAAGTGAGAATGATTTTATGAAAGGCCGATTTCAACCAAACAATGGAGACGGTTACCGAAATAACGGTCGAGATCATCATGGCATACCAGACCCAGTAGACCGGTTTGTGGAGCACCATGGTAAAGAAGATTGCCAGAGGTGCCGACACCAGTAAAATTCGGATGGAAGTAATGACCAGGAGAGGAAGGCCCTTGCCAATACCCTGAAGAATCCGGCCCACAGACATACCGATGGCGATTAAGGGGTAGACAAGAAGAATATACCGTAAATAAACCACAGCAAGCGATTGGATCATCTGTTCATCCGTAAATATGGCCACAATTGTGGGAGCCGAGAAATAGAGGATTGAAGAAGAAACCACTGTAATCAGGAAAGATCGGGAAAGACCGTATTTTACAATGAATTTCATTTTTTCGATTTCGTTAGCGCCGTAGAACATTCCCACGACGGTCGTTAGGGAAGCGGCAATGGCGATAATGGGCAAATGAATAATCATATCCAGCCGTCCGCCCACCTGATAAGCTGCCACCGCATCAGTAGAATAAACCACAAGGATACGGTTGAACACCAGTTGACCGAAAGACATAATAATCATGGAAATGGAGGCCGGTAATCCGACCTGAATAATATCTTTAATGATATACCCGGAATAGGAAAAATCCCGTAACCGGAACCGGATATAGGTATGTTCCTTGACAAAGATCATATAGATAAAAATAAAAAATACGATAATCTGACTGAGGACCGTTGCAATGGCGGCTCCGGCAATGCCAAATCCCAGAACAAAGATAAAAATCGGATCCAAGATAATATTTAAAATGGTTCCCAGCCCTGCGATCATCATGGGCATTTTCATGTCGCCCTCCCCCGCCAGAATGGAACGGAAGGAAGAGGAAATAATAATGAAGGGGAGTCCAAAACAGGTAATTTTCAGGTAGGACCAGCTCAGCGGAAGAATTTCCTCCGTTGCCCCCAGTTTCCGCAAAATCGTTTTGCCAAAGAGCAACCCGGTCGTTGTCAGAACCGCACTAATGATTAAACCAAGAAAAACAGCATGTTCTGCGCTATTATCGGCATTCACTTTATCCCGGGCGCCAATGAAACGGGCGATGGAGGCGGTGACTCCGCTCCCTAAGCCAAAGGTCAGCCCTAAAATGAGGAAAAATAGGGGCATAATAAACGCCACGGCAGCAATGGCATCTCCTCCCAGGCGACCGATAAAAATCATGTCCACAATCGTGTAGAGCGTCTGAATTCCCATGCCCGCCATGATCGGAATAGCCAAAGTCCAGAGGGCTCGGGTGGGGTTATCTAGAAATGACTGAAGTCTCGATTTATCCATAATTCAGGTAATAATAAGGCGGTGAATTTAGGCTTTAAATCAACACAATCGGAGAAATTATTCTGCGTGACTCATCCCCTGCAACTGCAGGTTCAGGAAGCTCACGTAAAGCCGGGATTGGTCCTGCAGGCGCAATCGGACTGGGAAGCAAGGGAGGTTTTAGATGCAATACTGGGCGCTGATAGCAGGCGGTCCGCCTCTTTCGCTTTACAATGGGGACACTTTATTTCAGAATTAGGAACCGTGCTGGAGGCTACCAGCTCTTCAAACACTTTACCACATTTCCGACAACGGTAATCGTACATGGGCATATTACAATTCTCCTGTCTTTTTAAACGGGTGCATTGGGTTCAATCGGCTAATGATTTAATTCTATTCCTTTTTAGGGGTTCCCAGTAGTTCTTTGGTTTCCTCTACCTGAGGAGAAGGCTCCGCTCAGGTAGGCACACCAGCTTTGGGAAGTAATACACGGTTAAGAAGCCACCAACCGAAAAAGATTGTAACAGTAAGAAGGAAATCAGTTACCACGGAAGAAATTTCCTTATTCAGATTTTTAGGTTAATACTTCCGGGCCATAAAATAACCAGTCCGAATAGGATTCCATAAAGGGTGCTATTCACCGGATCCCCGGTAATAGCACAGGAATGCCGGCATCCAAAGAAATGGTAATAACCATATCCCAGAAGTCCTCCCGAAACCACGCCTGCGAAAAGACGATTCCGGTTCTCCGTGAACCAAAGGGTTATTTTTCGGAATTCCATTTCAGCATCCCCCCTTCCATATTGATGGCTTTGAATCCTTTCTTTTGCAATACGATAGTAGCTTTGCCAGAACGGTTCCCGCTGCGACAAACCACAATAATATCTTCTTGTTTGTACGGTTCCAGTTCGTCCAGTCGCTGTTCCAGTTCCTGTAGTGGTATGAGAATTGCTCCATTAATATGACCCAGGGGTCCGGTGAACTCGGGAGGCGTTCGCACATCCAGAACCAGTACACTATCGCGACTGATGCGTTCCCGGGCTTCCAGAACCGAAATGGACGCAGGGGTGCTATGTTTTAATCCCGGCGATTTACTCTGACAGGCAACCAGTACAATGGCAACAACAGCGGCGAAAAAATACTGTAAAATTCGTTTCAAACTATTATCTCCTTTTGACCGTTGATCAGGTGGTTAATCTCACGAAGAATTTCATCCAAATTTTGAATATTTTTCGACCCGGCCAGTTCCCTCAAGGTCCCCCATACGGCTTCACCACACCGGACACAAATCAGTCCCTTCTCTGCCAGAAGGGGAACGGCTTCCGAGTACAACTGCACCAGATCTTCCACGTAGATATTAGGTTCGATTTTAATTTTGTTCTCTTTCGGATTCATTTCAATTTTAACACTTTAAATAAACGGTTGGATATGCCCACCGGGATGCTCCGATCCTGCTCCGTGACACGGTAAATTTTAACGGTCTGCTGCACACTGTCCACATACACCCGGCAGTCAGGACATTCATCCAGGTGTCGGGCCACATCCATGATAAGAGGCGCGTCAATATCCAAACTTAACTGCTCCTGCAATTGTTTGAGAATGCGGACTTTATGTTGCTTGGATGAATCCATCAGGGTCGTTCCACACATTTTAAATGATTAGCCAGTTGGTCTCTCAAGAAAAGCCTGGCCCGCATTAATCGCACTTTCACGTTGGCTTCACTGATTTCCAACACTTTGGCCGTTTCGCGGGTGGAAAGACCTTCCAAATCCCTCAGGACGAAAACAGCCCGATAATTTTCAGACAACCGTTCCATGGCTCTCTTCAAACAATCCTGAAATTCATCGCTGTCCAGCTCCTCCTCCAAGTGGCCGGGCCAGTCCCGGATTTCGGCACCGGAAAGAGACTCAAAACCGGAATCGTGAATCGATACCCGGGGATCAAAAGCTTTCTTCTCCCGCATTTTCCCTAGGGCCACGTTGGTAGCGATGCGGTACAGCCAGGTGTACAAACTCGATCGTCCCGAAAATGTGTCTAATTTCTCCACCATAATTAAAAATGTTTCCTGAAGCACATCCTCCGCATCTTCCTGGTTCCGCATGATCCGTAAAGCCAGATTATAAATCCGTGGAGAATGACCGTCCACTAACTGGGCCAGTGCCTTCTTGTCCCCTCTCCGGGCCTCCTGAATCAGCTTGGTCTCCGTTTTCATCAGTTAATCAGGCTCCATCCTGGTGGAAAAAGGAGGTTCCATTCTTTGAACGGCGTCTTCTTTTTCCTTTTTAGATACTCCCTTATACTCATGGTTACAGATGGAAACCCCGATTTCAAACTCCAAAGGGCCAGATCATGGGGATGAACAATACGGCCAGAATCCAGATGAGCATGGAAAGTGGTAAACCGAACTTGATATAATCGGAAAACTTATAGCCTCCGGGGCCATAGACCATGAGATTGGTCTGGTACCCCACGGGAGTAATAAAGGAAGCTGAAGCGGCAAAACAGACGGCAAACACATAGGGCCGGGGATCCACATTCAGGTGAGAAGTCAACGCCATGGCAATTGGGGTCATAATGATCGCCGCCGCCGCATTGGAGGATATTTCAGTCAGAATAATCGTGAGTAAATAAATCGCCGCCAGCAAAACATAAGCCTGAGCCGGCCTACTTCCAAAACTGATCAGGTGCAAAATGATATCGCTGAACCAGTCAGCCGTACCACTGGTTTGAATCACCATCCCGAGGGGAATCAAAGCGGCAATCAGAACAATGATCTGCCAGTGGATTGCCTGGTAACCTTCATTGGGGGTAATCACACGGAAAATCATCAGCAGGACGACGCCCACCAGCACTCCTTTTAGTATCGGGACCACACCCAGGCTGGCTAACAGAACCACGCTGATTATTACTGCAATGCTCATCCACCAGAAGCGCTGCTTTTTTAAATCCACTTCCAGTTCACTTAAAACAATAAATTCGCCGGCCAGAGAAAGATCATGAATCTTCTGCCGAGATCCATAGACTAAAAGGGCATCATACGCATTTAATACAATATGGGCTATCTTTTTTCGTAGAATTGCCCCTTCGCGACGAATAGCCAATACAAAGGTTCCAAACCGCTGCCTGAAATTGGATTCCATCAAACTTTTTCCTACCAAATAAGACTTATCGGTCAGGAGACACTCCACCAAGGCATTATCTTCCCATTCCAGCTCTTTTTGAGTCAGTTTTTCATCTGTCAGTAACGCCACTTTCTCCACTTCCTTCATCCGCAGGAAATTCTCCATCGCCCCCCGAACAAAAAGAATATCTCCCGCCTTTAACTTCGTCGTCCGGATGTTGGTCGAAATTAACCGTTTGTCCCGTTGAATGTCCAGTACGGTGACATCATAATTCTGGTTAATATGCCGCTGAAGACAGGTTTTTCTAACCAACGGTGAACCGTCGGTAATTTTCATTTCCGTCAGATACCCGCCTAAATGATAACTTTTAGTCAAACTGGAAGTCACCGTCCTGGATGGCAGGAGTCTGGGACCCATGACAAGAACGTAGAGTAAGCCAACCGTAATATTGATTAACCCGAATTTCGCGAATTCAAACATTCCCAAGGGCTTCACCCCGCCGGCATTGAGGTAGATAGAATTAACCAGAATATTGGTTGATGTCCCAATGAGAGTCAGTGTCCCCCCCAGGATGGCGGCATAACTGAGGGGTATTAACACTTTGGAGGGGCTCATTTTATATTTGTGGGCCAGTCGAATTGTCACCGGTAAAAAGATAGCTACAATTGCCGTATTATTGACCAGGGCTGAAAGCAGACTGATGGTAATAAAATAAACCGCTAACCCCCAGAATCGACTCCAGCTTACAATCTGATTGACCCGGACCACCAGATATTCCAGGATCCCCGTTTTTTGCAACGCATGACTTAAAACAAATAACAGGGCAATGATAATAACGGCAGGATTGGAAAATCCGGAAAGGGCATCGGCGGGAGACAGCAGACCACCAGCAAACAGAATCGTGAGCACCAACAGGGCGGTTATGTCCAGGCTGAAGATTTCTGTTACAAACAGAACGAAGGCCAGTACGATGACCGCTAGAACAAAGATGATCTCAAAACTCACGTAATCCCCGGGTTGAATTAATGGTGATAAGAATGATTATTTTTTGCCGCCGACAGGCTGCTAATTAAGATTGACAGTGTCGATCTGATGGGGGCTCAAGTATTTTTGAGCATAATCTAAATAGATTTTTTCTTTAATGAAGACATCGAACAAATCGGCGTCAATATGGGCATCGTTTCTCATGAAACCCAGGATTCGCATGGCATCGCTGAGTTTTTTCCCTTTTTTATAGGGGCGATCACTGGCGGTCAGCGCCTCAAAAATATCGGCAATAGCCATGATTCTGGCTTGAATTGACATTTCATCCTTGGTCAATCCTTTCGGATAGCCGGTTCCATCCAGTTTCTCATGGTGACCACCTGCCAACTCCGGAATATTCCGCAGGTGTTTGGGATAGGGCAATTTCTCCAGCATCTTGATCGTCATGACGATGTGATCGTTAATGATCTTTCGCTCCTCCGGCGTCAGGGTTCCCCTGGGAATGCAAAGGTTATATACTTCTTCATCCGTAAGAAAATTGCTTGCCTGTCCGTTCATCTTTAACCGGTACTTTGCCACTTTCCGAACCCGATCCTTTTTCTCTTCGGACATGAATTCGCCACCGATATTCACTTCCCGAATAAAAGCCAGGTCCGCGTCCAATTGCTGAATTTTCTGGTGGAATTTTCTGCGTAACATATTAATCTGGAACTTCTTATCCTGCTCACTGAAGGAAGCATTACGTTCTATCCGGAGTATTTTCTTCAAGAGTTGGATTTCCATCTCTCGTTTCAAAACTTCAAACCGTGTTTCAACGACATGAATCCGGTCAAAAATGGTCTCCAGTTTAGTACCCTTGTCCACCACATATTCCGGGGTGGTCACTTTTCCGCAGTCATGCAGCCAGGCGGCAATTCTCAGTTCATACAACTCCTGTTCCGAGAAATGAACGTCTTTAAAGGGACCTTCATTCGAATTGTTGACGGCCTCTGCCAGCATCATTGTGATTTCCGGGACTCGAGCGCAATGGCCTCCAGTATAAGGGGATTTTTCATCGATGGCCGACGCAATCAATTTTATGAAGGACTCGAAAAGGTCTTCAAGATCGCGAATGAGATTCTTATTGGTTATGGCTACGGCAGCCTGGGAGGCCAGCGCCTCCACCGTTTCTTGGACTTTCGCTGAAAAGGGTATGATTTCACCCGTTTTCCGATCCTGGGCATTTAAGAGTTGCAGAACACCAATAATTTCATCTTCATGGTTTTTCAGAGGTACGGTCAGGAAAGATTTGGATCGGTAACCCGTTTTCTGATCGAAAGCCTTCGTCCCGGAGAAATCGAACCCCTCCGCCTCATAGGCATCGGGAATATTGACCGTTTCGCCTGTAATCCCCACATAAGCGGCAATCATATTTTTATTTGGTGTCCCGTCATCGGCATAGAGTTTCACCGGATAAAACGGGATTTCCTTCCCGGAAGTACCCCCCATATGAAAATTGAGGGAGTCGGTCATCATTATTTCAAACCGCAGCCGTTTATCGTCCGTCATCATGTATAGAGTGCCACCGTCAGAATTGGAGATTCGTTTTGCCTCCAGAAGAATCATTTCCAGGAGTTTGTCCATGTTTTTTTCCTTGGACAATGCTAAACCAATATCGGATAAATTCCGGACCTGTTGTTCTAGGTTTTGAATGTACGCCTTTAATCCAGGCGGAGCCTGAGCAAGGTACTTCTTTACCTCCACTTCTGAAAAGGTTTCCTGTTTTGATTTGTCTTGATATTTACTCATAAAACTGACCTTTGTGTTGACCCTGTTTAAACTTACACAGCACCACACCAAACCTCAATGACCAGTTCCAATTTTTATGGGTATGGAATAGGCCTGATCTTATCCTAAATTTTCTTCATGCCATTATCTAATGAAATGTTTTCTAAGCTGGTTGAGGACCTTCGCGCCGGGAAGTGTACCACGCAACGGTTGTTTTCTACCGCCCGTGATCTAAGCGATTCGGGAGAACGGGATGAGATTCATTCTTTCTTATCCCTGGCTCATCTACCTGCTCTGAATCGGGTAATTGCAGGCGAAAGTCGGGAAGAGGAATGGTTCCGGTTACTAATGGATTTGATTCGACAATCCAGTTTTGATGTCTATTCCCTGTTAAAGCAACGGACAGACCTTTACAGCCAAAAAGGTCTTTTTCAGGTCATTTCAGGGGAACGGGTGACCCCGATTACCTACCAGCAGGTCTGGGACGAAATAATGAAAATTGGCACAAATTTAATCAATGCACGCCACAACGGTTCCGTTATTGTCGGCATTTTGTCACCTAATTCCCTACACAGTGCCTTAGTAGATCTTGCCTGTCTTGCTTTTCAGATTCCGGTTGTACCCATTCCTGTGAACCTGCCACCTAACCATCTTCGCTACGTGTTAAATCACAGTGAAGTCACCCATTTATTTCTAGGCGGCAATGTCTCCTACCAGATGTTGAAGGAGTCGGGGAAATCACTGGACGGGCTTCACCTTGTCCATCTCAAACCGGGACACTCCCAAATCGTTCCCGGGGTGGAGTGGGATTCTTTCCTTTCCCAATCTCAATTCCTCAACCCTGCTACCAGACCTGCCGGAGATCTGGACGGTTTAACCACCGTCATGTACACTTCCGGAACCACGGCTACCCCGAAAGGAATTATTTTTACCCAATTCAATATCATTTCCAAACGGTTCGCCCGGGCTTTAGCCCTGCCGGAGATTGGTCCGCAGGATCGATTCCTCTGTTACTTGCCGTTGTACCATACTTTTGGCCGTTTTTTTGAGCTTCTTGGAACTCTTTTCTGGGGTGCAACCTATTCCTTTTCGGAATCCACTTCTTTTAAGTCCCTTTTGAAAGACTTTCAGCTCATTAAACCCACGGTTTTTATCAGCATCCCCAAACGCTGGATTCAAATCCAGGAACAGGCAAGTACTTCCCTGCCCCTGGAACGATCCACCGATGAAGAAATTCAGACTACCGTGCAGAAGATTACCGGCGGAGCATTGAAATGGGGCCTTTCAGCCGCAGGGTACATGGACCCCGACGTATTCCAATTTTTCAATCAGAATGGAATCTGCCTGATGAGCGGGTATGGGATGACGGAGGCCACAGGCGGAATTACTATGACACCCCCGGGACATTACCTTCCTGACTCCGTAGGGAAAAAGTTACCCGGCATTGATCTGAATCTAGCTCCGGACGGAGAATTGATTCTAAAAGGGCCTTATGTATCTCCAGGTTACTTCAAATCAACCAATCATGAATCCTATAAAAACGGGTGGTTTCATACCGGTGACATTTTTCGGGTGGAAAAGGGTCACTATTTTATCGTGGATCGGAAAAAGGAAATTTACAAAAACAGCCGTGGTCAGACCATCTCCCCTCAGAAAATTGAAAACCTTTTCCAGGATTTCGATGTTTTCAAGTCTGTTTTTCTTATGGGGGACGGTCGGGAATTCAACACCCTCCTGATTTATCCGGATGCAGGGAATATACCGTTGGATTTAAACACCACCAGTGCCGAAGAACTCCGTACCTACTTCAGTTCACTGGTTTTTTCGGTGAATACCTTTCTGGCACCCTACGAACGAATTGTGAATTATGCCATTATTCCCCGGGATTTCGATGCAAAACGAGGGGAACTCACCCCCAAGGGTACCTACAAACGGAAAGTTATTTTGAGACATTTCTCCCAAATCATCGAACCCATGTATGCCAAGAATTATATCAGTCTAATTCAGGGAGAAAATGAAATTTTAATTCCCAACTGGCTATTACGGGAAAAAGGGTTACTGAGGGGCGATCTCGTCTGGGACGGAAGAACCGTTAAAGGCAGAGGACTGGAGTACAATCTTTCTATTTTCTGGGACCGGAACAGAATCCAGATCGGCGACTTTAGTTACCGGAATACAACACGTCGTTTTGATCTGGAAAAATTTCTGCGGGCACCTGAACTCTGGCTGGGAAATCAACCTTTTGTGAATTTCATCGGCGATCCTTGCTTCCGGATTACCGCCTTTGACGGATACGATGAATTACAACTTATGACACAGCGACTCCCCTTCCCTGAAAAATTCAAGTCAGAAAAAAATAGGATCAATTTTATTGATCAGCAGCCTTACACCCTCAAATCTCTTCACAAGTGTGCCCTCTTATTCTTCAGTCATGACCAAAACCAGGTCCAGGCGGCGATTTCGGCCTCCAGTCAAGTGCTTAAAACAGAACCTGCCTTTCAGCCAATCATGGAAAAACTGCTGTTGCGTTTTCAATATCATCCAGATCCGGTCACCCGGATAAAGGCTCTGGAAGTATTACTCCCCACCCTTTCCGGTGAAATGTTTATGGACCTTCTCCAAAGCATTCACCAATATTCCCATTCGGAAGAAAGCCAGCTTGTTCTATCTCTAAGTCCGGATAATCTCCAGGAAACACAGCTGTATGCCATTATAACCTACCTGGCTCAGCATCGGCACCGGAAACAACTGAATGTACCGTCAACCTCTTTTGCTAAAATGCTAATGCGGGTCTTGTCAGAATACGGGGTCCGGCATCCGGTAAAATTTTCCTTAATCCGCTCTGAATTAGCCGGATGGATTACCTCGGCCAATCATAAAGCACTACAGGAAGAGGCCTCCCAAGCCCTGGAACATCTTATTCAGGGTTTTCGGAAATGGCTTGGTCCCCCCATGCAACTAGCAATCGACCGGGATACTGGAAAAGAATATGCCTGGCGGGATGTTGTGTTGTTCGATGATAATATCTCGGAGGCCTTACAACGGCGATTACTGAAGGCTATCAGTCAAACGGTCTTAATTCGAGAGGCAGTATTTTTATTTTCCAGCCGTTTTCTCATTCAACTGGAGGACATCCAGTTAAATGGTATCTGGATCTCATTATTGGGAAAAGCTCACGGTAAGAGTGTGGTGCGTGTCCTGATTCAGACTAGGGATCTGGAAGCTTTCAATCTGGTGATCAATCTCAATGATGATCTGACTCCGAAACAAATTGAAACAGAAGTATATTGGTTGATTGTCACCGGTTCTTCCTTCCACGGTCCCAAATTGGTAGAAGATTTCGGTGGCTATTGGCCCGATTATGGGTTGTACACGGAAGAATACATTTCCGGCGAAACGGTGCAGCAATACCTGGAGCGGAACAAACAAGAAATCCGATCGGGTAAATATCCGGACCGGTGGCAGATGCGCTGGCTTCATTTTATCTGGAATGGAATTACCGCCTATCTCGAATTCTGGAAACGAACGGATTGCCAATTTATTCTGAAAGACGCTTCCGTACGGAATCTGATTATCCCCAAATACGACTACACTGTCGGTACACGCCTGATTTCCATCAGCAACCGAAAAAAAGAACCGTCCCTAGGGAAGGTGTTGGCAGCCCTCTATCAGCAGTATATCCTGGATTCTGAAACGCGCTTCAAAGGATTACAGAAAATGGCCGGTTGGGAAATTCTACTGACGATCGTCATCGAAATTTTCGGGAAAGAAAAGGGAATGAGCCTCTTGAAGCAGGTTCAAAATGAATTAGAACAGGGCCATTTTACCGAATTGCAAAAGGAAGGATTAACGGGTGAGAAAATTGAAGATTTCCTGAAGGATCTGGTAATAACCGGTCTGATTCCCAAACAGGTGGTCTTTGCTGCTTTAAGGTATGAGCGTTGGCTGGATCTGAATCCACGCGCAACCCTGGAGGCAAAGGGCGCCATTTTACAGGAATTGTACAAGGATTATCATCTCCGATCCGTGGCTAAAAAATACCCTGAAACACGCCTGCGATTTTATTTAATGACCGCTTTTAAGGATTCCAACCCTGCATTAATTGATCAACTGAATCAACTCATGTATGAATTACGGCAGGGATCCATCCGTGAAGATGATTTAACAAAGCGTCTACACCATCTCCATAAATTTGTGGATTTAACCAAAGAAGAAGAATATTTCCTCACCCGTTTGGTTTTCGAGCATGTGGACGCCGCCGAATACACGGAGCTGGTTTCAGCCACGGCGGGATTAAAAGGACGGCTGGATCTGGTGGTTTTGGTAGAAGATACTCAGGGGGAGCGGTTCCGGATACGACCCCCTTTTCACCCAAAAGAGGTCGCCCGGTTTCATCGATTGTTAACCGAAGCCAACCTGGCGGTTAAATTTCAAACTCGACATGAATTTCTACTGATTTTTAATCGAAAAAATCACCTGGTAGGCGGCGTTTACTGGAAACCAGTGGGCGGAAAGACCGCCTACCTCGAAAAGGTGGTCATTGCACTGCATTACCGGAAACGGCATTTAAGTGTAAAATTAATCGAGGAGTTGGCCAGACGATTACGGGCACAGGGCATTGAACATCTTACGGTGGGATTTTTTCAGGCCGGTTTATTTTATAAACTGGGATTCCAGATTGATCGCCAGTTCGGGGGATTGGTGAAACACCTGTAATTATACCTGAGTGCCGCGGAAAGGACTCGAACCTTCACGCCCGAAAGGGGCACCAGATCCTAAATCTGGCGTGTCTACCAGTTCCACCACCGCGGCAAACCAGTCAAAGGACTGAACAGGGGGAAGCGAAAATAAAACCGAATAAGTGAGAAGAGGAAGAAAAACAGACCTGTTTCAGGTCGTCCATTCCCTACTTTCCTTGCAATGCCTGCCAAAGATCTGCTTTCAGATCTTCCACATTCTCAATCCCGACAGAAAGGCGCAATAGACTTTCAGTAATTCCCATTTCCAGTTTATTCTCAATGGGGACGGAGGCATGGGTCATGTGATAGGGATTGCAGATTAAACTTTCCACACCCCCCAGACTTTCTGCCAGGGTGAATAGTGTTAATTGGTTTAAACACCGGTCCCGGGCAGTAATGGATCCGGGATCAATGGAAATAATGGATCCGAAAATAGGTTCTCCATTAGGATTGAGTTGCTGCTGAAGAGCCAAAGCGTATTGCGGATGTTCCTCCAGTCCGGGGTAAATCACATTGACCAAACCGGCTTGATCCCGCAGCCACCGGGCCAATTCTAAGGCGTTGTCTGCAGCAGTCTGGTATCGCAGGCCGAGCGTCTTTGTGGAACGCAATAGAAGCCAGCAGTCAAAAGGACTGGGGACGGCACCGGTGGATTTCTGAATAAAAAATAACTGATCCGCAATTTCAGCGTCCTCCGTTAACAGAACTCCTCCAAGGACGTCACTGTGTCCCCCTAAATACTTCGTACTGCTGTGGAGGGACACATGGGCTCCCAGTTCCAGTGGTCGCTGACCATAGGGACTCATAAAAGTGTTGTCGACCGCTAATAAAAGGTCGTGTTTTTTGCAGATTTCTGCCGTGACCCGGATATCACAGAGCTCCAGCAAAGGATTGGTGGGTGTTTCAACCAGGACCATTTTTGTATTGGGTTGAATTGCTTTCTCAATATTCCGCGGATGGCGGGTGTTAATCCAACTGAATTCAAGTCCCTGCCTGGAAAGCACGTTCATGGCCATTCGATACGTCCCACCGTAAGTATTTCGGGAAAGGATCAGGTGGTCGCCGGAATCAAACAGTTGAAACAGGGCGGTTATTGCCGCCATCCCGGTGGCAAAGGTGATTGCGAAGGGGCAGTCTTCCAGAGCGGCAAGGTTCTTTTCCAGGCGCTGACGGGTCGGATTAACGACGCGGGAATAATCGTAGCCCCGGTCCCTTCCGACCCCATCCTGGAGATAAGTGGATGTCAGGTGAATGGGAGGAGATACAGCCCCCGTTTTTTCGTCCGCTTCATTTCCAATATGAATTGCTTTTGTTGAAAAATTCCATCGTTTCACTGATGACTTGGTCATGGGATTCCCCGGTTATGGCACCGTTACGCCTGGCGGTAACCTTGATTTAAAAAGTGCTGCAGTTTTTTATATTTAACTTCCACCTTTTTTCCACTCGGACTGATAAGCGTAATTTTTTCATTGCGGCCGATTTTATGATCCACACGAATCGGACGTTTTGGCGCCTGTTGCGGTTGATTCGCTTCTCCCTGTGGTGCCGCCACCAAGCCCATTCCAGTAGTATCGGCGTGCTGCAGCTGGACATTTCGAGCCCGCCCTGTAGCCAACTGAGGAGCCTCCTCTAAGCCTTGAATCCGTGAACGAAATAAACGCTGTAACGTTGTACGGTTGGTGTCAATCATCATTTCCTGGAACATGTGAAACCCTTCCGATTTGTATTCCAGTAAAGGGTCTTTTTGTCCGTAGGCCCGCAGGTTAATTCCCTCCCGCAGTTGATCCATGGCATAGAGGTGATCTTTCCACTTCTCATCAATAGTCCGCAGAATGACGAACCGTTCAAAGCCACGCATGACATCCTCAGGCAGCAGGGATTCCCGGGCGGCGTATATTTCCCGGGCAGCTTTTAAAATATATTCCCGGACATCCTCCACCGTAATATCTTCTCTTCTGGTTTCAGCCTTTATTTGCTCCGGATCGGGTTCCACCAGAATGGTGGAGGCAATATCCTGTTTTAACTGATCCCAATCCAAAGGATTATCCCCGGCCATGAGTCCCAGTTCATCCTCCACATAATCTTCCAGCATTTCCTGGACCACCCCTGAAATATCCTCTCCATGAAGCGCCTGATTACGGATATCGTACACAACCTGCCGCTGTTGATTCATGACATTGTCATATTCCAGCAGATGTTTTCGGATTCCAAAATTCCGCTGTTCCACTTTTTTCTGAGCATTTTCAATGGCCCGGGTCACCATCCGGGAGGTAATCACTTCACCTTCTTCCACCCCCAGACGATCCATAATTGCAGCAATCCGTTCACTATTGAACAAGCGCATCAGATCATCTTCAAGCGAGAGATAAAAACGACTTGATCCAGGGTCTCCCTGGCGTCCGGAACGCCCCCTTAGCTGTAAATCGATTCGGCGGGATTCATGGCGTTCCGTTCCAATAATGTGAAGTCCGCCCAAGGCCTGCATTCCTTCTCCCAGCTTAATGTCAGTACCACGGCCAGCCATATTGGTGGCAATGGTTACGGCGCCCCGCTGACCTGCCCGGGCTACAATCTCCGCCTCCCGGGCGTGATGCTTAGCATTCAACACATTGTGGGGAATCCCCCGTCGTTTCAACATTCGGGATAAGAGTTCTGACGCCTCCACGGAAACCGTTCCTACTAGCGTGGGTTGACCCCGTTGGTAGCAGTCAATAATTTCTTCCACAACTGCATTGTATTTTTCCCGGATGGTTTTATAGACCAGATCTTCCCGATCCTCCCGGATTATCGGTTTATTCGTGGGTATAACCGTCACGTCCAAATTATAAATACTGGCAAATTCCTCCGCTTCCGTTTCAGCCGTTCCTGTCATTCCCGAGAGTTTGTCATACATCCGGAAATAATTCTGAATTGTGATGGTTGCCAGGGTCTGGGTCTCCCGCTCCACCGTGACATTTTCTTTCGCTTCCAAAGCCTGATGCAGACCGTCACTGTAACGGCGCCCCGGTAAAATCCGACCGGTGAATTCGTCCACAATCATGACCTTCCCATCCTGGACGACGTATTCCACATCCTTCTCATAAAGGGTGTAGGCTCTCAACAGCTGTGAAATATTATGGATCCGGCCGGAGCGGTCGGCGTGCAATTGGTAAGCCTTATCCTTCTCCTGATTTTTCTCCAGTGGTGACAGATCATCCCGCTGATCAATTTCATGCAGCATTTCCCCTAGATCGGGAATGACAAATGCTTCCGGATTATCGGGAGCCAGTTCCTGCCGGCCTTTTTCTGTAATGTCAATGACATGTGTTTTTTCATCAACTGAGAAATATAAATCTTCATCTACTTCATGGAGGCGCTTGTCCCGTAAATACTCCGACTCCACCTGGTGGGCCAATCGTTTGGTGCCTGCTTCCTGGAAGATTTTCATCACCTGCTTATGTTTCGGCAGACCGCGGCTGGCCTGGAGTAATTTTAATCCCGCTTCCTTATCTTTTCCTTCTTTCAACAGCTTTTCAGCTTCCGATACCAGTCCCGCCACCAGGAAACTCTGTTTCCGGACCAATTGCTGAACCATGGGTTTCAGTTCGTGGAAGGAAGTATCAATCGGTGCATCCACGTTCCCAGAAATGATGAGCGGCGTCCGGGCTTCATCAATAAGGACCGAATCAACCTCGTCTACAATGGCAAAGGCGTGACCCCGCTGAACTTGTTCCTCCGCTGAGAGGGCCATATTGTCACGGAGGTAGTCAAAACCAAATTCATTATTGGTTCCGTAGGTAATGTCACAATTATAATTTTTCCGCCGTTCGTCGTTATCCATGGAATTCAGAATGAATCCCACCGTTAATCCAAGACGGCGATATACTTCTCCCATCCATTCCGCATCCCGCTGGGCCAGATAATCATTCACCGTAACCAAGTGTACCCCGCGTCCCGTCAGAGCATTCAGGAAGATGGGAAAGGTCGCCACCAGTGTTTTCCCCTCCCCTGTTTTCATTTCGGCGACTTTCCCCTGGTGAAGAATAATCCCCCCCACAATTTGGACATCGTAAGGCACCATATCCCAGACGATATCCCGGCCCACAACTTTCCAGGAGTCACCTACCATGCGACGGCAGGTTTCTTTTACCATGGCAAAGGCCTCCGGAAGAATATGGTCCAGTTTATCCTGCTCCGCCTTCAGGATAAACTTTTTCCGTTCGTCCAGATCGTTGATTTCTTTTTTAGCTTTCGCCTCAGCCGTTTCCCAGGCGGCGGCGACTTCAGCCTTTAATTCATTGGTACGGGCTACCAGCTCTTCATCGGAACGGTCTTTCAATTGCTCCGCCAGGGCATTGATCTCTGCCACCAGCGGCATGAGCTTCTTGATTTCCCGTTCCGATTTAGTCCCAAATATTTTTTTAATCAGTGATTCTGCCATGAATATTATCTAGTGTTTAATTCTTCTTTCTGGTTTCAATTACCATTGATTTGTAAATATTGTCCAGAATTCCATTAACGAAACTGGAACTCTCATCCGTACTGAAATGTTTTGCGATTTCGATTGCTTCGCTGATGGATACTTTGGGAGGAACATCATCAATAAAAAAGATCTCGCTGATCGCCTCAATCAGAATCAGGCGATCCAATAAAGCCACCCGTTTAAAATCCCAATTGTTCAGCCGTTTTTCAATCAGTTGTTCACACCACTCCTTATGCTCCAAAGCCTGACGGAATAATCGTTCTATGAATTGATCCGTTTCCGGTTCCCGGGCTTCTCTTTCCAATATATCTCCCAGGATTTTACCCGCTGGTTCTCCTGAAATTTCCAGGGCATAGAGCGCCTGAAGGACAGCTTCCCGGGCCTGTCGTCTAGGATGATGTTTGCCGGTTGTCACGTTTTCTCATGGGGTTTAAACGCGGCATATAAATATTTTTCAACATACTGACATCCTTCATTCGTTTTTCGGCCACCCGGTCTGCCGCTTTATTGGTTGGAATATCTTCCCGATCTGCTAACTCGTAAATCGTGAGCAAGGTATCGTAAATGCCCTCCGCCTGCTGGAAAGCCCGCTTTCGATTATACCCCTCCAATTCATTGGCAACATTGATTAATCCCCCTGCATTAATCGCATAGTCGGGTGCATATAAAATACCCCTCTCCTTCAAAACCTGGCCATGCCTGGATTCTTTCTCCAGCTGATTATTTGCGGATCCGGCCACAATGGAACACTTCAATACGGGAATAGTCTTGTCATTCAAGGTCGCCCCCAGGGCACACGGGGCATAAATATCCACCTCCAGCGAATAAATTTCCTCCGGTTTAATCGCTTTTGCCCCGAATTCCTGTACGGCCCGTTTAATATTATCTTCGTAAATATCTGTGACAAACAGCTCCACCCCTTCCTCATGAAGATGTTTGCACAAGTGGTACCCAACATGGCCAATCCCCTGAAGAGAGACCTTTAAACCGGCGAGGCTGTCTTTACCCAGCTGTCTTTTAACGGTTGCTTTCATTCCGATATAGGTTCCAAAAGCGGTTACCGGTGAAGGATCCCCACTCCCCCCCAGGGCGCGGGAAATACCGGTCACATAA
>CAZNUM010000015.1:0-34496 GCA_964576315.1 uncultured bacterium
TGGTGCTGGTGGGAGAGGCGCCCGGCTCTGAAGAAGATCGCCTGGGGGAACCATTTGTAGGGAAAGCTGGTCACCTTCTGGATAAAATTCTGGCAGCCATTCGGCGTGACCGCTGGCACGATGTTTTCATTTGTAATGTTTTAAAATGCCGTCCACCCCATAACCGGGATCCGCTTCGAGCGGAAGTGGACCAGTGTGAACCCTATCTCATTCATCAAATTGGTTTGATAATGCCTAAACTCATTGTAGCTTTAGGACGGGTTGCCGGAAAGACCCTATTGGGTGTGGAAAAGCCGTTGAAAAGTATGCGTGGTGTCATTCATGATTACCACGGCACCCCCTTGATTGTAACCTATCATCCGGCCGCCCTGCTGCGGAATCCCGGCTGGAAACCGGAAGCCTGGAAAGATTTTCAGTGGATCCGGGATCTTTTAAAACAATTGTAACCAGATGAATGATGAATATTTATGGATTGGATGAATGGCAAAGAATAAAACGGAATCGGAATTAACCGCCCAGCCTCAAGCGCTGGAAGCAGAGCAGGCTGTCCTCGGTGCCATGCTCACCAGTAAGGAAGCGGTGAGTAAGGCATTTCAATGGCTGAAAGCGGACCATTTTTACAAAGATGCCCATGTTCGCATTTTTTCCTGTATGGTGGAATTGTTTGACAAGGGGGAACCTATAGACACCATTTCTGTCGTAGACCGGCTGAAAAAGAAAAAAGAACTGAAATCGGTGAGTGGTGCCTACTACATCACCGGACTCATGGAATCCGTACCGACCACTGCCAATATTGAACATTATGCTAAAATTGTTCTCGAAAAGCATTTGCTCCGGAAATTAATCCAGGTTTCCCATGAAGTATCGAAGGAAGCTTTCAGTGATTCCATGGATGTGGACGATATTCTGGATACTGCAGAAACAGCCATATTTTCCATTTCTGAAAAGCGGTTACGGGGAGGCTTCGAACACATCGATCCTATCTTGCAAGAAACGTTTGAGAAACTGGATGCTATTCAATCCAGAGCCGGCGGTGTGACCGGTGTGCCCAGCGGACTCATTGATCTGGATGAGATTACCTCCGGATTTCAACCCGGCGAACTGGTAGTTATTGCCGGTCGTCCCGGTATGGGGAAAACGGCCCTGGCACTGACCATGAGCAGGAATGCGGCGATTCAATACGGCATCGGCGTGGGATTTTTCAGTCTGGAGATGGCAAATTATCAACTGGCCATGCGCCTTTTATGTGCGGAGGGGAGAGTGGACAGTCACCTGGTCCGGACCGGGAAATTACCTAAGACCCAATGGAAAAATCTCAGTTTATCGGTGGGGCCCCTGGCGGAGGCGCCCATATATCTCGATGATACGCCCGGTATGACCGTTTTAGAGGTCCGGGCGAAAGCCCGCCGATTGAAGGCCGAACACAATGTTGGTATGCTGGTTGTGGATTATTTACAATTAATGCAGGGACCCAAGGGGGCAGAAAGTCGTCAGCAGGAAATATCCATCATTTCCCGCTCTCTAAAAGCGCTGGCCAAGGAGCTGGACATTCCCGTTATTGCCCTTTCCCAGTTGTCCCGGGCGGTGGAGAACCGAAGCGATCGTCGACCCCAACTGTCCGACCTGCGGGAATCGGGGGCGATTGAACAGGATGCGGACGTGGTCATTTTCCTTTATCGCTCGTGGGTCTATAATCAGCAGGATGAGGACCGGGGAAAAGCGGAAATTATTGTCGCGAAGCAGCGGAACGGCCCCACGGACCGAATTAATGTTACTTTCATCGATCGTTTCGCCCGGTTTGAGAACCTGGCGCCCTTTGCCGAAGCGGAGGCGGAAGTTTCCTTCTAATGCAAAATCCCCTGACCCGCTTCGTTCCTTACTTGGTGGGTGAATATCCCCGCCCCTTCCTGGAGTTTTTCGAAAAGATTACTCTGCCAGCCGGGGAAGATGTGGAGGAAGCTAAACGGCGTTTCTGGGAAGCTTATGAATTCGGCAGCCATTACCATGAAGGTCAAAAACGACGTTCCGGAGAACCCTATTTTGAGAGTCACTGTGTGGAAGTGGCAAAGATTCTGGCGGAATGGAATATGGACCAGGTGACAATCATGGGCGGTTTACTCCACGATACGATTGAGGATACGGAAGCGACCTATGAAGATCTGGAGAAACGATTCGGGACGGATCTGGCGAATCTTGTGGATGGTGTGACCAAATTGGGGGGGATTCATTTCTCCAGTCACCGGGCTAAACAGGCCGGTAACTTCATGAAAATGCTCCTTTCGGTGGCAAAAGATCTGCGGGTAATTATTATTAAATTCGCCGATCGCCTCCACAATATGCAGACTATCCAACATTTACCGCTTATTAAACAACACCGGATTGCTATTGAAACACGGGATGTTTACGTTCCCCTGGCACACCGCTTGGGGATGGCCAAAGTGAAATGGAAGCTGGAAGATCTGGTGTTGAATACGCTGAATCCCAAAGCGTATAAGGAAATTGATTCTAAGCTTAAGTCTACTTTTAAGGAGCGGGAACGGTACATCCAGAATATTAAAAAGGCCCTGGATGCGGAATTGATGAAATTCGGGATTAAGGCTCAGATTTATGGTCGTCCCAAATCCCATGCTTCCATCCACGGGAAAATGGTCCAGCGTGGCAAGGATTTCGAAGAAATTTATGATATTCTGGCCATGCGGGTTGTGGTGGATAAAATAGAGGAATGTTACCTGGCGCTGGGAATCCTCCATCAGCGCTTTAAACCTATTCAGGATCGATTTAAAGATTTTATCGCCATGCCCAAGAGCAATGCCTACCAATCCATTCATACGACAGTGGTGGGTCCGCAGGGGAAGCTGGTTGAAATTCAAATCCGAACCCATGAAATGGAGAAGACAGCTGAAATTGGGGTGGCGGCTCACTGGCACTACAAAGAGGCCGGCTCAGGTCCTAAGGAAGTGGACAGTCATGTCACCTGGCTCAGGGAATTGTTGGAGATTCTCCAAAGTGAAGAGAATGATCCCAAGGAATTTATGCATTTATTGAAAATTGACCTGTTTAACGATGAAATATTTGTATTCACTCCGAAAGGGGATCTGGTCCAGCTACCGGTGAATTCCACGCCGGTTGATTTTGCCTACCAGGTGCACTCGGAAATTGGAAAGCATTGTCTAGGTTCGAAAGTAAACCGGAAAGTGGTTCCTTTGAACACGGTTTTGAAGAACGGGGATACGGTTGAAATCATTACCAGCAAGAATCAACACCCCAATTACGGGTGGTTAAAATTCGTCGTTACTTCCAAGGCCCGGAATCATATTAAACGGTATTTACGAAAAATGGAGCGGGAGGAGAGTCTCAAAATTGGGGAGGAAATCCTGGAAAAAACGCTCCGTCGCTTAAAATTACTGAACCGGATTGATGATGTAAAGAATGCTTATCCTAAATACGGGTTTGGAGGTCCGGATCAGTTGGTGGAAGCAATTGGCAGTGGTATTATTTCTATTCGGGATGTACTGAAAAAAGTGGATCCCCAGGAAAAGACGGAAATTATTGAAGATGAAGAGATTCCCCGTTTTTCGTTTCGGAAAAAACAATCCAAGAGTATCAAACTTCAGGGTATTTCCGATATTATGGCGACTTTCGGGAAATGCTGCAATCCTATTCCGGGGGACGAGATGATCGGCTTTATTACCCGGGGAAGAGGTATTACGGTCCACAGGGCCTCCTGTCCCAGTCTGCCCCTCTTGAGTGAAGAATCGGACCGTCTGATCCCAGTGGAATGGGAAGTGGACCGCCACGATCTTTTTAATGTACAGTTAAAAGTGGTAGGTCAGGACAGGAAAGGATTGTTGAAGGATTTGACGGAGACCATTTCCAGCCAGAACATCAATATTACCAGTGTGGATGTAAAAGTCTCGGAAACGGTAGTGTCTGCCTATTTCATTATTCAGGTGAACAATATAAAACAGTTGGATCGAATCGTTCGGAAATTGACCAAGATTCCCAGTATTGACCATGTGGAACGAACGCATCGTTGAATGGATTACTGTTTTTCATGGGACGCATACTGGGTATTGATTTTGGGGCACAACGCGTTGGCTTAGCGCTTTCGGATCCCCTTCATATCGTCTCCATCCCTTTTAGGACCCTCAAGTATGGCAGCCGCACCCAGTTGATTCAGCAGTTAAATGATATTCTGCAAGATAAAGATGTGGAACTGGTGGTGTTGGGGCTTCCGGTGGGCATGGGGGGGAAGGATACGGCCCAGACCGGAAGGACCAGGGATTTTAAATCCGCGTTGGAAAAAGAAATTGACGTTCCGGTGGTTTTTCAGGATGAACGGCTCAGTTCGGTCAGTGCCCGAAAGGATTTGATTAAGATGGAAGTGAAGACAGGTCATTCCAAGGGACAGGTGGATCAGACGGCAGCGGCCATATTTTTACAACAATTTTTAGATACCCATAGGAATTGAAACAATACTTCAGTAAATCACCCTGGAAATTGGCGATTGACACGGGTATCCTGGGGGGGCTGGCCTATCCACCGGTATTTGGTTTACTAGCGTGGTTTGCGTGGATTCCTTTAATCCATATCTGGTTAACCTCGGCTCCTCGGAACGCCGCCAAATATTCCTACATGGCAGGGGTCGTGACCCATTTAATTGCTTTTTACTGGATCGGTTTGAATCAAGGGGCGGGTTGGCTGCGGGTATTAGCCTCCTTAATTGGTACGATTCTTTATTTGAGCCTTTTCTGGTCGATTACCGGATATCTGGTGGCGTGGCTGGAAAAGAAATCGGGCTGTGGCTTGCAGATCATTCCCTTCCTGTGGGTAACCATGGAACTGGCGCGGAGCTGGGGACCGCTGGGTTTCCCCTGGGCCAACTTGGCAACGACCCAGGCCCCCTATTTACCCGTGGTTCAAATGGTGGAAGTCACTGGTACGGTTGGAATCGGATTCTGGATTATGCTGGTCAATATAGGTTTGTATTTAGTATTTCGGTCGACTACGGCGGAACGTAAACATTTATCCATCGCCCTGCTTCTGATTTTCTTTCTGCCCTGGATTGTGGGAAATTTACGGTTAAGCGCCCTGGAACGATCTGGTTCCCCTCAAACACGGACGGTAGCAATCTTGCAACCCAATATTGATCCCAACCAGAAATGGGAATCGGATTTCAGACCCCACCTGTATGCTATCATGGATTCTCTGCATCAAATGGCCGTGAAAGCGAAACCGGATTTAATTCTCTGGCCCGAAGCAGCCCTTCCGGTTAACCTGAGATTGGCTTCTTACCATCGTAAACCATTGGAAAAAACTGTAAAGGATTCCGGTATCCCCGTATTGATCGGTACGGTGGACTGGGAACGAACCGCTACAGGGGAAAAAACATATTATAACGGATCCATATATTTAAGCCCTGAAGGAATCACCATGTACCACAAAGTTCAACTGGTACCTTTTGCTGAATATATTCCCTTATCTGAAATTTTCCCCCGCCTAAAGGAATTGAATATTGGACAGGCCAATTTTACCCATGGGAGCGACTATACGCTTTTTAACCTGGATTCAGTAAAGTTTAGTAATGTGATTTGTTATGAGTCCAGCTCGCCCCAAGTGGTCCGGCAATTTTTCCGGAAGACTGCCCGTTTTTTAACGATAGAATCCAACGATGCCTGGTCCGGGAACACTTCTGGCGTTTACCAGCATTTCCAGATTGCCAGGTTGCGGGCTATTGAAATGCGGAGCGGAATTGCCCGCAGCGCCAACACGGGTATCTCCGGTTTTATTGCCCCGACGGGAGCAGTGAGCGCTCGGTTGCCCTACGGAAAACAGGGCATTTTGGTAAATCAGGTGGAATTGAATCAGACCCTGACCTTTTACGCTCGGTATGGTGAAATTTTCGGATTTCTATGTTTTTTGGTAGTGTTAATCTTTACAGGAAGAATATGGTTCAAAAAATCATCCTGATTCTTATTATTGCAGGTGAAGTTTCATTAGCCCAACTGGATACTACTGTGTATTCACCCCATCCTGTTTTGAAATCTGCTCTGATTCCGGGCTGGGGTCAACTGGGCTTTAAAAAAAGCCAACGGGCTCGTTCCTATTTTATTTCGGAGGGAATTCTTATTTTAGCAACCGTCGGAAGTCGGCAAATCTCCCGTATCAAAAAGAATACTTACGTAGCCTATGCAACGGAACATGCTCAGGTAAATTCAAGCGGTAAAGATCACCAGTACTGGGTGGATATTGGGAATTATTCCACTATGGACGATTACAACGCGGAGCATTTGAGGAACCGGGACACGGAAAATTTATATCCCCGGGGGTCGGAGTGGAACTGGGTTTGGGATTCAAAACGAAATCGAACCTCTTTTGAGAAAATGAGAATTCAGAGTGACCAGTGGAAACAGGTAAGCACCTTTCTCATTGGTGGTATTATCCTGAACCACTGCATTTCTGCAATCGACGCCCTGTATTTAAAACGGACGCTTGGTAAGTTCGGTCTATCGTTCCAGGGATTTCTGGAACCCGCTGGTCGTTCCATGCAGGTCCAAATGATGATTCAGTTCTAGGGGTAGAATGTTCCGGCATCCAATCGTTAGACTGTGTTTTTATCTCACCTTTTCTTTCTCTCTTATTTTCAGTTATACGGAAATGGGGCTTGCCCTTCATGGCCTTGGATTTGCCTTTCTTTTTCTTTTAAACCGGGATATGGGTTTAGAACTTTATCGTCGGTTAAAACCTTTCCTACTGTTTCTACCCATCATGATCGGAATCTACATTTTGTTTTCACTTGGTTTTTCTGAAAGGACTTTTAAGGAAACGCTGTTGGATGCCGGTTTCGGATTGTTAAAGCTCTTTTTATTGATAGCCATTATGATGCTCTTTTTTATTACGACCCATAGCGAAGATAGTGTGAAGGTCTTGCGCAGCATCTGGTGGAAGACGGGTCTCGGTTGGAAATGGGTGGAAGATTTTTTTCTGTTTTTAACTATCACCCTGCGATTTTATCCTGCATTTCAATCTGATTGGAAAACCATTCAATCCAGCCGAAAATCACTGGGATTGGAATCCCCGGATAATTGGTTAGAAAAGGTGAAATATTCTGCAGAAGATTTGCCACGGCTGTTGCTTTACAATCTTCGTCGATCAGAACGCTTGGCAGCCGCCATGCATTTCCGAGGTTATGGCCAGCGCTTTCCCCGTGCTGTGATTCATCCAATAGAATTTGATCATAATCATTTATTTGCAATAATGCTGATTCTAATCTTTTTTATCGGAATCCACTGGTATGCCCCGATTTAAGATGACTATTCACTACGATGGATCCGGCTATAAAGGTTGGCAGTTACAGAAGTCCGCTAAAACACTTCAAGGAACACTTGAAGCTGCTTTAGCCGTTCTGAATTACGGGAAGGTCATCCGAATTCATGGGGCAGGGCGAACAGATACGGGTGTGCACGCCGTGGGTCAGGTGGCTCATTTTGACTTCGACACCTCCATGAAACCGACGGATCTGTTAGAGGCGCTGAACGGGAATTTACCCTCAGATATCCGGGTGCTAACCTGTGAGAAAGTGAATGATCAGTTTCACGCCCGTTTTTCTGCTCGAAAACGAACTTATCGTTACCGTTGCCGGACGAATCATTTTATTTTGGATCGGTCCTTCACTTGGATGACCGGTCCGTTGAATGTGGGTGTTTTAAATCAAGCCGCTGAAACCATCCTGGGTGATCATGATTTTTCATCGTTCAGCCGTCGCAGTGAGGAGGTGAATCATCGACGTTGCGTAATCCATGAATCGTCGTGGAAAGCTGACGGTCATATTGTAAATTACCAGATCACGGGAAACCGCTTTTTACACCACATGGTTTGTTATTTGGTAGGAACCATGGTGGAAATATCCCGGGGCCGTTTCCGGTTGGCGGATTTCGAAGATTTGATTGCAAATCCGAAAGAAAAAGTCCATATTTACAAAGCACCACCTCAAGGACTGATTTTAGAGAAAATTGAATACGAATAATATGCGACAAAAAAAATATTCCCTGTTTTTGCTTTTTTTGCTCCTGCAATTCGGGCAAGGACAATTTAATCTAGAACAGGATCGGCACACGGCCATTACCCGGGCTATCCAAACCGTAAGCCCTGCCGTTGCCAGCATTAATGTCACCCAAATCCGGGAATATGCCACCAGTCCTTTCTTTCAGGACCCCTGGTTTCAGTTTTTTCTTCCACCCCAGATTTACAAAGAAAAAGTAAAAGGTTCCGGTTCCGGTGTTGTTATCAGTCCCGATGGCTATGTTCTAACGAACTATCACGTGGTGGAACAGGCTACCGAAATCGTCGTAACCTTACCCGGAGGCAAAGAATATGAAGCTGAAATGGTAGGGACGGACCAAGTAACCGACCTGGCCTTACTGAAACTGGACGGAAAAAATTTCCCGTATGCAGTAATGGGTAATTCAGATGATTTAATTATTGGGGAATGGGTGGTTGCTTTGGGCAATCCTTTTGGACTCTTTGATGTGAGCAAACAACCGACGGCTACGGCGGGTATCATTAGCGCCACGAATATGGATTTTGGACAACAATCCTCAGGAAGAATTTACCAGGAGATGATTCAGACGGATGCGGCGATCAACCCTGGAAATAGTGGTGGACCGCTGATCAACTCTAAGGGTGAAGTCATTGGGATTAATACTTTTATTTTCACTGGATCCCGGTCTGGTCAAGGATCTATTGGCATCGGGTTTGCTATCCCCATTAACCGGGCGCGGAAAATAGCGGAGGAATTAAAACGGACGGGCCACATTGAGCGTGAATTTTCTACCGGTCTTTCGGTACAGCCTTTAACCCGGAAAATTGCCCGCTATCTTTCGATTCCTATCACCGAAGGGGTCATTGTGGTGGATATCCAGAATGGGAGTACGGCAGAAAAGGCCAAACTGGAAGTGGGAGATATTATTGTGGCAGTGGAGGGGGAGTCGGTTCACAATTCACAGGAAATATTGCGCATAATTGAAGAAAATGATTTTCGTCCCGGAGATAAGATCCGCCTCAGAATCTGGCGCAATGGGGTGTATTACAATAAAATCATGAAATTGGGGAAATTGTAACCATGCTGGCACCGGAAGGCCGGAAAATATTAATCCCCCTATTTTTAGTAGCCTTTACGACGGGAATCCTAGCCCACTATTACGCTTGGCTCTGGTTGACTGTTCTGTACCTTGTTACCGGTTTCCTGTTTATTTTTAGCTTGAATTTCTTTAGGGATCCCAGCCGTCGTATTCCTCAGGATCCAAAAGCAATTGTTGCGCCAGCTGACGGAAAAGTCGTGAAATGCGAACCGGTCAATGATGACACCGCTGGTGCGGAAGCTACGCTAGTATCCATCTTTCTGAATGTTTTTAACGTCCATGTGAACCGGGTTCCGGTGACGGGAAAAGTCCGGAAGAAAGAGCACCGTTCTGGTCGATTCCTGGCAGCCTTTAATCATGCTGCTTCTGATGAGAATGAGCAGGTCGTAACGGTCTTGGAACACGAAAGCGGTCTATTCAAAATACGGCAGATCGCTGGTTTGATTGCCCGCAGGATTTATTGTTATGCCGAACAAGGAAAAGTCATGGAACGTGGAGATCGTTTGGGGTATATTATGTTTGGATCCCGAACCGACGTGATTTTGCCAAAGGGGATTACCGTGGAAGTGCACCCGGGACAAAAAGTCGTAGGGGGAGAAACCATTATTGCGAGGTTACCATGAAGAATCGTAAACGTCGTCTGACACCCCAGCAGAGGCGAAGGGTGATTCCCAACCTGGCCACTGTTTTTAACATGTTTCTCGGTTTTCTGGCGATCGGATTTATTATTAAAGGCGATCCAATTCGTGCCGGTTGGCTATTAATGGTGGCAGCTATGTTCGATGTGATCGATGGGAAACTGGCCCGTTTAATTGGTATCCCATCCCGCTTCGGTACAGAATTTGACTCTTTTGCCGATACCATCTCCTTCTGCACGGTTCCTTCACTTCTCGTTTATAGTCTTTATGTAGGAGGGCTGCCCCCCATTCTGGCAGGAATATTCAGTTTTATGCCACTACTGTTCGGGACCATCCGGCTGGCCCGTTTTAACATCGCCCAGGATGAGAATCCAACCCCCTATTTCACCGGTCTGACTACCCCCTTGAATGCCATCCTGATCGTTGCTTTTTTGTTGTACAATCATCAGGTCAACGGTCATGCAGGAGATCCACGGATAGCCCTGGTTATGGTTGTCATACTTAGCTTTCTCATGATCAGCCCCATCCGGTTTTCAAAATTCCCCCTGTTTTCCTTTAAACAGGGGCGCTCCAATACATTCCGACTGGTGGGGATTCTGGTGGCAAGCCTGGCGGTATTGCTTACAAAGGGTGTGGTTCTTTTCCCCCTTTTGAGTCTGTATATTATCTGGTCCATTTTAAAATGGGTTGTCTACCATAATCGATTTGAAGAAGAGGCCACCTTAAAATCCACTCTTGAGGATGAGTTTAATGAATAAGCGATCCGTCAGCATCATTATTATCATGTTGTTTGTGGGAACCATGATAGGCACCCTGGTTGGGGAACTGCTGGGCTTCCTCCTACCGGCAGGTGTTGTAAAGGATTTCTTTCTCACCAGCATTCGTTTCGATCTGGCCGGACTCGCGGGGAATGAGTCTGGCGTGATTACACTGAACTTGATTATGTTAAAGCTTCAGTTTGGTCTGAGCCTTACATTTAATTTCACCAGTTTAATCGGGTTGTCGGCTGCCTACTACTTTCTGCGGTATTTCCGATGAGGAAACCTGCCATAATCGTCCTAAATTCAACCTTGATTTACAACTTATTCGTGGAGGAATAAAGCCATGGAACAACAGATTTTTTACGCCGGAATGCCCGGTGGATGGGAATGGGTCATCATTGCCCTGGTGATTTTACTGCTTTTCGGCGCGAAACGGCTTCCCGAACTGGCCCGCGGTCTGGGGCAGGGAATACGTGAATTTAAAGGAGCCGTTGAAGGAGCCAAGGATGAGTTAAAGGATGCGCAGGACTCCCTGAATGACGTGAAAAAAGAATCCGGCAATTCCAGTGAGAAAGATACTGACTGACCTTTCCACTTTTTAATTCCGCTCATTTAGCCGTTTTATTCTTTAAATATTGATAGGGCAGTTTCCGTATTGGAACTGCTTCCAGCCGCCTCAATGGTGCTTTAGTGTCTGGAGGTGAAGACAGAAACAATTATTCCCTTAATTCGTTACTGTGAAAGATTGAATGTTCCTATTATGGGATGTGATCAAGGTATTAAATAAAGCATGTTAGAATTTCAGCACCCCTGGTTTTTACTGTCATTGGCCCTGGTACCTCTCGTCTATTATTTGCAGCATCGGTTGGCTAACCGGTGGGAGGGGAGTGTCCGAATATCTTCCGAGCGGCTGATTCCCGATCGATTACAGAAAAGAGGGCGTCGCCGGGTGATGATCCTGCGACTTATCCGGAGCCTGGTTTTGATCCTACTGATTATTGGAATCGCCAGACCCCGATGGGTGGAAGCCCTTCAAGAATCCAAAGTAGATGTGGTGGATATTGAACTTGTTCTGGATATCAGTTCCAGTATGTTGGCGACCGATTTTTCTCCAAACCGACTTGAAGCGGTCAAGGAGACGGCGGAATCTTTTATTCGACGTCGGGCAGGGGATCGTCTGGGACTTCTGGTTTTTGCGGGAGAAGCATTTATTCAGTGCCCCTTAACCATGGATCAGGATGTTCTGAGCTCCCTGTTGTCGGAGGTGCGGGTGGCAGAGCAATCCTATGATGGAACTGCCATTGGGATGGCACTGGCCCATGCGACCAATCGATTGCGTCACAGCGAAGCCAAAAGTAAAGTCATTATTTTACTCTCCGACGGCAGTAACAATACGGGTGAATTGGACCCGTTGACAGCAGCAGATCTGGCAGCGCAATTTGGAATTCGAATTTACACCATCGGTGCTGGGACGAATGAGGACGTTTCCTATATTCCCGGGCGTGGATATATCCGGAATGAAATTGACGAAGAAACATTGAAAGCCATTGCCCGCCGTACGGGGGGCAAATACTTCCGGGCCGTCGATAAGGCAGGTCTGGATGCTATTTATACTCAAATTGATGAATTGGAACGAACGGAAATTGAAGTGCGCAACTATACTCAATACCAGGAGTTATTTGCCTGGTTCCTGTTCCCCGCTTTTCTATTAGGAATCGGATCTGAAACGTTGGAAAGAAATATCTTCCGGAAAAAAACATGATTGTTTTTCGCCATCCTGAACTGTTTTATCTGGCAATTCCACTGGGAATTTTGTGGCTTTTCTGGATCGGCGTTCGGAGAAAGAACCGTCCTTTTAATACGACCACTCCCGAATTGAGGAAGCGATTACTGGCCATGTTTAAGCCTCGAAACCGCGAATGGAGACAACGTCTTTCCTTGTGGTCCCTGGTTTTGATTTTGATAGCGGCTGCCGGACCCCAGATAGGAACTCGCCTGGCACCGGTGGAGCGGAAAGGGGTAGATCTGGTGTTTGCTATTGATGTCTCCGCCAGTATGAACGCAGAGGATGTGAAACCCAGCCGTCTCGAAAAAGCTAAATTTGAAATCGGACAAATGATCCGGGAATTGAAAGGGGATCGGGTGGCCATGATCATTTTTGCCGGATCCAGTTATCTTTATCTGCCCCTAACGACTGATTATGAAGCGGCTCTGCTTTTTCTGGAAAAGATTGATACGAACATGATCCAGACACAGGGGACGGCGTTAAATTCGGCGATCCGAACCGGTCTGTCCGCATATAGTGAAGAAAGCCAAAAATACAGGGTGCTGGTCCTGGTAACTGACGGGGAGGATCACGAGGGACAGGCAATTCAACTGGCTTCAGAAGCGGCAAAAAAGGGAATGGTCATTCATACCGTCGGTGTGGGGACCATTTCCGGCTCTTTAATTCCCGTTATAGACCCTTCTGGAAACCGGGAATATAAACGGGATTCTTCCGGTAAACTGGTGACCACTGTTTTGAATGAAGCCATATTGAAAGACATTGCCCGGGCTGGCAACGGAGTTTATATCCGCTTCGATAATCGTCCCGCCAATTATAAAAAGCTACTGGCCCATATCGATGCCATGGAAAAGCGTACAATTCAATCCCGGATTTATTCCGAATATGAAGATCGCTACCAGATTTTCGCACTCCTGGCTCTGGGATTGATGCTGCTGGTAATATTCATCCCTACCCGTCCGCAAAAAGAACCGGAATGGAGGGGGCGTTTTGTCCAATAAGTCAGTTCTTCTAATACTTGTATTCATGTTCGTTACGACTGGATGGTGCCAGGACAAGGGACTGGAGCATTTTAATAAGCAAGAATTTGAACAGGCTCGGGCATATTACGAATCCATGATCAGGAAGGGGGAAAAATCACCGGAAGTTCAGTTTGGTCTTGGAGCCAGCGCCTACGAGGAACAGGACTATGAAACGGCGAAAGCGGCGTTTGAAAAGGCTCTTGCAACTGCGGACAGCACTTTGAAGGCCAAAGTCTATTATAATATGGGAAATACACTATACAAAGCTCAGCGTTGGGAAGAAAGTCTTGCCTATTACAGGAAAGCATTGGAGTTGAATCCGAAGGATAAGGATGCCAAGTTTAATTATGAATTGGTAAAATACAGTCCGCCTCCACCCCAGAAAAACCAGGGTGGACAGGGCAAATCGGATCAGGACGATAAGAAGAAAAATCAGGACCAGCGCCAGAATCAACCGAAACAGAAGAATCAATCTTCCTCCGCAGATGAGGAACAACAACAGGAACAGCAGAAAAAACCATCGGATGACAAAAAACCGGACACACAGGAAAAGAAAAACCAGCAACAACCTGCCCAGGGAGAAAAAAATCATGGGACGGAATCGGATCCATCCAGGGAACCCAAATCCTCTGACCTACGACAGGCTGAGGCTATTTTGAATGCCTTGAAGCAGGATGAGAAAATTCTTCAGAAACGTCAAATTTCACACGCAAAATCCAGAAAACTGGCAAAGGACTGGTAAAAAATGAAACGGTTGATTTTTTGCCTGTTTATGGGGTTCAGCCTCCTGCCGCTAATGGGACAGGTTCGGGTTTTGGCAACGGTAGATGCCAAGCGGGTTTCAATTCAGGAGCCGATTGGATTCCGGGTTGAGGCGCTGGAGTCGGATGAAATGCCCCAGGTCAATCTGCAACCGTTGAAGAAAGATTTTTCAATTATTAGTGGTCCTGCCCAGCAGACTAATATCCAGTGGATTAATGGTCGAATGACCAGCTCGCGGTCTCTCTCATGGACATTGGTGGCCAAACACTCGGGGCAGCTCACCATTCCGCGGTTGAAAGTCCGTGTCGGCCAACAGACTTTCCAGACCCAGGTGATTCAAATTCTGGTGGAAAAGGAACAACGTCCTTCTCAGCTTGCCAACGTATTTATTCAGGTGGAAACGGATAAACAGGAGGCTTATCCCGGAGAACAGATCACTGCTACCTATAAACTATATACCCGAGTGAATCTCTCCATCGAGAATATTGAGTATCCGAAAGGTGTTGGGTTCTGGACTGAAAATTTGCGGGTAGCTCAAACCATCCGGTTCAGGGATGAATCTGTTCAGGGAGTTCACTACAAGGTGGCTACCCTTTACAAAGTGGCCCTTTTCCCGACCCGTACCGGTATTCTGAGTCTGGATCCTATGGTCACGGTTTGCAATGTGGAAGTCCAGCGACAAAGGCGTCCGAGAAGTTTATTTGACGATTCCTTTTTTGATTCCATGTTTAAAGAAACGGTGACCCAATACGTGCGTTCTGATTCCTTGAAAATAAAGGTGATTGATTATCCGCCGGGACAGCCGGCTGATTTTACGGGAGCCGTAGGACGGTTTAACCTTCATGCGGCGGTGGATACGGAAAGGGTCCGGGTCAATGAAGCTATTACTTTCAGGGTTACACTGAATGGCACCGGTAATTTAAACCTGTTTAATCTACCTGAAATTCATTTCCCGCGGAACATGGAGGTATTTCCCCCCAAATCAACCTATAAGAAGGATGAATTCAGGGATCAGATAACGGGAACCATGACCTGGGAATACATTCTCATTCCCCGTTCTGCCGGTCATTACCGCCTCCCTAAAATTGAATTGCCCTATTTTAATCCGGATAAGAAAAAATGGGAGCTGACCCGCTCCTTACCGATTGATTTACGAATCCAGGCGGCCCAGTCTAATATTGTTGCTTCTGCCAATTTTACTAAGCAAGAAGTGGAACTGTTGGGCGAGGATATTCACTATATTCACACGAAAACATCCCACTGGCGCCGGAATGGGGAACAGTCCCTGCCGTTTTGGGTGTGGACTTCCTATGGTCTAGCTTTGGCGATCTTTATTTTACCGGGGTTTGTGAACCAGACCCGGGAGAAGCGCCTGGCGACGCAAGATATTCGCCGCGCGCGAAATGCTTTACGAAACGCCAAAAAAATACTCTCCCAAAAAACAGATGATCCCTTTGCCACAGCCTCAAAGGCACTGTACCGATATATTAAAGATAAATTTACTTTAACTACGGACCAACTGGATCCCGGGTTGCTCCAAACACTTCTGGGCTCCAAAATATCTTCAGAAAACCTGGATGAAATAGTTTCTTTGGCGCGGATCTGTGATGCCGGTCGCTATGCTCCTGGTGCTGCTGAGTTTCGTGAAAACATCATTTCGCGCACCTTGAAAATTTTAAAATTGATTGACCGGGAGCTGACATGAAACCTTTAAAGTGGATCATTCCGGGAATCCTGTTTATTGTCTGTTCATGGGCACAGGAGAACCCGGATTCCTTATTTTTCCGGGGGAATCAGCTCTATGAACAGGAACAGTACCAGGGAGCGGTTCAGACGTATGAACAATTATTGACCGGGGTAGAAAATGCCGATTTATACTATAATCTGGGGAATGCTTATTACCGCCTGGGGAACCTGGGTCAGGCCATCTGGGCTTACGAAATGGGATTAGCTCTGGAACCCAGAAACAAAGATTTGAATCATAATCTGGCAATTGCCAACGCTCAAGTGCGGGACCGGGTGGAAGTGCCCAAGGCCTTTTTCCTACTAGAATGGTACCGTACCCTGATGAAAAATGTTACCCTCCAGGATTTAATCAGTCTAGGCAGTCTATTCATTTTAATCCTGGCAGTTTTATATGGACTCCGGTCCCTACAATTGATCCGTATCAAATGGATCAGCCGTTTAAGCGCAACCGTGATATTTTTCATTATCCTGGTTCACGGTCTAGCACTGGATAAGTACTGGTCTCTCACGGGAAAGGAGGAGGGGGTGGTTGTTGCCTCCACCGTTGAAGTGCGTTCCGCTCCTATTATTCGGACCGATAACGTTGTTTTTCGCCTCCATGAGGGCATTAAGCTGGAGATTACCCAGTCTCAGCCCGGTTGGTATGAAATTGTATTAATGGATGGGAAAAAAGGCTGGTTGTCAGCCGGAAATGTGCGGTTATTATGAAAGCTCTTTTGTGGACCCTTATGTGCGTTGGCATCATCCTGGGGCAGGAGAATGCTAAGCCGGTTTTCGATCCGAATCAGTTAAAGGATCCGGAACCGAAATGGCCCAAAATTGTGAATACTGTTTTTGACGATTCTCTGAAACTGGAACCCTGGATTACGCCCGATTCAATCCGGGAAGTGACGGAGGGGTTCCGGGTTCAGGTGCTTGCTACCCGATCGGTTGAGAAAGCAGATAGTCTGCGATTAATTTTAGCGGAGCAATATCAAATTCCCGTGTATGTGACGTTTGAAGCGCCGAATTATAAATTACGGCTGGGTGATTTCATCGATCGGCGGAGTGCGGATCGGTTAAGGAAGCGTTTGGCCCGCAACGGATATCCCTCTGCCTGGATCATTCGGACGCGGATCAAACCGCAGAAAGTAGTCCCCTTCGAAGAAGAAATGCTTCCGGATCCTCCCGAAAACTAGTCTAACAGTTGTGAAGCGACGGTCGGCGTCTAGAAGAAGTAACGACGATTGTCGATTATTTTCGCATTATCCTTTAAATCCTGAATCCAGCTGGTATAAATCCGATTTTGTTTTTGGCGGATCAGGTCCAGTTGAATTACATCTTTTTGAACTTCCCAGGTGGTAGAATCAAAGGGAGCAATCGCTACCACCTTCACCAGTCCATACCCCCGGTAAGTGGGAATGGGACCCAGAAGTTCGCCCGGTGAGGCGTGCAACAGGGCTCCGGCTAATTGCTGACTTAACCCTAGAGATTTGAATGGATCCTTTAGTTTTCCCTTCTGTTTGGTGATTTCTTCCAGCTGAGGGTAATCCTTCATGAGGGTAATAAACCCTTCTCCTTGATCCAGACGCTGCCGAAGAAGGTTAGCCAGTTTCAGGAGGGCTTGACGTTGTTTTTCCCGTTTAACTTTGGCATAGATTTGCTCCCGCACTTCTTCAAAGGGAATGGTACCGGCGGCCAAAACGGAGTCCAGGCGAAAAACAGCAAAATAGCGGTCATTTTCCAGCGGATCAGAGATATCCCCCGGCTGGGCTTGATAGGCGAAGCGAACCGCTTCCCTGAAAGATCCCAGATTAGAGAGGAAATGGTCCTGCGCTCCCACCGATTCGATTTTCTGGGGTTGAACCTGATGGGAATCAACCGCCGCGGAAAAACCATAATCCTGGGCATCGTAGGTAAACAGGGTGGCCCGCCGTCTAAGTTCAGAACGGGTGGTAGGACCCAGTTCAATTTTCAGTAAAATATGACGGGCTTTGATTTGGGGACCTGCTTTTCGAATCCGCGTGCTGTCAATCTTAATAATGTGATAGCCGAATTGACTCAGTACCGGTCCCACAATATCCCCCTTTTGGGCACTGAAGGCTGCTTCTTCAAAGGGTTTTACCATCTGCCCACGACCAAACCAGCCTAGGTCGCCGCCCCGGCCCGAATCGGGTTCAATCTGGTTCCCGGGATCCTGGGTGTGTAAATTTGCCAGTTGACTAAAATCAGCGCCGGACTTGGCCTGCTGAATAATATCCAGTGCTTCCTGGTACACCCGATTCGTATCGTCTTTGGAGGGGACTTTAGGCCAGCTGACGTAGGTTAAGGACCGCCCTTCAGGGTGGCTAAAATCATCCAGCCTTGAATTATAATCGGCCAGTAATGCCTCTTCCGTTGGCTCCGGAAGGGAATCGCCGAGAGCGGTGGCAGTCACGTGGAGTGCATTGATGGTGTATTCTACATTGCGCCGGACAAATTCGTCTTCGATTTCTTCCTTTGACACCACCGCCGACATATTCAAATACTGTTGCAGTTTAAACCGGGGAATGTAAAAGGTCCGCATCCAGTTTTCGATGGCCGTCCAGTCCAGCATACCGGGTGTGTTGAGGGCTTTCTGATACGCTTCCTCGTCAAAGACGTCGCCTTTCATAAAGAAACGTTGAATATCGGGAGGCGGATTGTGCTCCAAGTGGTAGAGAATTTCTTCGTTCGATACCGTAATTCCCAGCTCGTCCATAGCCTGATTCATGACCCGTTCCTCAATGAACGCATTCCAGACATCTTCCCGGATCGTTTCTAAAATGCCATCGGTGATTTCCTGACCGGTGGACCGTAAGGCTTCCAGGCGGGCGCTGACGGCCTGATTGAACTGTTCAGGCGTGATGGCATCCCCATTCACCATCCCGATGGCTTTGGAAGGATCTACTCGCCCCAGCAATTGATCGATAATATTGGCACCGCCCACCAGTCCTCCGACAGTCATACTTAAAAGAAATAAGGCCAGCAGAGCCCAGAGAACTATGTGCATCTTGCTCCGCAGCGTGGTCATCATTGCCATAGAAATGTTTCCTTAAACAATTAATTGAATTCTAAATGAAGGGGTGCGAATTTAATCTTCGCCTGCCCCTTGAAGCAACGAACATCCCGGGAAATGCGATTCCTGAAGAAAAAAGAAAGCCTTCGTGGTTTGTTACCGCTGTTACCCATAATTTCACCATTCATGGAACAGGTCTGGATTACGAAATACGGGGCGCCTTCGGTATTAAAACTGCAACGCAAACCTTCCCGGGAACCGGGGAAGGGCGAATTGAAGATTACCGTCCATTATTGTGGTATTAACTTTGCAGATTTAATGTGCCGGCTGGGACTCTATCCCACGGCTCCCAAACCTCCCTTTGTCCCCGGATATGAAGTGAGCGGTTTTGTGGAGCGTGTCGGCGCAGATGTTCCGGAAACATTGGTGGGGAAACCGGTTTTGGGAATTGGAAAATTCGGTTGTTATAGCTCGGAAATTATTTTACCGATGGAACGGGTCATTGCCCTTCAAACTGAGGAACAATTAAAACAGGCTGCTGCAATTCCCGTTAATTATTTTACCGCCTTTGGGATGATGGTGAAACAGGCTCATTTACAGTCGGGGGAGTGGGTATTAATTCATGGAATTGGCGGTGGCGTTGGACTTGCGGCGTGGCAACTGGCTCAACTGATCGGGGCCCGGGTTATTGGAACCGCTTCTGCCCATAAACATACCCACCTGCGGGAGCTGGGAGTGGAACATTTGATCGATTACCATACGGAAGATTTTGTAGCTCGTGTGCTTGAAATTACAGGCAGGAGAGGTGCTGATGTCATTCTCGACCCCATTGGTGGTACCAATTTAAAACGCAGCTACCAGGCTCTGGCTAAACTGGGAAAACTGGTGAATTACGGATTTTCAGCCGCCGCCCGGGGAACAAGCCGTTTTTCGATTCAGGTGTTGAAGGAATATTTAAAACGAATGAAATTTGACCCGGTAAAGATGATGATGGAAAATAAAGAGGTCTTCGGATTTCACCTGGGATTTTTAGATGACCGGCCTGATTTTACCCGTCAGGTTGCGGAAACCATCATGACCTGGTTCAATACCGGAGAAATTCAACCAGTAGTAGATCGGGTTTTTCCCCTGAGCCAGGCTCCGGAAGCCCACCAGTACCTACACGATCATAAGAATTTTGGCAAGGTTTTACTGAGTCCTGTTGAATCCTGAACATCCCACCGTAAATCACCATCCGTTATTGAACGGGAAGAGCCCCCTGGCTCCTCTGTATGATAAACTTGTCTATTGTAAAACCTGTCCCCGTATTGTGGATTTCCGCACTGCAGTAGCCCAGACGAAGCGTAAACAATTCAATCGCTGGACCTATTGGGGTCGACCTGTTCCGGGCTACGGAGACTGGAATGGAAGACTCTTGCTGGTAGGTCTGGCACCGGCCGCCCACGGGGGAAATCGTACCGGTCGCGTCTTTACCGGCGATAAATCAGCAGACTTCCTGATTCGCTGTCTTTTTGATGTGGGGCTAGCTAATCAGCCCGATTCACTCCATTTAACCGACGGTCTAATACTCCACCACACGTTTATGACCCCGGTTTTGAAATGTGTTCCACCCCAGGATAAACCCACCGGCGAAGAATTGAGGAATTGCTTTGATTATTTTAACCGGGAGCTGGAATTGTTGAATCAGGTGGAAATCATTCTGGCGCTGGGAAAAATTGCTTTCGACGGGTGTTTAAAATTCTGGCGTCAGGAATTTAATCTGAAAGTGAAAGAGCACCCCTTCGGACATAACCGGAAATACACCCTCCCCAACGGTAAAATACTCTGGGGGTGTTTTCACCCGAGTCCTCGTAATGTGAATACAGGACGGCTCACCTATAGTATGATGATTGAACTCCTGGAAAATGTAAAATTAACGTTGAGGTTATCATGAAAAAATTGGCCTTGATTTGGATCCTAATCTGTTTGCCGGTTTTGGCCCAAAGCCCAAAACGGCTGTCTTTAGATGATGTGCTGGTGCACCCACCCTTCAAATATGCCTCTCTGGGACGTCCGGTCTGGCTTCCTGGTGAAAATACTTACCTTATCCGCGGTCAAGGAGATGACAGGAAATCGCTTTTTATCGTCAATGTGGTCAACGGTGATACTAGCAAATTCCTGGACAGTTCTGCCTTTGTTTACAACGGTAAAATGCTGAAGGTTCTTTCCTTTCAGTTGGATCCGGCTGGCAGACAGTTACTGATTCAAACGGCCCGGAAGCATATCTGGCGACATTCCTATTATGGAACCTATTTTTTACTGAATAGGGATACGGGGGAATTGATTCCCGTTACCAAGAATAATCAAAACCTGAGAAATGTAAAATTTTCCCCCGATTCCCAGTGGCTGGCTTATATCCGTGATGATAATAATTTATATGCCTTTAATATTCGGCGGAGGCACGAAACAAAACTGACCCGCTCCGGTTCCGATGTTACCCTGAACGGGCATTTTGGATGGGTCTATGAGGAAGAATTTGGTTCCTACGATGCCTACCGCTGGTCTCCTGACAGCAAATCCATCGCTTTCTGGGAAGAGGATCAGTCCGCGGTACCGGAATACCCCTTGGTAGATTTGATGAAATTATACCCCACGATCCAAAAGATCCGTTATCCCAAAGCGGGAGAACCTAATCCTTCCATGCGAATTGGAATTGTAAAAGTTAAAACAGGTGGGCTGAAATGGCTCCGCCTTGAACCAGGGGAGGATGTTTACTATCCTTGGATGGAATGGCAGAGTCCATCCCAGCTTACGATCATGAAAATGAACCGTCCCCAGAATCATTGGGTTTTCTTAAAGGTGAATCCGAAATCAGGGCAGTATACTGAAGGGTTGGAAGAAGCTGACGCCCAGGGTTGGGTGGATCTAAATCGCAATTACCATTTCCTGAAAAATGGGCGAATCCTATGGATCTCGGAACGGTCGGGATACAACCATTTGTGGATACACTATCAGGATGGGTCCAATGGGAGGGCCCTTACCCAGGGGCCGTGGGAAGTAACGGAAATTGTCCACATTGATGAGAGTCGGGATATGGTTTATTTCCAGGCGAACCGGGAATCCGTGTTAGGGAATTACCTCTACCGGATAAAATTCGACGGAAGTGATCTGCAGTTGTTGACCCCTGAAGAGGGATATCATTCCGTTTCGGTTACTCCGGGAAAGGATTATTTCATTGATTCCTATTCCAGCCTTCGACAGCCCCGCCGTATTTTGTTGAGAAACTTGGATGGGGATATTGTGCGGGTGCTTGGGGAGACGGACCTGGCCCAGTTTCAGGAGTACAATTGGTCCTTTCCCCGGTTTGTCCATTTTAAAGATGCTGACGGAAAATACACCCTGGACGGTGTTCTGACTTTACCACCTGATTACCAGGAAGGGAAACGGTACCCGGTTATTGTATACGGGTATGGGATGCCTGGAACTCAAATGGTCTGGAATCGCTGGGGCAGTAGCTGGAGTCAATTTCTGGCTCAAAATGGTTATATTGTTTTTTCCATGGATTCCCGGGGAATGAGTGGCAGAGGGGAAGCCTTTAAAAATTTGAGTTATCACAACATGGCCCGTTTTCTGGCACCGGATCAGGCAGCCGGCGTCGAATATTTAATTCAGGCGGGTTACGCCGATCCTGACCGCATCGGAGCCTGGGGCTGGAGCGGCGGCGGCTATTTTACCGGTTTAATGCTCACGAAAAATGCCGATTATTTTAAAGTGGGTGTAGCCGTGGCACCGGTAATGGATTTTCGACTGTACGATACGATTTATACGGAACGTTTCATGGGGTTGCCCAGCGAAAATAAGGGAGGTTATGATTCTACGTCTGTATTTACGTACGTGAACCAGCTCAAGGGAAAACTCCTGCTATTGCACGGGACAGGCGATGACAATGTACACTATCAGAATACCATGCAGCTGGTAGAGGAGTTTGTTAAGGCGGACAAACCGCTGGACATGTTTCTTTATCCCAACCGGAACCACGGCATGAGCGGCGGAAATGGCAATGCCCGAAAGCACCTCTTTGAAAAAATGTACTCGTATTTTAAGGAGAATCTTTAATCCCCGGTATTGTCACCGGTATATGCCTGTTGTAATTTCAGGCCCGTTTTACTGGGGCCGTAGCTCAGTTGGGAGAGCGCTTGAATGGCATTCAAGAGGTCGTCGGTTCGATCCCGTCCGGCTCCACATTTCAAGTTTATTGGGATTGACATGTAGAGGTCGTCGGGCCTCGGCGTAGCCCGTAGGCAACGCCTACGGCGAGCCTTCGATCCCGTCTTATTCTTTGATTTCTATCTATTAGAATAAGAAGAATATTAAAGTTGTTTTCCGGAGCGAATTTTATTCATCCTCGTTTTCCTCCTTCCTTGTTACCTAAAAACCATTACTGGCGCAAATAGATTAATTGGGAGTAGTTTTAACATTCGGTTAGGAGTTGGATTGAATCAGAATAAACTCAGGATATGGATTGATGGTTGATACGGCCGTATTTGTATGGGGATTGATCTTCGGTGCTTTCGGTCTGGGGTACCTTGTCTATGGCAAGCGACAGAAACGGGCCGTCGCCTTTCTAGCAGGGGTGGCCCTCCTTGGTATGCCTTACTTCATTTCCGACGTCGTTGGATTGGTGCTTTTAGGGGCGCTCCTGATGGCACTGCCATTTTTTCTTAAATTTCAATTTCTTTCCTAAAAGCTGTGAATAAAGAGAAAAGATTGTAACTTCTGTCTGCCTGATTTATTAGTGCGGGAATAGTATGGCTGAAAAACAAATCGCTGCAAATCGAGACAAAAATAACGCCGCACCCCTGTTTCAGATTCTGGCCAGCGAACAACAGATTCTACAGCGCACGGATCAAAAAGCTTTCACGCTCATGTCCATTTTAGGTGTCTTCATGGTGTTTTTTATCGTCCATTTTTTGAAGGTCCAAATGGACTGGTTCAAGTTCGTAATGGTTTTGATCTATTTTTCTTCTGCCCTGATTGCCATTATTAATCTGGTCATGGTGATTGTCCCTCGTATCCGAAAGGAAGGACCTTCAGGAGAGACCAAAGAAATCAACGCTACCTTTTTTTCCGGGATCAGTAAGTTCAAATCACCAGTGGAATACACTGATTATCTGGAGGACATTTCCACGGATCCGAAGAAGATCTATCAAATGTTTGCCACCCAGCTATACGCGCTGGGTCAAATTAACAGTTATAAAAACAAAGCCTTGAAACGGGCCATCGTCTTTTTTGCCACCGCTATTATCTCAGAACTGCTGATTATTATGTCCATGGCCTGGGCACGGGCATTACCGTACTTATTTCCCCAATGATACGAATTTTGTTACTCATGGTTTGCCTGGGATTGGCAGGGTGTCTACCGCAATCGGTTCCAGGTCCTGCCGGTCCACCGGGTAAACCGGGGTCCCCCGGACCTCCGGGTCCTCCGGGTAAACCAGGTCCACCGGGCCCTCCGGGTGTGAGTGCGGATACCACGGCACTCCTTCAACTGAAAGAGCAGGTGCGACAATTGGAACAGAAACTCGCTGAAAAATCCCGCCTCTCTGAAAAAGACCGGATTGTCAGTTCCGTCTCTTTTTCATTCGGTATCGCACCGCCGGTTATGGGATTTGCTGCCCTCACAGCCCAGGGTAAACTATATACCATGGAAAATAAAAATCCTCTCATTGTCGGCGATACCTTTAAATATTTAACCCGGATCGATGATAAAGAAGATTTTATTTCGCTGAGTATTCTTCAAGGTGCCGAGGGTACCAAGGAATTTTTTCTGGCCGTGACCGCCTCCGGTGATTATTATATTTCTGAAGATCTTAAAACCTGGATAAAAAAAGGGTCCCTTAATCTGGACCGGAATTGAACGGATCTCAACTTCGGTTGGGAACTTTTATGAACCCCTATTTGTATTGGAAATCCTGAATAGAGCAAGTTTTGTCGAAGATAAACTCCAAAACCAGTTCCATTGTTTATTCAACCGATCCGGAATTTCGTCACGATGTTTCGGAGGCCAAGCCATTAACAGTATCGCCTGGTCAGCAGGAAATAAGACTTCATCTGGATCGTCGTGGTGGCGGGAAGGTGGTTACCATTATCCGGGGATTTCAAGGTTCTCCGACAGAACTGCGAGATCTGGCCCGATCCTTGAAAAAGTATTTAGGTACGGGCGGCAGCGTTAAAAATGGGGAAATCCTGATTCAGGGGGCTGTGCGGGATCAGGTCATGAAATATTTGCAACAAAAACAATTCCGGGTAAAAAAGTCGGGAGGATGAATTTGATCGGTTGGGTTGGTATGCAAGGGAGAATAAATTCCGGCATGAAAAAGCTGCGATTCACCGTCTCTTTACTCCTTCTGGCCGGGTTCTGGTCCTGCTCTAACGACACAACGCCCAAAAAGGTTACTTTAATCGTAACCAGTAATGTCCGGGGTCAATTAGACCCCTGTGGGTGAAAGTCTCATCCCTTGGGCGGTCTGCCCAGACGAGCTACTTATATTCAGAACCTTCGACAGAAAGGTATTGATCCCGTAATCCTGGATGCAGGCGATGTCTTTTTCGACAATTATTATCTTATCCCCGGAAGGGAAGCCTCTGCCAAACTGCGAGCCTGGGCAGTTTTAAAGGGCTGTGACACCATGGGGTACCACGTTTTCAATGTGGGACAGTACGATCTCGCTGCCGGTCTAGACTTTTTGAATCAGCTTCAGGATTCCACTAAAGCCCAGTTTGTTTCCGCCAATCTTTACCAATCCGGCACCAACCAGCTCTATTTTAAACCCCACGTCCTCCTGGAACGGGACGGGGTCAAAATCGGTATCACAGGTTTAACAACGGCGATCCCCTCTTCCGTGAAAGATTTGGAAGTAAAAGATTTCCTGGCGAGAGGAGAGGAAGAGGTAAGTGCGCTGGCAAAACAGGCGGATATTGTCATTGTCCTGTTAAATGCCCCCCGGGTGGAGGTGACGAAGGCCCAGAAAACTTTTAAAAATGCCAATTACATTTTTGCCAGTCGAGAAACCAGCCGCACCCGACCGGAGTTACCCCAAGCAAAGGAAGGACCCTTGCTGTATTCCTTCAACATCCAGGGGAAATACCTAGGAAGGTTCGATATTGTCATCGGGAATAAGGAAAATCCTTTACAGGATGTGACCAGTGCCCGACTTGCTTATACCATGGTGACCAAGCGACTCGAAAACTTGCAGAAGCGGGAACCGAATAAATCCCTGGAGGATATTTACAAAGACAAGCCTAATATCCTGAAAATGATTTCTTCCTACCGGGAAAAAATAAGTGAATCCAAATCTACCCTGAATGAGGCCCTGAACACTTCTTCATACACCCTTGTCCCTCTGAGCAGTAAAATTGAGAGTGAGCCGAGCCTGTTGAAGTACGTTGATCAAACACTAAAAACCTGTTCCGACCTTGATAAACAGGCCCTTTCAGGGAAACTTTAGAATGCAGCGGCTGTTAACACCGATCGGTCAGGCCCTTATTCTGGCTGTCGTTTCCGGAATCATTGGATTGAGTTCGAACGCGTTGCGTTCTGATTCTATTCCCCTGCTGGCGAAACAGTTGGATGAAACAGCAACCCTGGATAAACCAGCAGCAGGTCCTGTTCTGGTGGCCGTTAATCTGGCTCAGGCCCGGCAACTGTACGATGATGGAGTCGTTTTTATTGATGCCCGGAGTGAAGAATATTACGATGAGGGTCATATCGCCGGTGCCTGGAAGGGTGGTTTTCTCCTGGAATTGGCGTACAACCTGGAGGAAAAACAGGGGAAAGATGGACCCATCGTAGTTTATTGCAGTGATGACGGTTGTGGCGATAGTGAAGATATGGCTTATGACCTCCAGGCTCAGGGATTTACCCGTATTTACGTTTTCAAGGGTGGATGGCAGGAATGGGTTCAAGCCGGGTATCCAACGGAGTAGAGAATGAAAAAAGACTGGAAAACATGGATCGTAGTAGTGAGCCGCCTTTTATTAGGCGCCGTCTTTATCTACGCCAGTATTGATAAAATCGCCCATCCGGCTGCTTTTGCCGAAGCGGTGGGGAATTATCATATTTTGCCCTGGGGATTCGAAAATTTAATAGGTCTGATTCTCCCCTGGGTAGAACTATTGGCGGGAATTGGTCTTATTGTGGGCGTGATGGTCGATGGTTCCGTCTTGGTCATCACACTCCTGATGGTTGTATTTATTCTGGCCATCTCGCAGGCCATGGCCCGGGGGATTGATATTGAATGCGGTTGTTTCTCCGTTTCTGAACCAGGGGGTGCTAAAGTAGGTTTCCTCCGTTTGTTTGAAGATTTCATTTATCTGGGGCTGGCGCTGATTATCCTGAACCGGAAGGAACGCTGGCTGGAATTCTTTCCAAAATCCGATTGATCGCACTAAAAGGATCACCTTAAATTAAATGGTCCGATTGCGAGAGTAGCTCAGCTGGTAGAGCACAACCTTGCCAAGGTTGGGGTCGCGGGTTCGAACCCCGTCTCTCGCTCAATAAAAGTCCTGGTACCAGGACTTTTTACTTTTTTGAGCTCCTTTTGTTTTATCCCCTTTTTCCGGATTATATTTCTCAAATTAATTGAACCATTCCAGGAGTATAAACCCATGAATAGTCGTTTTCGAATCCCCGTACTGTTTTTTATGATTTCCACCGCTTTGGTGTTGTCCCAGGAACCCGGGTTAACACCCGAATCTCTGGCGGATCAATATCAAGCCCGGACGGAACAGATCATTAGAGCTGCCCTGGCCGATTCCGAGGGGTTTGATCAACTGGCGGAACTCTGTGATACATTCGGTCCCCGTTTCAGCGGTACAACGAATCTGGAACGGGCGATTGACTGGGCACTCGCCGGATTGAAGACCAGTGGTTTGGAAGAGGTTCACGGAGAACCGGTAATGGTCCCCCAGTGGGTTCGCGGTAAGGAATCGGCCACTTTACTGGAACCGTGGGAAAAGTCTCTGACCATGCTGGGTCTCGGAGGGAGCATTGCTACTCCACCGGAAGGGATTACGGCAGAAGTCCTGGTGGTGGGAAGTTTTAAAGAACTGGAGCGCAGGGCAAAAGAAGCAGAAGGGAAGATTGTACTGTTTGATGTTCCTTTTACCACTTACGGAGAAACGGTGCAGTACCGTTATGGCGGCGCCAGTGCTGCCGCCAAGGCAGGGGCGGTTGCCAGTCTCATTCGATCCGTGGGACCCTTTTCCATGAATACACCACATACCGGCGCCATGAAATATGAAGCGGGGGTTAAAAAAATCCCCCATGCAGCGGTCACCATCGAAGATGCGGCCATGTTGCACCGATTGGCGGATCGAAATATCAAAATCAAAGTACAATTAAAAATGGAAGCTAAAACACTGGAGGACGTACCTTCCCGGAATGTGGTGGCTGAATTCAGGGGTTCTGAAGCGCCCGAAGAGGTGGTAATCGTCAGCGGTCATTTTGATTCCTGGGATGTATGTCAGGGTGCCATGGATGACGGCGGTGGTTGTATTGCTTCCTGGCGGGCTGTAAAACTGCTGAAAGATCTGAATCTCCGTCCGCGACGGACCATCCGGGTGGTATTTTGGACAAATGAAGAAAACGGATTGCAGGGTGGGAAAACCTACCGTAAAGAACACGAAACAGAATTGGACCAACATATAGCGGCGATTGAGACCGATAATGGGGTGTTTGCTCCCCGGGGATTTGGTTTTACGGGGTCGGATCGTGCCCGGGCCTGGATCCACGGCATCGCTCCGCTTTTGAAGTCAATACACGCCGACTCCATTTTTTCAGAAGGAGGGGGTGCCGACATTGGTCCAATCATGCAGGCCGGTGTCCCGGGTATGGGGCTGAAAGTGGATACTCAGCGTTATTTTTGGTACCACCATACTAACGCCGATACATGGGATAAATTGGACCAGGATGAATTCAACCGCTGTGTGGCGGCGCTGGCGGTTATGGCCTACGTGATTGCGGATATGCCCGAACGTTTACCCAGGGATTAAAGGGAGCAGAATCCCGGGATTGAGGGAGTCAAAATCTGGTACATTTCCACTAAATTATCCAGCCAGTTTTATGTAATTGTCTCGAATTTGATCTTTTTATTAATTCTACTTGCAGGATGTCAGCATTTTGAGGGAATATCCCCTTCCTTATTCTGAGGAAGACATTACACTACAGCTATGAAAAGATTTATTATTATTCTGGTGGCGGTTGCCTGGTTGCAGGCCGGTGTGAATTCCAGAGCCACCATCGGTCAGGGGGCAAAAATCAATTTACTGGATCAGCCGCAGGTGAAGCGCCAGATATGTGGCGTCCCGGAAATTGACCTGGATCGGGAACAGGCTATCAATGAATACATGCGTATTCATCATCCCGATGTTTACCGTAAAATGCTGATGCCGCCCGTCCTGAAACGGGCTTATGCCGTAGGAGACACTGCCACCTTCTGGGTGCTGCAGGACGATGAAACCGGTCAAATATCCCGGGTGCAGGTGGGAGCGAAGCTGGTTGCTCAAGGGGCCCATACGGCCATTTGGGTCGATACTCTGGTGCTGTACTCCTCCAATAATATCTCTGAATCGTTGGCACAACAGTATTTAACACTCCTGGAAGAAGCGACACCTGTCTTTTCAGTTGATTCATCTCTGGGGGTTTATGATCTTGAAATCCAGTATTTTGGCGAACCACCCAATAAAGACGGGGACGGGATCGTCGATTTTCTATTCTCCGATTTGTATTCCGGCGTGGCGGGCTATTTCTCAGGCCTGGACCAGACGGATCAAACTGGAAGCAATCAGCGGGATATTGTCTATATTGATAACAGTTCCTCCGTCTCTTACACTGAAGCTACCCTGAGTCATGAATTCCAGCATTTAATCCATTTTAATTATGATCCGGACGAAAGTACTGAATTCAATGAAGGTTTGAGTGAGATGGCAACCATTGTATGTGGTGGTGAATATATTTCTCATGCCTACTATCTGCGGAATCCGGAAATCAGCTGGCGGTGGGCAAGCGATATTGAGCATTATTCCATGGCTTCCCTTTTTACCGTGTACTACGTCGAGCAGTTCGGGCTGGATGTGATTAAACAGTTCATCACCTTAAAATCGGGGAGTAATCCTCTCCACGGCATCACGGCTTTTAATACGCTCCTTGCCAACGAAGGAACTGGTTTGCAGTTCTCCGGGTTTTTAAAGAACTGGTTTATTGCCAATTACTTTGATGACAAGGTTTTCGATTCCCGCTACGGGTACGATATGTGGATGCCCATGCCGGCCAGTCCCATGATTACCCATCGTCTGGCTAACGAGCAATCTTCCGGAAACGTGATAACCGGTTATTCCAGCCAATACATTGAATACACCTCTTCCGCCGATTCTTTGGAGATTACTTTTACAGCCACCACCCTAAGCAAGCCCGAATATGTGGCTATGGAATTCATGGATTCCAGTAAAGCGGTGAATTTTCTGACGGACGGTCAGCCGTTTTTAGTGGATGACGACGTGGAAAAAATCCACAAAGTCGTATTTCTGGTTGCCAATACCGGTGATTTGAATCTCACCTACGATTACGAGTCAACAGGAATTGATGTTTCTGAGTATTCGGTTTATGATGAAATTGCCTACGACGACGGTGAGCCGGATATTTTCACCTACAGCGGGGGCAGTTTCGGATGGCTGGGATTCGGAAACGGGAATCAGGGAAGGGGCTGGGCTATGCGTTTTGATCCGGCCATGCCATTGAATCAACTGGTGGAATTCAAGGTGATGGCTGGCTTTGATCAGGAATTCAGTAATTCCTCCACCCCGGTAGATGCGGACAAGGATTTTGAAGTTCACGTCTGGAAACCGGTGGGTACCGATGGTTCTGTGGAGGATGTCATTACACCTTTTGTTTTTTCTACGCAGCGCCCCAGTCTTTCAAATGATTTCCTGGTGATCGACTTGGCACCCTATGCGGACCAGCTAAAAAATTATTCTGAATTGTACGTGGGAATTGTGGAGGATGACTCTATCGGTACCTATTTTGCCATGGATAACACCACACCTGAAAACTATACTTACGCCTACAATTACGACGGGAATGGAAAGCTGGATTCCATGGCTAATTTTAATGTGGGAGGGACTTCCCTGGCGGGATGGAATTATATGATGCGCGCCACGTTTTTCTACTCTGACACGACCGATCCCCAGTTTGCAGCCGGTTTTTTCCAGAACCCCGTTTTCACGGATGAACTGGACCTTTTCGTCCTTGGAAATTCCTTGTTAGGGCCCAATACTTTGAGCGTAACTGCCATTCAAGGCACCGATACTACCGCTCTCACGACTCAGGTTCTTGCAGGGAACGACAGTATTCTTGTCGCCAATCAGTACCGCCTGAAAACCTCCGGACAATTGGATTTCCGCGTTAAAGGCTCCCTGCGCTATGGTACGATTATTGAAGATACCACTTTCACATTTAATGTGAATTACACCCTGGCAAAAAGTGGGGGAGAACTAACCGCCGGAAATGGGGAATTCAAGGTTAAAATACCAAAAGGTGCGCTAAATGAGGATACTTACTTAATCGCCGGCCGTGACGTGGTTTCACCGGGTCCGGCTGATTTTAAATCAACGCTGGGCGATCCCCAATTACCGGTGTACACTATCAGCCCCTTAGGTAAAAAAATGAAACTACCGGTTCGTATTATCATGGATATTCCGGAAAGGTATCGGGGTGTAGCCCCTGATTCGCTGGTAGTTGCCTATTGGGATGGAAAAAACTGGCGTGAACTACCCACCGACGCCAGCTTCCTGCCGAATTCACTTCTGAGTTACAGTTTAAACCTGGGCCGGTTTACCGTCCTGAAACAGGGTCGGGGTATCCCAATGGAATCCATTTCTGATCTTCTGCCCACTGAATACGCTTTAGCTCAAAATTATCCTAATCCCTTTAACCCCGAAACCCTCATTCAATATGATTTACCGGCCAGCGGGTTGGTGCGTCTGGTGGTGTATGATATCCTCGGGCGGGAAGTTATTACCCTCCAACAGGGATACATGCCTGCCGGTCATCATCAGGTAATCTGGAACGGGCGGAATGCTCAGGGGAAGCAGGTGGTAAGTGGCCTCTATTTCTACCAGTTAAACGTGAACGGATTCCGGAATACAAAAAAAATGATTTTAACCCGGTAGTTAGATGAAACGACGATATATACTGCCTTTCCTGATTTTGCTCCTGGCTGTCGGTTGTGAAGACAAGAACGCTAAAACGGTGTTCGACCTGACCTTCCAGCCCGCTGAAGTGGACTTTGGCAAGGTGGAGATTTACACCAGCGTGGATACGGTGATTACCCTGACCAACGAAAGCACTTCATCTGGTTCTTTCACTGGTATTATGAAGATCATGGATACGAACGGTTATTCTTTTAGCTCCAGTAAGGAAATTACCCTGGAAAAGGGGGAATCGATTGATATTACACTGACCTTCGAACCTCAGGCTTTACAGGATTACATTGGTCGTTTTACCATTATTCGGTCTGACCTGAATCCTGACTTTTTCTATGAAATGCCCATTTCAGGTACAGGGGCGGGACCAATAAGGTTTGCCATTCCCACTACGAAATTAACCTTTGGTCTGGTAAAACCGGGGGAGCATAAAGACTTGAACGTGACGGTCCAAAACCACGCCAATTCCGGATTTGATCTGGAAATTACTCTTCAGGGCATTTTCGGGGATTTTTCCCTTCCTGACGGAATGACCAGCTACACAATTGCCATTGGGAGTTCAATCGATATTCCTGTCCGTTATACACCATCGGAATTGTCTGCCTCCGGTACCCTGGAAATTTACCATAATTCTTCTCTGGGCAATAATCCGGTAACCGTGGAATTATCGGGGACCAAAGACCAATCCGGGGATATCATTACGGACATTCAAAACGGTTGGACCAAATTTCAGTCCGGGGATTATTCCGGTGCTCTTTCCGACTTTGTCTCCGCCCAGACCATCACTGCCAGCAATGTGTTGTACGACAGTCTGGAAGCGGAAGCTTTGCTTGGAAGCGGCTGGAGTCATGCCTACTTGAGGGCATATAACCAGGCCCGATCAGATTTTACTGACAGTTACCTGAATCATACCACTATTACCAGCGGGACTTTAGTGGATTGCCGTGCGGGACTGGCTATTATTGAAAATCTGCGGGGTAAATACTCCAAGGTAATTGAGCATGCCACATTTGTTCTCACCACCAGTCCTACCTACGTTTTCCGATATAAAACCTCCATTGATCACCTGGATATTCTCATGGCGCGTGCACAGGCGTATTACAACACAGGTGATTTCGTCAATGCGGCGAAAGATCTAGACACCTTGGACCCGGACAATGCGCCCCATTCCACCGACCCGCGGCTGTTATTGGCGGCCCTCCAATCGCTTTCCGGATCCTTCTGATATTGAATTCTGGTTCGGACAGTGGACTGGAACGGTAAAACAGCCCTTATTACCGGTGCTTCCAGAGGGATTGGAATTCACATTGTTCAAGCCCTTTCTAAACGTGGCTTAAACATCGCCGGGGTGGCCCGGAGTGCCGACGATCTGAAACAAACTAGGGCTCTGCTTCAACAGAGGGGGTCAAATTTCCATCCTTTTCCCTTCGATCTGAGAGAAACGGAAAAACTTCCAGAACTGGTGTCCGCTATTCGGGATCAGTTGGGAAGTATTGATTTTCTCATTAATAACGCAGGGCAGGAGCAGTACCGGTCTTACGCCCATGTGGAAGCGGAGGAACTGCAATCCATCTTGCGAACCAATTTACTGGCTCCCATGGAATTGACACGGTTGATTTTACCGGAGATGATACAGCAGGGGTGGGGCCATGTGGTCAATATTGCTTCCCTGGCTGGTAAAAAAGGGGTTCCTTATAACAGCATCTATTCCGCCAGTAAGGGTGGACTAATCCTGTGGTCGGATGGGTTAAGACAGGAACTGGCTGGTACCCCCATTCATGTTTCGGTCATTTGTCCCGGGTACATTGCTGAAACGGGAATGTTTTATAATTCGGGAAGAAAACCTCCTCCACTTCTGGGAACGTCCCAGCCTCAGAAGGTGGCGGAGGCGGTTATCCGGGCTTTGGAAACGGGATCGACGGAATTAATTGTCAATTCGGGTCCCATCCGGCCGCTCCTGGCTTTGAATCAGCTCTTCCCAAAACTGGGGGATTGGGTTATGAAAAAATTCGGTGTCGTTGCCCTGAACAGGGAACGGGCCGAATCTTAAGTCTTTTTCCGTTTAAATCGTTTCGCCAAACCGCTGTTCTTTATAACCCTGTTTACTGGTGCCAGTTGATCTCCGATCCATTCCCGCAGGGAGAACACAAACATGGACTGGGGAAAGTGTTTATTCTGGTACTGGGGAATAAAATAATTCGATCGTTTGTCTTTCACATAATCGTACACGGTCCATCCAATAGTCAGCAGAGGAAAGGTGACAATCGCTGTCTGGAATTGTTTGCCCGTGGAGGCGACCAAGGGTTTCGGCAGAATGCTGGTGATCGGTTTCAGGGATTTTTCCCGGAGGATACGCCAGGTCATATAACCAGATAGGACTCCCACTCCG
>CAZNUM010000016.1:0-33632 GCA_964576315.1 uncultured bacterium
CCCCGCCTGACCGGACGGGCAGGCCAGCCCGACTGAATTTGGTCAGGCGGGGAAGTGCGACCAAGTGCTTTTGGAACAACCCTGTTTGTCTCTTTAATCACTGTTCCTCAAGCCTTCGACGCGCCCCGCTTTGCGGGGCTGCTCAGGCAGACAAACATGTGTAATGTGTCGCACTGAGCCCGTCGAAGTGCGACCATACACTTTTGAAATGACCTTGTTTTAATCTCTGGGTACTGGTCATAAAACCATTGACTAATTCTGCCATCAATCGCAGTCCGATTCAGGATATTAACTCTATTCCAATACAAAAAGATTATTTACATTAAATATCCCCCACAGCCTGATTTAGGATCAATGCCCAGATAGGACAAAAGCGGACACATGAAAAACCAGAACCAGGATCCATCTGATACCGCAAAAACCGGGAAAAGTGACAGTGAATTCAAACTGCTGATTGTGGATGATGATCCAGCGATTGTTGATTTAATCCGTCTATTTTTAAAACCGGAAAAATTCCAGGTGGACACGGCTTTTAACGGAAAAGAAACCCTGGAAAAGATCCATAAGAACAGCGGCTATGACCTGTTGATTCTGGACATCATGATGCCGCAGATGGATGGTCTGGAGGCGACCCGGATTATCCGGAAACAGTTGACACCCTTCGAATTACCGATTTTGATTGTTTCAGCCCTGGCTGAGTCCAAGAATGTGGCGACTGCCCTGGGTTTGGGTGCGAATGACTATATTACCAAGCCCATCAACAAGGTTGAATTACTCGCCCGCATCAGGAATCTCCTGTCCCTGAAGCAATTCTATGAACTGGCCAAGGCAAACGAACGTCTGGTGGTCCACCAGACGCTCTACGATCATCTGACCGCCCTTCCGAACCGGAATTTTCTGATTAAACATTTCCCCACCATGGTTTCCAAAACCAGTAAAAAGAAAGGTATGGCTGTTCTACTGATGAATATTGACCGCTTTCGATCCGTCAATAATTCCCTGGGTCACAATGTGGGTGATTTTTATTTACGGGAAATTGCTCAGCGGTTGGGGGGTGTGCTCCAGCAGGATGATCTCCTGGCCCGTCTTTACACGGATACTTTTGTCGTAATCAAATTCGGTCTGGATCTGGAGAAGAATTTGATCAAGCAGATTCAACCCTTTGCCACCAAATTACTGGATATAATCCGCCAGGCTGTGACCATTGATCAATATGAATTAAAATTGAGTGCCGGTATGGGAGTCGCTTTTTATCCTTCGGATGGCCGAACCATGGAAGACTTGATCCGAATGGCCGATTCTGCTATGTATGCGGCCAAGGAAAAAAGCAAGAATTCGATCGTATTCTACTCCAAAATTGCTCAGCGGAAAGAGTCTAAAATCTTTACGCTCGAACATCGTTTGGCAGAAGGCATGAAAAAAAACGAATTCGTATTGCATTACCAACCGCAGGTGGACCTCTCAAATGGGAAGGTGGTTGGAGTAGAGGCGCTGCTGCGTTGGAATCATCCGGAGGAAGGCTTGATTCCGCCGGAACGTTTCATTCCCTTTGCAGAAGAAACGGGGATCATTATTCCCCTGAGTGAGTGGGTATTGGAACAGGCCTGTGCCCAGAATAAAAAGTGGCAGGAAGCGGGGCTACTACCCCTGCGGATCGGCGTAAATTTTTCACCCCAGCATTTTCATAATGTGCATATTCTGGATTTTGTAAAAAAGATCCTGGACAAAACCCGGTTGGACCCACAATACCTGGAATTGGAAATTACGGAAGGAACGATCATGTCCAATATTGAGGAAGCAGTGGAAACCCTGTTTAAACTGAAAGATATGGGTGTCAGGATTTCGATCGATGACTTTGGAACGGGCTACTCGTCCCTGAATTATTTAAAGCAACTGCCGGTGGATTCCCTGAAAATCGATCAGTCGTTCATCACCCGGGATATTGCCATTGATCGCCAGGTCCGGGCCATTATTGCTTCCATCATAAAGCTGGGCCACAGCCTCAACCTGAATGTGATCGCCGAAGGGGTGGAAACGGAAGACCAGGTAAAATATTTACAGGAAAAATATTGTAACGAGATCCAGGGATTCTATTTCAGTAAGCCCCAGACTCCGGATCAACTAATACCGTATCTGAGAAATCAGTCTGGAATCAAGTCTTAATTTTTACGCCCACCGCCCTTCGGCTGATCGAAACCATTTTCCCGGGCGAAGGATAGCGTAAAAATTAACTTCTGCCTATTCCCGGTATCCCTCCAGTTCCCGTGCAGAGGGATCTTGGACAACGGTCCAGTTCGGCGTCCAGAGATGAGGAATCAGATTGTCATGTTTCCCGAAGAATTGTTCATACACCCTCGGGTAGTAATAACTTTTTTTAAAACGGGGGTACAATGGGAGTACTTGGGTGCATTTCTGTGGAGCTCCTCCTCCGAGATTTGACGGTTCACGAAACGACGTATAATTTGATGCCAGGATCTTTTCATGGTACTTACACCGTCCAGTTCCACCACCGTCCGCTCGATGCCAAAAGTTTTGAATAAATTGAGAATCACCTCACAATCAGAACCCGTTTGCAACTGAAACCCGTACCGCAATGCCAGTCGCTTGTAGTTGTAGATTTCACCGTTGCAAATGAGCGTCAGTTGCGGATCTACTAGGTGGAGCATGGGCTGATTCCGACAATCGCCAGCCGGTGAAATGGCGGTGATTATTTAATTCCCTCGGTCAAATCCGGTTTTTTGAATACGATTGGCAGGGATGAATTGCCATTGCGTCCGGTTCGGCGCACTTTCAGTGACACTCGGAGCCGATGGAATTGGAATGAAAAGGAGGTGTTTTAGTGAAAAGGCGGTGAATAAAAAAATGGTCTTCTTTATATTCGTCGGGAAAAATTGTAATTTTGCAGTGCCGGAGTGGAATGGCAACTGGATTAACCTTAAGATTAAAGAGGTTGAATGAATAAGAAAAAGCGATTGGTATTAAAAAAGCACCGCCGGAATAAAGCCCGTTTAAAACGGATCAAGCTGGAGGCATTGGCCCGTCAGGCGGCGGCCCGGAAAAAAACGGAGTCAACCCCTTCCAAACCTGCGCCGGAAAAACCGAAAAAGGCCAAAGTCACTAAATCCACAGCCAAAAAAACAACCAAGAAACCGGCAGCCAAAGCCGCTGCTAAAACCAAAACTGATTAACCTGGATCGCTTTCATTTTTAACTGGAAAATCCGAATTGGACTCGGGGTCATTCTGCTCATCGGAATGATTGGTTCCTTTGTAGACGCTTATCTTTTGAAACAGGGGGGCGAAAAATTTAACCATATCATGGTTCTGGGGATTCTTTTTGCGGTTGCAGCCATGCGACAACTCCAGAAAGCGATTGAAAAAAACGACGATTCAGAGCCCTCCGCCGGCGATTCATAAACTTGTTTTAATTTAAGAAATCTTTACCTATAATTTCTTTCTTATGCGAGAGGCAGTTCACCATTATCTGACCCAGGAACAACCCTTTATCCTGTTTGGACCGGCCCATGTAACCGGTTTGGTTATTTCCCTTCTGCTAGCGATTGGTCTGCCGATTTATGCCAAAAAGAAGTTGAACAGTCGTCAACAACAAATCGTGGGTACCGTCCTGGGATTTTTCGTTATGTCCAACTACCTGGTCTGGGTGGCACTGGAATTAATTGCCGGTACCTTTGATGTGACGAAACATCTTCCGTTCCACCTGTGCCGGTTTGCCAACCTGATTACCCCGCTGGTCCTGTGGAAACGGAATTATCGGGTGTATGAAATTTTGTACTTCTGGGGTTTATCGGGAGTGTTGCAGAGTGCCTTTACGCCCGACATCGTCCAGGGATTTCCCCATTTCCACTTTTTCCGATTTTTCATCGGACACAATGGACTGGTGGTGGCCATCATCTACGCTACGGTTGTTTATAATATGCAACCTTCTTACAAAAGTTTATGGAGGGCCTTCGCCGCCCTGAATCTTTTCCTGGTGCTGGCGCTCGGGGTCAACCTGATTCTCGGGTCCAATTATTTCTGGATCCTGGGGAAACCGCCCGTTCCCTCCATACTGGACTACATGGGTCCCTGGCCCTGGTACATTCTGACAGCGGAATTTGTTGCCCTGATTCATTTCGGAGCCGCTTATCTGCCCTTTGTTTATCTTCGGCGGAAAGCGTATCGCCAGGCTGCAACAGCCGACCACAGTGTCCCTGTTAAAACGGAAACCCTTTAATTTCCTTCTCTTTGACTTCCTGCCCCAGAAATACTTCCGCGAACGTATTTCTCCGTATTATTCACTGCAATTATCTGTCTTTCCTGAATAATTTCCAAAATCTGAGGAGCCGTTTTTCAGGGAATTCAATACCATCATGAACCAATTAGTTTCGGTAAATCCCTCCACCGAAGAAACAATCCAGTCCTACCCGATTCTTTCAACAGGGCAAATCGAATCCCGTCTGGAACAAGCGCAGCATGCATTTCAACCGTGGCGTCGTTTGACATTTGAGGAACGGGGCGCCAAATTATTGAAGGTGGCTGAATTATTACGCTCCAGGGCGACGGAATACGGACGTTTGATGGCTATGGAGATGGGGAAACCCCTGTCCCAGGGGGAAGCGGAAGCTAATAAATGTGCCTGGGTCTGCGAATATTATGCCCAAAACGGGGCTGACTTCCTGAGGTCGGTCCAGATCTCCACGGATGCCTCCGAAAGTTATGTTACTTTCCAACCCCTGGGTCTCATCTTGGCGGTCATGCCCTGGAACTTTCCTTTCTGGCAGGTTTTCCGGTTCGCGGCGCCGGCACTTATGGCAGGGAACGTGGGCATTTTGAAACATGCTTCCAATGTTCAGGGTTGTGCCCGGGCGATTGAATCCCTTTTTAAGGAAGCCGAATTTCCGGAAGGTGTTTTTCAAAACCTGACGCTTCCTGCTTTCGGTGTTGGAGCTGTCATTGAACATCCGCTCATTCAGGCAGTAACGTTGACGGGCAGCACACCTGCCGGGCAGTCCGTGGCGGCGAAAGCCGGTTCCTGTTTGAAAAAGACGGTTCTGGAACTGGGAGGCAGTGATCCCTATGTGGTTTTGGCCGATGCAGATTTAGACCAGGCGGTGGAGGCGTGTGTCACCGGGCGGTTGCTGAATACAGGCCAGAGTTGTATCGCCGCCAAACGATTCATCGTTGAACAACCCCTTCTTGCTGAATTTACAGACCGCCTTTTGAATCGGATGAAAAAGGTGACCCTGGGAGATCCGCTTCAACCTGGGGTTGATCTGGGTCCCATGGTAAACATTGCTGCACGGAATGAATTACACCGCCAGGTGCAGGAGAGCATTCAAAAGGGTGCCACCTGCCTGCTGGGGGGGGAGGTGCCAGAAGGTCCCGGCGCGTTTTATCCTGCTACCGTTCTGGCCCAGGTGACTCCCGGAATGCCCGCTTTCGATGAGGAATTATTTGGACCTGTGGCGGTGGTGATCTCAGCCAGGGATGAACGTGAAGCATTGCAACGGGCGAACCAAACTTCCTTTGGTCTCGGAGCAGCCGTGTTCACCAGGGAGGTCGAAAAAGGGCGGAGGATCGCTGAACAATCCCTGGAAGCGGGAGCCTGTTTTGTGAATGATTTTGTCCGGTCCGACCCCCGCCTGCCGTTTGGGGGAATCAAAGCCTCCGGCTACGGACGGGAACTCTCGCGGTTTGGAATTCTGGAATTTGTGAACATTAAAACCGTCTACATCCGGTGAAAAGAACATTCCCCTTTCTTCTGCTGTGGATCGGTTTCCTTGGTAATGGTCTCTGGGGACAGGCAACCAACCGGCTGTTCTGGGATGGGGGCAACTGGAACCATATTCAGAAAATTGCCTCCAACCCCACGGATGAATACCGGATCAAAGCCGCCTATATTGATGGGGTGGAGGATGGTCGATTATATTTTTACCTGAAAACCTGGGCCGAGGAACAGGCGTTTGCGGACAGTCTCTACGCGGACCCGATTGACTACCTGACCCCCCGGGAGATGATCCGAAATATTGACGAATTTTACCGGGATCCGACCCACGTTTACGTCCCCGTTGTATCCGCCATGTTTATTGCAAATATGTACGCCGAACAGGTTCCTCTTGACGTGATTGAGGCCTTCGTAGATCAGACCCGTTTCTGGATCAACCAGCTGGTGCTGGATATGGAAGCGGAAGGGATGTACAAACTGTTACAGGAGAAACAGAAAAAACATGCTGTGCCGATGGAAGACCGGAAGCCTTGAAAACACTTTTTGTCCCTAAAAACGGAATTTTGATGAATCATGAATAAAGACTTTATCGGTTTTAAAGGAACCGACTGCTTCGCTGACCCGTTTGATAGGGAAGAAGTTGATCATCAATATAAAGGATAATGTGTGACTGAAACCGAAATTCAGAAATTATTAAAACGGATTGATTTCATTTTCCGACCCCGGCAAGTAGGCTCCAGCGCCCAGGCCTGGATGATTGTGGGCCATTTGGTAAATGAAGCTTCACAAAAGGATTTGGACCGGTTGCTGAAAAGAGAGGCCGTTTCCTATGCCCTTCACTCCCAGAATGGTAACCTTTACCTGCGGATCGAAAACGAAACGCCGGGAAAAGTGATTTTAAAGATTCCCAAAATTTCCCGAATCCACTGGATTCTGTTCCTGTCAACCATCCTGACCACCTTACTGGCTGGCTCCCTGATGGCCGGAGGTCAACCCTGGTCCCAGCCGGCGGATATTTTAAAAGGGTTTCCCTTCTCCGTAACGCTGATGTTGATTCTGGGGACCCATGAATTTGGTCATTATTACTTTGCCCAGAAGCACCATGTGAATGCCACCTTGCCCTATTTTATTCCGGCTCCGCCTTTCATCTTTCTCATCGGAACATTTGGTGCTTTCATTAAGATTAAATCGCCCATTTACCGGAAAGATGCCCTGCTCCAGATTGGTGCCGCCGGTCCCATTGCCGGGTTCGTTATGGCGGTCCCCGCCCTGTTAATCGGACTTTTAAAATCAACGGCGGTGGAAAAAGTCGCTACGGAGAATGCCATCCTGCTGGGGGATTCCATTTTAATGAAAATCCTGACAGCAGTAACTCACCCCGGTCTGGGTCCATCCCAGGATTTAATGTTGCACCCCATTGCCTTCGCCGGCTGGATTGGTCTGCTGGTTACCATGCTCAACCTCCTACCTATCGGACAACTGGACGGCGGTCATATTGCCTATGCTATGCTGGGAGAAAAACATAATCTTGTGGCCCGTCTGGCCTTCCTGGCTTTAATCCCCCTCAGCTTTTTCTCCCTGAACTGGCTGATCTGGGGGTTGCTTATCCTGGCCCTGATGCGTACTACCAGCCACCCCCCCATTCAAGATATTCTGACACCCTTATCCCGAACGAATAGACGGATTGGATATTTCTGCCTATTGATTTTTATTCTCTGCTTTATCCCTGCCCCGTTTAAAATCTGATATGAAATTCAGAGGCTGGTGGGTCCTGCTGGTTCACCTGGGACTGGCACAGGTGCGGGTAGGGGAGTGGCATTCGATTACTTCCCCTTTACACATTAACGCCATCACATCCTTTGGCGATACACTCGTCTGCGCTACGGACGGTGGTTTACTGCTGTACACCCCTGCCCGGAAATCCTTCAACGTACTCACCAATCTGGACGGATTGGCGGTCACCAAAATCAATGCCCTGTTTAAGGGTCCCCATAATTATCTCTGGTTGACAGGGGAGGGGATTATTCAGGTTTACGACGTAGCCCGCCACCGATCCATCAACCGCTTCGATTTCGACCTGGACACGGTGGTGGGGTTCACCGTTTTTAAAGGTGTGGTTTATGGAGCTTACCGACAGGGGTCACGATGGGGTATTTCAGAATTTGTTTTTGCCAATGATCAATATTATTACCGGGATTTATACGCCCATCCTGCTTTGAACCGGATTACCGGGATTGCCACAAGAGGAGATAGCATTTATCTTGGAACGGATCGGGGGCTGTTGGCGGGGAATCCCCATCAAACCCATATCATGCGCTGGGACAACCCCTTTCCTGCCATTCAAGATTCCGTCGGAATTCTGGAAGAAAAAAACGGAGAACTTGCTTTTGTTGCCGGACTTCAGATGTATTCCCTCCCGGCGACAACATCCACGCCCCTTCTTCTAACGGTCGATTCCACGGTTCTTCGATTGAAAGCTCTGGCAATCCGTCACCAGCAGGACTATGTGGCAGTCAGCGATTCGGTGAGCTACCGGTTTACGGTCGATCGGATTGATACAATTTCCACTTTTTCCACATTTCCATTTACGGCGCTCTACATTCATGCTTCGGGAGAAATCTATTACGGGTCTGTCATGGGAATGGTAATCGATAATGGTGGTCTTGTTCTCCAAGCTCCCGATTCTCCTGCCATCGGCGATCCCTCCGCCGCTGCCGTTCTGGAGGATGGGAGTCTTGTCTTGGCTTCTTCCATCGGTTTTTCCCTGCTTAAGCAGGGGCGTTGGGAGAACTGGGTGGGGGGATATACTCCGGTTCCCGGCGATCAGGGTCCCTTTACAATCTTTCCGTTAGCTTTGTCTCTGGGTCATTCTGTTTCCGTCCTGGTGGAAGATCATACGGGAACCCTTTTCGGAGCAACGACCGGCGTTCCATATGATCGGTCCCGTGGAGGCATATTCACCATTAACTCATTTTCGGATCCCCTGCAGTTCGATGGGTTGGATTCCGGTTCTCTACCGCCGTTCATCTCCGGTCCTAATGATTCTACCTTCGAGGTTCAGGATATGGTATTTGACCAACAGGGCTATCTCTGGGCGGTTTCCATCAACAGTAGTTCTGAACCCCTCCACGTTTATGCCCAGAATCGTTGGAAAAACTTTTCCATTGATCAGTCCGGTAACGCCCTCTCCCGGTCGGTTACATCGGTAACAGTAGATAATTTCGGGCGGATCTGGATCGGAGCTGCCACCGATGATTCCCTCAATTCCGGTTTAACCCGGAACGGGGGTTTAACCATGCTGAAAATAAACCATGCCTCAGGGGATCCGGTGGATGAAACATGGGTCGCCGAAGACCTGGAATTCGGGTCCGGATTAAAAACGGTTTGGGATCTGGCCGTGTCTCCCCAGAATCGTTTATTCATTCTGACGCCAGCCGGATTGATTTATAAGGATTTACAAATTTCCGACGAACAGCCGGTTCGGATTACAGGTCCCCTATCTGCAAATGGTCAGTTGTATCCCTATTTCCCGAATGTCGTTTTTTCCCGCGGGTCTAAGGTGAAAATGGACCCCCGGGGAAACAGTTGGGTTATTTCTCCCAGCGACGGGGTTCGTATCTTGCTGTCAGATGGGGAATACTGGCCTGACGTGAACGGTCTGACCGTGGAAAACAGCGATTTACTCTCCAACCATATTCGCGATGTGACCTTCGATGGGCAAAAAGGATTGGCCTATATTGCCACGGACCGGGGGATCAGCGTAGTAAAAATTCCATTTGCAGAACCAAGGAAAAGTTACAAGAGTGTCTCCGTGTTCCCCAGTCCTTATCATATCCCCAGCGATCGTCCATTGGTGGTGGATGGCTTAAAGGACCACAGTTCGGTAGCCATCATGAAGCTGAACGGTGAAATCATCCGGAAAATTGGGCAGGATTCCGGTTTTATTCACGGTTACCAGGCATTCTGGGATGGGCGGAATCACGATGGGAATTGGGTTAGCAGTGGTGTTTATTTAATTGCTGTTTACGACCGACGAGGGAGTGTGAATTATGAAAAGATTACCGTTATCCGCCATTAATTCGTAGCGGGTTGAACGATTAAATGTGGGCCAGAGCCTGGTTTAGGTCCCAGATCAAATCTTCCGCATTTTCGACACCGACCGAGAGCCGGATCATTTTTTCCGTAATTCCCATGGCCCGTTTCACCTTTTCCGGTACGTCGGCGTGCGTCATGGTCTGGGGGTGTTCGGCCAGGGATTCAGTCCCGCCCAAGCTCACTGCCAGCTTGACTAATTTTAAGTGATTTAATACGGTAAAAGCCTCTTTTTCACCCCCTTGGACGTTAAAACTCAGCATGGCGCCGGGGGAGGAATACTGTCGTTTATAAATTTCATATTGTTTTGTATTGGGCGGAATGTTCCCCAGGTAGAAGATTTTTTCCACTTTCGGATGGTCAGACAAAAATGCCACGACCTGTTTCGCATTCGCTAGTTGGGTTTCCATCCGGGGCTTCAGGGTTTCCAGACTGCGCATCAGCAGCCAGCCGGTCCACGGTCCAGCCATGTTGCCCATAAACGTCCGGAGGCTCTTGATTCGGGACAGGACAGGTTTGGAGCCCAATACGGCCCCCGCAATGACATCGCTGTGACCGCCGATATATTTTGTGGCGGAATATAGGACCAAATCAGCGCCCAGTTTTAGTGGTTGCGACCAGATGGGTCCCATGTAAGTATTATCCACCGCAACCAGTATGGGATTTTTGTTTGAATACTGGTCTGCAATCTGGCGGCAGAGCGAAAGATCGATCAGAGCATTGGTGGGATTGGCTGGTGTTTCTACATAAACGAATTTCAGGGAGTCCTTTAATCCCGATGCTTCTATTTTCTGTCGAATTTCCTTTTCTGAATTATCGGAATGGAATCCGATAATGTGAATTCCGTATTTGGTTAAAAAGTGATTAATGAAGTGATCCGTCCCTCCATAGAGCGGTTTACTGTACAACAATAGATCACCCGGTTTCAGGAATTCCAGAAGGGTAGTGGCGATGGCAGACATGCCACTTTCAAACACGGCGCAGTCTTCTGCTCCATCCCAGAGGGTCAGGCGGTTTTCCAGGATTTCAAGATCGGGGTTATTCAGCCGGCTGTAGATCAGACCCAGCTTTTCCCCCGGTCGTTGTTCCCGTAATCCGTAAGCCACCTGAAAAAAGGCTTTTCCTTCTTCAGCTGTGTTGAAAACAAAGGTGGACGTTTGGAAAATCGGACATTTCACCGCCCCTTCGGACCATTCAGGCTTATAACCGTAGGACATCATCAGGCTTTCCGGCTGGAATCGGCGTGAAGATTCCTTTGGATTCATATTAACCCCCTTTGTATTGAGATTGTTCGATGTATTCGGGTAAAATATTGAATTCTTCTTCCAGTTCCTGGGCAATGGATCGGATCAAGACCTTTCGTTCGTCGTGGGGTAGAAAAGCGCTTTTCATGGCTGCAATAGTTACCTCCCTGAAATCGTGCAGCTGGAAGCCGAATAAATCCCGGGCAACCATAAACTCTTTAGTCAGGGTAGTATTGGAAATTAAGCGATTGTCCGTATTCAGGGTGATGCGGATACCCTGATCGTAATAAAATTTCATGGGATGGTGTTTCAGGGAGCGGATGGAGTAGGTGTGCCAGTTAGAGATGAGACAGATTTCCAGGGGAATGCGGTGGTCCCGGACATAATACATGAGGTCCCGATCTTCCCGCAGGCGGGTACCATGCCCGATGCGGTGGGCGCCACAGTAGTGAATGGCCTGATGGATGGAAGCAGGCCCGAATACTTCTCCAGCATGGATGGTGGCATTGATATTGTTGTTCAGGATTAAGTAAAAAGCCTCCCGGTGGTCTTTGGCGGGAAAGTTTTCCTCAGCCCCTGCCAGATCAAACCCGACGACACCTTTGTGTTTGTAGCGAACGGTTAAATCTGCCAGTTTCAGGGAAACGGCAGGTGAAATGTTCCTGATGCCACAAATAATAATCCCTGATTTTACACCGTACCGTTTTTCACCCCTTTTAAGACCTTTTCGAACGGCATTGACCGAATCCTCCGGTGTCATCCCTTTTTTAGTATGGAGAATAGGGGAATAGCGGATTTCAATGTACCGCACATTTTCCCGGGCCACGTCCTCAATGAGTTCAAAGGCAATCCGGGTCAGGGCCTCCGGCGTCTGCATCACGGACAAAGTAATATCAAACCGTTCCAAATAATCTTCCAGGGAGCCCCGTTTTTTTCCAATTGTCAGGATTTTTTCCAGGTCTTTCTGGTTGGTGGCCGGGAGGCGGACGTTGTTTTGTTCCGCCAAATCCAGAACGGTGGAAAGGCGTAAACTGCCATCCAGATGACAGTGCAATTCCACCTTGGGCAAACGCCGGATCAGGTCTTCGCTGATGGTCATGAAGAAGAGCCTTCCGAACCCTGCTCTAAATCGGCAGCCGTGGGAAAAGCGACCTTTCGCAGCCATATTACTACTAGAATCAACAGGATGATTCCGGGCCAGGATCCTAACGGTTCTTTCACCATGGCCAGAACATTTTTATCCCCCGATATAACGATCGGAATAGCCATTAAAATCCCCACCAATGCTTCACCGGTAATCAATCCGGAAGCAAACAGGAGTCCCCTGTTTCCGGCTTGTTTTAATGCGTCTTGGCGACGGATTTCCGGTAAGGTACGGTTCTGGCGGTTGAAAGTATTCCCCACGGTCCAGGCGATTAAACCGCCGATAAAGATGGGCACCGACAGTTCAAACGGCAGGTAGATTCCCACCGCCACGGCCAAAACGGGTAAACGGAAGGCAGCGCCCCGTTTTTCCTGAATTTTATCCGCGACAATCACCAGAACAGCAATCACCATGCCGATAATAATAATCACCCAGGGCAAGTTCTGATGAAAGACCCCTTCGGCGACCGAAGACATGAGTGTTGCCTGGGGGGCAGACAGGGGGTTTGGGTGTTCCGCCGTGGCTACGCCGATTCCATAGGCTTCCGCAATCAATTTCAGGACCGGTGCAATAAAGATGGCAGCCGAAAGCACCCCCACCGTTTGCATGATCTGCTGTTTCCAGGGGGTGGCCCCGACCAGATAGCCCGCTTTTAAGTCCTGCATATTGTCGCCTCCGATGGCGGCGGCACATGCCACCACGGCACCGATAAAAATGGCTGCTGCTGGACCGGTGGCTGATTTGGTCCCCACCAGAGCCAGAAGAACGAGGGAGGAGAATAAAATGGTGGCAATCGTAACACCGGAGATGGGATTGTTGGAACTACCCACCAATCCGGCCATGTAGGCTGCCACGGCTGAGAAGAGGAAGCCGGCTACGATCATTACGAGGGCCATGAACAGGGAAGGTACGGTGGACTGGATAATGTAGTAATACACGCCAAAAATCGGGATAATCGCCACCAGCAATAGAATACCCACCCATTTCATGGGCAAATCCCGCTCCGTCCGCGGGATTTCGATCGCTTCTTTGGTCTCGGCGGATTTTACAGTTTTGAAACTGGTCTTAATTCCTGAGAATATGGAATTCCTCAGGTTAATCAGGGCCCACAAACCGCCAACAATCATAGCACCGACCCCGAGAAAACGCGTATCCTGAGACCAGATTTGTCCGGCCCACTCCACGGCGGGAATGGGCTGACCGCCTGTCATTGGCCAGGAGTGGGTGGCGGCATAAATGGGAATGGCCACGAGCCAGTTTATGGCGCCTCCCATGAAAACCAGAACGGCGATATTGATTCCAACGATATAGCCGACGGAAATGAGAGCGGGAGAGAGATTGGTCCCAAAATAAGCAATGGAATGCCCCACCTGGGCGGCACTTTCCACCACTCCGGTCCATAGACGCAGGCCCGTTTCACCAAATTTAAACAGGGCTCCCACGATCCCCGCCTGAGCGATGTATTTCACGCCTTCACTCCGGTCTCCCGATTTCAACACTTCAGCGGTGGCAATCCCCTCCGGGAATTGCAGTTTTTCTTTCACGATCAATGCCCGCCGCAGAGGGATGGTAAATAAAACACCCAATAGCCCCCCTAAGCCGGCGATAATGGTCGTCTCCCAGTAATCAAATGTTTTCCAGTATCCCATAACAATCAGGGCCGGTAAGGTAAAAATGACACCGGCGGCCAGGGACTCTCCTGCTGAAGCGGCGGTTTGGACAATATTATTTTCCAGAATATTGGATGTCTTGAAAAAGCGCAGGATTCCCATGGAAATGACCGCTGCCGGAATGGAAGCGGACACGGTCATGCCGGCAAATAGACCCAGATATGCGTTAGCGCCAGCGAGGATAATGGAGAGCAGAACACCCAGGACAACTGCTTTCAACGTAATTTCAGGGAGACTTTTATCTGACATGATTATTCCTAATTGTTTGTAGAAAGTAGGACGAAAGGGGGATTGGCAGCAACCATGATGAAAAGAATCTCGTCTGAAACTTGACCTGGGGGGATAAACGGGGTTTAATCCTTCCCTCCGATAATTTCGTACATTGACTGATTCATTATAATCGGGTAATTTTCACGGTGCAGGGGGTGCTGTTTCGGACCAGACGGGACGGCTGAGAATATACCCCGGTAACCTGATCTGGATAATGCCAGCGTAGGGAGTCTAATCATGAAAATCCGCAACATTTTCCTTCCTTACTTTCTTGTTCTTTTTTCTCTGATTTCAGCCCAGGAGATCACCGTCACCGGGGTAGTCCTGAGTGCAGAGGATAATCAGCCCCTCATTGGAGTAAATATTACGTCGGGTGAAAGGGGGACGATCACGGATGAACAGGGACGGTTTACCCTCACTGTACCGGAATCATCAAACCTTACTTTTGCTTTTATTGGTTTTGAATCGGTAACCGTCCCTGCCCGGGCGGAACTGGAGGTTCGTTTGAAGCAAATCGTACTGGAAAGTGCGGAAATTCTAGTAAACGCCACTCGGGCGGTGGCGGGGGTAACGCCCGTATCGTTTTCGAACCTGACAGCCAAAGAAATTCAAACCCGGTTCACGATTGAAGATGTACCCATGGTACTGTCCTCCGAGCCGGGCGTGTGGGCCTACAGCGAAAGCGGGAATGGAACCGGTTATTCCTATGTTTCCATTCGGGGGTTCGACCAGAGCCGGATTGCGGTCATGCTCGATAATGTCCCCCTGAATGATAATGAAAGTCATCAGGTATACTGGGTCGATCACGGCGATATTCTGAGCGACGCCCAGGATGTACAAATCCAGCGCGGAATCGGAAATAGTCTCTATGGCTCCTCCGCCTTTGGCGGCTCCATTAACGTCACCACCACCATCGCTTCCCCGGAGCGGGAAATCGGTCTCCTGGCAGGGAACGGTTCCTACAATTCATCTAAATATCAGTTTCGCTACCGTTCAGGAAAAGATTTGGGTGAGTCTACCAGTCTTTCTTTTCGTGTCTCCCAGACCGAATCCGATGGTTATCGCCAAAACCATCACAGCCTCCAGCGGGGACTTTTCTTCGGTTTGGAGCGTCGATCTGAAAAGGTTACCCACCAATTCCGGGCCTTGCTCGGATATGAAAATACACAGTTACTCTGGGACGGAATCCCTAAGGAGGATATTAATAACCGCACCAAACGTCGTTTGGGATCCCAAGGGTACACCGATAATTTCCTCCAGCAAATTTATTCCTTGAATTCCCTGGTTTATTTTTCACCGGAATTCTTTTTTCGTAATACGGCCTATCTGGTGGCGGGTAAAGGCTATTATGAAGTCTTTAAATACAACCGGGATTATTACAGCTACAACCTGGATATCCATGATCAATACACCGATGAGCAGGAGATGGATCTGGAGACCGACCTGCTCCGGCGGAAATGGATTGTCAATCAGTATGGAGGAATCATCCCCACCATTACCTGGAAAAAAGAAAACCTGCGACTCGACGTTGGCTCGGAATTCCGTTTCTACCGGGGTAATCACTACGGTGAAGTAACCGATTTTTCCGTTGCCAGTCTGGTGGGTATTTTCGGGTCCGACTGGTATCGTTACTACCGTTATCACGGAAGAAAAAACACGCTTTCCGCTTTTAGTCATCTGGTCTGGAAGCCGGTGAAAAAACTTACCTTAATGGCGGACTTGCAAAAACAGTTTCTTCGTTGGCGTTTGAACCAGGATAAAATTGGCCACGCGGCAGGGCATAAACTCGCGGCAGACTGGAATTTCCTGAATCCGCGGTTGGGAATGGTCTACCACTTCGATAATCGCCTGTACTGGTTTTTAAACTACGGGAAAGCTCAGATGGAACCAGCCGATGATCAAATTATCCAGGCGGATGACGTTTGGAGCAAACCGGTAATGGCAGCGGCAGAAGTAATTCACGACTGGGAAATGGGATTTCATTTATCCTTTAGGAAGGGGGCAGGAAGTTTGAATTACTACCGAATTGAATACCTCAATGAGCAGTTAAAGAATATCGATGTGGCCCAGGAGGGGGAGTATGACTACTACTCCGCTGACTCCACGACCCACCAGGGAGTGGAATGGGAAATGGTGTATGAAATCAACCCCCGGATTGAAGTTTCCGCTAATGGTGCCATTGTTTTGAATACTTTTACGGACGGAAACCTGTTGCCGAACATTCCCACCAGTTTAATGAATATAACGCTGGATTATCAGCCTGGTCCGAATCTCCACTTCTTTGCCCACCTGAAATCCGTAGGCGAAATGTTTATTGACCGTGAAAACCGGGATGAAGGTCGTATCGATCCTTATTTCCTCATTGACGGGGGTCTTTCATTTTCCTTTAAAAATATTCAGGTCCTGATGAAAGTCAATAACCTGTTTGATAAACTGTACTCCACTTACGGATACAGTTATGAATGGGACGGTTACCATGCCGTGTACTGGCCCGGTGCCACCCGAAACGGGTATCTTTCCATTGCCTATCATTTTTAATAGTGCCACTGGGTTGCAACGGAGCTGCGGTTCGGGCTTTTGACCTGATTTATCCGTTTTCACGGTTTCATCCTAATTAAGGCGAAACCAGTTTCACCCCTAAGCGGATACAATTTAACTTCAAGCCCACACGGTGATGGAAAAATCAACTCAGAAACGTATTTTCCTTATAGACGGGTATGCCGTTCTCTACCGGGCGCATTTCGCCATGATTCGTAATCCCCTGGTTACCAGTTACGGTCTCCATACGTCTGCCTTGTTTGGATTTACTAATCAAATCCTGAAACTGCTCAGGACGGAGAAGCCTGATTATTTAATGGCCGCCTTCGATTCCGCCGAGAAAACATTCCGTCATGAAAAATACCCTGAATACAAAGCCACCCGGGAAAAAATGCCGGAAGAACTACGGGCTCAATTACCCTATTTATGGGAGCTGATGGAAGCCATGCGGATTCCCTCTTTTGAGAAACCGGGATTTGAGGCGGATGATATTATCGGTACGATGGCCCGGTATGCCGACGGGAAAGAACTCGACGTCTATATTGTGAGCGGTGATAAAGATTTTATGCAGTTGGTGAATGATCACATCTTTTTATACGCGCCTTCGGGGCGGCAGGCGGAAATCAAGGTTTACGACCGGAAAAAAGTGGAAGAGAAGTGGGGGGTCCCGCCGGAAAAAATAATTGATCTGCTGGGTCTGATGGGGGACAGTTCCGACAACATCCCCGGTGTCCCCGGAGTTGGTGAAAAGACAGCCGTGAAGCTCCTCCAGGAATATGGTTCACTGACCGCGGCACTGGAACATGCGGATGAAGTGAAAAATAAACGGGCCCGGGAAGGATTGAAACAGGGGCGGGACAAGGCGCTCCTGAGCAAAGAACTGGTCACGATTGATACGGATGTGGAATTGGATATTGATTTGAAGAAAATGGAAACGGACGGTTTTGATGTGACCCGTCTGAATGAGCTGTTCCGAACTCTGGAGTTTCAAGCACTCCAGACCCAATTAAATGCTTTTTACGGTGCTCCTGAGGTGGCGGACCGGCGACCGGATAAGCAGTATGAAACCATTCTAGATGGAAAGGCATTACAAAAATTTATTCGTTCCGTCAAAAAAGGCACCCTGGTGTCCTTCGATCTGGAAACCACATCCCTGAACCCCATGCGGGCTGAAATTGTGGGCTTTTCCCTGGCAACAACGCCCGATGCGGGGGTTTACATCCCGGTTCGGTACAAAGAAAAGACATCGAATCACTTTGGAGAAGATGATTTAGGAGCGATCCTTGATTTGCTTCATCCCCTCCTGGAATCGGAAGAAATTCCCAAAACCGGTCAGAATGTGAAATACGACGCTCTGATATTGAAACGGCACGGGGTAGAAGTAAATAATATCGTTTTTGACACCATGCTGGCAGCCCACTTAATCAGTCCGGAGACCCGATCCTACAAATTGGATCATCTGAGTCTGGAACACCTGAATTACCGAATGATACCGATCGAGGATTTGATTGGAAAGGGAAAGAATCAAATCTCCATGGCGGAAGTCCCCCTGGAGCAAATCAGCTTTTATGCGGCTGAGGATGCCGATATTGCCTTGCAGTTGACTACGGTATTCCGGAACAAGTTAAAAGAGGAAAACTTGGAGAAATACTTTAACCAGGTTGAAATCCCTCTGCTACCGGTCCTGCTGGAGATGGAATATGAGGGAATATTTGTCGATAAAAAATTGTTGGCAGCCATGTCCCTGGAATTGGGAAAAACGATTGATGGACTGGTGGCGGAGATTCACCGACACGCCGGGACAGATTTTAATGTGAATTCAACTCAGCAGTTGGCCCAAATTCTATTTGATCAATTAAACCTGCCCCAGGTACGGAAACGCTCCACGGCAGAAGATGTACTGGATCAGCTCAAGAACCACCACCCCTTACCCGGTTTAGTCCTGGAGTACCGGAAGCTCAATAAATTAAAGAATACTTACGTGGATGTGCTGCCGGAGCTGATTCACCCGGAGACCAAACGGATTCATACAACGTTCAGTCAATCGGTGGCGGCCACCGGTCGTCTTTCTTCCAGTAATCCCAATTTCCAGAATATTCCCATTCGTACGGAAATTGGGCGGGAAATCCGGAAAGCATTCCGGGCTCAGAAAAAAGGCTGGAAAATCTTTTCGGCTGATTATTCCCAGATTGAATTACGAATCATGGCCCATTTGAGTCAGGATACCGCCCTGGTGGAGGCTTTCCAGCGGGGTGAGGATATCCACACCCGAACTGCCAGTGATATTTTCGGGGTCCCGGTGGATTCGGTTCTGCCCGAAATGCGCCGGACGGCCAAGATAGTTAATTTTGGTTTAATGTACGGCGCTGGTCCCTACCGTCTGAGCCGGGAGCTGGGGCTTCCCCATTCCGAAGCCCGGGCTATCATGGAAGCGTACTTCTCCCGGTATTCCGGGATAAAAAATTATATTGATTCCACTCTGGAGCAGGTTCGGGAAACCCATTATGTGGAAACAATACTGGGCCGCCGTCGACCGGTGTGGGATATCGACAGCGATAACCACCTCCAACGGGAAGCGGCCAAACGAATGGCTATTAATATGCCCATCCAGGGGACCAATGCGGAAATGATTAAACTGGCCATGATTGCCATTCAGAACCAGTTGATTCAGCATGATTTTAATGCCAAAATGATTTTGCAGATCCATGACGAATTATTGTTTGAAGTCCCAGAGGACGAACTGGAGCGGTTGAAACCAATTATCGTCCACGAAATGGAAACTGCCTTACCCCTCTCCGTCCCAATTGTGGTGGATTGTGGTGTGGGATATTCCTGGTTTGAAGCCCATTAGGTAAGAAGGAAGTATGGAAGCGAGCATTATTTTAAAAAAGGTCGGAAAACTTTCAGGGAAGAAAACCATTCTGGCAGGCCTGTCTTTCGGGATTGAGAAAGGGTCCCTGGTGGCGATTGTAGGAGACAATGAAGCGGGGAAGTCCACTTTACTGCGGGTGCTGGCAGGAGTAGAGAATCAGGAATACGGCTCCGTCTATGTTCATGGACTCGATACCATAAAACGGCGCCTGGAAACCAGCCGTCTCATTGGTTATGTGCCGTTTGAGAATGACCTTGACCCCTGGTTGACCATTGAGCAAAACTGCCGCTTCATGGGTTATCTCTATGGACTGGATGATGTTGAAATATCCACCCGTCTTGGTTTGTACGCTCCGCAACTTCAATTGGAAGAATATTTATCCAAAAGCGTTAAAACCGTGTCCCCGGGTCTTTTAAAAAAAGCCATGTTATTACGGACTCTGATTCATGAACCGGAATTGCTGATGCTGGATGAGCCCACCGCCTATATGGATGCAGAATCCTTCCGCCAGACCTGGAATCTCTTGAAATCATTTCATGGCGAAAAAACCATTATTTACGTCAGCCAGTCCCTGCCGGAGGTGGAGGCGTCCCATGACCGTATTCTGGTGATCCAGGAGGGTAAAATTGTACTGGATGGCCATTTGGACCGATTGCTGGAAAGCACCTTTGAATTTCATCAGTACCGGCTGGATTTTGAATCGCTTTCAGAAGACCTCTATTCAAAACTGGCGGCCGTTCCCCATGTGAAAAAGCCCTCACGCATCGGAGACAGTTTCCTGTTTTACGGCAGCTCCAGGAAAGTTTTATTTGAAGTTCTGAAACAGGCGGCGGAGGGGATTCTCGTGGATTTGAATCTGAAAAAATTGGGTCTTCAGGATCTCCTGGACGCCAAATCCGCCCGGGAGGGTATCGAATGATAGTGGCTTTTTTAACCCGTCGCTGGTGGCTGATTCGGAACCGCCTCTTCTCCACCGTGAGCTTTCTCATCCTTTTCCCCATTATGCTCCACGTGGGGATTACCATGGTTATGAAAAATATTATGGTTCGAAGCATCAATCAAATACCCTATGAAGCGTGGGTCTTTCCGGGGATCCTGATGGTCATCTCAGCCGTGGTTGTGTTTCCCCATTTATACCGGGATTTATTCGATCTCAGGGTTCATAAAAAATCGCTGATTCCCATGACTCTGGCTCCCGTTAGCAAAACAATGTTAATTACCTCTTTTCTGGCAGCCGCCTGCTCTGAATCGCTTGTTTTTGTTCTGACGGGAATGTTGATTCTATCCTTTTTAACCCCCCATCCCGTTCCTGTGATCGGCTATATTTTAATTCCCATTTTTGCCCTGGGATTCAGTGCAATACTGGGGAACCTGATGATTACCCTGTCCCTCATTACGGACCGGATTACCACCTATTTATCCGCTATTCTGATTGTTTTTATTGTCATTCTGTTTGGTTCTGGCATTTTGGTGGAATTTGAATTTTACCCCTATTCCATTGGGATAGTCTTATCCCATTTTCCCACCAGTATGATTCTTTCCAGTCTGCGGGCTTTGATCTTTTACCATCGTTTTGACTGGCCGGGGATTGTCATTCCAACCCTGATTACCATTTGCTGGATCTGGCTGAACGGTCGCCTTCTACAGTGGAAATTGAACCAATGAAAGCCTATTTATCCGGGGCGATGGAATTTGCTTACCAAGAAGGAGCCGACTGGAGAATCGCCTTAAGTCGCTGGCTTCAAGCTGAACTAAACCATTCTGTTTATGATCCTGTGGTTGAATCCGAAATTCTGGCGAACCGGTACAACGCCCGGGAATATCGATCCTTGAAAGTTCATGACCCGGAACGGTACGCCGGGTTCATTCGTCACTGCGTTAGAAGGGATCTGGAAATGGTTCAAAAGGCGGACTACCTGATTTGCCTCTGGAACGAAGGCGTATTTAAGGGAGCCGGAACCGCCGGAGAGGTGACACTGGCGTTTCACTCCGGGACCCCTGTTTATCTGGTGAATCAATTGAAACCGGAGGAACTCAGTGGCTGGATTATGGCTTGCAGTACGGAGTATTTTGATGGATTTGACGGCTTGAAACAATTCTTGAGGCAGCAATATGGGAAAGGAACTGCCTGAATCACATGTTTGGACCCAGGGCATACATTCACTTAGATCGTCTGGCAGAAAATTACAGGCACATTAAAGACCACCTGGGTGGGAAGCGACTTATGGCAGTCGTGAAGGCCAACGGGTATGGACACGGCGCTGTCAAATGCGCTGAAACGCTGGAGCGGGCAGGCTGTGATTTTTTCGCTGTTTTCACCGTTGGGGAAGGTCTTGAATTAAGAAAAAACGGCATCCACAGTGATATATTGATTTTTAGTCGAATGGAAGCCGAATTACTCCCTGTGGTAGTGGATCAGAATCTGACCTGGAATTTGGCATGGTCCGAAGACCTGGATACGCTTCTCCAATATTACCGGGAAACAGGATCCAGTCCCCGCTTTCACGTAAAAGTCGATACGGGCATGACCCGGTTAGGGATTCCAATGGAAAAGGTTGAGTCGGTAATAAAACGGCTGAAACGCCATCCGGAACTGCGTTGTGAAGGTCTATATTCTCACCTGGCTACTGCGGACGAAGGGGACCTGTCTTACGCCCAATTCCAGCTCCGGCAATTTTCTTCGGTATTGGAAACTGCCAAACATGAAGACTATCCATTCCAATGGATTCATTTATCCAACAGTGGAGCGGTGTTGAATCTGGATCAGTCTCCTTTTAATCTGGCAAGGGTGGGAATGTTGTTGTACGGCGCATTCCCCTCGGATGAAGTACCGATGGATTTACCGGTGAAACCGGTGATGGAGTTCCGGGCGCCGGTGGTGACCGTGAGGAAAGTCCCGGCCGGAACGCATGTCAGTTATGGCGGCGTTTTCTCCACGGAGAAAGAGACCACCATTGGCGTAATACAGTGCGGTTTTGCTGATGGATTCCCCAGACCGTGGTATGAACAGGGGTACGTACTTTGGAAGGGCAACCAGTACAAGATTGCCGGAAGAATATGTATGGATCAGTTTATGGTCGACTTTGAGGGTCAGTTTCCTTCCATTGGGGAAGAGGTGCTTTTATTAGGTTCAGGGGCGGATGGAGCATTAGCAGCTGATACGATTGCTCAATCCATCAAAACAACGACCTATGTCATTCTTACCGGAATACATGGCAGGACCCAGCGGATTTATCTGGAGGATTGAACCCTTTCCCGTTTAATTAAAAACCTGAAAATGAATCTTCAGATTACTCCAGTAGGAATTTTATGACTGTGAAATACGGGCGTCGATTCTTTTCCTTTATTATGATCTTCATCCTTTTCCTGGTGCCGGGCAGGGGTCAGGATTTTAAATACAGTGTGGTACTTCCAGTACCGGATTTATCCTTTCATCCGGCGGTCTTTTTTGGGCTGGATGTTCTGGAGCAGATGGATTTCAAGCCCCTGTATGGAAAAACGATCGGTGTTTTGACCAATCAATCGGCGGTGGATCGCCAGGGGCGGCATTTATTGGATTTATTGAAACAGTACCCTGAAATCCAGGTAAAAATACTTTTTCTGCCCCAGTACGGAATGTTTGTCTCGGAAAATGAACGTCTTAAAATTTTGGGTGACGGAGCGCATGAAGCTACGACCGGTGCCAGAATCATTGATTTATTCAGCCGCCACGTGAAGCCACCGGACTGGGCCCTGGAGGATCTGGATTTAATTCTGGTTGATTTTCAGGACACGGGGGTGCGGTACTCCACCTATATCACCACCCTGACCAAGGTGATGGAGGCGGCCAGTGACTGGACCTTGCCCGTCGTGGTTTTGGATCGCCCAAACCCTTTACGGGGAGACTGGGTTGATGGACCAGTGGTCCGGATTCCTTATCAATCGTTTGAGGGATACCACCTGGTGCCGATCCGCCATGGTTTAACGATCGGTGAGTATGCGATTTTGATCAATGAGATGGGATGGGTCAAAGACCTGAAACGAGTGGATTTAACCGTGGTCCCTTTGATTAACTGGAAGCGTTCCCTTTGGTTTGATGATATGGATCACCCGTGGATCCAACCGGCTCCCCATCTGCCGAATCTGGAGACCGATTTGGCCTATGTGGGGTTTGGTCTGATGGAGGGAACCAATTTAAATGATGGTCGTGGCACGGACCGTCCTTATCTTCGGGTGGGCGCCCCCTGGCTGTCCGGACAGCATCTGGCAGAACGCCTGTTACAGTACAAACTTCCGGGGATTAAGCTGAGAGTCGTACAGTACGTGCCCCGACACCGGCAGGGGGAAAAATTTATTCCCCTCTACGATGGGGAACTCTGTAACGGAATCGATATTATTATTACCGATAAAAATAAATTTGATCCCTTAGCCACCGCTACGGCCGTGATTATTCTGACCAGTCAGCTTTATCCCCGCGAATTCAAATGGGCGGAGAATGATCGAATAGACAAACTATACGGGTATGACCAGTTGCGTCTCTTTGCGGCCCAGTTAAAACCACCCAACTACCTGCCGCCACTCTGGTTCCACGATGTGGTCCGGTTTAACGATTTTAGAAAACGGTTTCTCATCTACCCTTGAGGAATGGTAATCCGTTTCCTCGCCTCCGTTTGTTTATTGCCGGTACTGTTATGGTCGCAGACCTATTTAACGGTCCCCCAAAATGTATGGCGCATCAAACTGGGATACGAGGATTCAAAAGGGAACTGGAAAGGGCATAATGGTTTGAAAGGGTGGAGGGATTATTCTTATTCGCTGGATTCATCCCAATTCACCCTTTCCAAGTTTACGGAACAGCATTTTAAAATCTCCCACTTGAATCTTGATTATGGTTTTACCAACCGGACGACGGTTTTTTTGGAAATTCCGATGGTGCGTTACGGTGAAAGAAGTATTACCTGGCAAACGACGGGCGATACGTCCACGGCCACGTTGGATAGTTTACTCGGGTATTTTTATCCCTCGCGAGTAGTCGCCAGCGGATTGGGCGATATTTCCCTGGGATTTCATCATCTGCTTTTGGGAAAACCGGCTTGGAGCCAGCAGGGTAATTTCTCAGTTTACACGGGATTTCGGGTAACCATGCCATTCGGAAAACGGTTAATGGCCTACGAGAAACATGCTGTTGACAAAAATGGGCTGCCGAAACAGTTCTCCCAGTTGCCCCTGGGGACAGGACTCACGGAATGGCAAATAAAACTGTTTGGTGAATTTTATAGGGTTGTTTACAAACGTCTGATCAATGTGAACTGGAGCATTTACTTGAGCCGGTTTTCCCGGGAGATGGTGAATCCACCGATCACTTTCCTTTGGACTTCAGAAACGAATCCGGACTCCATCGCTGCCGCTATTGGTGAAACCGTTTTATTTCAGGATGGAAACCGCGCCCGGGGAGCGATCGATGGCAAACTGGAACTTTGGCCTAACCGTCTTTTCATTTCTGCCGGAATGAGTTGGGAAATCCACGGTCGCGCTCACTATTTTTCCGAAAACCATTCCTGGAATCAATGGATATCCCATCGCAAGAATTATGATACGCGCAGTTTTATTAGCCGGCAGCAAATACGTTTTACCTTTATGAATGCTGACCCCTTGAAAAAAATCGGTCCTCTCCCGTTTGAGCTGGAAATTGGGTTGAGCTGGTACGTTCCCTTGTTGACCTATCAGGCTTTTGGATACCGGACACTATGGCTTACCTGGAGTTCTTATTTCCAGGGCTGGTAGAACTGGCCTATATTCCCCTTGTCTGATGACGGCGACTGCGAATGCAAGATGAACGGAAATCCATATGGAGCTGGGCCCTGTACGACTGGGCCAACAGTGCCTTCACTACGACGGTCATGGCAGGTTTTTTCCCCGTGTTTTATGAACAATTCTGGTCCACGACTGAAAATGTGAATGAAAGTACTTTTTACCTCGGTCTGGGGAATTCCGCCGCTTCTATCCTGATTGCTATTCTGGCACCTTTCCTGGGATCCATAGCCGATAAAGGGACAGCCAAGAAAAAATTCCTGATCTTTTTTGCCTTTATTGGAATTGTAATGACCGGCGGATTGTGGATTGTGCAACAGGGGCACTGGCAAATGGCTCTGATTTTCTACGCTTTGGCAACCGCGGGATTCATGGCCGGGAATATTTTTTACGACGCCCTTTTGGTTGGGGTGGCCTCTCGAAAGAAGCTGGATTATGTCTCCTCCCTGGGGTTTGCCCTGGGATATATTGGTGGCGGACTCCTCTTTCTGGTGAATGTCATTATGTATCAAAAACCGGAATTGTTCGGGATTCCAGACGGTGCCACCGCTATCCGCCTGTCTTTCTTGATGGTGGCGATATGGTGGGCTGTATTTTCCATCCCCATCATGTTGTTTGTAAAAGAACCCGAATCAAGCAACCCGGTGAAACTTTCTACCGCCGTGGTCCAGGGCTGGGGTCAATTAAAGGAAACCATCCTTCAAATCCGAGAACTAAAAGTCATCGGCATTTTTCTTCTGGCCTACTGGCTTTACATCGATGGAGTGGATACCATCATCAAAATGGCCGTAAAGTACGGGACCTCCATTGGTTTTCCGGCTTCCACTTTAATTACGTCGTTACTCCTGGTGCAGTTTGTGGCTTTCCCGGCTGCTTTAGCCTACAACTGGTTTGCATCGAAGGTCGGAATCAAACGTTCGGTTGTGATTGCCATTTTCGGTTATATCGGGATTACGATTTTCGGATATTTCATGCAAGAAACCTGGCATTTTTATGTTCTGGCAATTTTGGTGGCTCTGTTCCAGGGGGGAATCCAGGCTCTCAGTCGAAGTATGTATGCCCGGTTAATTCCTCAGGATAAAGCGGCAGAATTTTTCGGTATTTACAATATGCTCGGCAAATTTGCCGCTATTATTGGTCCTCCACTGGTAGGCACCGTCAGCCTCCTCGCCGACGATCCCCGGATTGGTATTCTGTCTATATTACTGCTTTTTATTCCTGGAGCCTGGCTGTTGAACAAGGTGGATTTGGTGGAAGGGGAGCAACGGGCCGTGAATATTTCTGTTCCGGATTAAAAAAGAGTTGAATCTTTCCACCGGGTGCATATAAAATTCGACCGAAAGCCCCGCTGGTGTGGCGTGCTCTTCAGGGAAAAAAGATTTTCTCGAGGGTTTATTGGCGGGGCTTTTGCTTGTCCCTGGAAACGACCTGCTCCTTTGAATTTCACGTTTCATCTTTAGTCTGCCTGCAATAGTTTCTGCAAAACGATACAGTCAATCTATGAAAGATTATACCGCCCATTATTCTCAACTGGTCATGCCCAACCATATTAACGTGGTCGGAACCCTCTTCGGGGGCCAAATGATTGCCTGGATTGATTTGGCTGCAGGAAAGGTTGCGCATCGTTTCCTACAGGGAACCGGCGCCGAAGGGGCTGTCACAAGGGTGATTAAACAAGTGGAATTCACCAATCCGGTTGTCTTAGGTAACTGGGTCAATTTTATTGCCAGGGTCGTGGATGCGGGTAAAACTTCGATTACGATTCAGGTAGAGGCGCGGGCCGAGGATCGGGAAGCCAATTCCAGTCTGGCCTGTGTAGCGACCGTAATCATGGTGGCCGTGAAAAAAAATGAAGCGGGTCACTACGAAAAATTTCCCCACGGTAAAACGTGTGACTAAATCCCAGTTTGCCTTTATTACCTTCGCCGTTTTTTCACTCCTGATTCAGGCCTGTTTCGGTCCCAAATTATACGTTTACCCTGAACCCATACTTCTGGATCGTGAACCGGAAGTGGCGGTCCAGTTCACTGCCTCAGACCTTACAATCCAGGTTCCCGTAAAGGCGGTTGGCGGCGAACCCAATGCCTACCGTTTAACCCTCTCACAGCGGAATCGACCAGCAGAACCCCTAATGGAAAAGATTTTTTTCCCCAATGAACCTATTAAAGTGGTTTTACCGGTGGCCATATTCAGTACCGAAAAACTGGGTAACATTGCGATTCTAACACCACTGGGCGGTGACTACGAACCTCAAAACCAGTTCTTTACAATCCCGCAAGGCTCAGAACTTCAATTACATCCTTTCCTCATTAAACCATTGCCCGATCTTCTCAGGATTACCGTATTAGAAGAAGAGACGGGATTGCCCGTAAAAGGCGCCATTGTTTCTGTATCGGATCAATTCCGTCTCCTGACTCAGACCATTACCGATTCTCTTGGGTACGCCCGGATTGAAATTGAGCAAGGGGAAGCACCTCGCAGGGAGTATAAAGTGATGATATCAACCGAGGGTACATTCCCACCCTGGTCTGGCTTGGTAGCCGTCGGAGCAGAACACAGCGGTTTAAAAACGGTGCAATTAAGGCGGCTCCTCCAGGATTCGGAAGGGTCTCATCCCTACCGCGTGTTGGAAAACCTGGTTCCGTTCAAATCCGGACCGGAAAATGGTTCTCCAGTGTTGTTCTTTCTCTCAGCGGGGGATCACATCCAGGTATCAAAAGTATCAGGAGATCGGGTATTTGGGTCGGTAGCCGTCCAAACCAGTGAAGATATTCGAATCCAGATATTCCAGGGCTGGGTTCTGAAAAAATATCTGGAATTAATTCCATGAAATATTGGATCGGATATCTTTTCTTTTCCATGGCCTGGAGTCAAATACCGGTTTCAATTCACAGTACGCCTCCCGGTGCTGCCGTAACGATTGACGGAACACCCGCAGGAACCACGCCTTTGAAAGATTATTCTTTGACGGCGGGTCAGCACACCTTTCGCCTGACGGTGGAAGGATGGGCCCCGGCCGAAAAACAAATTCATATTCAGGAGGCCCGGTCAGGAGAAATTCGCTTCCGATTAAGTCCGTTATTAAAAATTGAATTCAGTACCACAGAGCGGGGTTTGACCTACACGTTTGATAATCGGTATACCTGGAAAAAGAAAAAGGTCCTTTTCTATGTTGAAAAAGGGAAACATGTATTGCAGGTAAAACTGGGAGAAGAAGTGGTGGATGAACAAATTTTCAATTTTACCCGCAACCAGGAGTTGCACTTCAAACTTCAGGAATTAAAGGATTAATTTTCGCATAGTATTTTGATAAAAAGACTTGTTGATCCTAATTTTTAAACCCCTTATTTAACGGTTTTTATTAGCAGGAAGGAAAACACATGGCAGACAAAATCTATCCCCCGGACCCCCGTTTTTCCAAGAGGGCTCATATTCAATCTTTGGAACAATATCGAGAATCGTACGCGCGATCTGTTACGGACCCGGAAGCATTTTGGGCGGAAGTGGCGGAACGGATTACCTGGTTTGAACAATGGAATCAGGTAATGAAATATGATTTTGTAACTGCAGATATAGAGTGGTTTAAAGGTGGTTAATTAAATGTTAGCTATAATTGTTTGGACCGCCATGTAACATCGGGTCACGGGGATAAAACGGCTCTCATCTGGGAGGGGAACGATCCGGATGAAAGTAAATCTTTCACTTACCGGGAGCTGCTGGAGAGAGTTCAAAAATTTGCCAACGTATTAAAAGCGCATGGTATTCAAAAAGGGGATCGCGTTTGCCTGTATATACAAATGATTCCGGAGTTGCCAGTAGCCATGCTGGCCTGCGCCCGGGTGGGCGCCGTCCATTCTGTTGTCTTCGGTGCTTTCAGTGCCGATTCACTAAAAGATCGGATTAACGATTCTAAATGTAAATTGCTCATTACCCAGGATACGGGCGTCCGCGGGCGAAAAACGAATATTCCCATGAAAGTGAATGCGGATAAGGCGCTGGAGCAGACACCTTCAATCCAGTCCGTGATTGTGGTCCGGCGCACCGGGGAGTCGGTTTCCATGAAGTCCGGGCGGGATGTGTGGTGGCATGCTGAAATGGAACAGACCGACGGGAACTGTCCACCGGAGCCGATGGAAGCGGAAGATCCGTTATTTATTCTTTACACCTCTGGTTCCACCGGTACCCCGAAAGGTGTGTTACATACCACTGGCGGGTATCTGGTGTATGCAGCCTATACCCACGCCCAGATCTTTGATTATCATGAGGGGGAAGTGTACTGGTGTACAGCAGACATTGGCTGGATTACGGGTCATTCCTATATTGTTTATGGACCCTTGGCAAACCGAGCAATTTCGGTCATGTTCGAGGGCGTCCCTAATTATCCCGACTTTGGCCGTTTCTGGCAGGTGGTGGAAAAACATAAGATTAATATTTTTTACACGGCTCCGACCGCTTTAAGAGCCCTGATGAAAGAGGGGAATTCCTGGGTAGAATCTCATGATTTATCGTCACTGCGCTTATTGGGCACGGTCGGTGAACCGATCAAGGAACCGGAGTGGATGTGGTACTACCAGGTGGTGGGTCAAGAACGGTGTCCCATTGTGGATACTTGGTGGCAGACCGAAACAGGAGGGATACTATTGACTCCTTTACCTGGGGCGACCCCCCTGAAGCCGGGATCGGCCACCTTCCCCTTTTTCGGGATTGTACCGGTCTTACTGGATGAAACCGGACAGGAAATAGATGGGAACGATGCTCAGGGGCTCCTGGCGATAAAAACGGCGTGGCCCGGAATGATGCGAACCCTCTATGGTGATCATGAGCGCTTTCGACAGACTTATTTTGCCACCTATCCGGGATATTACCTCACAGGGGATGGTGCCCGGAGAGATGAGGACGGCTATTATTGGATTACCGGTCGTGTGGATGATGTATTGAATGTTTCCGGTCACCGGATCGGGACAGCGGAAGTGGAAGGTGCCATTGGAAAAGCGGAAGGTGTGGCGGAAGCAGCGGTGGTCGGTTTTCCACACGATATTAAAGGACAGGGTATTTACGCTTTTGTTACCCCAATGACCGGCGTAAATATCTTGGACGGCATTAAAGAAAAAATTAATGCTGCCGTCACCTCCGAAATTGGCCCTCATGCACGTCCCGATAAAATTCAGTTTGCACCGGCGTTGCCTAAAACACGGTCGGGGAAAATTATGCGTCGAATCCTAAGGAACATTGCTCAGGGCAAAATAGAGGAATTGGGTGATATTTCGACTCTGGCCGATCCGGACATTATCGAAATTCTTGTCTCTGAGCGCCAATAATTAGGAACCATTAAACTATCAGACATTAAAATTCATTTTTAAAATTATGGGGACGCGTCCTTATTTCATACTTTCTAGTCTTAATTGATTGAAATTCGAAACCATGTTACGTAATTTTCTGTTCTTTGGGAATTCATTTCATTAAAAAGTAGCAACTAAGAAGGAAAATATGGCCCATCTTACCCAAATAAATTGTACCCAAACGGACTGGCGGAAAATAGACAGTGATGTGGTCGCCGTCTGCATTTTCGAGCATTTAAAACTATCCCGGCAGTTGCAGAGCGTGAACCGTTCATTAGGACGGACCTTAACCAACGCCATTGCCTCCGGAATGATTAGAGGAAAAGAGGGGGAAGTGGTGGATTTATCCGGGAAGAAAGGTTTTCGAGCCCTGGTGGTTGGTCTTGGGAATCGGAAAAAGTTTACGCCTGAAACACTCCGGAAAGCAGGTGCAGCGGTTTCAAAAGCGGCCGTTGAAAAGAAACTGAGCCGAATCACCTTCCTCATGCCAAAAGAAGCAAAGAATCCCGATTTTGCTCAGGCTTTATCGGAAGGTCTTGTCTTGGGAAGCTACCAGTTCGTGGAATTCAAGTCCCCCGAAGAGGATAAAGATAAAAACCCATTCCTACTCCAATCGGCTACGGTAGTGGGTGGTGATGAGAAACGGGTGGAAAAAGGTGCTATTTACGCTCAAGCCGTGTGTTTTGCCCGGGATCTGGGGAACCGGCCGGGGAATGTGGTAACACCGTCCTACCTGGCCGATCAGGCGGTTCAAATTGGAAAAAGCGCCGATATGAAAGTTACGGTGCTCGGTCGTGAAGATTTCAAGAAACTGAAAATGGGGGCGTTGGCGGGCGTCGCTTCTGGGACGGGCGAAGAGCCCAAATTTATTGTGATGGAATACTGGGGAGGGGACCAACAAGAGAAACCCAAAGTTCTGGTGGGAAAAGGGCTGACATTTGACAGTGGCGGCATCTCCATTAAACCCTCCGCAAAAATGGATGAAATGAAATTTGACATGTGCGGCTCTGCGGTGGTGCTGGGGGTGATGAAAGTCGTGGCTACCGTCAAACCAAAGATGAACGTCGTTGGAATCATCCCTTCCACGGAAAACCTAAGCGGTTCCAAAGCGTACAAACCGGGTGACATCCTAACCGCCTACAACGGGAAAACCATTGAAGTGTTAAATACGGATGCCGAAGGACGGGTGATTCTGGCAGATGCACTGTCCTACTGTTGCAAACACTTTGATCCGGAATATATCTTGGATTTTGCCACCCTCACCGGGGCGGTGGTGGTGGCATTGGGTCACGTAGCTACGGGTATTCTGGGTACGGACCGGAAATTGCTGGAAGCGGTGAAAGAGTCTTCCTGGAAAACGGGTGAAAAAGTCTGGGAATTACCCCTGTGGGATGAATACCTGGAACAGGTCAAATCCAAGATTGCCGATGTGAAAAATATCGGTGCCCCGAGACAGGCCGGAACCATCGCCGGTGCTGCATTTTTAAAAGCATTTGTAACTAATGATATTCCTTGGGTACATTTCGATATTGCTGGAACAGCTTGGGGTGATCGGGATCTACCTTACCTGAGCAAAGGATCTGCCACAGGAGAAGTGATCCGCTTGGTATTAGATTTGATGAAGGTTTAGCTTATACACTATCCTCCCCAAAGAAGCCCCGGATTGGTTGAATAGCCGCCGGGGCTTCATTAATTTCAGCCATGGCAGATTACCCTTCCAGAGACGAAGCAATCACCTTGCTCCATGAATTTACTTTAAGCGACTCCCTCCGCCGTCATGCCCTGGGAGTGGAACAGGTCATGCGGAAAATGGCGGTAAAATATGACGGGGATGTGGAGGAATGGGGACTGACAGGTCTGTTGCACGATTTTGATTACGAGCGGTTTCCCACCCCGGAGGAACATCCTTTTAAAGGGAATACAATACTGGAGGAACGGGGTTATCCTGCATCAATCCGGGAAGCGATTATGGGACATGCCACCTATACAGGCGTTCCCCGGAATTCCCTGATGGCAAAAGCCCTGTTTGCTGTGGATGAATTGACCGGATTCATTTTTGCCGTGACCTACGTTCGTCCTTCAAAATCCATTTTTGAAGTCAAACCGAAATCAGTGAAGAAAAAACTTAAACAACGCTCCTTTGCCGCCAGTGTAAACCGGGATGATATTTACCAGGGTATCACCGAACTGGATCTGGATCTGACAGAACATATTCAGTTCGTTATTGATGCCCTGAAGGAAAAAGCGGAGGAGCTGGGGCTGAAAGGTTCAATCGAATCTGATTCCGCTCATTAATATTATTCGAATTAACGTAGTTTAACCCATGACCATAGTCTACGGAATCATCCTTTTTCTAGCCGGTTTCGCCGCCGGGGCGCTGTTGATCTGGTTTTTCTACCAACGAGAAGTAAAAAACCTCCAGGCCACTCATGACCGGTTAAAAGCTGAGTTCAGCTCTCTTTCCAGAGAGGCATTGGACCAGAATTTGGAAACCTTTTTAAAAATCGCCGAAGGGAAATTCAGCGAATTATTAAAATCCTCCGACGGCAAGCTAGAAGAAAAGAAGAAACTGATTGATTCCACTCTGGAGGATATGAAAGCGCACCTGAAAACCTTGTCGGACCGGACATCCGAGCTCAAGGGGCAGGTAGAGGCTTCAAAGCACGGGATTTCAGAATTAAAGGATACGACCGCTCAACTGCGGCAAATTCTTTCCAGTTCCCAAGCCCGGGGACAATGGGGGGAACGAATGGTGGAGGATATCCTGAATTTCATCGGTTTCACGGAAGGAATTAATTACGAGAAACAAACTCAGGCGGGGGAAGATCGACCGGATTTTACCTTTTATTTACCAGACAAAAAATTGATCCACATGGATGTGAAATTCCCACTGAGTCATTATGAAAATTATCTGGCCAGTGAAAATGAAAATGAACGGGAAGCAGAAAAA
>CAZNUM010000017.1:0-33282 GCA_964576315.1 uncultured bacterium
CTAACCATTCTGAAAACGGAGTAGCGGGAATGGATTTCAGGGGTAAAGTTGCGGCTGGACCGGTTTTTACCCAGTCGCCCCCCGGTCCCCACGCCCAGGCATGGTGACGGCTTGCCCGCGAGAGTTCAACTGTAAAGATATGCTGTTGATACACCGGTCCGGAAACCTGGATCTGATAGCCCACTTCATCATTCGGGTCCATTTGATGAGTCACCCGGTTTAACAGACGCGTGGAATGTTCGTGAAATACGGTTGGAAACTGCTGGAAAGGAATAATTCCGGCGGTATGATTGACCGTATCCCACTGTTCATCCGGATTCAAGCTGAGAAAAAGGTAATTTTTATAGGCCAGACTTACAGACCAGCGTACCAGGTAGTGATTGAATTCTCCGTACACCCCTCTCCCCTTCTGTAGGGTATCTTGAACCCGGGTTTGTTTAAAAACTGCCTCTAGTGCAAAATCAAAACGGTGTCCTATCCATTCAACGTAGGGTCCGATTAAGCGGTGGTGTATTGTCAGGGTATCGGGAAGAAAATCAGCATTGAAAAGAATGGGGTGTTGCTCTCTGTCTATTAACCAGGCAGCCCCCATGATCAAGTGATCTCCTTGAAACGAAACGCGGGTTCCCAGGAGTGAATGACCGGTTTTATAGTTGGGTCTACGGTTATTGAAATCCGGCACCTGGTAAGTTCCGATCCAGTACTCCCTGACGCCGCCAAGTAAATCCACGCCTCCACGTTCCCTATTGATCCTTGCGTTCAATCCTCTGAAACTATTATCCAGATCAATGGGGCGGTTGTCTGACTGGTTCAAGATCAATCCCCTGCCCCAGAATTCATAAATATCGCCAATCTGGATTTCATAGCGTGGGCGTTGAATTTCCAACCGGAATTTCCGTAGTCCCTTCAGGGGTCGACCCAATTCCGGCGGATCCGAATATTCCAGTTGCATCCACCCGGCCCAGGCACGACCGTATAGATTCACATCCAGGTAATTCTCACGGAAATTGTAATTATTCCGGCTGGAACCATAGGAGGCGGTAAAACTGCCGGAAAAGGAGTTTTGCCCCTTTAAGGATAGCACCAGTCCTAATCCAACCAATAAAGGACCTATCTGATTTTTCATGGAATACGTTGTTTATTTGGAAGGGGTCAAACTGGCCTGAATTTGCTTTTCCAGTTTCAGTTCATCTCCCGGCAGATAACCCTGGTGTTTCCAGAGGATACGCCGTTTTGAATCAATGAGAATGGTAGTGGGCAGGAGAACCGCATTCAGGCTCCGGGCCAGTTTCTGGTTGGGATCCAATGCCACCAGAAAGGAATAGTTCTTCGACTGGACATAAGACCGAACTCTGGAAAGACTTTTCTGGGAATCCTGGTTGATGGTAAGTACCGTAAATCCACGGTCACCGTAAGTCCGTTGAAACTGATCCAGGAAAACCATTTCCTTTTTACAGGGTGCACACCAGGTAGCCCAAAAATCGATTAGCACGGGACCCCCTGCGGTTAAATCCGTTAACCGTACCTGTTTCCCATTAATGAGTTTAAACTTCAGGTTCGGCACGGTTCCACTCACTTGAGCCGCAAGAAAAACGGTCTGAATCAGAACTGTAAGCATCAGGTTTTTCATCGTGGAGGGGGATGTTTAAAGGATACGATTCAGGAAGGACGGGAGTTCATCTTCAGGGATAAATTTCAAACTGACACGATGGATATCCCTTGCTTTCTCAATGTCCATTGTCACGGTATAACGGGCCTGGATTTCCACCGTTTCCAAGGCGACCTGCATGGACCAGCCACCGATAGTAAAATCAATCAGCGGAGAAAAGAAATGAAACGGTTTATAAACCAGGCGTTTACTCTCCCGTTCATAAGCATTCATATCGGGTGAATCGACAAAAACGGCAATCGGTTCTCCGGACTGATTCAAGAACTGAATCACAGGTACAGCCCGGTAAGTGCCGCGACTGATCTTTTCTGAAATGGAAGTAGGAAAATTGAAATTATCCCGGTTGAAATAGAAGATCGTAAGGGAACCGTCCTGTTTCAAACCCGAATAGGGCAAGGAGCTGAGCATATCCTTAATAATACTCCCTTTTAACGAATAGGAAACAGGTAATACCACATTAAATTTTTTCCGGTCACCGGGGTCAAACTCAAATTTTGGTTTTTCAATTTCCACGTGATAAGGCTGGTTCATGAGGTTATTCAGGACATTCAACATAATATTGGTATTTGCCCTGTTCTCAGGATTGTCCTTATGGAAGGGTTCCATGGAAATATCCAAAACCCATTCACCGTCTTTTTCCTGCACGCCGGTTGAATCGACCACCCCCCTGGCGCCAATTGTAAAATCCATTTTCTCTTCCAGCTTATCCAGGGCTACATCGATGGATTCGCCTACTTGAAACGCCCGTTGACCGTAGGCAGGTGGCTTCGTCATCCCCTTTCCTTTGGTGAGAGCCGGATAAGGTCCGGCTTTCTTTTCCGGAAGATAGGGCGTCAGCATGGTTCGGATCATTTCAGTCAGGGAACGGTTTAACCGTTTAATATCGTTATAATCACCGGCAATTTTGCGTCGGTCCAGTTCATCCCAGGTGTTAATATCCACTAACTGAACCGATACGGTTACTTTATTCAAGGCCCGCTCGTATTTCCCCAGTACCAGTAAATTTTTCGATCCACGTCGTTGCTGCAGAAGCAGAGAACGATTGGCCATTACTGCTTCCAGACCTTCCTTATCCTTCAGGATGACATCATCCAGATTCCTCAATTCTCCGTTTACCATCTCCACAAAGGCATCGGAAAGCCAGGAAATGGCTTCATCGTCCTGAAGATTTTCAAATGGAATCACATAAACGTAAATACCGGGGCTGGCCAGAACCAGACCGGAACTCAGCACGGTAAAAAAGAGGAGCGATCGAATCAGGCGCTTCATAATTGATCAAATTACCCGCTTTTTCAACCTTTTCACAATGCTATTTTTTCATTGCGGTATGCTGTTTTTCAATTTTTGCCCAGCTGTCCCGTAGAGGAACGGTCCGGTTAAAAACCAGGCGATCTTGTGTCGAATCAGAGTCCACACAGAAATACCCCAGACGTTCAAACTGAAAATGATCTCCTGTCCGGGCATTCTTCAGCGAAGGCTCCAGCTGGCAATCCGTCAATACCTTCAGGGAATCGGGATTCACTACCGCCATAAAATCTGGTTCGCTCCCGGGATCAGGCACGGTAAAAAGACGATCGTAAAGACGCACCTCCGCCCTAATGGCGTGTTGGGCCGAAACCCAGTGAAGGGTACCTTTCACTTTCCGTCCATCCGGCGCCGATCCACCCTTTGTCTCAGGATCATAAGTACACCGCAGTTCCACCACCTCCCCGTTGTCATTCTTTACCACTTCCTGACAGGTGATAAAATAAGCATACCTTAACCGCACCTCCCGCCCCGGAGCCAGGCGGAAAAACTTCCTGGGTGGTTCCTCCATGAAATCATCCCGTTCAATGTAAATCACCTTTGAAAAAGGGATTTCCCGTTTCCCGGCGGACGCATCTTCCGGATTATTGATTGCCGGCAGCCACTCTTCTTCATTTTCCGGATAATTTTCAAGAACGACTTTTAAAGGATTTAGAACAGCCATAACCCGGTTCGCCCACCGATTCTGATCTTCCCGGAGACTGTGTTCCAGCAGGGCAATTTCGGCCGTGTTATCCCGCTTGGCCACGCCTACCCGCTCTGTAAAATGGCGAATCGCTTCCGGAGTGTAACCCCGACGGCGTAATCCCGAAAGCGTGGGTAACCGTGGATCGTCATATCCTGAAACAATTCCTTTATCAACCATTTCTTTAAGTCGGCGCTTTGAAGTAATAGTATAGCTGACATTTAACCTTGCGAACTCAATTTGCTGTGGCCGGTAGACTCCCAGTTGAATCAAATACCAGTCGTACAAGGGTCGGTGGTCTTCAAACTCCAGTGTACAAAGGGAATGGGTAATCCGTTCAATTGAGTCCTCCAGTCCATGAGCCCAATCGTACATGGGGTAAATACACCATTCATCTCCTGTCCGGTGGTGGGTGGCATGGAGAATCCGGTACATGACCGGGTCCCGCATATTCAGATTGGGATGGGCCATATCAATCTTGGCCCGTAAGGTTCGGCTGCCGTCGGGGAATTCCCCTTTTTTCATCCGTTTAAACAAATCCAGGTTTTCTTCCACCGGTCGGTTCCGGTACGGACTTTCCGTTCCCGGTTCTGTGAGAGTACCACGTGTTTGGCGAATCTCCTCGGCGGTTAAATCGCACACATAAGCTTTTCCTTTTTTAATCAGGTCTATCGCGTAATTGTACATTTGCTGAAAGTAGTCGGAGGCGAAAAACAGGCGATCGCCCCAATCCGCGCCCAGCCAGCGGACATCTTCAATGATGGATTCTACGTATTCCGCCTCTTCCTTGATGGGATTGGTATCATCAAACCGCAGATTGAATAGCCCTCCGTATTCCTGTGCCAGACTGTAATTGAGGATAATCGCCTTTGCATGACCGATATGAAGATAAGCATTCGGTTCTGGCGGAAAACGGGTATGAACACGACAATCAAATTTGCCACTGGCGTTGTCTTCATCAATGATCCGTTGAATAAAATGTCGGGGGTTCTGAGGTTCTGTCATTTGGATTCTTCTTTCGTGAGGGGTAATTGATCCATAGCTTTTCTGATCCGTGCCAGGCAGGTATCTTTCCCCAGGAGTGTCATGATGTCAAACAGGGAAGGTCCTCGAGAGACGCCGGTGAGGGCCAGTCTTATAGGGTGGATTAATTTTCCAGGCGCTATTTCCAGACGTTCACTCAGTTCCCGTAATTTTGTTTCCAGTACCTCAAGGTTCCAGATCGTGATCCCGCTTAACGCCTTCGTATAGTGCTCCAACCAGTGATTCACCGCATCGTTCCCCCAATGTTTCCGGGCGGCTTTTTCTTCATAAGTATCCGGGGCGTGAAAAAAGTAATCGGACTGGTGGATGAATTCAGGAACGGTTTTAGCCCGTTCTTTCAGTAATTCTATGATGGAAAAAAGAAAGGGGATTTCATAACCTTTCCCCCAATCCGGTGATAGATCCCGGATTTGGTGAAATAGAAAATCCGTAGTTTGGCGTTTTATGTGCTGACCGCTGATCCAGTGTAATTTTTTTTCATCGTACACTGCCCCCTTTTTTTGCACCTGGCTCAGGTCAAATCGGGTGACAAGGTCCTGAAGCGAAAACAATTCTTCATCCGTACCAGGATTCCAACCTAGGAGGGCCAGGTAATTCAACAGGGCCTCCGGTAAATAACCCTGTTGGCGAAAATCCTCAATTCCGGGTGCATTATGGCGTTTACTCAGTCGGCGTTTATCCGGACCTAGAATCATGGGTAAATGGGCAAATTCAGGCCTGGGATACCCCAAAGCGTTGTAGATCTGCAATTGCTTGGGGGTATTGGATAAATGATCATCGCCGCGGATTACATGGGTGATTCCCATGTCATGGTCATCGATAACAACGACGAAGTTGTAAGTGGGAGACCCATCGGAGCGGGCAATGACAAAATCGTCCAGTTCCTGATGCTTTACACTTATTTTTCCGTAAATCTGATCCTGGAAAGTGGTTTCTCCTTCCGGGATTTTCAGTCGAATCACAAAACTATGCCCCTGATTTAAGTGTGTTTTCAACTGATTTGGCGTCAAATGCCGGCAGGTCTCGGGATAAGAATACTGACCTGCTTTACGATGGGCTTCCAATTCAGCCGGAGTACAAAAACAGCGGTAAGCCGCTCCGGCCTCCAGCAAGTCCTTAATTTTCTCCCGGTAAACCTCTGAGCGTTGAGACTGGTAAAAGATGGGGCCGTCCCAGGTCAGTTCCAGCCATTCCAGGGATTCACATATCTGACGAATAAAGGCCGGTCGGGAGCGTTCCCGATCTGTATCTTCAATACGCAGATAAAAATGGCCTCCCTTGTTACGGGCAAACAGCCAGTTAAACAGTGCTGTTCGCGCTCCACCGAGATGGAGAGCACCGGTAGGACTGGGTGCAAAACGGACCTTTACAGATGAAGCGGTCATGAATTAGTATTGGCTTATCATTTGGAATTTGGTCCGGTAAATTACAAAGAAAAGGTCTGCGGAGGGGGAGGGATTCCCCGCCCGACCGCTGGTCAGGCGGGCGGGGAACCCCCGTGTAACTTTAACAAGCATTTAATAAATCTACAGCCAGTTGGTAATTTAAATATTTTTCCCACTTCTAAACTGTTAGCTGGTCCTCCACCGATACGCAGTGCACAGGTCCAGACAGTCAGGGACTTTAGTTGTACCTACTTTATCTTGGTTAAGTGCTTTTATTCCAGTTTTCATGTCTTCACTCGTGCTACACTAAAGAAACCATCGGTTCCAGTTAGAAAAGCACAGGCGCTCTACAGGAGTTGCGGAGGGGGAGGGATTCGAACCCCCGAAGGGTGTAAACCCTTGCCGGTTTTCAAGACCGGTGCATTCAGCCAGACTCTGCCACCCCTCCATGTTCACGACCCTCACGGTGGAGATACCCAAATGAAGCGCCTGAGCTCCCAGAGACTGGAATTAGGGCGATGGGTACGGAAAATAGCGGAGAGACCGGGATTCGAACCCGGGATAGGGGGTTACCCTATACACGCTTTCCAAGCGTGCGCCTTCAGCCGCTCGGCCACCTCTCCAGATTATTCAAAATGAGGTAAAGAAAATTTTAGAGCTTTTCCGGTTTCGCTTCGGAAGCTGCCGGTTCTTCGATACGCTCCGCCTGTTCTTCCTCGGAGCCCTCCCCTTCCGATTCCTGATCCTGTTTTGCTTCCACTTTATCTAGTGCCTCCGCCTGGGGCGCAACTTCTTCCACCTGGTCTTCCACAGCAGTGGTTTCCGGTATGGAATTCATCTCCGATACCGTTGCTTCCGCCGCCAGTCGCTTCAAGGCGGCTTCCACCGTCTCCCCTTTTTCAAGACTGATCATTTGTTCGTTAAATCGCCAGTGACCGGTTTTTTGAGATTGGATACTCCGAACCAATTTTACCTGGGTAATTTCTTTCCCCTTTTTACCACCGACTTTCTGTGCAAAACCGCGTTGTTTCTTTGCCATGAATTATGTTCTCCAATAAATACTGAATTTGTGCCGGCGAATTTACTCCCGAATAATGGCTTAACAAATCTGAAAACCCACCTTTTTAAGGCCGGTATTCGTACTCCATAATTTCACCATCCGACCAGCTCCTAGGTTTTTTCGTCCCTGTAATAACCCGCATATGGGTATTATCAATGAATTCAAACAGGCTGATGCGACTTTTCTCTGGATTGTCCATATCCAGTGTCAGCACCCAGGGCGAGGCGTTAAAGTTGAATTGAAAGCGTCCTTTTTCCTGATCGCTGATCTTGGTCCCCAGAGACAAGCCCTGTAGAAAACTGCCCCTGGAACCGTCTGAATCCGGGTCCGGCTCAAAAACCCATACCACTTCAATAATGGCACCCCTATAGTACCACTTCCCAGTCAAGGGACGAATGTAGGTGACGTTTTCCACCAGTTCCGGCTGGTTTCTATTGCCCGCTGAATCGGAACCCTGGATTGCCAAACTGTACACGCCTCCTGCCATTAGAGGATATTGGAAGCTTAAATCCACCTCCTCATGGGCGCCTTCCTGAAGATAATCAAGGGGCAATGCCAATTCATGCTTCGGGTGTGGATCGGGGGTACCGCCGCTGTGAGTCCAGTTAACGCTCCCCTGTTTTAGATTTTCCGAGAGACTGAAACTGACCCTGGAGCCAATGGTGTAGTGATCTTTCAGCGGTTTCAGAATGGAAAGAACCGGCTTAGTAATATCGTAGCGGACATTTTCTACTTTTTCAGCACTGGAAGAATTATCTGCCAGATCGACCCCCTCGAATTCAATCGAATAAACGGAACCATCCTGCAGGACAAGTGGCTGGTTGGGTGTTTTTGGTGTTTTGTACACCGTTTCCAGTTCCAGACCCGAGAGTTCAACCACATGGGGAGAAGCAGGATCGGAAGCACCACCAGTTCGGGTGTAGGTAAATTGACCCGCTTTCAGGCTTTCCGTAATCTCATAGGCAATATCCACATTATTCACCTGGGAATTAGGTTCCGGGTAAAGGATGTGGAGTTTCGGGGGTTGATCGTCAAACACAATACTCATGATAAACTTTTTTCCCGTATTCCCGGCCCTGTCCGTTCCGGTGAGGGTGATCCGGTACATGGCATTGACAATCAGCCTGGGAGCCGGAAGATTTGAATTATCGTGTTCCCCCTTTGTCAATAATTCCGTCCCAAATTCTACCGCGTGTGGGGCGTCGGGATCTTCCACGCCGCCCATGTGGATCCACGTATAGGAACCGGACTGTAAATCCTCATTGACCGTCCATTTGATTAAGGGCGAATTTATCCGTGTTCCCGTCGTTGGAAAGAGGCGTGTAAACTTCGGTTTAGAAATATCATACGTTACCGAATCAGCCAGCGTCGTTTCTGCCGTATTCCCGGCCCGGTCCGTACTACTAAACAGTAGATTATACAGAACTCCATCCTGTAAATCGGTCTGATTCTGCAGGACCGCCTGTTCAAAGGTGCCCGAATCCAATTCCGCGTCTGTCAGTCGAACCCGGATTTCCCGATAAGCTGCATCCTGTGGTTTCCAGATCAGCATCCCTTTTGTCAGTGGCTCATTCAATTGATAGCTCACTTCCGGCATATTTACAAACTCATTGCTGGCAGGGTACCTTCCGATAACCGTTGCCGGGGTATTATCAAAATAGATCGGTTCCGCCTGAACCGTTTGTTCGTTTCCGGCCCGATCGATTCCCCGGAACAGAACCCGGTAATTTCCGCCACTGACCAGGTTGGTGGTCAGGTCTAGTTCCATTGCAGGGTGTTCCCCTACCGTTAATGCACTGGCGTCCAGTTCCCACCTGTGGGAAGCCTGGGGATCGGTACTGCCTCCAGTCCATTCCCAAACCATTTCACCGGAAGACAGATCCTCGCTGGAAGAAAAACGGACCACCGCCGTACGGTAATAACCATTCGCTTCCGGAGCGGTCAGCGATAATTGGGGCGGGGACATATCATAGACCAGATTCATGATTTCCACCTCCTCGGCTTCATTTCCCGCCTGGTCCTGACCGTTCATTCTCAGTATATAATTGGTTCCATCAACAGGATGCAACCGTTCCACCAGATCAAGACCGGCATGTTCTCCAGCAGAAAGGAGTTCGTTTTCCAGAGAAAGAAGCCGGGGACTTTCAGGATCGGCAGTGCCACCCCTCCGCTCTAGTGTCAGGTCAATATACCTGAACGACTCGCTGAGAGAATAATCTAGGATTAATTGATGGTTGTAGCTGTTTTCGACCGGAGTTGTAATCTGAATTATGGGCGGTGTAATGTCATACTGTATCTGACTGAGAACCACCGGATCTGACTGATTTCCCGCCAGATCCATGGCTTCAAACGAAACCGTATAAACACTTCCGTCCTGCAGGGCAATATCAAGCGCCACCTCCTTATGATCCCCCTGTTGAAGTTGATCCCCCGATAGTTTATAGGTATGGGGGCCGGATGGATCGGCTGTGCCGCCGGTCGGCGTGAAAGTGATGGTTCCTTCCAACATTGCTTCCGAGGATTGATAGGATAAAAGTACCTGATTGATGACCGATCCTTCCGGCGGACTAAGGAAAGCGAGCTTGGGAGGCCGGACATCAAATAAAATATCCTGAACAGGGGTAATGGTTACCGCATTCCCGGCCCGGTCGGAACCGGAAATAGTTACGGAGTAACGACCGCCGTCAGCCAATCCCTCCTCCAACCGGAGATCCACGTCGGTATGAAGTCCTTTCTTGCGTTGCTGGGGATCCAGCGGCACCTTATGAGGCGATTGGGGATCCACCGTGCCTCCCGTTTGCTGGAAGACTGCAAATCCCTGTTCCAGGTCTTCGGAAAGCAGATAGGTAATTTTTGTATCCTTAATCTGTTCCCCATCAATCGGTTTACTGAGGGAAGCTTCCGGAGGAATATTGTCATAGAGCACATTGTCAACCGTGGCTTTTTCCCCCTGATTTCCGGCCCGGTCCACACCACTCATAGTAATGGAATAACGATTACCATTGACCCAGGATCTTCCGTTTGTCAATTCAATGCTATCTTTCTTCCCGGCGGCCAATTCATCTTCCGTCATTTCAACATCATAAGCATCCATAGCTTCACCGCTGGGGGTAATGCCAGAGTAAGAAACGGTGCCTTCCAGCAGATCTTCACTTAATGTATAACTTATTGCCTGATAGTTTACTGCACTGTTACTCAAAGGATTATCCAGTGTAATTACTGGAGGAGTAACGTCGTAGGTTATTTTATCGACAACAGCAGGATCGGCTTCGTTGCCGGCCTTGTCGTGACCTTTAATCGTGATTCGATAGACGGTGCCATCTTCCCAGGTTTCCAGACCGGAGATGGTACGACCGGTATACACGCCCTTTTTTCGATCGGAGGGTGGAAGGGATACGGAGACGGGAGTCGCTGGTACAGCGCTACCCCCAATCGGCTCTAATTGGATTTCAGCTTCTTCCAGATCCTCGCTGAAGGAATAGGAAATTAAAGCGGAGTTTACAAAGGAATTGCTGGAAGGGGCGGTCAGGGCAATGACGGGCGGTTCGTTGTCAAAGGTCACGTGATTAATAATCGTCTCCGGTGCCACATTGCCGGCTGAATCTATTCCTTCAAAAATAATCCGGTAAACACCACCGTTTACTAAAGAAATTAAACTGGACGGGATGAGGCCTCCACCCGGTCCTTTTAATTTCCGTTTACCGACCAGATTGACCACCCGCCGTTGCTGGGCATCCTCAGCGCCGCCAGTATTTTCAAAAATAATCTGACCCGATTTCAAATCTTCCGAAAGGGTATAGGATAAATTGACTTCCCGGATATACTGGCTGTCCACCGGGATAATTTCCGTGAATCGGGGTGGTGTAACATCGTAAAGAATATTTTCGACCCTAGCCGGTACGGCTTCATTGCCGGAAAGATCTCTTCCGGTTAAAGTGATGGTATAGCGACTTCCATCCTTCAGGTCCGGCGGGAGGGAAAATTCAGTATCAAGATGCTCCCCGGTATCCAGTTTTTCGCCGGTAAGCTTTAGGGTAAAAGGCGCTTCCAGAGCATCCTTCTGGAGGGGTTCCCACCGAACAGTTGCCGAAGATAAGGTTTCGCTGGTGGAATAACTGATCCGGGTATGATTCACGGCGCTATTTGGCTCCGGTCCGAGGATGGCCAGAATCGGAGGCGTTTGATCAAAAATCACCTCCCTGATAGTATCGGAAGCAGAAGCGTTTCCTGCCCGGTCCATGCCAACGACAAACACCTCCAGGGGGATATTTTCTGTCAGTGACAAGGTGATGTCTAGAATTTGATGTTTACCTGTCTCAAGGTTTTCTCCCGCGAGGGGAACTTCAACCGGATTCTCTCCCGCCCCTTTCCATACAATACGGGCGTCAACGAGTAATTCATTGGTTTCATACTCCACCGTCTTTTCCCGGATGTGAGCTCCACTACCGGGTTTCTTCAGCGTCAATGCCGGCGGGGAAATGTCGTAGGTGACACTGTCCACGATCAGTGTATCCGAAACATTGCCGGCAAAATCAGTAACCACCATTTGAATCCGATAGGTCGTTCCGTCCTTCAACGTAAGCGGTGAAGTCAGCACTCCCGCTGGTCTAACGCCTGCCTGTCGCTCTTGCTCCTGGAGCGGTACCGTCGATTGATCCCGTCCAGAAAGCGATTGGAAAAAGAGGTAACCGGAGGCCACATCTTCCGATAGTTCCCAACCAAAATCCAGATTTCGGATAAAAGCATGATCCGTTACGTTAAATCCGGAAATGACGGGCGGGGTCCGGTCAATGCGATAATGGGTCAGTTGGGCTGGCGTGCCCCGGTTACCGGCCGCATCTTCTCCTTCAAGGGTAATGGTATAAACAGCACCGTCCTGAAGGTCAGGAATGTAGAAAGAATCGGAATGGTGTTCTCCTGCTTCGGCGGCGGGACCGGTTAAATCAACCGCCTCCATCAATTGTTCTCCATCCTTCCCCGTCCCCTCCCACCGGAGCCGCCCTCGGACCAGATTCTCGGAGGTGGAATAGCGTAAATCTGATTCCGTAGTAAAAATATTGGAACCAGGTGAAAGGAAGGTCAAAACCGGCGGCGTCACGTCGTAAGTAATGGAATCTACCAGGACCGTATCGCTGGTATTCCCTGCAAAATCCGATCCAAAAAAGGTTAGTCGGTAAACCGATCCGTCCACCAGATTCAAGGATTCAGCAAAAGCATGATCTTGAAAAGTGCCCTGTTTTAACTCCCCTGCAGCAAGGGCAATTTGATGGGGGGAACCGGGATCTTCCATTCCGCCGATGCGGGTCCAGAACATGAACGCCTGTTTAAGGTTTTCGCTGTTTTCATAAGAAACCAACGCCTGGTTAATGGCGGTATTATTTTCCGGATCGGAAATGGCAAGTGTGGGCGGGGTGGCGTCATAAATCACCCCCTGAATCTGTACGGTGCGGGCTCGATTCCCAGCCCGGTCACGCCCTTCCAACGATATGGTGTAGACACCCCCTTCCACCAACGAGGGACCTCCAGTTTCCAAAGCTGAATCATGCCTGCCCGCTGCCCGCAAGGTGGAATCCATTTTAATGATATGGGGGGAATCAGGATCGGGACTCCCGGACGTGTGGGTAAAGGTTATCTTACCCTCATAGAGGGTTTCCGATAATTCGTACTGGACCGTAGGAGACGCAATGAAAGCGTAATCTTCCGGAGCGGTGGTTGTAATAAAGGGGGCAGTGATGTCGTAAAAGATACGATTAATAGATATTAGATTGGATCGGTTCCCGGCAGGATCGGACCCTGAGAAGAGAATATGGTACCAGGCGCCGTCCACCAATGGAGGACTGGCAATCAGGTTTCCAAGAGGGTGCTCCTGACCGTACAATTCCGTACCGGTGAGGGAAACCACATGAAGAGAATCGGGATCGGGATTTCCGCCGGTCCAGACCCAGGTGATGCTGCCTTCTGCCAACAGTTCGCTGATGGCATAATGGACTTTTTTATGGTTCACCGCTGTGCGGTCTTCCGGCTCATACCAGGTAATCACCGGTGGCGTAAAATCGTATTGCAAGCCCGGAACCATTCGCGGTTTCGAACGGTTTCCCGCCTGGTCGAATCCTTTCACCGTTAAAGTATAAAGAGCATTTTCACGGAAGTCGGGCATGCTGTCCAGTAAAACAGCTTCATGACGACCCTGGGATAGTTGCTCGCCGGTCAGTTCCACAATGTAAGGTGCCAGACTGTCCGGGTCGCCCCCCAACCAGATCCATTTAAAGGTCGCCCGCTCCAGGTCTTCCGACAACGTATAGGTCATGGAACGAGTATTGGACACGGAACGCTGCCGGGGATATTCGATTACAATTTCGGGCGGCGTGAAATCATAGCGTACATCCGGTATTTTCACCGTATCTGCCAGATTACCCGCCCGGTCTGACCCGGTGAAAAACAGGGTATAAACCGAACCATCGTGCAAAAGAGGTTCATTCATCAGTCGAATATGATCGTGAAAATCCCCGATTAACTCCTGCTCTTCCAAGACAGCCAGATGTGGTGCGTCGGGATCAGGGCTTCCCCCCGTATTGACCCACAGTAGGGATCCTTGCTCCAGATTTTCAGAGATTTCATAAGAAAGCTCCATTGAATTGACGGCGGCACCCGAGTCCGGTTCGATTCGGGAGAAATCGGGGGGACTGGCATCAAAAAGAATCTGATTAACGACTACCGGCTCACTGTCGTTGCCAGCCCGATCCCTACCGGTAAGCGTCAGGGTATAATATGCCCCGTCAACCAGCCGGGGTTCGTTCACCAGGGTAATGTGTATTTTTTCCTTTGGCGCCAGTTCTTCCCCCACTAAGGTTACAGTCTGAGGGGAAAGGGAATCAGGTGTTCCCCCGGTGTGGGTCCAGAGGAACTCGCCGGCTTGAAGCGGTTCATTAACGGCGTAAGAAACGGTGGGATCCTTAATGGCAGCACCATCGTACGGAAAGATCATGGTCAGAACCGGAGGCGAGACGTCATAATGGATGGAATCCACACCGACTGGTTCGGAAACATTCCCAGCCAGGTCGGTGGTTATAATCCTTATTCCATAAATCCCTCCGTCCACCGGTTGAAAATAGGTCTGTAAATCAGTTTTTTGGGAGAGTTCTGCAAAAACCGTATCGCTGAAATCCACTTCATAAGGAGCTCGATCATCGGTGGTTCCTCCCTGCCAGAGCCATTCGACACGCCAGTGCTGAATCACTTCATTGACTTGAAAACTTAGAATCTGGTGGTTCATGAAACCGCCTGCGGCAGGGGTATCAATCGTGACAAGAGCTGGGGTGACATCATAATACACGCTGTCCACCACCCCGGGTAAAGATAAATTTCCGGCTTGGTCGTACCCAAAGATCTCCACCTGGTACCAATGACCATCCAACAGAGCGGATTGGTGACTGAGCAGCAGCGGTTCGGACTGTTTTCCCAGTTCATCCACTTTAAAGAGGATGGTGTCGGCGGGCACGGAATCGGTCTGCCATACCAAAAAAGCAGAATCCAAGGGTTCGGCGGCAGAAAAGGTAAAGGCCGGTTCGTGGATGTACCGGTCCACGTAGAGGTCCATGATTGGCGGACTGATGTCGTAGGTCAAATGGTGGATTGTCATATCAGTGGCGCGGTAGCCTTTGGTGCCCATACCTTCAAACAGAACATCATAGTTGGCACTGTCCTGCAGAGTCATTCCCTCCGGGATGGTAACGGTGTGAGTTCCGTGCTTCAAGACTAAATCCCCGAAGGTTACTGCCTGGGTGTCGGCTATTTCAGGCTGAATCCAGCTCAACTTTCCCCATTGCAGGTCTCCGTCTAGATAAAACACTACATTTCCGGTGTTAATGACGGTAGAATCCTGGGGGTCCAGAAATGACAGGAGCGCTTCCGTTCCGTCGGCATTCAATTTCACATCCATAACCAGTACGCCGTTGGAATCGTATTCAAATAGGTGGGTGATATCGGTTCCCGGGATATAGTCATAGCGGTATCGGTACATGGACTTATTATCCGGTCGGCGGAACCATTCCTGCCGGGTCATGCGTCCGCTGGAATCGTAGTCAAATTCCATGCCGCCGTATTCGAAAGCATCCACATCGAAGAAACGGTAATTTTCCGGCTGACCGGCGGCATTCAATTCACTGGTCGTAAAACGATCTCTCCACTGCTTCACTGAGTCCAGGCCAAAAACGTAATTAATATAGGACAGAGATTGGGGCTCAGGACCGAAAATAGTCCGATATTTCAAGGTCTCATCCGCGTCGTATACCTCTTTTTGACGCACTTCACCGGACGTATCCTCGTAGATAAACACTTCCCGCCGGAGAATCTTTCCGGAGGAATCTACGGTCATTATTACTACCAAGCGATCCCGTTCGTCATATTCCGCCCGGATATGAGGTTGACGAGCTACTTCTGAGGCAGGAACGGGTCGGTTGGAGAGAAAATCGTGTTCCGTAAGGAAATATTTAATTCTACCGGCAGAAGTGGCCAGCAGGAGCATAAAAAAGAGCAGCAGGCTGATCCGATAGACACGTTTCACAATCGGTAAATTTAGGACAACGGGAGGGGCAATGGAACGGGGGATTCCACCCCGGAAGGGATGAGTCTATTCCGGTTTTTTCTCCCGGGCCAGTTCCGACCGCCGTCTCTGACGCTGCTGATCCTTCGCTAACTCCCGCATATCGGCCACTTCATCGGACTCGTCCATAATTTCCACACCCAGAAGCGTTTCAATGCAATCTTCCAGCGTAATCAGCCCGGAGGTCCCACCGAATTCATCCTTTACAATAAACATGTGAGAGCGCTTTTTAATAAATTTGTCCAGGATCGTTTCCACCGATTGTTTTTCGTAGACCGTATCCACCGGTTCTGCCAGCTCCGCCATGGTAATATCGTATTGATCGTCTGCCATGGCTTCCAGTAAGGCGTCCTTGTACACAATGCCCAGGATGTCATCCAGATCTTCGCCGTATATGGGAATCCGGGAAAAATTGATTTCTTCGTGTTTTTCCAATACTTCTCTTACAGTAGCATCTTTTTCGAAAGCGAAAATCACACCTCGGGGGGTGAGAATGTCCTCAGCCGTAATTCGTTTGAGTTGAAACAGGTTTTCAATGATGGTGCTTTCATGTTCTTCAATCGTACCCTCATCCTCCCCCAGTTCGGCCATGGCTGTAATTTCCGCCCGACTGACTTTTTTCTGCTGCCCATTCTGGTTCCGGAGGCGGCTGGAAAACGTTCCTGAAAGCCAGACAAAGGGGTAGGTGAGCCAGATTAACACCTGAACCGTGTAGGCTGCCGGTACAGCCAGTTTCCGCCAGTAAGTTGCTCCCAGAGTCTTGGGAATAATCTCGGAAAAAACCAGGATACAAAAAGTTAACAGGGCCGACATAACGGCAACTTTCCCGGAGCCGAATAATTTGAGGGTCTGGGCACCCACGACGGTGGCACCGACCGTATTGGCGATGGTATTCAGTGTAAGTATGGCGGCCAGAGGACTGTTAATATCGTTTTTTAGTTTCAACAGGAGTTCCCCGGTCCGGTGTTTTTCCTTAATTAAAACACCAATATGAGAATGGGTTACGGAGAGGATAACCGCTTCCAGGAGGGAACAGAGGAAGGATATTCCCAGCGCCAGCAGAAAGAACGTGATTAATGTGGACATTGAAACGCTTTAATTTACATTAACGCGATTAGCGTTAGGTGGATTTTTGAGGGCGACTCTGAATCCAGTACATGGGCAGGTAGATCAAAGCCAGAATCAGGATTCCGAAGATTTCCACACCGATAAAATACCAGGGCCAGGCACCCACCATAAAGGGGGAAGCGGTTTCCGGTTTGGAGCACAGAAACCAGTAATTGCTGTGAAGTATTTTGTTGACAAAGGTCATAATGAAAGCAACGCCGTTGGTTACCAGGACCACATTGAAGAGCGACCCGGGGCGACACCGCATCCCGTCGATAAAGACGAGCCAGAGTACATTTAGAATAATAAGGGTATGACTGAGGAAGTACAGGAAGATCAGTTTCGGAGGCCCCAGGGTGGCGAATTCTGGTGTAAGGATGGCTTGAACTGCTCCTGCCAGTCCCCAGAAATAGGAAAGTTCAAAAGCGGTCTGATTCTTGGTGTAAAGGGCGTAAGTGGTTGTAAACAGACTGAAGCCGCACATATGCAGGGGCAGGTTCTCTGCCACCGACCAGACACCGTGACTCCAGCGGAGCAGGTCATTGGTCAACTCCTGACCTAAGGTAAGAACAATCAACAGAAGGGCAACAAAAAACTGCTGGCGGGTGGTGAGAAACTTCCGACCAATAAACGGGACGATGATCCAGACAACGATGGCGCCGATGATGTAAAGCATATGGAGCGAACTGAAAAGGGATAAATTACCCAAGGACAGGATCCCTTTTCTTTCGTCCCAACACCATCGGCAGGTTGAACAGGCACATGAGGAGGAACCCGATGGTTTCAAAATTAATCAAATACCAGGGCCATGACCCAAATACCAGGGGATTGGTTACATTCGGTTTAGCAGAGAGGTACATGTAATTTCCCCCGGTAAGACGGTTGACAATTGCCGCCGGAATGATCATCACATTCACCAGAATCATGGTTCGGAGAACCGCTCCTTTGGTAGTACGCATGCCCTCCACCACAATCAGCCAGAGACAAAAAAGAATGATCAGTGCATGATGAATATAAAAGGTAATAAAACTGATCCAGTTATCGAAATCAGTCATATCCGGCGTCAGCAAAGCCTGGAGGGCGGCGGTCATACCGATTAAATAGGAGAATTCGAACAGATTCTGGTTGTTGGTAAATAAGGCAATGGTAGCGAAAATGAGGGCGTAATGACAGAGATGAAACGGTAGGTCCAGTTCCCAGGAAAGGGGTCGTACCTGGATCCGGTTCCAATAGTCCACCATTTCCTGAAGAATGGCAAACAGGACCATAAACTGGACGGCTTGTTGTTGACGAGTGGCTGTCAGGAATCGGCGACCGGCCCAGGGTATACCAATCCAGGCAATCAGACTGATTCCAAGGGCGATCAGGTGGTGGTGGTCAAATAACGCCAGGTTCTGGAGTTTCATGCTCCCGGCGATATTTGATTCCGTAAGGGATGTAAACCAGGAAAAAGTGGAGTAATCCTGCCACTTCAAAACCGACCAGGTGAAAGGGGAATTTTCCCCATACAAAAGGATTTTTTACCATCGGCGCTTCACAGATGTACATGTAGTTGGCATCCAGAAGCCAGTTGATACTACCGATGATGGGCAGGGTCAACTGGGTCCAGAGAAAAATCCGCCACCAGGAGCCTTTCCGGGGTTTATAACCCAGGTACAGGGAGCAGAACAGGGCGCTGAAAATGATGCCGCCGTGGGCCAGGAAGTAATCGTAGAACAGCCAGCCATGGGTGCCCTGGGTGAACTCGGGGGTCAGAAAGGAATGAAAGGCGCCGGGAATGCCCCAGAAATAGAGCAATTCGTACAGCCATTGCCGGCGGTAATACAAGATGACACCAGACATGATGGAAGATAGTCCACACATCTGCAGGGGCAGGCTGCTTTTTACGGTCCAGACGCCCAGGTACATTTCATAGGGATGAACAAAAATCTCCCGCCCGATCAAAATGACACCCACCACTTTAGCCATCACTTCCAATTGGGATTTATTCAATCGTTTTGCATAAACCAATAAGACCGTAATAACGGCGGCGGAGGTGAGAATCGCCTGCCACCAGAGGAGGGAAAACGTGGGCAGTATTTCGTGGGGAATCAATGGGTTGCCGGTTGCATTCTGAGCCGGAATATAATAAAAAATTTCTTAAAAAAGGCAGGCCTGACTCAAAACAAGATATAGGCCACAGATTAGATGTTAATTCAGTTTAAATTTATTACGTAATAAAATATGCCAGAATGAGACCAGAACCACGGGAAAATCATACTCTGTTCGGTATTAACGGCGTTGTCAGACTGCTTTCAGCGCCCGCTTTCTCGATCAATAAAATCCTTTTGCAGGAGAACGGTCCGTGGGAAAATAATCCGCAGATTAATACACTCCTTGCCGATTATTCCGGCATAGTTTACAGGATGAATAATGATTTATTTCAAAAAAAATATGGGCAATATCGGACTCAGGGCATTGTGGTAAATTTTACGGGCGTTCTGGCACAGCCTTTACCCGATTTCAAAGGGATGGAAGGTCCCCTTTGCCTGCTGGCATTGGACCGGATTCATGATCCCCAGAACCTGGGGCAGATCCTCCGAACGGCGGAATGCGCCGGCATCCAGGGATTGCTTCTCCCCCGTCACGGTTCCTGTGGCTTGACCGATACGGTCCTCCAGGTGAGTCAGGGCGCCTTTGTGAACCTCCCCGTGTATGAAATCGGGAACCTGCACCTGACTCTGAAAACATTAAAGACTGAAAACTTCTGGATTTACGGGTTGGAGAATAGTCTCAAGGCCAGGCAGTGGTTTGAACTGGATTACACCGGGCGGGTGGTGATTGTCATGGGCAGCGAGGGTCAGGGTATCCGACCATTAGTGTTGAAGACCTGCGACGAACTGTCCACCATCCCCATGCAGGGTCAGACGGATTCTTTGAATATTTCCGCCGCCGTCAGCGCTGTCTTGTTTGAACGGTTGCGCCAGTTAAAAAGCTAAATCCGGGTTTTTCTTTTTAACGATCAGATATTCCCAATCACGGATTTCCACGACGGAAAAGGCAGGAATATCCAGGGCTTGAATGTTTTCCGTAGGAAAGATCCGCACCTTTTTCCCGTTCAGATTCAGGTCAACGGGCATGCGAAAACCGGGAATGACGTCCCTCCAGTGGTAATAAAACCGGGACCCGGACTGATAATATTCCAGAGTGGGAGGACGACGGTCATAGAAATACTGTTTTACAAAATAATCCAGATTCTGCCCTGTTTTCCGTTCCACATGCTTTTGAAAGTCCTCAGTACGGACGTGACCTCGCGCATTTTGAATAGCAAAGGATTTTAAAATATCAAACCAGAGGGAATCGTCATTCACCACGTGTCGGAGGGTGTGCATGACCCATCCGCCTTTGTTGTACGAATCACCGAACGCCCAGTAATTCTCGTTTTCCGGTCCCACGATCGGCAATTTGTTTTGAATCGTCCGGCGTTTTTTCAATAGATAGTCCACACTCACCTTGTAACCCAGTTGATCCTCGATGTACAAAGCTTCACAATAAATCGCCATGCCTTCGTGAATCCACATGTGGGCCGGGTCCGCAGCCGTAACCGAATTCCCCCACCATTCATGAGCTGTCTCGTGGAATAACAATCCATCCACAATCCCGTAGAAATCGCTCAGCCAGCCCCGGCTGTCGCTATGATTACTGAACTTATTTCCGTAGGCGACAGCGGATTGGTGTTCCATCCCCAGGTAAGAAACTTCCACCAGTTTGTAACCGTCCTTCCACCAGGGGTAAGGACCGAAGTATTTTTCCATGAAATGGATCACCTTCCGGGCCTGTTTAAAATGTTCCTGGGCCACGGCGGCGTGGTAGTCCAGGACATAGTGATTCATGGTTTCCACGGTTCCATTCCTCTGCAGGGTGTCCTGAACCAGCACATAGGACCCTAACTGGAGGGAAACATTGTAATTATTTATGGGATTCAGCACAGCCCAGGTATAGGTTTTATAACCTTTCGGACCATCAGACACGTTTTCCAGCCTCCCGTTGCTGACACAGAATAATTCCTCGGGAACGGTAAAGGTCATCCGCACACTGTCCGGTTCGTCCAGGATCTGGTCTTTGTTGGGCCACCACAGGCTGGCGCCGTCTCCCTCACAGGCGACGGAAATAAAAGGACGACCCTGCTGATCCGTTTCCCAGACAAAACCACCGTCCCAGGGAGGACGCCGGGCTTCTTTGGGCTGACCCTCATATTCTACCCGGAAGGTAAATTCCGTTCCAGCCTCCATCGCCGGGAATTGAACAAAGACCGCATCTTCATCCCGAACATAGGATAAATCCTGTCCCTGGAACCGGATCCGGTTCAGGGTCATGGTTTGAGCCAGATCAACCTGCAGGCGGGAAAAATTCCGTACCACCCGGGCAGAAATATCCACATACCCTCGGAGGTATTTTTGCTCCGAATCAACGGTCAGATTAATCCGATAGTAAGTAACATCGTAACACGTTCGCTCCGGGGACTGGACCCCCATGAGACGATTTCGTTCCGTCAGTTTTGGGAAATGGGCTTCCTTAGCAGGTACGGTCACGGTGGGAGCGTGACCGTACCTCATCCTGCTGCACCCGATAATTAAAAAAACCAGGAGAAGGGGAAATAGTTTGCCGTTCATTAATTCAATGCTAAATCTTAATAGATAAGCCGATGGAGGTGATGGTGTCTTCCTTTTTATAATGTTTAATATTGATTTTATTACCATCGGCGTCTTTCTCAAACGACTTGATTGCGGGAGCGGAATTGTACTTATATTGATATTGAATTTCAATCGTGAGCCACTCCGCCTTGGTTTCGATGGAAAGGGCATTCTGCCAGTCCACCAGATAAACATTCAAATCATTCACGGTTGGTTTAAAGAACACCTGGGACTGAAGAAAAATTCCCTCGCCGAGGGCTGTTTTCAGCTTGGGTCGCAGGGAATGACGGGTAAAGGTATCCGCCTCCCAGCCTTTGTATTTTTCATTCTCATACATGAAGGCGTAACTGATGGAAAAGAAGTCCCCAAGAAGGCGGTATTTCGCTCCGATGCCGAGGTTGGTTCGATTATCCAATCCCTGGGTGGAATCGTATTCCGTTTCAGAGAACATGAAAGGAGAGAATTTTTTATTGGCCCAAAGATCCAGTTTCAGAATAGCATGGGCGTCGTTTTCGTAGGGCTTCTTATTGTAGTCGGATCGGCTATGGCTCACGGAAAACAGGAATTCCGTATCCTCCAGGTCTAAACTCCCCAACTGAAGATTCCCCTGAGCTTCGGAGGTCCAGGTGGCATTGAAATAATTATAATCCACGTTCCCCCCTTCCGCATAGTAGGAACCGGTCAACTTATTGGAAATTCCCTGGGCGTTTACATTGAAGAAGAGGATCAGGTTGAGCAGGATTACTCCTCTTTTTAACATGGTGTTTTCTCCTTCTTCTTTGAATTGGGCTATTTAATTGGAAATAGTAAGATCAATGTAACAGGTAAAAAAAATAGGGCGAAAGATTTATTTCGCCCTATTTTACAGAAGATTGTGAGACAGACTTACTCGTCTGAGGTTCCACCACCGAAGAGGCGACGGAAAAAGCCTTTCTTTTCATCCTTTTTAGGAGCCGGTTCCTTCTTGGTCGCCATGGCTTCCTTCTTAGTCATTTTAACCTGCGCCGGTTTTGACTCGGTTGTGGTAGCCGGTTCTTTTTTGACCTTTTCCAACGTTTTCGGACTCTCTGTCTTCGAGGGAGCAACCTTCCCGATATCAGCCTTGACTGCTTCTTTCTTCGTCGTGGTGGCTTTCTCCTGATCCTGGGCCATCATCAGTGTAACCGAAGAAAAAACAATACCAGCCGAAATCAATAATTTTATAAATCGGTCCATGATGTTTCTCCTTTTTAGCTAATTAGCAATCTATACTATTCAAATATAGGTTAGGGGGAACTTAACTTTCCATTTCCAAGCGGTCAAGAAGTTAATTACAGCCTGTGATCTCGGTCACGTTTTGGTCTTTCTCCTCTGTAAAGTCGGTTTTGAAGCGCCTGATGCCGTGATCAATAGGGGGCTTCACCCTAAGGGTTTTCATCCCCCTCATCAGTTCCTTCTATGCCGGATCTTTCTTCTTTTTTGAAGGGACTTTCCAGCAGTTTGCTGAAACCTTTTACCAAGGCATCATTAAACCGTTTCAGTTTTACCCCCAGATCGGCAGCCGTTTTTTCCAACCGTTTTTCCAGTTGTTCAACCGGATTCGTATTATTTTCCGCGCTCACGGTTCCTTTAACCGGTTTCAGCCATGGATTTTCCCCTCCTGTCTGCCAGGGAGAGTAACATGACACCGAGCCCGATCGAAAAGACAACAATTTTAAAGAACACACCCAGAATCGGGATTTGTCCCAGGAACCAGAGCAGTCCCACACCAGTAAGAGTTGTAACAAAAATGGTGGCTGCTTCCCGCTGAAAGGCCTCCAGTAACCGTTTTCCCAGTAAATAGCCCACCAGGTAAGCCAATCCGTAGGCGAAAACCAGAATCGGGACCAGGGGAACGCCAAGGATGGAGATGATCAATAAAATCAGGGTTGGGACGAAGAGCATGACCGCCGAAACGCCGATCAGCAGGGCTTTTCCGGGAGTTTCTTCAAAGCGGTCCGCCGGTCGCGTAATCAAGTTGGGAAACAGGAGAGCAATAATCAACACAATGGATAACAGACCCAGCAGCGAAATAAAGCGTAGAACCCATGGAACATAAAACCGGGTAAAAAAAATGCGCCGGATTCAGGGTCCGACCGATGGGACCGGATTGAACTTCCACCCGATCCCCTTTCAGGGTTCCACCGGAGGAAAGAAACACCTGTCCGCCCACCGAGACCGCATCGCCCGCCACCTGACCCTGGGAATGGATGGTGACGTCGCCGCCAATGGCAACCGCTGCTTCCTCCACCGTGCCATAGACGTCAATATTGCCCCCTAGGGCGATAGCCGCATCCACCGTTTCACCCGCTTCAATGACGATATCGTCTCCCAGGATGATCATTGTTCGGTCCTTGGCGCTCAACAGGGTGGCGGCGGCGGCGAGCAACAAAAGCGCATATTTCGGTTTCTGCATGAGAAAGATTCCTGTCGTTTTTTGGAATTAGACACGCTCATTTACAGATGGTTGTCTTACGGTGCTTCACCGACGGCGTCGTCCGGTGGTTCGTATCCAAAGGGCAGCATATCGGCCATACGTTCCCAGGCCATGTAGCCGGAAGTACGAAGCATAAAACGTTCATAATAGCGTCCCTTCGTGTCAATAATGATGGAATCAGCCTGGAGGGTCAGCCAGGAAACCTGCGTTCCCGGTTCCCGGTGAAGATTCATATCCCATAAATAAGCCCCGGGTTCTTTTTCCAGGAGGTATTCCACCTGCAGGTAGCCCGGGAATTTCAGGTACAGTTCATTTTCCCGTTCCGACACGCCCAGGAGATCATCCGTATTCACCCACTGGTAATCTTCCTTTTTTTTCTTGGGACCGATTTCAGAGGTGAGTAATACCCGAAAACCCTCCCGCAGCAGCCGATCCGGTGTAACCACCTGTGTTTTCCCCACCAGGGCGGATTGGGTCGGACCTCCGAATTGACTACGGCTGGTGAAGCCGCCTGCCCGGGTTTCCAGGTACTGCTGGGAAATGGTCCTTAAAAAATGCCGCAGAGACCCCCGGTAGGTATTTAGACGGTTCTTTTCCCAGTGCTGGCTTTGCTCCCCGTTTTCTGCTGCCAGTTCAAAAAACAGGGGTTCCCCGGAATATTTTACATAATCGGGCGTTGCCTCAAAAGCCTCCAGATTGTATTCGATCCGGTATCCCAGGGCTTTATTTTCAATGATTATGGGTGAGGAAGCCGTCGCCACCAGTGTTTCTCTCTGGCGCTCGAAATCCAAAACACGTTCATTTTTTATTTCCGTTTCCAGAGCGTTAGCTGAATTCCCCAGAAAGGACTTTTTAAAGGTTTTATAATTCTGTCGCCAGCGACGCATGTCCCTGGCGGTCACCGTCACTTCCGGGAGAACGATCGGTTTTTGCTTCAGTTTAAAGTCAAATTCCAGGTAACTGGTAGAATCAATTTTGATTTCTTCTTTCTGAACCGAATACCCAATCATGGAAACGATCAGATCGTAACGTCCGGGAGGAATCGGGCTCAGGCGGAACCAGCCTGAAGAATCGGTGGTGGTCCCCAGTACCGTATTTGACAGAAAAATATTTACTGCCTCCAGGGGGGTGGAGGTTTTGACGTCCGTAACGCGGCCCGAAAGCATTCCCTGACCGGCGGCCAGACTGGATATCAGTATCCAGACTGAGAAGAAATGGAACACACTTTTCCCGTGCATCAGGGAGCAATTTACATCACAATTTGTGCTTTACATAGGAGGCGCTTTCAAAGTATTTTCCCCTTTAAATAATTCAGGATGCAGCAATTATGAAAGTAAAGACGACTAAACCTTCCAACGTTTATCTACAACTTGCGGGAGCTGCTTTCGCCATCATCGGCGTATGGATGATGGCTGCCAACGCCAATTTCCTGAGTGCCATTTTGGCGATCGGCGGATTCCTGCTTGTAAAAACAGGACGCTAGACTCCCCTGCCGGCATCCCCTTCTAGACCGATTTCAGTGTAATTCCTTTAAAAAGCGACCGGTTTCAATCCCCGGTTGACAGCCATTTTTCAATGGCGTCTAACGTCTGGATCCAGCTGATGGGCTTGGGCAGGAAATCGTTACACCCTGCCGCCAGGCACCGAGCCTTGTCGGTCGTGAAGACGTGGGCAGTGGTAGCGATAATCGGCAGATCTTTCCACCGTTTGCTGGCACGCAACTCCCGTACCAGATCCAGACCGTCTTCCTTCCCCTTTAAGGACAGGTCCAACAGGATTAAGACTACCGGTTCCGTCTCCAGAATTTTCCGCGCTTCCGGAACAGCTACCGCGAATTTGGGATCGTAATCGTTTCGCAGATAGTAGTACATCAGCCCGAGGGTACTTTCGTCGTCTTCTAGGACCAAAACAACCGGTCGCGTTTGTTTTGACTCCGTCATCAGCTTCACACCTTGCTGTTTCGTTTACATTTTTCTGAACTTCAGGGTAAAGGTCGTCCCTACTCCTTTCTCACTTGCCACCTCAATCCTTGCATGACAAAGGTCCATGTATTTCTTCGCCAGGGCCAAGCCTAAACCCACTTCCTGATATTTCTTTGTATAACCTGATAAAGCATTTATTACATTAAGATGTTCAACTAATACTAAACATATACCATCATCTTTCTCACAATTTAATAACTCTGGTAATCTGAGATTTTTACTGAGTATTTGCACTTAAAAACTTTTCAAGGATCTCATTAGAATCTTTTGGATATTTCACTTGCCTATCCCTTCCGTTTAGCTTCCTTTGAATTAAGGGCGGCAATCCAAGTAAAGGGGGCCCGGAACTGTCCTCCAGGTTACGTTCCTGGAGTAAGCCGCCCTGAGTCTGGATAAAATTAAAACGACATTGTTCTACAAGGAATAGAAAAAGGTCGTGAGTTTATTGCATACCAATCAAAGTGATATGATAATATGTCAATGGACTGATAGTCCGATGGGGGAATTTATAAAAGTTATACGTAATAAATTATGAGGAATAAAATTTGTACTTGTTTGTTTTTTCAAAAATAAGTTTCTTACCTTTGGTAATACTGTTTATTTCAGATATGAGATATTCTTTCTCTCTTTTTTTATATTCTATTTGTTCGGATATCTTTTCTGCTAGTTGTATAATAAATTCCCTGTATTTATTTTCTCTTTCTATCATAATTGACCTCACTTTAAAGAAATTAATTGGATTGTAATTATTAATTTAGATATGTGCAATAATTTCATGACCAGCCACATATTTAAATCCGTTTTTATCAATTGTAGCAACCTTTATTTGACCACCAACTGTAGGAATATCTTCAGTGTATATTTGAAAATCAGCTTCAACTCTGGCTAATAAGCTTGCAAGATCTACTGCCTGTTGAAGACTTAGTTCCCGCAACTTAATAATATTTAAAGATGATACGATATCGTCTGCAATAATTTTCTTATTATTCCGAAGCTTTTTAATATATTCATCGAACTTATCACCAAGATCTATTTCAAAATCATTGAATATTATTTTAGCTATTAGAGGAATTTTAGTATAAATAGTAGGGTATTTACCAAATAATATCCCTTCCGTAATACTGTTTTGACCGCTACATACAACTTTTTCAAATTCCCTAGCTCTACTTGATTCAATAAAAATATATTTATCATCCTTTAAATTGTCTTTATTTGATTTTTTTATATTGATTCTATAAATAGTTGTTTCTTTTTTTCTTGGATTGTAATTAGTATAGATTAGAATCGTTTCTGATATTGAATCGTATTTTTTTAAGTGTTGTTTCACCTTTTCGGTGAAATACTCACAAATATGATTGACAATTTTTTCATTTTTCCTATAACTTTTACCTTGATTATAACAATCGCTTATTAATTCACCTAATCCAATTTTATTAATGTAGGCAGAACCGGATGTAGTAATTGCAGAGTATTTACCATATTGAAATAGTTTATCATTTCAATCACTCGTATAGGATGGTTTTTCTTCGAAGAGTTCTAATATCTCTTTTGGTTCAATCAGAATATCTTTTGATTTACTATCGTCAGATTTTTTAATTAGAAATTTAATAAATTTTGAATATTCAATGGTTTGTTTTGTACTTGTTACCAAAGAATCTGCAATAATAGCAACACCATCTTTAGCAACAACACTAGCGATAAAAGTCAATGCATCCCCTTATTATTAAATAATTTGGAAATATTACTATTATTTAAGTTCATATGTTGAGTCAGTATTCTCATAAAAGGTTACATCTGTAAGCAAATAATAAGCAATAAAAATGTCCATTTCTGGCAATTATTGACATATCCTGCCACATTTGTAAAAGTAATCAACAACAATAATAATCCCCTATTCTATCGACGCTAAATAGTGGTTTTAGACCGTGTACCCGGGGTCGGAATCCCCGCCTGACCGAAGCCATTCGGGCAGGGAACCGACACGTCATAGTTTATATCTCAAACCCCTGATAAAACGATTACTTTAAAATTAACCGCGTACCCGGGGTCGGACTCGAACCGACACGTCCGCAATGGACGAGGGATTTTAAGTCCCTTGTGTCTACCAATTCCACCACCCGGGCTGAGGAGGTAAATCAATGGAATGAGGCGTCGGCCGGATTCGAACCGGCGAATAACGGTTTTGCAGACCGCTCCCTTAGACCGCTTGGGTACGACGCCATTTTTACGGTGAAAAAGCGGGCAAATTTACGCCCTTAAACCAACGGGTACAATCAGGCAAAACGAAATAACAGTTCCCGAACCGATTCCATTTTTACTTTCAGTTCGTTCAGGGTTTGCCCCTGCAGCCAAAGCTGGGCTGAAAGGGATAAGAAACCGACGATCACCAGGATGTATAAGATGCGGATATGTTTGTCCATGGACTATCTCCTTTCGACTGGTACGGAAAAATCCGTATTATCTCTCATGAAATTTATGAAGTTAAACATGTATCAGCGCCTTCGGGACTTCCACGTTCCCGCACCGGTGCTGGATGAAATCTTTGCCAATGAACAGGATATGAATATCCTGGAAACGGCGTGGAATGAAATGGACGAAGCGGGCCTCACCCACGATGAAATCGCCCGGGAAGTAGCGGATCTGATCCTTAAGGAAGTCAATCGCAGTTCCGATCAATCCACCGCTGAAAAATAGTAAACCGTAACATTCGACTTTTTTCCCACCGGATACCTTCGGTCATAGCGGATTTGTTTCAGTTTCACCACCGCCAGTTCCAATTGAACAATCTCTTTTCTAACGATAGACTCCGGAACCGGCTGTTGTTCCAATAAATCAAGCAAACGATCACATTCCTTGGCTAAAACGCGCATACCGGCAGAAACCGGTTCATCTAGATAATAACGGGGATCCTGCTCTAAAGTTATTTTTAGTCGCAGGGCAGAAAAGCGTAGTTGCTGTACCGGATCGTTACTTGTCTGGGGAAGTTCCCTCCCTGTTGCTATCGCTACCAAGCCGGCGAGAATTAAGGAGTAAAAGCGAACTTTCAAATCCCTAGACTTTCCACCAGGGCCTGACTGTTCGGTTCACGCCCGAGGAAATCCTTCACCAGTTCCATGGGATCGCGTGAGCCTCCCGGTGCCAGCACCTGCCGGCGGAACCGTAAACCGGTATCCTGATCCAAAACACCGTTTTTCTTGAACACGGAAAACATGTCCTGCGCCAGGACTCGGGACCAGGCGTAGCCATAATAACTGGCGGCGTAGCCATTCAAATGACCAAAACTGGTCCCCCGGGCCGTATTGGGAGTTTCCTTCCACAATAGAATTTCATTGTGTAACCGCCGGGCCACATCCAACACTGTCTCATTCACCTTAGGATCCCAGCGGTCGTAAAGTGTCAAATCCAGAGAACCCAGAAATACCTGGAAGGAGTAATCATTCCCCGATGAACGGTTTTTCGCCGCCAGCATTCGATCCAGCAATTCATCGGGAATCGGTTCACCGGTCTGATAATGCCTGGCAAAGAGCTTGACCGATTCTTTTTCCCAGATCCAGTTTTCGAAAATCTGGGAAGGGGCTTCCACAAAGTCCCGATCCACCGATGTTCCGGAGTAGGTCCAGTAGGGCACGTTGGTGACCATGCCATGCAGCAGGTGCCCGAATTCGTGGAAAAAGGTTTCCACATTTCCGTTAGGACCGTGCCGCAGTAAAGAAGGACGATCTGCGGTGGGTTTCGGGAAATTGGTCACCAGCGCTGCCACCGGGTACTCGTACCCGTCTTTCGTCAGTTTTCCTTTTGAAATCCCGAAGTGGGCAGCGTGACTGTACTTTCCCTCACGCGGGTAAAGGTCAAGGTAAAAATACCCGAGCCGCTTTCCAGTCTCCGCATCGGTTACTTCATAGAGGGAAACGTCCGGATACCAAACACTGGGGTTTTGTACCTGTTTGTATTCCAGCCCCAGAATCCTGCCCGTAATCTCGAACATACCCTGGAGGACATTTTCCAGCGAAAAATACGGTTTAATTTCTTCGTCATTAAGCTGGTACTTCTGTTCATCGAGTATATTTTCGTAATAAAACATGTTCCAGTAATTAATAACGCTGTCTTCAATTCCCGTAACTTCCTTTTTCACTTTCAGAAGTTCCGCAAATTCGGCTTCAGCCTTAGGGCGGAGATTGGCTTTCAGGTCGTTTTCAAAAGCCCACACGGTTTCCGGTGTTTTCGGCATCCTGTCTTCCAGCAAATATTCGGCGTAGGACCGGTATCCCAGCAGGTGAGCCATGTTGTCATGCTCTTCCACCAGCCTGGGAATGACTTCCAGATTGGCTCTCCCCCGATTCAAATATTTTTCCGACAGTGCTTTCCGTGCCGCTTCCGATTTGGAATATTTCATAAACATGGACCGGGAGGGGTAGCTGATATCGATTTTGTAGGTTCCATCCTCTGCCCGCATCTTATCTTTGTACCATTGGGGTAGCCCTTCCATTTCTTTATCGGTGACGATCAACGTATCCGTGTATTCTGTAATATTTTTATCGAATTCAAGACCAATTTCACTGATGCGGTTTTTAATCGCTTTCAATTCCTCCCGCTTCTCCCTGGAAAGATCAAATCCCAGTCGGCGGTAGTCTTTTAAAACATCGGTCAGATACTTCTTTTTCAGTCCAGTGAAAGTGCCCGCTTCCGGTTGTGCCGCATACGCCTTGACGGCCCGGTACAAATCCTCGTTTAATATCAAATCATTGTGCCACTTTTCATACCGTATAATCGCCGAATCACATACTGTTCTCATTTCCTTGTCCGGATGGACTTCACTCATCAGATAGATCGGATTAACGATGCGTCCTGTGACTGCTTCCATATTGTCCTGTTCCGCAATAGTGTTTTCAAATGTCCGTTCACTGTCGGGGATCGCCAGAATCCGGTTCAGAATGGAATCGGCTGCATTCAGGGAATAGTCCAGGGCAGCGGGGACATGTTCCGCCTTTAAATGGGCAAAATCATTTAACTGATTAAAATTAACAATGAGGGGATTGGCGGTGACGGTTGGTCCAACAACCGCCGATGGCGCTGCTGCCGATTCCGCTTCCGCCGGGGCCGGAACCGGTTTTTGCACCGTGCAACCGGAAAGAACAATACCCAGTATGGAGCTTATCCAGTAAAATCGTTTCATGCGATTTATTCCTTTCAATCGATGTTCCATTTCAAACCAGAATCAGGTAAAGAATGAGGGCAATAGTACAGTAGGCACACCCGGACGTAAACCCCTGCATAGTTTGGGCTTTTTCAGCATCTTCACTTAACTGGTGTGATTCATTATACTGACGAATTCGTTTCGCCAGAGTTTGATTTTTACAATTTTTTAGAGCGCGGTAATATGAGGGTACTTCAGAAAGTTTCAGAGAGCGTAATCCTTGTTCCCGGACTTTCAGCAGCACCTCCGAATCGCAGGGCGCTTTTCCCGGCTGGTCCTGAGCCAGGGCTAACCCGATGACTAAAATAATAAGAAGGATCCGCCTCACCAGCCCAACACTACATGAACGGTATAGACCGGTATTTTATTAATTTTCAACTCTGGTCCTGTGATCTTTTTCTTACCCAGTTTCCAGTTTTTCTTATTGTAGTAATTTTGAAAAAAGCCCACCTTTCCATCGACGGACAGCCAGGTGAAAATATAATAACGAAAACCGATGGTACTCCCCAGACCAAACCACCGTTTCACCATGGATCCTCCTGCCGTCACAGGCACAGAGCCATTTCCGTAGCTGGCCAGTAAACTATCCCAGTCATCGGTGGGTGTATTGGCAGAGAGAGAAATTTTTCCCTTATTCCACATGGGCGCCAGGGTAAAATTCAATTCCATCCGTTTTCGCAGAAAAAAGAAGGTTTCCAGGGTTACCATCCGGTAGGATAGAAGACGGAAATAATCCGAATTGCCGATCTTCCCGCTATGAAGGGAATGAAACATGCTGAGCCCGATCCGGGCATTAGGGTAAAACTGATACTGGAATCCCCAGTCCAGAAGGATATTCCTGGCCAGAGTACCAGTGCTGGGAATGACCGAATTGGAATCGGAATCGAGTCCCACCAGGGAAGGACTGTATAAACCCAGGCCCGCATACCCGGCAATCCGGGGCTGGGACTGCCCCAGGGACAAAAGGAAACAGGCTCCAATAGTGATTCGTTTTAACAAGGGATGTTTTTATCCAAGTAAGAATGTAAAATTACAATGGATAAAGTGGATTTGCAGGTATTCTCACAGGGTGTTTCATTCATGGATCGTGGTTTAAATTCGTCCGTCTTCATTTAACCACCATGCGAAACTACATTCAGTTCACTCTGTTGTTCTTCCTTTTTATTGCCGTGACGGTTGCCCAGACCGATCCCGACGGGTTTACCGTCAAGGGGACTGCTTTCTACGCCAGTGGTGAAAAACTGGAAAATGCCAAAGCGGTTCTTCTAGACAGCACCAGCCGGGTGGTCCAACAGACCTGGACGACCAAAAAACGGTTCAAGCGTTTCGGTGGCGGCACCTTTATCTTTACTAATGTACCGCCGGGAGAATACCTCCTGAAAATATCCACCGGCGGACCCGTGGATATTAAGAAGAAAATCCAGGTGAAGGATCGTTCCCTGAATCTGGGTTGGCTGCGACCTATCAAAGAATTCCCGAAATACAAAACCCAGAACTATTCCGATTCCCTTGTTTTCAATATGCGACCCATTCCCACCAATTTTGACCCCAGGGACACGACCAATATCAAACATATTCTTATTTATCTGGACGGTACCTCCCGCGTTACCCGGATTGACTCTGTAAAGGCAGATTTTCTGTACTACGGCACCTCTGATTCGACTCTGGGGGATACGGTTTATCTCCGGACACTCTATCTGGCTTACAATGACTACGGTCGGCTTCTGTACCGGAGTCGAAGCCTGGTGGACCGCTGGCATGATCTGGAACGGCGTGGCGGCACCATCATCACGGTTACCGGGGATACCATTGCTTATGACCGGATCCTGTTTCAAAGAACCATGATTGACCCCCAAATCGCCATCTTCAAGGGTACCGATCCGGTACCGGAATTTTATCCCTTCCTGAAATTGCACTCGATCCGGACCGATGAAGGTTATATTGAAAATTCCATCCGTAAAGGTTTCTGGACCGGAGTGGGAGTCCTATCTGGTTATATGACCTGGCGTATCCTCCGTGAAAAATCCCTGCAACCGATCACCAGCATTCTACCGACACCATTGGTCGCCGCGACGGGCCGACAATTCCAGACAGCGATAGCCACCTGGCCTCTGCTGACTC
>CAZNUM010000018.1:0-32895 GCA_964576315.1 uncultured bacterium
CTCGCCGTGGAAGGGTGGGAGGCTTTTGAAGGGCACACTCCCCACCGCCCCTGGATTGACAAGGTACGCATTCGTCACCCGGAAACGGGCCTCATCGGCACCCGGATCCCCGACGTGGGCAACCCCTGGCTGGATGCGGGCATTGTTCCTTTTTCCACACTGAAGTACCGGACCGACCGGGATTACTGGCGCCAGTGGTTCCCGGCTGATTTTGTCACCGAATCCTTTCCGGGTCAGTTCCGGAACTGGTTTTACTCCCTGCTCGCCATGTCCGCTTTCCTGGAACAGGAACCGCCCTTTAAAACCCTCCTGGGGCACGCCCTGGTGAAAGACGAGACGGGGCGGGATATGCACAAGTCCTGGGGAAATACCATCTGGTTCGACGACGCGGCGGAAAAAATGGGCGTGGACGTGATGCGCTGGATGTACGCCGCCCAGAATCCGGAACACAACCTCCTCTTCGGCTACCATACGGGAAATGAAGTGCGGAAGAAAATGATCCAGTTCTGGAATTCTTACTCCTTCTTCGCCACCTACGCCGCCGTGGACGGCTACGAACCGGGGCAGTCTGAATTAAAGGAGGAAGACCTGACTCTCATGGACCGGTGGATTCTTTCCAAGCTGAATGTTTTTGTCCGGGATAGTCAGGCGGCGCTGGAGGCTTTCCGCACGGACCAGGTTATGAAAAAATTCGAGCGCTTTCTGGAGGACCTTTCCAACTGGTACATTCGCCGGAACCGGCGGCGCTTCTGGAAAAGCGAAGACGACCTGGACAAGCGGACCGCCTACCACACCCTGTTTGAAGTCCTCACCACTACCATCAGGGTCTTGGCGCCCATCCTGCCGTTTATTACGGAAGAAATGTACCAGAACTTGGTGGGGAATACGAACCTGGACTGGCCCGAGAGTGTCCATCTTTGTGATTTCCCGACGGTGAATGAGAAATGGATCGACGTACCTCTCATGCAGCAGGTGGATACCCTGCAGAAGGTGGTGGAACTGGGCCGTTCCGCCCGGAACAAAGCCGCTCTAAAAATCCGCCAGCCCCTGGCGACCCTGTATTTTGTCATGGATGACGATGAAATTGCCCGCTTTATTCTGGATCAGCAGTTTGTCCTACAGGACGAATTGAACGTAAAAGCGGTGGAGCGGGTATCCGATGCGGAAACATTGCTTTCCTACCGGATCAAACCCAATCTGGCCGTTCTGGGAAAGAAGTACGGTCAACACCTGCCGGCGATTCGGAAATTCCTGGCGGAACAGAACGGGAATGACATTTTTGCGCAACTGCACTCCGGCCGGAAACTGACCCTGGAGGTGGATCACCAGACCCTTTCCCTGGGGTGGGATGACCTGCTGGTGGAGACGGAATCGGCGGCAGGCATCACTGCTTCCGCAGAGGGGAATCTGGTGGTGGGTTTCAGTACGGAATTGACGGAAGATCTCGTTAAGGAGGGAATTGTACGGGATGTGATTCGGCAGGTGCAAATCATGCGGAAAAATGCTAACTTCGCCGTCGAAGATCGTATCATTATTTACGGAAAAGTGGATGGACCGGTAGGCGCGGCGATTGATGCGTTTGAGGAGATTTTTAAAAATGAAACACTGGCGGTCCACTTCTTGAAAGAAGATCAACCGGGGGAATATGAGGCCAGTTTTACGATTGGAGATCAAAAAATTACCTTCGGCATAGAACGTGTAACTCATTGAAAGGAACGACTCGTGGCTAATAAATATTCCAAAAAGAAACTTGAACAATTCCGGGCAGCCATCCAGAAGAAAATGGATGCCATCGCCACGGAGGTGACCAGCATGCGGGAGGGCTTGGGAAATGGCACTAATAAACAGGGTGGCATGACTCCCGATTCCATTTACAGCCTTCACATGGCCGATGCCGGTACCGACTCCCACGAGCAGGAGAAGAACTTTTTACTCATGAATCGCAGCAGCGACTATTTCAAAAATCTTGAAATTGCTCTGGAACGGATTGAAACCGGTGAATTCGGCGTCTGCGTCATCTGCGGCGAACTGATTCCGGAAGAACGGATGCTGGAAGTCCCCAACGCGACCAAATGTGTAGATTGTAAAGAGAAAGAAAAATTAGGACTCGTATGAACGTGCTGTTGATAAGCGCCGCCATGGTGCTTATCGATCAGGGGACCAAGGCCGCCGTACGGAGTTCCATGACCCTCCATGAATCGATCCCGGTAATTCCCCGGTTTTTTCACCTCACCTATATCACCAACGACGGAATGGCCTTCGGGATTAACATTCCCTTCGGCATCGTTATTTTTTCCCTGGTCTCTGCCGGTTTTACCGTTTTCCTCACTTGGTACCTGTGGAAGAATCAAGACAAAAGCCGACTGCTGCGAGTGGGGATCGCTCTCATCCTGGCCGGCGCCCTGGGAAACCTGATCGACCGCCTGATCTTTGGAAAAGTGGTGGATTTCCTCGATTTTATGCTGGCCGGGCACCACTGGTACATTTTTAATATTGCCGATTCCTGTGTAACCGTCGGCATGGGATTAATCATTCTGGATGCGGTAATATTGGAGCGAAAGAAACCCCTTCTTTCTCCTTGATTTCCAAATCCTTCCCCGTCTCCGGTAATTTTCCCGTCCGTCTGGATAAATATTTAATTCCTGAATTTCCCCAGTTTTCCCGCACCCGCATCCAGGCCCTGATCCGGGAGGGGTGTATTTTGGTGGACGGAAACCCGGTGAAACCGGGCTACCAACTCCAGGGCAATGAGTGGATTCAGTGCCGGATTCCGGAAGAGGAGGCACCGCCGGAAAGGGTGGTGCCGGAGAAAATGCCCCTGGAAATTCTCTACGAAGATGGAAGCCTGATCGTCATCAATAAACCGCCCCGCTTGACGGTCCACCCCGGTACGGAAAAGCCCTCCGGAACCTTGGTGAACGGATTGGTGTATTACTTCAATGAATTGTCGGACATTAACGGTGCCCTGCGACCGGGGATCGTCCATCGCCTGGATGAGGATACCTCCGGCGTGCTGGTGGTGGCAAAGAATAACCGGGTCCACCGGAACCTGGCGGAACAGTTTGAACGACGCCAGGTGGAAAAAACCTACCTGGGCGTCACCTGGGGTCAATGGGAAGAGCAGGAGGGAAGTATTCGTCAATCCATAAAACGGAGCCGGAAGGATCCCCGCAAGTACATCTGTGACCCGGAGGGTAAACCGGCGGTTACTGACTACAAGGTTCTGACGGTGAACCGCTACCTGAGCGAAGTGGAATTCTATCCCAGAACGGGGCGGACTCACCAGTTGCGGGTTCACTGCGTCTTCAGGAACCATCCCCTCCTGGCCGATGAGAAATACGGCGGTGGAATTCACCGGGCACGGGGCTTTTTACCGGAAGTAACCCGGCGGTTGAAATCCATGATAGCCCATCTTGGACGTCACGCCCTCCACGCCCGGCGGATTAAATTCCACCACCCCACCACCGGCAACCCCTTTGAAATTGAAGCGCCCCTGCCGGAAGATCTGTTAACCCTGAAAGCGGAAATGAAGGCTCTGGATGTCTGATCCCCAGTCCCTGTTGAACGAATTTCTCACCTATTTAACCAAGGAACGGGGCTATTCGGAACACACCATTAAAGCCTACCAGTTCGACCTGAACCGTTTTATTTCCTTCCTCAGGGAGTATTTCAGCCGTCCCCTTTCCGATTTTACCACCGTGGATCGGCAGGCGATTCGCCATTTCCTGAGCCGGGAATTTGAACAGTATCGTTAACGGAATGGTAAAAAGGTGCTCTGTTCCGGGAAAACGGTGGCCCGGCGGCTGGCGGCGGTCAAATCCTTTTTCAAGTATCTCCACCGTACCGGTCAAATCCCCGATAACCCTGCTGTTTATGTGAAATCGCCGAAAGTTTCCCAGTCACTCCCCAATTTTATCGATTACAAACTAATCGATGAGCTCATGTCCCTGCCCCCGGGGGACAGTGAAAAGGGTCTCCGCGACCGGGCGATTCTAGAACTGTTTTACAGCACGGGGATGCGCCTCAGCGAACTGGCAGGTTTGGACCTTAAAGATGTAGATCCGGACCGACAAATCGTTAAAGTCCGGGGAAAAGGGGCAAAAGAGAGGTTGATTCCGTTTGGGAATCGTGCGAAATTTTCAATGGAGAATTACTTGAGGAGTCGCTCAATATCATTTACTGCTTCCCGGGTTAATGAACCGTTATTTGTGAATTCCAAAGGGAAGCGCCTTTCTTTGAGTACCATCCAGCGCCGCGTTCGGGGGTATATCCGTCTCGTGATGGAAGGGAACCGCCTGGGTCCCCATATTCTTCGGCACACCTTTGCCACCCATCTTATGGACCGGGGAGCCGATATCCGGGCCGTTAAAGATCTCCTGGGTCACAGCAGTCTTTCCTCTACGCAGGTCTATACCCACGTCCAGCCGGAAAAGATGAAAAAAATCTATCGTCAGGCCCATCCCCACGGGTCAAAATAGGAGTCTGTTATGAAATCGAAACCTACCGACCTTGGATTGGATCAGATCGGTTTAACCCGTGTTAGCCGCGTCCTGAGAAATTTGCCGGTGGAGAGCCTGATTGAAGATACCATTCTTCATAAACAGGGGAAAATGGGCATGCGGGGTGCCATTATGGTGGATACGGGCCGCTACACTGGTCGGTCGCCTAAGGACAAGTATTTTGTGGAGGAGCCTTCCTCCAGGGACAAGATCTGGTGGGGACCGGTGAACCAGAAGGTGGATGAAACCGTTTTTGATACCCTGTACGAAAAAGTGATCCGGTACTACAATCGGGCGGACGATTCCAATACCTATTTATTTGACGGATTCTGTGGCGCCGACCCTAAATACTGCCTGAAAGTGCGCCTGATCGCCAAAAAAGCCTGGCAGGCCCACTTTGTCCACAACATGTTTATCCGTCCCACAGCGGAAGAACTTGAAAATTTCACCCCGGATTTCACCATCATTAATGCCTCGGAAGTGTTTAACCGACAGTATATAGAACTGGGAATGCATTCGGAAACCTTCATCCTTTTCCATCTGGGCCGGAATATGGCCATCATCGGGGGCACCGAATACGGTGGCGAAATGAAGAAGGGAATTTTTTCGGTCATGAATTACCACCTGCCCCAGCAGGGAGTCCTTTCCATGCACTGTTCCGCCAATGTGGATCAGAACGGTGAAAACCCGGCCCTTTTTTTCGGTCTTAGCGGCACGGGTAAAACCACCCTTTCCACCGATCCAAACCGGCCCCTCATTGGTGACGACGAACACGGCTGGTCTGACGATGGCATCTTTAATTTTGAAGGCGGATGTTACGCCAAGGTGATTAATTTGAATCCTGAACACGAGCCGGATATTTACAACGCCATTCGTCACGGAGCCCTGCTGGAAAATGTGGTTTTTAACGAACGGACCCGGGAAATCGATTTTTCCGACAGTTCCAAGACGGAAAATACCCGCGTTTCCTATCCCCTCAATTTTATTGAAAACTCGGTCTACGGTCAGGGGAAGCCCAGCGTCGCCGGACACCCGAAGACCATCATTTTTCTGACCTGCGATGCTTACGGTATTTTACCACCCGTGGCGAAGTTGACCCCGGAACAGGCCATGTACCATTTCATCAGCGGCTATACTGCCAAAGTGGCCGGAACGGAACGGGGCATCAAGGAACCGGTAGCCACCTTTTCACCCTGCTTCGGTGGTCCTTTTCTCACGCTCCACCCCCTTCGATACGCGGAGCTGCTGCGGGACAAAATGAAGAAATACCAAGTACCGGCCTTTCTGGTGAATACGGGCTGGGTAGGGGACAGCGCCAGCTCTGGTGCTAAACGGATCCCCCTGCCCCTCACCCGGAAAATCATCGATACTATTCTAGAGGGCACGATTTTAAAAGCCGAATTTGAACCGGATCTCTACTTCGGCATACAAGTGCCTAAACATCTGCTCGGAATTGAATCAGATTTCCTGATTCCAGCCAAACGATGGAACGATACAAAAGCCTATTCGTTGAAAGCACAGGAACTGGTGAAAAAGTTTCAGGATAATTTTCAGCAATACGACGTGGAATCGGCCTCCGTGCGAGAGGCAGGTCCCACCCTTTCATAACCTAAAACCATAAGGAACCAGAATGAAGATTGAATTCACGGCTCGTCATTTTCATGCTCCTGAAAACCTGAAAGACTATACCCTGACGGAGGTCAGCCGGATCCAGAAATATTTTGACCGGATTACCCAGTGTCAGGTGATTTTATCCCGGGAAAACAATACTTTTACTACTGAAATTAATTTATCCATGCCCAAGCACCGGCTGAATGTGAAGGAAACCACACCTAAAATCACCAAATCCATCGATGGGGCGGTGGAAAAAATGATCTCCAGGGTTACCAAGATCACGGATAAATGGAAAAGCCATTAATTCCGTCCCTGCTCCATGAAAGTCATTATTCCGGTGGCCGGCTATGGCACCCGCTTAAAACCCCACACCGATTTCGTTCAAAAAACACTCCTGCCGGTCGCCGGTAAACCGGGACTGGATCATATCCTGGACCGCCTCACCCGGAACGGAATTCGGGAAGTGACTCTGATTATTGGTCATTTGGGGGATCAGGTTGTGGACCATTGCCGCCGCCGTCCCGAGCAATTTACCTTCGTTGAACAAAAAGAAAAATTAGGTTTGGGTCATGCCATTCTCCAGGGATTGGAACCGGTCCCCGAGCCGGTCTTGGTCCATCTGGGAGATACCATATTCGATTTGGACTTCTCCCGGTTTGCCCAAGGGAAAGTAAACCGCATCGCCGTGGGGGAGGTGGAGGACCCCAGCCGGTTTGGAATCGTGGAACTGGAAGGTTCCCGTATTATCCGTTTCCACGAAAAAGTTCCGAATCCGCCCTCCAACCTGGCCATCTCCGGCCTGTACTACTTTCCGGACCAGAACCGCCTGCGGCAGGCTCTTCTGGACCTGATGGAAGCAGATCGCCGGACAAAAGGAGAATATCAGCTCACGGATGCCATGGAAGGCATGCTGAAAGATCACCAGCCGTTTGAAGCAACCATCCTTCGCGAATGGCATGATGTTGGCGTTCCTGAAACATTTCTGGCGGCCAACCGGGAACTTCTGGTCTCAAACCATGGCAACTACCCAGGGTCAAAGCTGGTGGAACCGGTCCATATCGGTACCGGATCTTCTATTAAGAGTTCGGTCATCGGTCCCTTTGTCACCATCATGGAGGACTGCCGAATCGAGAATTGTGAAATTGAAGACGCCATCATCCTGAAAGGTGCCAAACTGAAAGACCTGAAAATAAACGGTAATATTGTGGGAGGTGACGGAACGCAAGTCTGTTGACTCCTGCGTTGGAAGGGAAGGGGTATTTACCCTAACTTCCACGGCATTTTAAGTCATAAATTTTTGAGGATTGAATGAGTCGATTTGTTTTTACGTCTGAATCCGTCACCGAAGGTCACCCCGACAAGGTGTGCGACGCTATCTCGGATGCCATCCTGGATAACCTCCTGGCGCAGGATCCCAATTCCCATGTAGCCTGTGAAACATTAGTCACCAAGGACTTGGTGGTGGTTTCCGGTGAAGTACGTACGGAAGGGTTCGTGGAAGTGGAAAAGGTTGTCAAAGATACTCTGAAGGAGATCGGATACAGAGACAGTACCACCGGCATGAATGCGGATGAAGTCAAGGTTATTTCTGTTTTGCACGAGCAGAGCCATGAAATCGCCAAGGGGGTGGATCAGAAGGGTGACCGGGAACAGGGGGCCGGTGATCAGGGTCTCATGTTTGGTTTCGCCTGTAATGAAACGCCGGAACTGATGCCCCTGCCTATCCATCTGGCTCATCGCCTGACCGAACGACTGGCGGCATTGCGAAAAAACGGTACCCTCTCCTGGTTACGCCCGGACGGGAAATCCCAGGTCTCCATTACCTACGATCAGGGAAAACCGGTGAGTATTGAAAAGGTGGTCATTGCAACCCAGCACGATGATTTGCTGGGAAAATTCGGTTCAGAGGAGGAAGAACACGCTTTTGTGAAGAATGAAGTGATCCAGAACGTCATTAAACCGGTCTTGGAGGCCACGGAACTGCCTTTTGGCAATTCCTTCATTGTGAACGGGACCGGCCGTTTCGTCCAGGGCGGGCCCGCTACCGATACGGGATTAACCGGTCGGAAGATCATTGTGGACACGTATGGCGGTTACGCCCCCCACGGTGGCGGTGCTTTTTCCGGGAAGGATCCCTCAAAGGTGGACCGATCCGCCGCCTATATGGCCCGCTATATTGCAAAGAATATTGTGGCGGCGGAACTGGCCGATCGCTGTGAAGTTCAGTTTTCCTACAGCATCGGTGTGGCGGAACCTACCTCTTTTTATGTGAAAACCTTCGGCACGGGCCGGATCCCGGACGAAGAATTGACTCGGATCGCCCGGGAGGTCTTCCCCCTGAAACCCGCCGATATTATTCAACACCTGGATTTGAAAGTTCCCCGTTACAAAGCAACGGCTGCTTACGGACATTTTGGCCGCACAGGTGAAAATTTCACCTGGGAAAAAACCGACGCTGCCGATCGGTTGAAAAAAATTATATCTGAAAGGACCTGAAACATGGATTTCGTGGAAACCGCTCCACCGATCGTGGAAAATTTACCCCATAAAGTTAAGGATATCCGCCTGGCGGAATCGGGCCGGAAAGCCATTAAAATTTCGGAACAGGAAATGCCCGGACTCATGGCTACCCGGAAAAAATACGGCCCTGAGAAACCGTTGGCTGGAAAAAAGTTAACCGGTTCCCTCCACATGACCGTAGAGACGGCTATCCTGATTGAAACGCTGGTGGAACTGGGAGCCGACGTCCGCTGGGCCAGTTGTAACATTTTCTCCACCCAGGACCACGCCGCCGCCGCCATCGCCGCCACTGGGGTCCCCGTATTCGCCTGGAAAGGGGAATCGCTGGAGGAATACTGGTGGTGTACCCTCCAGGCCCTGACCTTTCCGGACGGCTCCGGCCCGGATCTGATTGTGGATGACGGGGGAGATGCCACACTCCTGATTCACAAGGGCTATGATCTGGAAGAGTATTATGCCCAAAACGGAACCGTTCCCCCGGTGGATACGGAGATTGAAGAGGAACAGGTCATAGAAAAATTACTGCGGGATGTGCTGGAGAGGGATCCCCTTCACTGGCACAAGGTGGCGGACAATATAATCGGTGTTTCGGAAGAAACCACCACCGGCGTGAACCGGTTATTGCGGATGGCTAAGAGTAAGAAACTCCTGTTTGCCGCCTTCAATGTGAATGACTCGGTGACCAAATCCAAATTTGACAATATTTACGGTTGCCGGGAATCGCTGGCAGACGGCATTAAACGGGCCATGGATGTTATGATAGCCGGGAAAACGGTCTGTGTCTGCGGTTACGGGGACGTGGGTCGGGGCTGTGCCCAATCCATGCGGGGCTACGGCGCCCGGGTACTGGTTACGGAAATCGACCCCATTTGTGCACTCCAGGCGGCCATGGAAGGTTTCGAAGTGGTTACGTTGGAACAGGCCCTGGCAGAAGCAAATATTTATGTGACCGCCACCGGGAATAAGGACGTCATTACCCTCCAGCATATGAAACACATGAAGAATCAGGCCATCGTGTGCAATATTGGTCATTTTGACAACGAAATCCAGGTGAATGAACTGAATTCGGACGCCACCGTGGTTAAGGAGACCATTAAACCGCAGGTGGATAAGTATCGCTTTGAAGACGGGCACGAAATCTATCTCTTGGCGGAAGGTCGGCTGGTCAACCTGGGATGCGCCACCGGTCACCCCAGTTTTGTCATGTCTAATTCTTTTACCAATCAGGTCCTGGCCCAAATTGCCCTGGTACGGGAACGGCCCGCAGTGGGTGTCCATCGCCTCCCCAAACAACTGGATGAGGAAGTGGCCCGCCTTCATCTGGCCCACCTGGGAGTCAATTTAACCGAATTGACCGACGAACAGGCGAAATACATCGGTGTCCCTAAAGAAGGACCTTATAAACCGGACCATTACCGCTATTAACCCTTTCTCCGAACCAGGTTGATGAAAAAACTCCGTACCTTCTGTGCGGAGTTTTTTTTGTGGAAATGGTCTGAAATTTGAGTCAATTTCCAAACGGTATCGTCCAGTAAATGCTACTTTGAGAGCATCAATGAAAAATCCGAGGTTACATAAACGATCTGTCAAAAAACGGGTGTATTCCGTTTTATCGGCTTTGCTGGCCTTTTTTATGCTCAGTTGCGATTTCCAGAATCCTGCCAAATTTGAGCTGTCAACCTGGTTTTTTGATCTTTCCTTTCCACTGGTCCAGAAGAAATATTCCCTCCAGGGTCTGATTGACAATAAGCAGATCTTTCCAACGGATGATTCTCTAGGAATGCAGATTGTGTTCGAAGGTACCTTGCCGGACACGGCCCTGAATACGGACATCCTGGTGGTGGAATTGAACCAGGATATCAACTTTAACCAGGATCCGATTGTTTCTCCTTCATTGAGCTACGGTCTGGATACCACCATTGCCCTGTCCGTTCCCATCGTCCCCGGAGGGCAGTTGACCAATGCCTCCGGATCTGCCTTTCCCATTCCCCCGTCTCAGGATCAGACCGTTTCCAAATCGGTCTGGAACTCGGTTGCCAGTGCCTTTGACACCACAATCCAGATTACGATCGACCTGCCGCAAATTCCCTCCAGCCAGCTCCCGGATTTTGTCACTTCCATTGAAGCCTTGGTCATTCAAGCCGACGACGGGAATGATGTCAGTGATTTCACCACCACCGTCTCCAACAACGGTGTTCCCACCGATATTACCAATATCCAGGTTTCCCTGCAGACGGATAATACCAGTCCACCCACTACGCTGGCGGACCATAATCAATCCTCCCTGGCAAAGGGGCAGGATTTCGGGCCGACCACCACCTCTTTGAGCGGTGACAGTCTCGGGAATGCTCTGCGGATGGACATCGGATTCAATGTGGCCAGTACTAATAACAGTACCGTGACTATTAATTCCGGTGATTCGGTCCAGGTCAATCTGGCAATCCGCTTGAGAATTGCAGGCGTTGATACGGCCGTGGCCAAGATGACAGACTACACCATTCCTGTCGATCTGCCTTCTGTGGCGTTTCCTTCCGACATTGAGATTTACCAGGGTATTCTGAATACCGGCACCGGATTCGGGACCAATGAGATCACTATTTCCAACCTGCGCAGCACCTATCCCATGGATGTGGGTTTCAGTCTTTCGTTCCAGAATTTTAAACCACCCTCTGGCAGCGATTCGGTAAAAATTGATACCAACCTTCAGAAGGGTAAGGCGGCCGTGTCCAAAACGTTCGACGTGGATGGGTATACTTTCGCCAATCCTGCCGGCGTCGACAGTGCCTTGTCGGAAATGGCCATTGGAATCCAGGGTACCATCGCCGCCCAGACCACCAAACTGCCCCTAGATGGTTCCGACCTGGGGGCCTTGTCGGTGCGGATTCAGGTGGAGAAACTCTCGTTCCAGAGCCTGGATGCCAATATTATCCAGAATTTTCCGCCCACCGAATTTGATATTGCTGGAATGCCACAGGGTTTCTCGGGCATGTCCTTCACCGATGTTCAGATGGAAATTGAAATGTTGAACGGCATTCGTCTCCCCGTTTTCCTCGATTTTGATCTGGTGGCGGTGAACCAGCTGGGAGATTCCATTCAGGTGGCAGCCCGGGCGACGCTGGCTTCGCCCACAACGGCAGGGGATACGGCTAAAACGATTATCCGCCTAAGCCGGGACGGGACCACGACCCTGAAATACAAGGCCCCCGCCTCCATCTTTTATACGGACAGCACTACCGTACCGCCGGGCAGCGGTGAATCCACGATCGTGGATCTCATGTCCTTCAACCCTGCCTCCATAAAGGTGCTGTCCAAGGCTCGTATCGACGGCCGGGGTACTCTAGAGTCGGGTGTCTCCATCGGGGGCTCCTACCGCATGATTGCCCCCTTCGAAGTGGTTATGGCGCCCATGACCTTTATTTCCGCCACCAATACACCCATTACTGAAATGGATTATAAAATGCGGAATCGAATCCGCTCTACCCTCCAATCGGCGAATCTGGTCACAGATGTGGAAAACAAGATTCCATCTGGCGGTGAATTGGCCATATTATTGTCCAACAAAACGTTTTTCCCGCTGGACACCACCGCGGAAGCCCTCGCCATGTACCGGGATTCCATGGTAGTGCGGGATGGGTGGTCGTCTAACGACAGTCTCTACATTATTACCCGTTGCGACAGTCTGAATCCGGAACTGGGAAACATCTTTATTTTCGATGTCATGGATGATTACGCCGATTGTATTGATGGTCTCTCCTACTTGGTAAAATACTCCGGCGGCCCGGTGGATACGGTCATCTCCTATGTGGACACCCTGAGTAAAATCACCTTACCGGATCCCACCAGTTTTTACACTTCAGCCGGGACCGGGCATCGCCCCGGCATGGTGAAAGACCCCGGTTTTGCCAGTTACAGCAGCGTGGTCAGTCCGCAACGCCTGCGGCTCATTACGGACCGGGGGGATCATTATACCGCTCCCCGGTTTCATTTGAACGGATCCGCCGGGAACCGGGTTTTCCTCTCCGCCTCGGATTACATTGACATCCGTTCCACCCTGACCATGAAACTGAGCAGCACGGGTCTGATTAATTCTCCACCTAATGAAATTGTGGTGATCTATCCCAACGGTGGTGAAACGGTCAGTAAAAGCGAAACAGTAACCTTGAAGTGGAAAACCTTCGGTACCGTTGCCAAGGTGGATATTGCCTATTCCGCCGGCACCGACCCGAAGGTAAATCAAAATGACGATTGGACCACCATTGTTTCCAACGAAACCAATGTGGATTCCTTCGACTGGGTTCCCCAAACCACCGCCGGGATTAATTCCATGTCCAGCAGTTTACGGGACAGTATCCGGATCCGTGTAAAGGACAGCAACAGTTCCATCGCCGATATGAGTGGCTGGTATTTCACAATTTCCTCCTCCAGTGGTCGCATCCAAACGGTGGTGGATTTATTGCAGACAGACAGGCTGGTGAAATGAAGATTCATAGCCGGTGGATCGTTCTTCTTTTTATTCTCCAGGTGGGTTTTATGTCGGGGCAGGGTAAGCGGGACCCCCGGGCCGTGGCGCTGGCTGGAGCCTACACTACGATTGCCGATGGTATTTTTTCCGTTGGGTACAATCCGGCTCTGCTGGCCTACCAGATCGATAAACCGTTTATGCTTCAGTTTGCCGGTATTGATCTGGGTATGATCAATAATTATCTCTCCATGGCTGCCCTGAATACCCTGAGCGGGGATACGCTGATTCAATCTGAAAAGGACCAGATTATCAACCGCCTGGATCGCAGCGGCGGCCTGACGTTCAGCTCCGACGGCCATTTCGCCCTTCCCGGAATGAATTATTCTTCCGGTAACATGGCCCTCACCTCCAACATGGTCGTCATGAGTAATTATCGGTTCCCTGCCGGTGTGGTTCGTCTGATACTGGAGGGCAATGCCAATAATCCCAATATTGACATGACCCTCGGATATGAATTAATGGGCGTAAACGAATTCGGGTTTTCATTTGCCGTGCCTTTCGAAAATTTTGCCTGGGGGATTACCCTGAAATATTTACAGGGATTGTTCTACCTGGGAGTGGATCCCGATTCCAGTTCGGCGGAACTGATTACCACCAGGGATGCCCTGTATGGAAGTGGAACCTATTTTCTCAGGCAGGGGATTGGCGGTTCAGGACTGGGTTTGGATATTGGTTTTGCCACCCGGGAATACAACGGCTGGCGGGCGGGCTTTTCGCTCATCAACGCTCTGGGCAGTATTACCTGGAATAAACCCTCCATGATTAAGGATCTGCTGGCCGGTTCGGACGGACAGTACGGAAACAAGGACGATCTTTTTCATCTGACCTGGGGTGGAACCATTCTCTCGGACAGTGTGGCGGTGAAGTACACCTATACCATTGACTCTCTGCGGGCCGACAATTTGTCTTCCAGTTCCCTTCTCTCCAGCCATTCCAAGGTGGTGTACAACCTAGACAAGAACGGAAAACCAAAATCATTTAAGATTAATTATCCTGCCATACTACGGTTTGGTGTGTCTTACAGAAAAAACGACCTGTTAATCAGTTCGGATTTAACCACCGGATTTGAAGACCGGCTCTTTGCCCGGGCGGGTTGGCGCTGGTCCATTGGTGCCGAACTCCAGCGTTTCCCCAGCACCACCCTGAGAATCGGCTTTGGCTGGGGAGGCATGGATGATACGGAACTGGGATTGGGTTTTGGTATTCATAAAGGTCCCATGATATTTGACTTCGGGTTTTCCTTCCGCAACGGCGTTTGGATTCATACCATGAAAGGCTTTAATCTCTCCCTGGCGTTTACGGTCACCAGTTTCAAGAGCAGGAAGGAAGAGCCGGCTACCGCTGAGGAAGGACCGGCCCCTGTCCCGGAAACGGGAACCGACCAGCCCTAGCCTTACTTCCGGGCGGATATGAGTAGAATGACGCCGCCGGTAAAGAAGACCACATTTCCCATCCAGGCAGCGGCAAACGGATCCAGAACCCCTTTATATCCCAGAGAAAGGCCGAACTTTAAGAAGGCGTAATAAATAAAAATTACAAAAATACCCATTCCGGCGCCGAAAGAAAGACCCCCTTTATCCTTCAACACCACTAGGGGCAGACCAAACATGACAATAATTAAATTGGTAAAGGCAAAGGCAATTTTAAAATGCCGGTCCACTTCCCATTTGGTGGTATCGATTCCATTCTCTTTTAACTGTTCAATTCGCTGGATCAATTCCTGGTAATTCATTTCATCCGGCAGTTTCGTCCGCTGGGTAATATCCTCCGGTGTAAATCCTAGAGTAAGGAGGGAATCACCGGTAGCCAGGATGACATTGGCCACTTCCCCGTCCACCTTGAAATGACGAATGGAAAAATTTGACACATTCCAGATCGAGAGAGAATCTACCCAATGGATCGCCTTGGCATCCAGCCGCCGCTGAATGATTCCCTCGTCCAGGGTCAGAACCGTTACAATCCGGCCCGTTTTCTGCCGCGTCAGGTAACTGCTGATGGAGATGTGGGTCGTCTCCTGTTTCTGAAGAAATACATTTCTGAGAAGATTGGGGATACGTTTCCGAGCCCGACGCTGCATGTATTGCTGTTCAATCTCGTACCGCTTCTCATTCCCGGTGGTAACCAGCGTATTATCCAGTTCAAACGATAAATAACTGACAATAACACCCATAATTACCAGCGGAAAACTGATCCGGTACAGACTGATCCCGGAAGATTTCATAGCCGTGAGTTCATTCCGCTTGGCCATTAATCCAATACTGAAAACGGTTGAAATCAGCATGGACATGGGCAAACCGATGTTCAGAAACCAGGGCAGGGAAAAACCATAATAGGTCAGGACCATGGGGAAAGGCACATGACTGTCAATGAATCGATCCAGATTTTCGATTAGATCCACCACCAAGATGATGCACACAAAACCCAGCAGGGTCATGGTCAGAATCAGGAGGAACTGACGAATTAAATAGAGATCGAGTTTTTTCATCGTGGTTTTCGCTGGAATTATAGGGCCTAATTTCGGTACAATCCCGTTAATATTTAAGTAATTGGATTGACAAAGATTTGGATAATAGTCGAACCCAAACGGGGTTGTTTTGAAACAGAATATACGCTGAATCGTCGTAATTTTACTTATGTCCAAGATGAATCGAAATGACTTGACAACGGAACAGCAAAACCTGTCCTCCCTGGATATTGACTCAAAGTCCATCCCGGAAATCCTAGAAATCATTAATAAGGAAGATCAGTCCATTCCTCTCAAAGTAAAGGAGGCGCTTCCTGATATTGCCGAAACGGTTGCATTGACCACAGAAGCACTGCGGGGCGGGCATCGGATTGTGTATTTGGGGGCAGGTACTTCCGGGCGGCTGGGGGTTCTGGATGCCTCTGAAATGCCACCGACTTTTTCGGCTCCCCGGATGTGGTTCAATGGCATTATTGCTGGGGGAGATGAGGCTTTGCGGCGATCGATCGAAGGGGCAGAGGACCTGCCGGAAAATGGAAAACGGGACCTTCAGGCTTTCGGATTGCGACCGGGTGATGTGGTCATAGGCATTAGCACCAGCGGTGCCGCTGCCTACGTTCAGGCCGGACTGGAGTATGCCCATTCCATCGAAGCCAAAACGGTTTACCTGATCTGTAATCCGCAACCCTACCTGAAAGCCCGGACAGATGTGATGATCCGGGTGAACGTGGGTCCGGAGATTATTACCGGTTCCACCCGCATGAAAGCGGGAACCGCCACCAAACTGGTCTTGAATATGATTTCCACCGCCACCATGATCCGGCTCGGGAAAGTGTACGGGAATCTCATGGTGGATCTAATGGCCGTTAATGAGAAACTGGTGGACCGGGGCACCCGAATCATTTCCCAACTGGCGGAGGTGGATTATGACACGGCCCACCAAGCCTTATTTAATGCGGAAAAGTCGGTGAAGACTGCCATCGTCATGCTGCGGAAAAGGTGTGACCTGAAAACGGCTAAAACCCTCTTGAATGAGGCGGGGGGCTTTCTACGGGCAGTCCTGGATGCTTGAATGGGTTGTCCATCTACCAATCGGTTCCTGGGACCTGGTATTGCTCATAATGATAGCCCTCAATGATTAGGGGCAGTAATTTCAGGCGTTTGTCTTGACTGTATCCAATAATCTTAACTTTGAAAGTGATGATCCTTTATGATGAATAAGTATATTTTTAGGGAATACGATATTCGGGGCAAAGTGGCTGAGGATTTCCCTCCGGAGGTGGTGGAGTTACTTGGAAAAGGTTTTGGGACTTTTGTAAAACGGTCCGGTGGAGCGGAAATCGCCTTAAGCGGGGACGTTCGGCTCACCACCCCAGATTTGCTGGATCATTTCAAGCGGGGAGTCCTGGCCACGGGTGTGGATGTGATCCATATCGGCATCATTCCAACGCCGGCGAATTATTACAGCATGTTTAAACTGGACGTCGCCGGGGCCGTCCAGATCACCGGCAGCCACAATCCCCCCGAATTCAACGGTTTTAAACTTTCGCTGAATAAAAAAGCAGTCTATGGTCAGGCGATCCAGGAAATTCGCCATTTGATTGATGAGAATAATTTTGAATCCGGTGAAGGCAGTGAAGTCTCCTACAATATTCTGGAACCGTACCGTAAAATGATTCTGGAAAAAATTAAGATTGAACGACCCCTGAAAATAGTGATGGATTGCGGAAATGCGGCTGCCGCCATTATTGCCCCTCGTATTTTTAAGGAGTTGGGTGTGGAGTTGACAGAACTGTATTGCGATGTGGATGGCACCTTCCCGAACCATCACCCGGATCCCACGGTGAAAGCGAATTTGACGGACCTGATTCGGGCCATGCACTCCGGCTCCTACCATATTGGTGTGGCCTTTGACGGGGATGCGGATCGAGTCGGTGTGGTGGATGAAACCGGTGATATTGTGTGGGCAGACCAATTGATGGCCCTGTTCCTGCCGGAAGTGGTCTCTCCCGGGGATGAGGTCCTTTTCGACGTGAAATGCTCCCAGGCCCTGGAAGAAATGATCGTGAAATATGGCGGAAAACCGGTCATGTGGAAAACCGGTCATTCCCTCATTAAGCAGCGCATGTCGGAACTGGGATGCAAGCTGGGAGGGGAAATGAGTGGTCATATCTTTTTTGCGGATGATTATTTCGGTTACGATGATGCCATTTATGTAGCTGCCCGCATGGTACAAACCCTTTCCAGATCTGGGAAAACCCTCTCTGAATTAAAAAGCGTGATTCCCCGGTACTATTCCACTCCTGAAATGCGTCTGGCTGCCAAGTCGGATGAAGAAAAATTCCGGATCGCCCGGGAGGCGGCTGAATATTTTACCGCCAACTATGACTGTATTACCGTGGACGGTGTCCGGATCAAATTCGGTGACGGTTGGGGTTTGGTCCGGTCCTCCAATACCCAGCCCGTGATTGTATGCCGATTTGAAGCCAGCACGCCGGAACGGATGGAGGAAATAAAACAACTGGTCCTGGGTAAACTTCAGGAAATAGGGACGTTAGACCTTGAAACCGGGCACTGATTCATTCTCTGAATATTTTCAATCTTTAAAGGCGGAAATCGATTCCAGACTCGAAGGATTACCCCTTCCCTCCGAACCAGCTTATTTATATGAACCGGTCCGTTATGCTTTAAAGGGCCGGGGGAAACGACTGCGTCCCATCCTGGTCTGTCTTTCGGGGCGTGCTTACGGGGTGGATTTTGAACGGACCCTCACAGCGGCTCTGGCCGTAGAGCTGGTACATAATTTTACTTTAATCCACGACGATATCATGGATGCGGATGAACTCCGCCACGGCCAACCGGCGGTTCACGCCAAGTGGGACGTTTCCACGGCCTTACTGGCGGGGGATGCCCTGTTTACCCAGGCCCAGCTGTTGATGACTGGTGCGGGGGACAGAATTCAACAACGGCTGAATCAAGTAACTCTGATCGTTTGCGAAGGACAGGCCCTGGACAAGGAATTTGAAGGGGATGAAAACATTACCCTGGAGGCCTATCTGGAAATGATCGGCCGGAAAACAGGTACCCTGCTTGGTTACTGTTCTGAAACAGGAGGGCGATTGGCAGGTCAAACCGAAAAAATTTGTCAAAAACTTTTTGATTATGGCCGGACCCTGGGCGTCGCCTTTCAGATCCAGGATGATTTACTGGAAATCTTCGGATCCACCGAAGACATGGGTAAAAGTCTTGGGAGTGATTTAACGGCCAACAAGCAGACTATTCTCACCATTCTGGCCCGGAGACGAGACCCGGATCGGTGGAAGGAATTCTGCCAGACGGCCCAGTCTCATTCTGCTGAAAAGCGGCGAAATGAATTTGGGGACTATTATGAAACAGAAGGAATTTATGAACAGGCGCGCTCTGTGGTGGAATCCACCATTCAGCGGGCACGGGAACTGATTTCTGTCTTTCCTGAAGAAGGCCAGCGCGTGATTCACCGGTTTACTGAAATGATATTAAACAGGACATTTTAACATGGAAACACTTTCTTTCGATCCCGGGAATATGTACCGGGCGATTTACGAATTTCCCGATCATTTAAAAGCAGCCATGGCTATCGGCCAGGAATGTTCCCTTCGTCCTCAGGGCGAGATCCGGAACATTGTGGTGGCGGGCATGGGCGGTTCAGCCATCGGGGGCGACATAGTAAAATTGATCACTCAGAAATACCGCAACCTGCCTATGGTGGTTTCACGGCATTATGAATTGCCGGAATTTGTGGATGAAAATACGCTGGTTATCTGTTCCTCTTACTCCGGAAATACGGAAGAAACTTTGGCTGCTTTCCAGTCTGCCTTGGAACGGAAGGCTAAAATCGTAGGAATCTCTACCGGTGGAACCCTCACGAGGTTAATGGACGCGAATCACCTGGATCTGGTCCGGATCCCGGGCGGCTTACAACCCCGGGCTGCTCTGGGCTTTTCTCTGGTGCCCATGTTATTCATTCTGGAAAAACTGGAGGTGATTCCCGGAAATTTTAAAACCGATCTGATGGTGGCCATTCGTACCCTAAAAGCAGACCGGGAAACTTACGTCCACCAAACGGATGGAAACCCCGTATGGAATCTGGCGCGCAAGATTTATTCCAAAATTCCAGTGATTTACGGACAAACCAATACGGGTTCGGTAATCGCCTTAAGGTGGAAAGGTCAACTGAGTGAGAATGGAAAAATGCTGGCCTTTCATAATGAACTGCCGGAGATGAATCACAATGAAATTGTAGGCTGGGAAAATAATCCAGACCTTTTGAAACGGTTTTTCATTATCTGGATTCGGGATCGTGAGGATCATTCCCGGGTCAGGATACGACAGACGATTACGAGCAAAATTATCGGGGAGCAGTGCAGGGGGCAGGAAGTCATCTCGCTGGAGGGGAATTCGGATATGGAACGTTGGCTTCGTCTGATTCACTTTGGGGACTGGTTAAGTTACTGGTGTGCTTTCCTCCATAAAACGGATCCTACTCCGGTGGAAAAAATAAGCCGTTTGAAGGAAACTTTGGCGAAATCGTAGACTAAAAACTATTGACGAGGGCGAACCCAAGTCCTAACTTATCGCCAGGATTGGATAAGATGATTCCGGTAAAAGTACATAAGATAACCTACTATCACCCTAATCGGAGTTATGCCGTAATTCTGAAGGAAATTGGTGGGAACCGGAAACTGCCTGTCCTGGTAGGTGCCTTTGAAGCTCAGGCAATTGCCATGGCTCTGGAATATATCGACACCCCCCGTCCCCTGACACATGATTTAATTGTCAACTTAATCAAGGAAGTGGACACCAACCTTTCCGCTGTTAAAATCACCCGGTTGGACGATGGCGTTTTTTATTCTGTAATGAATTTACAATCCGACCGTTTTGGCCGCCGCGATATTGATTCCCGACCCAGCGATGCCTTGGCAGTGGCCCTTCGGCTCCACGTTCCCATTTTAGTATCGGAAGAAGTCATGGCTGAAGCTTCCATTGTGGAGATTGAAGAAGTGGAAACCAAGTCGGAGCGGAAAAAACCGCGGATTGAGCTTTTGGAGCGGCAGCTTCAGAAAGCGATTGAAAAGGAGGAATATGAGATTGCTGCCCGGATCCGCGATAAGATCAAAGCGCTGGAGTAACAATTAGTTTCTAAGTAAGTCGATGGCGTTTTGGGCAGCCTGTTGTTCGGCTGTCTTTTTATTGGTACCCATACCGGTCGGAAAATTCCGCTCACCGATTTTTACCCGGACCTCGAACATTTTCTGGTGATCCGGTCCTGAAACGGAGGAGACCAGGAATTTGGGATTTTCCAGCTGGAGCGCATGGCATAATTCAATCAACTGTCCCTTGTAATTTACCGATTTCCAGGCCTGAAACCGGTGCTTCCAGACAGTATTCAGGATCAGTCGTTTTGCCGGTTTCAATCCGCCATCCAGGTAAATGGCTCCCACCAATGCTTCAAATAAATTGGCCAGCTGATTGGAGGCAATTTTTTCCTGACTGAGGTCTACGGTCGGTTCGATGATTAAATAATCCAAAAGATTCAATAAACTGCCCATGGTTGCCAGGAAGGATTTTTGAACCAGGGCGGATCGTTTTTTGGTGAGAATTCCTTCATCCCCTTCCGGGAATTCACGCATCAATTCACGGCTGATGACGATATCAATGACGGCGTCGCCCAGAAATTCCAGCCGTTCATAATTAAATCGGGTTTCCGACGTAATTGAGCGGTGCGTAAAGGCTTGTTTGATCAGCTTTGGATCGATAAAATGGTACTGGATAGCTTTTTCGATTTTACCGTAAGGCTGGGGAGGGCGGAAGAACTGCCTTATTTTATAAAGCAAGTCCATGGACTCATTCAGGCATCCATTTTTTAAAGACCAGCACACCGTTATGACCGCCAAAACCGAAGGAATTGGACATGGCCACGGAAACGGGATGATTCTGGGCTGTATTAGGGACGTATTCCAGAGGGCATTCCGGGTCCGGTGTCGTATAATTAATCGTGGGGTGGACCCGGTCTTCCTGTATGGCCAGCAGGCAGGCGGCCGCCTCCAAGGCGCCGCTGGCTCCCAGGGAATGGCCGATCATGGATTTGGTGGAGCTGATTTTCAGGTGATTGGTATATTCACCAAAGACGGCCTGGATGGCGGCGGATTCGGTGCGGTCATTGGCAGGGGTGGAGGTACCGTGCGCATTTACATAGTCCACATCACCAGGGTCGAGCTGGGCGTCTTTCAGTGCCTGTTTCATGGCACGGATAGCGCCGCCGCCGCCAGTCATCGGCTGCGTAATGTGGAACGCATCATCGGTGGCACCGTATCCAGCCACCTCTCCCAGAATATCGGCTCCCCGGGCCTGTGCATGGGCCTCCGATTCCAGAATCAACATGCAGGCCCCCTCTCCCAGTACGAATCCATCGCGGTCTGCATCAAACGGTCGGCTGGCTCCCTGGGGATCGTCATTCCGAGTTGACAGAGCCTTCATATTTCCAAATCCGGCGATGGTCAAGCCCGTTACCGATGCTTCCGACCCTCCAGTAACGAATACGTCCATCATTCCTCCCCGGATCATGCGGAGGGCGTTCCCGATGGCGTCGGTGCCGGAGGCACAAGCGGAAACAACGGTGAAATTCGGCCCCTGGAAACCCCATTGAATAGAAATCTGAGCCGCTGCAATATTGGGAATCATTTTAGGGACAAAGAAGGGAGAAACCCGCCGGGGTCCCTTAGTATTGTAAATAATGTGTTGCTCCTCCAGGGTATTAATACCGCCGACACCGCTTCCGATAATCACACCAACCCTCTCCTTGTCTAAACTGGCGTAATTCAGAAGACCGGAATGGTCTAGCGCTTCCCGCGCTGAAACCAGGGCGTATACGGAAAAAGGATCCAGTTTTCGCAGTTCCTTGCGGTCAAAATGGGCCGCAGGATCGAAATTCGTTAATTCGCCTGCAATCTTGACCTGCAGTTCTGTGGTATCAAATTTGGAGATGAGATCAATACCGCTCCGGCCCGCATACAGGCTCTCCCGGTATTCAGCCAGGGAGTTGCCGTTTGGGGACAGAACACCGATACCGGTGACTACAACACGGTTTTTGGTCATTTATTTACTTTTCAATGTGGTTTTCGATATAATCGACCGCCGCTTTTACAGTGGTCATCTTTTCCGCATCTTCATCGGGGATTTCGATTCCGAATTCTTCCTCCAATTGCATGATAAGTTCTACGGTGTCCAGGGAATCGGCGCCCAGATCATCCACGAAGGAAGCCTCCAGGCTGATTTTTTCCTCTTCCACACCCAGTTTATCAATGATAACATCTTTTACTTTGTCGTATGTTGACATAATCTACTCCTTGATTCATTAGCAATTAAACCATTGTCATACCGCCGTCCACGGTAAAGATTTGTCCTGTGATATAATTTGCTTCATCGGAAGCCAGGAACAGCGCCGTGGCGGCAATGTCATCTGGACGGCCAATCCGTCCTAATGGAATTTGTGTAATTAAAGAATGCTTTTGTTGTTCATTCAGGTGATCGGTCATTTCCGTTTCAATGTAACCCGGGGCAATACAATTAGTGGTAATTCCCCGGGAAGCCAGTTCCTTGGCCGTCGCCTTGGTGAGTCCGATCAACCCTGCCTTGGAGGCCGCATAATTAGCCTGACCAGGATTACCGATCAAACCTACGATGGAAGAAATATTGATGATCCGACCGGAGCGTTGTTTCATCATAGGACGGGTAACCGCTTTGATCCCATTAAAAGCACCCTGGAGATTGACCCGTATAACCGTCTCCCAGTCCTCCACCGACATTCGCAGAATGAGATTATCCCGGGTGACGCCGGCATTATTAATCAGAATGTCCACTTTCCCGTATTGATTGACGATCTCTGAAACAACCTTTTCCACTGCTTTAAAATCGCTCACATCACAGGGGTGGTCGGAGGCAGAGCCCCCTTCCCGTTCAATAGTTTGGACCACCTGTTCCAGGTCTTCACGGGTACGGCTGAGACAGGCGGTATGGGCTCCCGCTTTGGCAAAGGCTAGGGCAATCGCCCGACCGATTCCCCGGGAAGCACCAGTAACAATGGCAACTTTTCCAGTAAAATCAGGCATATTGATCCTGGTTTACCTGAGCCATGGTTTCAACGCCGGTAATAGTGAAATTTCGGTCAATCCGCCGTGCCAGTCCCTGAAGAACCCGTCCCGGACCGACCTCAATTCCGGAAGAGAAACCATCTTTTATTATCCTGGTCATGGTTTGCTGCCAGAGAACGGGGCTTTCCAATTGCTCTATTAAGGCTTTTTTCAACCAGGAGGTCTCCCGGACTGGTGTGGCCGATACATTGACGTAAACAGGGACATGACAGTCTTGAATTTCGATGGATTTCAGCATCTCTGCAAGTATTTCACGGGCGGAACGCATTAGGGGAGAGTGGAAGGCACCGCTCACATTTAATCGAATTGTTTTTCGGGCTCCCGCTTTTCGGGCCGATTCCATGGCGGCCTCCACCGCCGGTACTTCACCGGAAATGACCACCTGACCCGGGGCATTGTAGTTGGCGGCAACCACAATTCCGGTTTTGATTTCGGTGCAAATGTCTGCCACCGTTTTGTTGTCTAACCCAATAATCGCCGCCATGGTACCGGCTCGGGCCATTCCCGCCTCCTGCATGCCCTGAGACCGCACTTTCACCAGTTTTAACCCGGTTTCAAAGTTGAAAGCACCGGCCAGGGTGAGGGCCGAATATTCTCCAAGGCTGTGCCCGGCGGCGGCGACCGGTTCAAGGCCTCTGGCTTTTAATAATTCACCCACAATCACCGAAATAATATAAATGGCCGGCTGTGTATTTTTGGTTTCACGCAGGGATTCCTCCGGTCCGGAGAAAATAATTTCACGGAGGTCATATTCCATAATTTCATTAGCCCGGTCAAAATAGGATTTTCCCAGATCCGATTGTTCATACAAATCAACCCCCATACCCACTTTCTGGGACCCCTGGCCGGGGCAGAGGAAAACGGGATTCATATTAAACGGCTCCCCAGCGAAGCAAGATACTGCCCCAGGTGAAACCGCCGCCAAAGGCAGCCAGGAGAAGCAGGTCACCTTCTTCTAGTCGTCCCTCTTCCACCGCTTCATCAATACCGATAGGGATGGTACCGGCAGTGGTATTGCCGTATTTCTGTATATTGATTAATACTTTATCTTTCGATATTTTGCAGCGTTCCCGGGCCGCATCAATGATTCGTTTATTAGCCTGGTGGGGGATAAACAGTTTGATGTCGTTGCCGGTAAATCCGTTTTTCTCCATAATTTCGGCGCTGATGTCCGCCATTTTTTTCACGGCGAACTTGAAAACCCGTTTTCCGTCCTGAAACACATAATGGAGGCGATTTTCCACGGTAACTTGGGAGGCGGGGAGTAGACTTCCACCCGCTGGCATTTGTAAATATTCCCGCCCTTTTCCGTCGGTCCGTAACAACGCATCCAGAACACCTACATCTTTTTCAGTGGGCTCCAGTAGGACACCGCCGGCTCCGTCCCCAAAAAGAACGCAGGTATTCCGGTCGGTGTAATCAATAATGGAACTCATGGTATCGGCGCCAAGGACCAGTACATTTTTATATTTACCCGATTCAACCAGTTTGGCACCCGTTTCCAGGGCATATAAAAAACCGGAACAGGCACCGGACAGGTCAAATGCCCAGGCGTGGGTCGCACCGATTTTATCCTGGACCACCGCAGCGGTGGCAGGAAAAGGCATATCCGGCGTGACGGTGGCGACAATAATTAAATCGATTTCGTCGGCTACTTTGCCGCGACGTTCCAAAATTTGTCTGGAAACAGCGGCGCACATATCCGAAGTGGCTTCCCCCTCCGCTACCAGGTGGCGCTCCTCGATCCCGGTGCGCATGCGGATCCATTCATCGGAGGTGTCCACCATTTTTTCAAGATCATGATTGGTTAAAACCCGTTCCGGTAAATACCGGCTCGTGGCGGTAATGACTGCGTTCAACTGAGCCCTCCCAGGTGTTCATTGATTCCCTGGCTGATGTCGGAAATCAAATTTTCATTAATACATTTCTGGGCCAGAAAAATTGAATTCTTAAATGCTTTAGGTCCGGAACTTCCGTGGCCCACAATGGAAATTCCATTCACGCCGAGAAGGGGGGTGCCCCCTTGCTCCTCATAATCGTATTGATTGCGAATGTCATCCAGAGCCGGTTTCAAAAGGGCGGCTCCCAGACGGTAGGTCAATTTATTCCCGATTTTTTCCTTAATCAGATTACCAAAGGTAGAAATCCAGCCCTCGGCGAATTTTAATAAGGTATTACCCACAAAACCGTCGCAAATTATTACATTGGCTTCCGAATTCAGTAGATTGCGTCCTTCTACATTGCCAACGAAATGGGGTAATTCCTTGGAAAGCAACTGATAAGCCTCAATATAAAGGTCCGTACCCTTGTTCGGCTCAACCCCGATATTCACCAATCCAATTTTCGGGTTTTGGATTCCTTCCACGTGTTCCAAGTACAGCGCAGCCATAATAGCAAATTGCAGGAGGTGGTGGGGTTTTACGTTAGGGTTAGCACCCACGTCACAGAGAATTTTACCTCCCTGTTGGGAGGGAATATAGGCCCCTAGAGCGGGTCGTCTCACATGGGTAATTCTTCCTAAAAGAAAAATGGAGGTAGCCATTATGGCTCCTGTATGACCGGCACTGATAAAAGCATCCCCATCGCCGTTTTTTACCAGTTGAATTCCTTTTACCAGGGAAGAGTCGGGTTTTGTTTTTAGTACCTTTGAACCCCGGTCATCCATGTTCACCACTTCTCTGGTGGCATAAATCTGAATTCCTCTAGGTAAAGGATCCCCAACGAGGGGTTTTAACCGGTTTTCGTCTCCCACGAGAATAATTTCCAGGCCCGAATCAAGTTCCTGCAACGCTTTCAGGGCACCCTGTACCGGTGCTTGGGGTGCAAGATCCCCCCCCATGGCGTCCAGAACGATTTTCATATTGGTGTGAATTTACTCCGTGGCGGAAATCACAGGTCGGCCCCGGTAGTACCCGCAGTTGGGGCAGGCCCGGTGAGGCATTTTGGGTTGGTTGCATTGCGGGCAATCGGTCACCGTAACGGTGGCTGCTTTATAATGCGTCCGCCGCTTGCGGCTGCGTGCCTTGGATTGTCTTCCTTTTGGTAACGGCATTGGTGCTCCAAAAATTTTTTATTTCATAACGACTGGAGTGCTTCCCAGCGCTGGTCCACGTGTTCCACTTTACAAGAACAGGATCTGTGGTTCAAATTGGCGCCACAGTGGGGGCAAAGTCCACGACACTCCTTGTGACACAACTTTTTTAAAGGTTCCTCCAGCAGGAGAATCTCCATGAAGGAAGGACCCAGATCAATGAGATCTTCAGTATCCGGGAACCAGATAACATCCAGATTGGATTCGTTGACCAGTTCCTGTTTTGCTGTCAGCAGGATATCAAAATCCGGTTCGTGAACTTCCTGGAATGGGTCCAGACATCGATCACAGGTTTCAACCACCGTCGCTTTTAGGGACCCGATCAGGCGGTACTGGTTGTGACCCTTATCAACGGTCAGGGTGCAGTAGAGGGTATCGTCCACCAGTTCCAGATCGCCCAAGTCCAGGGAATGGGCCGGGATTTCGTAAAGTTGGTGGTCAATACCCCGGTTCAAATCCGTTCTGAACAGCTTCATTTTAGCCCGGGAAGCTACCGCTGAATAGTACTTGATACAAGCCTTAACCGCTCAGGGCACCGTCGGTAGCTGTGGGTTATTTAGTCCGATTTATCCTGGTCTGATTCGGCATTATCCGCATCGTTGTCAGAGCTGGATTCATACGATTCGGTGGATTCGTCTTTGGAGGATTCGTCACCTTCGTCCGTTTCCTCGTCTTCTTCTTCATCCGTATCCACGTCCAAATCTTCGTCCTCTTCATTTTCCTCTTCCAGTTCATCTTCATCTTTCCGTTCCAGGACGTTGTCGTCATCCGTTTTTTTCCGGAAAATGGTAAACATCAAGGTTTCACCAACGGAAAAGATGGCCAACCCATAGGAAAAAACGGAGAGAAGCAGAAGGAACAGGAAAATTCCCAGAATAAAGGCTGCTACGGATTCGGTACCTGAAAGATTTCCGCTCCCCCCGGGAACCAAGCATTGGTACCAGTTCGTCACATTGCAGCAGAGGTTGCCGGTTCCGCAACAAACATCACTCAGTGGTTTGGTCGTGCAGCAGGCGTTTGCAAGATTGACCAGTTGTTCCGGCCAGACCACGCTACCGGCGGCACCAACGATATTGGCCAATTTCCCCCCCATTAATGCGGAATGACCAAAGACAACATTGATGAGCCATATACCACCGAACCAGAAGAGTTTAAAAATACCCACAGCCAGAACAAATAGAGGTACCAGAACAGAGTGGTAAAGAACAATGCGCCAAGGTTGACTCCAGGTTACGGAATAGCTGTTAAAAACGGCTCCCATGGTGTCTTCTTCAATCGTGGCGACAATCGCCGGTGTGTAAATAATGGACATAATCAACACAATGCCCGTATAAAGGGTAAATACAGAACCAAAGAAATACAAAAGGTAAGGGAGCACAAACAGGAATTCGCCCACATAGGGGATCTTTCCAAACAGGGCAAAAATCGCTGCCATCACCACGAAGGATACCAGGATCAGAACAATGGATATGGAGGTGAATATGACAGGGTGCCAGTGCTTTTTTAGGAATTTACAAGCATCTCCGGCGGAGAAGAATTCATCTCCTTTTAATTGTTTATAGGTGATCCGAGCCACTGCCGTACAAGCCAACAGGATGGCGAAAAACCAGAACAGGGTCCCGATCCAGAACAAGGTCCAGGAGTACCAGGGTGCGGTCGTTCCGAAGAGGCAGGGGTAGAGTCCCCGGGTGCTCCAGGTTTCGGACATGGAAACGCCGGAAAGGGAGAAGGCGAAATAGTTCAAGATAAAATAGACTAGATATCCGATGACATTTGCCACCAGAAAGACCCAGATTTTCTTCCCGCTTAAAGCCAGCCGTGGAGCGCGGAAAACGTCTCTGATATCAAAATGTAATTTCATCGGTTCCATTGTTTACTCCTGAATTTTGGTTAGGTTAAACGATTCAATCTTCATAGCGGACAAAGTCCACCCACGCTTTTTCGTGGTTGATCTGGGAAAGGGACTGGGCAACAGCCAGGGCAGTTTCCTTCTTTTCATAACTTCCGACCCGCACCCGGTACCACACTTCGTCCGTTTCCTTAAAATAAGCTTTTTGAATGTAGGCATCGTAGCCGGCCTTAATCAGGTCGGCTGCTACCGATTTGGCCATGTCCAGACTTCGCTTGGCCGACACTTGGATCGTGTAGCGGGAGTGGTCGTAGGGTATGGAGGAACCGGGCAGTGGTTTTTTGGGTTTAGGTTTTATTTTTTTCGGTGCCGGTTTCTCCGCCTTGGCAGTCATTTGGGCAACGGTTTCTGTATCGGTTTTCGCCGGCTCCGCAACTTCAGAAACGAGAGGCGTCGTCAATTCTTCCAGGGCTTCCTGAGCCTCCTTTTCTTCATACCATTTTACAGACGAGCCCGATGGTGTTTCCTCGGTTACTGCTTCTTCCGGCCCGGACTCTTCTCCGGTTGATTTTTCTGAAGCGACACTTGTTTCGTCGCCTGGTCTGACGTCGAATTCGAAGGACTGGGTACTGATTTCGTCATTATATTGGAGTACGGAAACTTCTACTGCATAATATCCCTTCACATCCGGTGTAAAACTGGCGACAGTCCCGTCTTCGGAGAGGGTTAAATCGACCTGGGATAATTGGCTTGTCTCCGGAAGACCTGTAAATTTCCAGGAAAATTCGAGGTCGTTTCCTTCTTCCGGAACATCAGCCTGAATGGAAATTTTCTCCCCTACCGTTCCCTGTTCACCGCTACTGAAGCAACCCGTAAAAAAGAAGAGCAGTACGGCAATGATCCAGGTTTTTCTTATGATTATTCGCATGACCCAGTGTATTTCACCATCGTTGAATTTGATAGCAGGGGATGGAAAAAAGCAACTGTTATGCCCCATTTATTAATTCTGATTCGTCGAAGAAAAAGGCGATCTCCCGGGCGGCATTTTCATCGCTGTCCGCGCCATGGACCGCATTTCGGGAGAGGTCCGTGGCAAAATCCTTCCGGATGGTACCGGGTGCCGCCTCCGCTGGATTGGTGGCACCGATGACTTTTCTCCACACCTCCACCGCCTCGGGTTTCTCCAGCGCCAGAACCATGCAGGGGCCCGAGGACATGAAAGAAGTTAATTCCTCAAAGAAGGGTTTCCCGCGATGGATTTCATAAAAGGCTTCAGCCCGTTTTTTGTCCATTTGAACAAGCCGGGCTCCGATAATGGTAAAATCAGAGTCAATGATCCGGTCGATGATTTTCCCCAGGTGCCCATTCTGGATTGCATCCGGTTTAATGATTGCAAAGGTGCGGTTTCCCATAATGTAATAATTCCTTAATAATTCAGTTTAACAGTCTCATGTTCTTGCGCGTGGAAGTTTTTAACCTTCCATCACCTTTTTCACCTTGTCGCCAATTTCAGCTACGGATTCACAAACGGTGATTCCCGATTCGCTTAATATCCGCATTTTTGCTTCTGCCGTGTCGTCCCCGCCGGAGACGATGGCGCCGGCGTGACCCATTCTTCTCCCCGGGGGTGCCGTCTGACCGGCAATGAAACCTACGATCGGTTTGCTCATATTCTGGTGTGCCCAGCGGGCTGCTTCAATTTCCATCTGCCCGCCGATTTCACCAATGATTACCACCCCCTCCGTTTCAGCATCCTTTTCAAACAGTTCCAGAACTTCTTTCATGGTGGTCCCGATGATGGGGTCGCCGCCGATGCCAATGGCAGTGGTTTGACCAAACCCGGCCTCTACCAGTTGACCGATTGCTTCGTAGGTGAGGGTCCCTGATTTGGAAATTACCCCAATATTACCCTTTCGACAGATGAATCCCGGCATGATACCTAGTTTGCATTCGTCCACCGTGATGATGCCGGGACAGTTAGGACCGATGAGACGGGTTCCAGTCTGGTCCACGATCCGTTTTACTTTAACCATGTCATGGACGGGGATTCCCTCCGTAATGCACACTACCACCTCCATGCCGGCGTAAGCCGCTTCGATGATTGCTTCGGCAGCGAATGCCGGCGGGACAAAAATAATGGAGGCATTGGCAGCGGTAGCCTCCTGTGCCTCTTCCACGGAATTAAAGACAGGAACGCGCTCTTCCAGCGCTTTTTGTCCCCCCTTGCCTGGAGTCACTCCAGCAACAATATTGGTCCCGTATTCCAGCATTTGCCCCGCATGGAACAAACCCTCCGAACCGGTGATCCCCTGAACGATGACTCTTGAATTTTTATTGACGAGAATGGACATTCATGCGACTCCTTCATTAACGGTACAGCGGACGACTTTTTCAGCGGCATCTTTCATGTTGTCTGCCGGAATGATGGACAAGCCGGAATCCGCCAGAATTTGTTTCGCCTGCCGTGCATTCGTTCCTTCCAGGCGAACCACCACCGGCACGGTTAGCCCCAATTCCTTCACGGCCATAATCACCCCATTGGCAACCCGGTCACAGCGGACTATGCCCCCGAAAATATTGATCAAAACCGCTTTCACATTTGGATCAGAGAGGATGATTTTAAACCCGTTTCGAACGGTTTCGGCACTGGCGGCTCCACCCACATCAAGGAAATTCGCCGGATCACCCCCTGCCAGCTTAATAATGTCCATGGTAGCCATGGCCAGACCGGCACCGTTCACCATGCAGCCCACATTGCCCTCCAGTTTAATGTAGTTCAAGTGGTACTTCCCCGCTTCCACTTCAGTGGGATTTTCTTCATTCAGATCCCGCAGAGCCACAATATCCGGTTGACGAAAGAGGGCATTATCGTCAAAATTGAATTTGGCATCCAGGGCTACGACTTTATTATCCGTGGTCAACACTAGGGGGTTGATTTCAATCAGGGAAGCGTCCGTTCCATTGTAACAGGCATACATGTTTTGGAACACTTTAACGGCTGTTTTAAAGGCCTGATCTTTCAATTTCAACCCGAAGGCCAGCTTCCGGGCTTGGAAACCATGCATCTCTGTCAAAGGATCGATCCAGACTTTAATAATTTTTTCCGGTGTTTCAGCCGCTACTTTCTCAATTTCTACCCCACCTTCCGTGGAAACCATAAAAACGTCCAGACCCAGAGAGCGATCCAGAGTAATGGCGGCGTAGAATTCATGGGCGATGTCCAGAGCCTTGGTGATGTACACTTTTCTAACTTTTTGTCCCTGGGGTCCTGTCTGGTGGGTGACTAAATTCATCCCCAGGATTCTTTTTACATTCTGAAGGGCATCTTCAAAAGTGGCTGAATATTTAACGCCGCCCCCTTTCCCACGCCCGCCGGCATGGATCTGAGCCTTAACAACGACCGCTTCCGTACCAAAATCCGCCTGAACCTTTCGAATCGTCGTTTCAGCTTCGTCAAAGGACTCGATGACATGCCCGTCCTGAATGGGGATATGGTACTGTTTCAGGATTGCTTTTCCCTGATATTCGTGAATTTTCATATTATTTCCTGATGATGGTTCCTGAATTGCCTGCCAGGGCCTGCTGGACCTGGGGAATTGAAGTGATGACGACCTTTTTACCGTGATATTTCAGGAAATAGAGAGCTGCCAGAATCTTTGGCCGCATGCTTCCTTCCTGGAATTGGCCTTCCCGATCCAGTTGGGCCAGTTCAGCAGTGGTGATTTCCTTAATCGGCTGCTGTTGGGGTGTGGCATAATCGCGGTAAACGTAATCCACGTCGGTGATGATCCACAATTCATGGGCTTTAATGACCCGACCTAATAGAGCCGCTGCTAAATCCTTGTCAATTACTGCGTCCAATCCTTCCAGATGGCCCTGATCGTCCACAAAGGCCGGGATGCCGCCGCCACCGGCTGCCAGAACAATAATGCCGTTGTCCACCAGAGTCTTAATCGATTTGCCGTGCATGACAAAGAAGGCAGCGAAGACATGCTGCTCGGGCACTAATCGATGAGCGAATACCAAAGCAATGTCTTAAAGGGGAAGGTCCTAGCCTGCGTCGATCAGTCCAGCTACGCCAACCCTATCGCCGACTACGCAGCCTGGGCGGCACGTCGCATCGACACATCACTGGAGTTTCTCCATG
>CAZNUM010000019.1:0-32328 GCA_964576315.1 uncultured bacterium
TTAAAAATAAAAAATCTGTTTTCGGGATCAGCGGGCGCATTCCGGGTCAGGATATTAACCACACCACCCAGGGCGCTTGAACCATATAGAGCCGAGCCTCCTGACTTTACAATTTCAACCCGTTCCACTTCAGAAGTGGGAATAATGGACCAGGTAATATTCCCGGCGGCGGACCCCAGTAACGGCACGCCATCCAATAACAGGAGCGAACGATCCCCCGTCCCCAATGAATAACCGGAAGCACCACGAATATTGAGTTGCCCTTTTACCGTATTAATTCCGGCTTCGTATGGTAAAACTTCAGTTAGACTGATGGCGCCTTTATCTTGGATTTTCCTGGGCGATATAACCGTCACGGATAAGGGCGTTTCCATGATATCCTGCTCCTTCCGGGTAGCGGTGACGACCACCTGGGGAGCAGAAAGCACATCTTCAGTCAATGTCAGGTTTAATTCGATAGTTTCACCGGGACGAACCGCGACCTGGCGGCGAATTTTGCGGTAACCGATCATGGAAATAAATAAATCGTAATCTCCGGGGGCCAGACCCGATAATTCAAATTCCCCCTCCGAATTGGAAGCCGTACCAATAAAAGTATTTTTCACCAGAATATTCACCCCGGCTAAGGGACGGCCCGTGACCTCCTCCACAATGGTCCCGGAAATATTACCAGTTTGAGCCATTATGACGGAAAATACAATCAGGGGAATGGATAAAAACTTTTTCAAGGCTGAAACGTAATGATCTGGTTGTTTTGAATCACTTTTTTCCCCCTAATTCTCACCGGGAACTGAATTTCAGGACTTTTATTCAGGATCGTCAGCGGCAAGTCCTCGGAGGCGATGATAGAATCGAAATGAGCAAAGAAAAGAACCGGGTCCATGAGCAACCCAATCGCCGCCACAAAATAGACTCCTTCATCCAACTGGAAAAAGTAATCGCTCTTTTCCGTTCCAGGAAGATCGGGGGTGCTATAGGTCACCAAATAATCGGTTAAATGTTTTTCATCCAGCCCGGTTAATACAATCAGGGCAGCTGCTTTAATGCTGTCGGGCCAGGCGCCCTGATATTCCACCGTACCTTCAATCCCAGAGACTGGTTCCAGACTGTCCGGCGCTTCACAGGACAGGAATAGGAGACCGGAGGCAACGGTCGCCGGAAAAATTAAACGAAAACGCATTTTAAATCTTCTAACATTGAAACAATCTCATCCGCGGAGTGAAGATAGGAAAATGATTGGCGCGCTGCAACCACCAATCAATATCTCACACCAGAAGACATTATCTTCTTTAACAGGAGATAATTTTATCCTTCTAGTAAGGGTAAAACCACTGATTTTAAATAAAGTACGTGTTATTCAGGCCAACCATAACTGTCGATCCAGGCTGCGGTATTGAATTGCTTCACTCACGTGTTGCGGGAGGATGGAATCAGAATGTTCCAGATCGGCAATCGTTCTGGATACTTTTAATATCCGATCGTAAGCCCGCGCGGAGAGTCCCAGCTTCTCCATGGCTGTTTTGATGAGCTCGGCAGCTTCTTTTTTCAGCGGACAATATTGTTTCAAAGCCTTGGTCTCCATCTGAGCATTGGCGAATATGTCAGAACCAAGAAACCGTTGCAACTGGATTTTTCGGGCTGCCTGGACCCGGGTTTTTATATCGGCTGACTGTTCCTCGCCTGCCTGGTCGGTCAAATCAGTGAACGGAACCGCAGGCACTTCAATTTGAATGTCAATTCGATCCATTAAGGGACCGGAAATACGACTCATATATTTCTGGATCATTTGAGAGGTACAAGTACATTCATTCTTGGGATCAGTGGAATAGCCGCAGGGACAGGGATTCATAGCTGCCACCAGCATAAAACGGGCGGGATAACTAAGACTGACCGTCGCCCTTGAAATGGTGACCACACCGTCTTCCATGGGCTGGCGCAGGACTTCCAATACATTTTTCTTGAATTCCGGCAGTTCATCCAGGAACAGTACACCGTTGTGAGCCAGACTCACTTCTCCCGGCTTAGGGATCGTACCACCCCCAATCAACCCGGCATCCGAAATCGTGTGGTGGGGGGATCGAAAGGGCCGGGTGGCAGTAATTCCCTGACCATCCGGAATCAATCCAGCCACCGAATGGATTTTTGTGGTCTGGAGCGCCTCCTCCAGCGTCAGGTCCGGAAGGATAGTGGGCAATCGTTTGGATAGCATGGTTTTTCCACTTCCCGGGGGGCCGATCATGATTACATTATGGGAGCCGGCAGCCGCCACTTCCAGAGCCCGCTTAACCTGCTCCTGCCCTTTAACATCCATAAAATCCACCGAATAAACCTGCCGAGACCGAAAAACCTCCTCCCGATTAATTTTCACCGGTTGGAGTGAACGCTCCCCGTTCAATACCTGAACCACTTCCCGGAGCGTTCGGGCCGGTGCCACCTTCACATTTTGCACCACGGCTGCTTCCGCCCCATTCTCCTCCGGAAGAATGATTCCTTTTATTCCTTGATCCCGGGCGCAGACTGCAATCGGTAAAGCCCCTTTAATGGGTCGTAAGGTACCATCCAGTGCCAACTCACCCAAGAATAAGAGGTTGTTCAGGTAAGTGGGCTGAACCTCACCCATGGCCGCTAAAATGCCGATGGCGATGGGTAAATCGAAAGCCGATCCCTCTTTCCGGATATCCGCCGGAGCCAGATTGACGGTTACATGCTTGATGGGGAATTTAAAACCGCTGTTTTTAATGGCTGCTGTTACCCGCTCTTTGCTTTCCTTTACGGCGCCTTCAGGAAGGCCGACCGTGATAAACCGGGGTAACTGGGCTCCGGATAAATGGGCCTCTACTTCCACCACATAGGCGTCGATTCCCAGAATAGCACTGCTGAGAACGCGAGCGATCATGAGTCTACATAAGCTAAATAAAGGTAATCGTTGTTAGGTATAAGATCATTGCCACTCAGACAATGAAAGTCTCAGTATTTGAAAATATTTTTACCGCATAAAGCGGGAACTGCGAAGTCAGTCCCCGGGCTGAATTTTTCCAAATTTCAGGTTTTCGTACTTTTCCCAAATGGTTTCTCCTGCTGCCTGTTGGAATCGATAGGCAAAGGCTAAAGCCTCATCGAAAGGTCGGTCGACGAATTCAGGATGACGGTAATATTCATCAATCCAACCGATAAACTCCTGCATCTTATCCTGACCGATTTCATCAAAAATACCGTAAACCAGTTCCGCTTTGTGATCGTAATACCAGGTGGTTAATTCCCCATAACCCAGATCCTTAATTAGCTGCTGGTGAGTATCATAAACCTGAGTCAGGTAGGAAAATAAAAAAACTTCCTTCTCCTCCGGGGAGAGTGTTTTCCAGTAGACGGAAATGACGGTTGGTGTCGGTTTCTTGACTTCCTGCTGGGCGGGAAGTAGGGTTAGGAATGTAAATAGTGCTAAAAGGAATTTCACATTAACCTCCTTTTTGCGAGGATTCAAATTCTTCAATTAGTTCTTCAAGTTTTTCAATGGCTTCACTTTCGGATACTTTCCCGCGATTTTCGCCCCGATAATACAAATGACCACTTCCTCTTCCAAAAGCAATCCCCAGATCGGTATGAGAGGCTTCTCCCGGACCATTGACAGCACATCCCATCAGTGCAATCGTCATGGGCGTTTTAACTTTCTTCAGTTTGGCTTCCATTTTCTTGGCAATTTTGAATAAGTCCACTTCCAGCCGGCCGCAGGTGGGACAGGCCACAATGGTGACCCCTTTGGCAGCCAACCCCAGTGACTTTAAAATCTCAAATCCCACATGCACTTCCTCCACCGGATCTTCGGTCAGGCTGACCCGGATGGTATCGCCGATTCCCTGTGAAAGGAGTGTGCCAATGCCAACCGCCGATTTAACGGAACCAGCCTTGAACGGCCCAGCCTCAGTCACTCCCAAATGCAGTGGAAAATCGAACTCCCGCGAAAAGAGCTGGTAGGCCTCCACCATGAGCCAGACATCGGAGGCTTTGAGGGAAACAATAATATCTTCGAATCCATATTCCTGGCAGATGGCAATATGGCGGCGGGCACTCTCTACCATGGCTTCGGCGGTGGGGTAGCCGTATTTTTCCAGTAAATCCCGTTCGAGACTGCCGGCATTGACGCCAATTCGAATCGGGAGTCCAGCACCCTGGACTTTTTTCAGCACTTCTTTCACCCGTTCCTTATCGCCAATATTCCCAGGGTTAATACGGATTTTATCGGCTCCCGCGTCCACTGCTTCCAGCGCCATCCGGTAATTAAAATGAATATCCGCCACCAGAGGTACCTGCATCCGCTTTTTAATGTCCTTCAGCGCTTTGGCAGAGGCTGAATCCGGAACTGTTATACGAATAATCTGGCAACCGGCTTCCTCCAGAGCTTCCACTTGACGAAGCGTAGCGGAGACATCGCTGGTCTTGGTTGTAGTCATGGACTGGACCGAAATGGGAGCACCACCCCCTACGGGAAGGGTGCCAATCTGTACCTGACGTGTCTTTTTTCTTGGTTCCATTTCGCTCCTTAAAGAAACAATTTAGGGGTTAATAGGTCCGGCAACAATAATCTAGCCGGAATAGGGTACCTTCAAATAGCTTTCTGCCAGCTGAATCGCCCGTGAAAAATTATCCAGAGCAATACAATTTTTATAGGCTTTAATCGCTGCCTCCCGCTGACCCTTTAAATCGTAAATCATGCCACTTCTCAGCCAGGCGAAAGCCAAAATGGCATCCAGTTCAGCGTTGTAATGATTAATACAAAGTTTCAGGTGATTCTGGGCTCGATCCAGATCCCCTGTCAGAAAGAAATAATGACCCCATTCATAATTCAGATAACTGGTGTACCATGCACGTTGCTGTTCCGTCAGCTCGGGCAGCCGTTCATTCAAGGCCTTCAATTTCTTTTGAGCCGGTTCCAGTTTTCCATTCTGCAGGAGCGATTCCGCATAGTGGATCTGGAAATCAAAGTTACGGGGATACCGTTCAGCGAGATGCCGGCTGACGGATAATCCCCGTTCCAGGTCAATATCCGCCCAGAGATAGATAAAGGAAAGGATGCTTTCAGCTTCAGACCAGGCCCACTCACTACTGCGGGCAATTTCCATTTTCCGGATTCCAACTTCACGGGAGGGGTGCAATCCAAAGATCTGAGCCGCGAACTTGACCAGGAAATTGCTTAACCCAGAGTAGTACTCCATAATCCCGATGGGGAGATAGGCATCTTTCAGGGCTGGATTCAAGTCCACTGCCTCCTGAATAAGCCGGAAGCCCTGGTAAGCAACTGTCAAGGTTCCAAACCATTGTTTCTGACCTAGAAGGATCCGTGCCTTTAACCCTTTGGCAGCACCGAGATATAGAAGATATTCCGGGTCATTCGGTTTTGTGGTTAACAATTCATTATAGACGGTAATCACCGTGTCCAGATCCCGATTGAAATTTTCATAGATTTCTGCCTGGGAGAGATAAGCTTCGTTTCTCCGCCACCGGGCAGCCGCCCAGGTAAGGTGAACCACCGGATTTTGAGGATATTTTTCCCGGGCATGGGTAAGAATTTCCACGCTATGCTGGTAGTCATAATTGTAAAAAGCTGCCACACCTTTTTTCACCAAGGAATCGCCGGGACGCTGAGCCAGGAGACTGCCAAATAAGGTTAAACTTAAAATCAAGATATGCATGAGAGGTGGGAAATTACGGTTTTATTCCATCTGCAGGAAAAGAAACCCCCGGAATTTGTTTCAGATGGATTTCAGCCTAATCGGTTTTTCCAGCCAGCAGGAGCCAACCGCGAGCATCATTATTTTTCGGATTCAATTCCATGCTCCGCTGCCAGGCTGCTTTTGCCATACCCGGTTCCTCCATTTTCCAGTAGGTGATACCCAGCCCCAAGTAGGCTTGGGCATTGTAGGGCTTCAACTGAATAGCCTCATTAAAGGCTGAAAGCGCTTCCTGATATTTTCCCTGATCCCGATAATAATTCCCCAAAGTAAGCATGGCATCAGGCAGCCATTCGCCGGAATTCTGGTTAATTGTCATTGCCTTACGGAAAGATGTTTGGCTTAAACCCGGTTCTCCTCGGCGATTGTACTCCACGGCAAGGATGTAATACGCTTGGGGTAAATATTTCCGAACTTGAGGGTGCTGGGGCATAAAGTGAAGTAAATCCTCCCATGCCTGGGCAGCACGACCCCATTCCTGCGCCTTAAAATAACTCAATCCCTGGCTGAATCGGGCCTTTGCATCGGTCGGATTTACCCGTACCGCATCGCTATACGACAAACCGGCGTAAATATATTTTCCCTGCTTAAAATAAAGTTCCGCAAGAGCCGTATAATAATCCCCCTGATTCGGATTCATTTTAATCGCCGTCTGGTAAGCCAGTTTCGCCTGATCAATATTACCCAGTCCCTCCAGTGCCTTTCCCTGAAGTAGCACAAAACCACTGTGATCCGGGAATTTTTCCCGACCGTTTTTCGTCAGTCGAACCGCCGTTTCATATTCGCTAGCATCCAGTTTCCTGCGGATTTCATTCAAGCGGTAGGCAGCTCCTTCAGGACGCTTCTTGGCCGACCGGGTAAGCACTTCTTTGCTCATGGACTCCATTTTTTTGGTGCCGAAATACGTAGCCATAGCCTCAATCGTCGCCCGGTGATCCGGCTGAATATCCAGGGCTTCTTCAAATGCATCTCTAGCTTTATTCAACTGTCCCTGACGGGCAAAGAAGGATCCAAGATAAAAATGGGCGTCCGCATTAAACGGATCCCGGGCTACCAGCCGCAAATAAATATCTTTTGCCTCTTCCGGTTTATTTTCTGCTTCATACTGGCGGGCCAGTTCGACCTGGATCCGGTAATCATTTGGCTCAGCCCGAGCTGCCCGTTCCAGATCCTCCAGGGTGCGGGCACGATGAACTTCAATCCGGGATACTTTTTTACCGGTTGCCGGCTCTAAATAGGATGTGGCACGGGCTAACTCCCGGGAACTGATTTCGAAAGCTTCCGTAATGGAATAAAGCTGGTTGGCATATTCCACCGTATTAATGCCAGGGATTTGATCCAATTCTGGTACCTTGGCCTGGGTAGGTTTGTTTGCCGCCAAAGGCGCTTTCCTGGTCTTGGATTTTTTTTTGAGATAGGCCTGAAGCTTTAAAATCCGCTGTTTCGTGGATTTTGAGGGGTGAAGTTTGTAAGCCCGGATTAAATCTTTCAGGGCTCCGTTGTAATCCTTCTTTTTAGCTCTGGCCATCCCCCGTTTTACCAGGGCATTGGCTTGGGCAATCCGTTTATTCGATACGGCTCCTTTTTTTCTCGTTTTGCTGGAGGACCGTTTTTTCGAGCTTTTTTTTGCAGGTCGTTTCTTTGAAACGGTTTTCTTTTTCTTGCTCTGAGCTGAAAGCAGTGAACCGTCCTGCAGGGGAGCCAGATTGGCCAGAAGACCGATGATTAATAATCGGGTGATCCACTTGAAATTGATAGGCATAACAATTACTCGAATTTACAACACCCTTTTATTTCGGAAAGACCTTATTTCAATTCCGGACCTGAATCAATAGGTTATTCAATCACAGTCGATGAAGAAATGAATCGGTCAGACTTTATCGAACCACATGAGAATTCCCATGAGGACGAAACCGGCGGCGGCGGCCTTCTGAATGATTTGCGAAGAAAGATAGGAGTTCAGCCAATTCCCTACCAAAATGGCTGCCCCGGTGAGGACGGCAAACGCCAGCATGGCACCAATGAATAATTCCCATCCAGAGAATCCCTTCCCTTTCATGGCTAAGATCGCCAGTTGCGTTTTGTCCCCAAGTTCAGCTAAAAAAACGGTACCAAATGCCAACCACAACGCTTTCATGTTATTAAACCTTTCCTTCGAATCACTAAAGTATGGACACGGTTAATTTAGAAATACCAAGAGAACCAGTCCCTTCAATTTTTAATCCCGTAAACCCCGCCGGTTGTCCCCCGGCATGTCCATGCAATACGAGTTCGTCATTGAGATAACCCCGGAAATGCTTCCCGGAACCCACAACCCGGATCGTTGCATTCCCGCTCACCGAGACCGGTTTTTCCTCCAGGATTTTATCTTTCCCAGAGACAACCCGTCCGAAAACCATTTTACCGGAACGGACGGAAAGGTAGTCATAATTCTGTTGATCCTGGACATGATGAATTAACCAGACGGTACCATGGAATTGATCCAGGTTCAGTGCGAGATCCATTTCTACACCGGATAAAACTTGTTCGTTGACAAATAGAACGGGACCTTTCACGTTAAAAAGTGGATGATCCGGATCATTGGCAGGTGCTACATCTTCTTGATTTCCCACCAAAAATAGAAATCCCTCAAATAACCGTTCTGGTGAACCGGCCACAGGGGACCAGGTCCAGGAACCGTCCTTGAAGGAATTCAATCTTTTTACCTGCGTGGATTCGGTAACCCCATTCGTAACGGTTTGGGTCGTCTTTTGGACCCCAACACCCTGTTCAAAAACCAGTCGGGCGCCATGATCACCGGTTAAGGTTAAAGAAACCAATCCAATTCCCCCCAACAGGAAGATGCTTATTCTCCATCCCAGGTGGTCCAGTTTTTCTGTAAAATATTCCAATAAACGGGCTCCGGCCACAATGGAGAAGATAATTACTGTCCGCTGTGCCAGATCCGCGTGCTGATTAAGGATCGGAATGGCGGATGACGGTAGACTCACCCCATCTGCCGCTTCTTGACCTGCGAAATAGGCAACCCATCCGGCGATGAACCCCAGGACGTATAAAGCGGTTGAAATTGTTTTAACTTTACCCCATCCGGGTCGGATCAATTCTAGGAAGTGTAATGCGACGGCTGTGGTCAGTAGAGCAATGGGGAAATGGACAATTAAGGGGTGGACATTGGGAGCCCAATCGGGCAAGAAACTGGTCATGAGAAACTATCCTTGTCTTGGTTCAGATTAGGGGTGAACAGATATATTGGTGGTATACTGCAATTTTGTGCCGGAGAATCCGTCCTGAAGCTGGATTATATCCAAGGAGGGCTAAAGCGGTCAGAAAAAAGAAGTGACGAAAACTACTCAGTCCAAATTGGAAGCAGTTCCCTTATCCATCCGCATCGGTTGCAGGTCCATGTTGCACTCGGGACATTTACCAGGTTTATCGCTACGAATGTGGCTGTGGGCAGGCATGGGACAGCCGTAAAATTCAGCCTTCTCTGAGTCTGCTTTTACCACTTTAACTAAATCCATATTGCATTCCGGGCATTTCCCTGGCTGGTCACTATGAACCTGACGATGGCTTTCCATGGGACAGGTGTAATAATAAGCTTCTGCACTTGAGGAATCTCGAGCCATGGATTCATGCATTTTCATTCCCTCCTTACTTGACATGCCTTTCATCATGGGCATTTTCTGCTTCATGGAATCAGACATGGGCATTGTAGTTTTTTCCCCTTCCTGGGTTTGGGCAGTTAATGCGCTGAATCCCAGAAGCAAGATGAGTACTGCTTTCATTGAATATTTCTCCCTTCGGAATTATGGTTGCCAATTATTTTGATGGTTTCTCTGCTTTTAATTGAGAAGCAAATTTTAGCATGTTGGATTCATTTTCAAAATATCTTACTTCCCCCTCTGGCAGAGCCCCAATGACTGCAGTGGCTTTATCCACCCGAACCTTGCTCACCGGATCAATGGCGTAGCGGTAAGTGGAATCTGACAGGAGAGCCGTCTTACAGTTATCACAACAGCCATAATAGGTCTTATCATCTACCACGGCAGGGATAAGCTCATGATCAAAAACCCGGTTACTGCCCATACCCATACAGACATATTTCGCTTCCACCTTCTGCAGGGGTTCGAAATTGACTGTTTTACTGGTACCAACCTTTTCCTGAGCTGAAATGACACTCGCCATTGATACCAAAATTACCAAGCTGAAAATTAATCGCTGAACTCGACTCATGGCAGTTTCCTTTATTAGTAATGATTCTGAAATTTATGTCACAATTGGTTTTTTTAATTGGCTAAATCACTAATGATTCGGTGATAATCTTCCGAACTGATTTCCCCAGCAGCGTATCTCTTCTTCGCGATTTCCAGAGGGGAGTCCTGAACTCGATTCCCGGAGTTTCCTAAATTGGAAAACTGGATTAACCTGTAAACGAGCCATCCGATGAAAATCCAACTAAAAATCATTAGAAACCAGCCCCACAGGCCTCCCCAGTGCATCGCCATCATTTAATCGCTTCCTAAGACCCCAGCCGGCTGATCACAGTTTGAAGTTTTGTCCGAACTTCCTGCGCCACGGACCCCAGGTCCGGGTTGGAGACGGCCTCCATTGATGCCACTGGGTCTACGGCAGCTACTTCGATGTCACCAGCCTCTTGTTCGATCACTACCACGTTGCAGGGTAGCATGGCGCCAATTTTGTCTTCCGCCTGTAACGCTTTATAGGCGAAAGGCGGATTGCAAGCACCCAGAATCAGGTATTTCTTAAAATCCACGTCCAGTTTTTTCTTCAGCGTCGCCTGAACATCAATTTCAGTCAATACACCAAATCCCTCCAGGGATAGTTCCTCTCGAACTTTCTCTACCGCTTCGTCAAACGAAGTGGAAAGACGTGTATTAAATGTGTATTCCATATTGTATTCCTAATTTGAGATTGAATTTACTTATCCGATTCTTCATCCTCTTCTTCATACCGGTCCATCATTCCGCCCTTCATTTTCATCATGGACTTTTCATCGTCTTTCATCATTCCTTTCATGTGACCGGACATTTTTCCTTTCTTCATCATTCCTGAACATCCGGATCCCATGGATTTACAATTCCCCTGGTCACCGTTCATCATGGATTTGTCGCATCCCCCCATCATTCCCATCATCATTCCCGCATGTCCGGGCATCATACTTCCCATCATTCCGCCTCCATGGTTCAGACACATTTGACCGGTACGGGCAGATTGAAAAGCACCGTCTTCCCAGTATTTCAGGGAATAGTAGGTCGTACACAACAGGGTAAGGATCGCCGCGATTGTGATTAGATATCCCAGGAATTTCCCGGTAGTTTTCAAGCCCGTATCTTCCATGGACTTACTTTTACTCAAGACCCAGTACCCTACACCGATGGCAATCAAAGACAGGGCAATGGCTATGTCTGCGTGAAATATCATTTTAAACTCCTCTTATTTATTCGGTTGAAAACATGGTAACCATACCACCGTCCAGCTGGGATCCATGATCCATCATACCATCCATCGTTATCATTCCCTCATGATCTTCCGACTCCATCCCTTCCATCAGGCAAATGGAATAGAGAGCGGAATCCATTAATGCGGACGCCAGTTGAAATGTCATGACGGTATGGTCGTCATTCCAGGAATATTGACCCGGCACATCTCCGAGTGTCGTCCCCATCCCCATCATTCCCATCATGGGCATTTCGGTTAATTCGCCGGTATGCAATCCGAAACGGGATTCACAGGACAGGGTATCCATGGCTTTACTGAAAGTAACTTCAATCGCCGTAGTCCGGGCCACATTGGTAGCCCCATTCGATGGAGAAATTGAGACCACCTCCGGTTTTATTGTTTTTGAGTCTTCACATCCACTCCAGAATAAGACCCCCAACACAATAATCGTTGAAAGCAACCGTGTATTCTTTAATCTGGTTTTCATCTTATTTCGGCTCCTTACTATTATAATTATGGATCAATTGAAAATCCTAGCCTTTAAAGTGACCATAGGCCGCTTTTACTAAATCTACAATTTCTGGCTCACTGGCTCCCTGCTTTCGGTTCATATCTATGAACCGCTTGGTTTCCATGGCGGTGGGGCAGGAACATTCCGCCACAATATCATCGCAGGACCCGCACGAACAATCAAACCGGGCGGCAATATCCATGGTAGGGACCGTGAAAACCGGTGCCTGCATCTGGGTCGTGGGAGGCGTCTCACTCCTGGGATTCAGGTACAACCCAATGGTAACTCCCATGAGAAGAATCGCCAGCCATAGGGTGTATTTGATTCCATTATTCTCAGGGACCGGTTTCTTTTGAATTCCTTTTCTCGGTTTCATGAATAATCCTTTTCTCTCTATTGATTACAGTTTCACCGATCGCAGCCGCAGGGCGTTTCCGATCACCGATACGGAGCTGAAACTCATGGCAGCAGCGGCAATAATCGGGCTCAACAACAATCCAAAAATGGGGTACAGTACGCCGGCCGCCACCGGGACACCAATGGAATTATAGGCAAACGCCCAGAACAGGTTCTGACGGATATTCCGCATGGTAATCCGACTTAAACGACGACCACGGACAATTCCGCTGAGATCCCCTTTTACCAGGGTCATTCCGGCGCTTTCGATGGCCACATCGGTCCCGGTTCCCATGGCGATGCCCACATGGGCCTGAGCCAGCGCCGGCGCATCATTGATTCCATCCCCCGCCATGGCCACAATATTCCCTACCTCCTGCAGGCGCTTGACCACTTCATGTTTTTGATCGGGCAACACTTCCGCCTCGATATCTTCGATTCCCAGTTGATTGGCAACTGCTTCCGCCGTGGTGCGATTGTCCCCTGTGAGCATCACAATTCGAATCCCTTCCTCCCGCAGGTCCCGCAGGGCCTTGGGAGTGGAAGCTTTAATAGGATCTGCAATCCCGATGAATCCGGCAATCCGATCTTCAATCCCGATGAATATGACCGTTTCACCCGTTTGACGACGTTCATCCACCTGCTGGGTCAAACCCGTCAGATCGAGACCCAGATCCGTCATGAAATGATGATTCCCGATTGTGACCCGTTTGCCTTTAATCGTACCACTAACCCCTTTTCCCGTCGTGGATTCAAAACCTTCCACTTTTGAAAGGTCCAGATTTTTATCTTTTGCCGCCTTGACCACGGCCTCCGCCAGGGGATGTTCACTGGCCTGTTCCAGACTGGCTGAAAAAGCCAGCAATTCATCTTTGGAATAGTCAGAAGCAGGTTCGATGGTTACCACTCGCGGCTTTCCTTCCGTCAGCGTTCCGGTTTTATCCACGACCAGCGTATTCACTTTTTCCATGATTTCCAATACTTCAGCATTTTTAATCAGGACGCCGGCTATGGCCCCCCGGCCTGTCCCCACCATTATGGACATGGGAGTGGCCAGTCCTAATGCGCAGGGACAGGCAATAATCAGAACGGCCACAGCGTTGACCAGCGCAAAAGCTAAACGGGGTTGCGGACCAAATAAGCCCCAAACAACGAAGGTAATAACACTGATCCCCACCACGGCCGGAACGAAATAGGCAGCCACTTTATCAGCCAGGTTCTGGATGGGCGCCCGGCTCCGCTGGGCCTCACTGACCATTTGGACAATCTGAGCTAAGAGGGTATCCCCTCCGACGCGCTCCGCCTTCATGAGCAACGTCCCGGTCCCATTCACAGTGGCACCCGTGACCGTATCGCCCACACCCTTCTTTACCGGGGCGGCTTCGCCAGTTACCATGGATTCATCAATAATACTTTGTCCCTCTACTACCGTACCGTCCACTGGCACTTTGTCTCCGGGACGAATGCGTAAAATATCACCCGGTTGCACCTGGTCAAGAGGAATATCTTCCTCCGATCCGTCTTCCCGGACGATTCGGGCTATATTGGGAGCCAGACCCAACAGCATTTTAATGGCACTGCTGGTCTTATCCCGGGCTTTCAGTTCCAGGACCTGCCCCAAAAGGACCAGCGTCACAATAACGGCAGCGGCTTCAAAATAGACTGCCACATCCCCCTCCGCATTCCGGAATGCCAGGGGAAAAATGGAGGGGAAAAGGGTTGCAATCATACTGTAACCGTAGGCCACACCGGTACCAATAGCAATCAGAGTGAACATATTCAGATTGCGGTTTTTAATGGAATACCATCCGCGCACAAAGAAAGGCTCTCCACCCCAGAGAACAACCGGGGTGGCCAGCAATAATTCAATCCACTTCTGGCTTGATCCCAATACATTCCCAGAATCGGTGAACATGGCAACCATGGTGATAGCCAAGAGGGGAAAAGATAAAACTACTCCCACCCAGAACCGTTTGGTCATGGAAACCAGTTCAGGGTTCGTTTCCTCTTCCACGGTGGCGGTAACCGGCTCCAGTGCCATTCCACACTTGGGGCAGCTGCCGGGATGATCCTGAACAATTTCAGGATGCATGGGGCAGGTGTATTGGTCTCCTTTCTCAGAGACCAGTTTTTTTACCGGCATTACCGGTCCCAGAGCCATCCCGCATTTGGGGCAAGAGCCAGGAGCGGACTCCCGAATTTCCGGGTGCATGGGACAGGTGTAAACGGCACCCGAATCACCTGAATGGTGTTTTGATTCAGGAACCTTTTCCGAAGTTTTAACAAAGACTTCCGGATCCTGTTGGAATTGGGTCCGGCAACCATCGGAGCAAAAATAGTAGGTTTGACCCTGATATTCAACCTTGCCTGCTTGAGATTCAGGTACCGACATGCCGCAGACGGGGTCTACCGTTCCAGAATAAGTCCCTCCCTGAGTAGATTCATGATGATGGTGATCTTGGTAATAATGATCATGATGTTCGGCAGAATCCTCTATTGAAACAAACTGCTCCGGATGTTCAGAAAACTTGTTGTAGCAGTGCCGGGAACAAAAGGCATAGGTTTTCCCACCGTACTCCTGGGTTCCCACCGCTGATTCTTTCTTCACTTCCATCCCACAAACCGGATCTTTCATTTTACTGACCCTTTCTTTCAATCCGCTCCATTCGAGCTCCAGTTGATATTAAATCGTTTAACCATGGATTAAATTGACCCATTTGCGAAAAAAATCCGTTATATCTGGCTTGTGAAATTGTACATAATTTTAATGTCCCACCTGATCCAGAGATTCCCGGTCCAGTTTCTTCGATTTTTTAAAATAGCTGGGGGTCATACCTGTTATTTTTTTAAACTGGCTGGATAAATGCTGAACGCTGCTGTACCCAAGACGATAGGCAATTTCAGACAGGGATAATTCATTATAAATCAATAGCTCCTTCACTTTCTCAATTTTCTGAAGAATAAAGTATTTTTCAATCGTAATACTCTCTACTGAAGAGAATAAATTACTCAGGTAGGAATAGTCCCGACCGATTTTTCCGCTGATATAATCGGAAAGATTGATATTCATAAATTCCAGTTCTTTCCCCTGGCAGAGTTCAATGATAATCGTTTTGATTTTTTCCACCAGTTGAGCGTTTTTCTCCACCAGCAATTCAAAGCCATTCTGCTTCAACACTTTTTCCATTCGTTCCAAAGGGTACCCTTCTTCAGGTTCTACCATGACAAGCCGCCCTAAATGGAGGTCTATCACGGTGAGACCCAGGTGCTCCATTTCCTCTCTCACTACCCGAATACAACGGTCACAAACCATATTTTTAATATGAAAAACAGATGTTTTCATGGTTCAACCCTCCTGGTAAATCGGAAATAACAGAAGACACCCTTTTTCCGGATACCTGATACCGATGTTATGACGAATTGACCTGGAAGAATTTAAGCCCACCCTCAACTCACTTTTACACCGGTTCTGACCTTAATGGCCGATTCGATACGCGAAACGGCGATTAAACCATCTCCCGATTGACCCGTGTAAGCCTTGGTACGAATCGTATTCATAATCAGGGGCGCCTGGGAATCCGAGCAGATGATTTCCAGTTTGGCGACTTCAGAATATTTTTCGACGCATTCAATGGAATATTTATAATGACGGGGATCTACCATTCCTTTTCCCAGTGCCATCACATCAATGACCGTCATATTCTTAATCCCTAGTTCGCGAAGGCTTTCAATCACATCCTCCACTTTTGAACAACGGATATAGGCTTTAACTTCCTTCATATTGTTAAATCCTTTCTACTTTTTTCATTTCGTAGGAACGCCAGAGATAATAGAGAGTTGGAATCACCAACAGCGTCAGGATCGTCGATGTTACCATTCCTCCTACCATGGGTGCCGCAATCCGCTTCATCACCTGGGACCCGGTCCCCGTCCCCCATAAAATGGGGACCAAACCTCCGATAATGGCCGCCACCGTCATGGTGATTGGCCGAATTCTCTGGGCTGCTCCGGCGAAAATAACTTCGTTCAAATCCGCGACACTCTTCAGCTTGCCCTGATCACGGCGCTGCTTATAAGCATTGTCAAGATAGACCAACATCACCACACCAATCTCCGCCGAAACACCGGCAAGGGCAATGAAACCAACGCCCACGGCCACACTCATATTATATCCGAGGATATACATGAACCAGATTCCGCCTACCAGAGCAAAGGGAAGCGACAACATGACGATTAAACTTTCAGTAATGTTCTTAAAATTGAAGAACAGAAGCAGGAAAATAATCAGCAATGTAATCGGGACGACCATTTTCAGCCGTTGATTCGCCCGTTCCATATATTCATATTGACCACTCCAGACAATTGAGTATCCCTCAGGTAGATCGAGTTCATTCCTTAGGACTTCTTTCGCCTGCTTCACATACGTTCCCACGTCAATCCCGGTAATATCCACATAAATCCAACCGGTCATCCTGGCATTTTCGCTCTTAATAACTGGTGCCCCTTTTCGGATGACGATTTTTGCCACCTGACTGATGGGAATCTGGGCACCGGTAGGAGTGGGAATAATCACCCGTTTCAGTTTATGCATACTGTCTCGCAGTTCCCGGCTATAGCGGACATTGATAGGATAACGTTCCAGTCCTTCGACTGTATAGGAGACATTCATACCACCCACGGCGGACTGAATAATATCCTGGACATCTCCCACTGTTAAACCATAACGGGCGGCGGCGACCCGGTCAATTTCAAAATCCAGGAAATTCCCACCCGTTACTTTATCGGCATAGGCGCTAAGGGTTCCGGGAATTTTCTGAACAATCGCCTGGACCTTCGCCCCCAGCGTATTCAGTGTATCCAGGTTGGCACCCATTAACTTGATTCCAACCGGCGTTTTAATGCCGGTGCTCAACATATCAATCCGCGTTTTAATGGGCATGGTCCAGGCATTGGTTAAGCCCGGAAACTGAATGGCTGTATTTAGTTCAGTCACTAATTCTTCTATCGTCACGGCTCTATGTTCAGGCCAGATCCATTCCAGGGGTGCTTTTAAAAACCGGGGCAAATTCCAATCCGAATACCAGCGTTGAATATTTTTTCGTTTTGGCCAATCCGGGACCGGTTTCAATGTAATGGTGGTCTCGGTCATGCTGAGCGGAGCCGGATCCGTGGCTGTTTCTGCCCGACCAATTTTCCCGAACACCATTTCCACCTCCGGGAATGTTTTAATAATCCGGTCGGTCTGTTGAAGCAGTTCACGGGCTTTGGTGATTGAGATTCCAGGATCGGTCGTCGGCATGTACAGCAGGTCCCCCTCATTCAGAGGCGGCATAAACTCAGATCCGATTTTCTTCAACGGAAAAAGGGTGACTAACAGGATGAGTCCCGCCGTAATTAACGTCGTTTTCTTCATCCGCAGGACAAAATTAATAGCCGGATGGTAGATACGGATTAAAAACCGGTTCACTGGATTCCGTTTTTCAGGAAGGATATTTCCTCTTACAAAATAGCCCATTAGTACGGGAACAATTGTGATGGCCAGGAGGGCTGAAGCTCCCATGGCGTAGGTTTTTGTAAAGGCCAAGGGTTTAAAGAGGCGCCCTTCCTGGGCTTGAAGGGTAAAGACCGGCATGAACGAAACCGTAATTATGAGCAGGGAATAGAACAAAGCGGGTCCCACTTCCTTAGAAGCGTCCAGAATGGTTTTCCAGTGGTTTTCCGCTTTAGGGTTATGTTCAATATGCTTATGAGCATTTTCAATCATGACGATGGCCGCATCCACCATGGCGCCAATGGCAATGGCGATCCCTCCCAGAGACATGATATTGGCATTAATCCCCTGGTAATGCATAATAATAAAGGCGATTAAAATACCCACCGGTAATGTGAATATCGCCACCAGCGCGCTGCGGAAATGCAGTAAAAAGAGAATACATACCAGGGATACGACAATGGATTCCTCAATCAATTTCTCTTTCAGGTTATCCACGGCCCGTTCGATCAACACCGATCGATCGTAGGCTGGTCTGATTGTCACTCCCTCTGGAAGTCCGCTCTTGAGTTCCTTGAGCTTTTTCTTAACATTCTTTATGACTTCAAGTGCATTTTCCCCATATCGCATGACGATGACTCCGCCGACCACTTCGCCGGTTCCGTCCCGATCAGCTAGCCCCCTTCTCAGTTCGGGACCCAGGTGTATATTTGCCACACTTTTTAGTAGAATCGGTGTTCCGTTCTTATCCACACCCAAAGGAATTTGTTGCAGATCTCGAATGGATTTAATATAACCGAGTCCCCGGACCATAAATTCGGTTTCTGCCATTTCGATCAGTTTGCCGCCCACATCATTGTTACTGCGCTTAATCGCCATTTTCACCTTATTCAGAGGAATATTGTAAGCGAGTAATTTGTTAGGATCTACCTCCACCTGGTATTGCTTGACATAGCCTCCGATACTGGCAACTTCAGACACACCAGGGACGCTCATTAATTCATAGCGCAAATAAAAATCCTGGATTGACCGAAGCTGCTGTAAATCATGTTTATCACTTTCGACGGTATATTCATACACCCAGCCCACGCCAGTAGCATCCGGGCCCAACTGGGGCGTTACCCCCTGGGGCAATCGTCCTGAAACAAAATTCAAATATTCCAGGACCCGGCTTCGCGCCCAGTAAATATCCGTTCCATCTTCAAAAATGATGTAGACGAATGAAAGTCCGAAAAAGGAATATCCACGGACCACTTTTGCAAAGGGAACGGACAGCATAGCCGTCGTTAAGGGATAGGTTACCTGATCTTCCACTACCTGGGGTGCCTGCCCCGGATATTCGGTGAAAATGATAACCTGAACATCACTCAAATCGGGGATCGCATCCAGAGGCGTTTTCAACATGGAGTAGAAACCACCCAGAATAATAAAGATGGTAGCCAGGATAACCAAAAAACGGTTATTAATGGACCACTGAATAATTTTTTCAATCATAATAATCCTCGAATCATTGTTCCGAATTCATATTCATTTTCATACCGTTATCCAGGTCCATATCCATTTCCATTCCACCGGATTGCCCCTCCATGGATTCTGAATCATGATTATGCCCATCGCTATCTGGCATTTCCATTGAATCCGTTTCATTGTGTTCCGACTCCTTCGCAAGGGAACTGCTCATATTTTTCCTGGAGGAGAGCATCTTGGAAATACTTTCCTGCAATTTGCTTTCTGAATCCAGCAGGAATTGAGCCGATACCACAACCTTTTCACCGGCCTTTAGTCCCTTCCGGATTTCATAATAACCGTCACCACTTTCCACACCAACGGTCACATCTCTCGGCGCGAATCTCCCGCCCCCAAGCGAGACAAACACCAGATTCCGCTCTCCTGAGAACAGGACAGCCTCCATGGGAACCGCTACCACATTCTTCAGCGGAGCCGTTTCCAGGTCCACATTGGCGTACATCCCCGGTTTTAACTCCAATTTGGGATTATTGAAGACCAGTCGGACCTTAATGGTCCGGGTTTTTTTCTCTAAATAAGGGTATATATACTGGACCCGCCCGCGGTAGGTTTTACCGGGCTCATAAGCCAAGGTCATGGTGGCCTTCTGCCCTTCTTTCACCCAGGGTACTTCATACTCATAAATATCGGCATAGACCCAGATTTTCGACAAATCAGCAATGGTATAGAGGCGCATGCCCGGCTTGACTTCCATTCCGTCCAGAGCATGTTTTTCAACCACGATACCATTAAAAGGAGATTCAATTGAAAGCGTTTTCCGAACCTGCCCTGTTTTTTCCAATTGTTCGATTTGATCGGTTGAGATATCAAAGTATTCCAAACGACGTTTTGTGGAGGCCAGGATTCCCTCTAGATTACGCCACAGGGCCAGGGGCGTAGAGGCATCCGCCTTCCGGAGGTTTTCCAGGGCATCAAGATACTCTTCCTGGGCGGTTACGAGCTGAGGACTGTAAATGTCCAATAAAATTTCACCCTTTTTAACCGGCTGCCCTGTTGTATTTACATAGGTTTTTTCAATCCACCCGGAAATTTTCGTATGGACCTGAGCGACCCTGGATTCGTCATAATCAATCCGCCCGATCGTTCGGATTTTCTGGTACACATCCCGCTTTTCGACCATGGCAATCCGAACACCAATGTTCTGCTCCACGCCCGGATTAATTTTAACGGTGGCACCGAAAGCTTCTTCTCCCTCGTATACGGGGATTAAATCCATGCCCATGGGAGATTTCCCCGGTTTTGGTGAGATGTAGGTCGGATCCATGGGTGCCCGCCAATACAAAATTTTCCGCTCACCGGAGCTGTTCGTGGAAGTAGTGGCGGCGGCGGTGTTGACGGCTCCACCCCCAATCGGATTCAGTTTCATTCCGCAAATAGGGCAATTCCCTGGACCTTCCTGAATCACATTAGGGTGCATTCCACAGGTATAAAGTTGGGTCTGAGCCGTATCAGCCTGAACCGTAGTTTCAGCCGGTTTAGATTGATCCTTGCTGCTGCATCCGGCGGTGATGAAACCGACGGTCAGAATCGTACCGAATACCAGGATTATTTTTTTATTTCGCTTAAACATAGAATCTCCTAAGACTATTGAATTTTTCCGATGGTCTTGTACATCCGGGCTTTAGCGATGTACAAGTCTGCTTTTACATTTTCATATTCCAACCGGATTTTCACATCCATCCGTTCACTGTCCAGTAAATCCAGAAAACTGATTTTCCCGGTTTCATAGGCGGAGTACGCCGATGCAATCATTTGTTCCGATTGTTTAATTAAACTTTTTTCATATAACTGGTGAGTCGCCTCTAATTCCTGAATATCCTTTTCAATGGCAACCACATCTCCGGTGATCTGATTCCAGACATCTGCCAGCACTTCTTCCCGAGCCTTTTTCTCCAGGGTAGCCGACTCTACCCGGGCCTTATTGCGTTTAAACCATAACGGAATATTGATTCCCGCTTTCACACCCAAAGCATCTTTTCCGGCGGTTGAACCCTTGCCCCCGGATCCGATCGAGGTGTAGGTAACCCCCGCCACCAGGTCCGGGAAATTGCTACGGACCGCCAATTCCTGTTGCAAGGTGTTAATCGTCACCTGATTCTTAAGAAGATGTAACTGGGGATTGAGTTCTTGAGCTAATTCCAGCCACCGTTGCTGATCATGGTTCTCCTCCAGTTTCCAGGGCCCTTTGAATAAAGCCGGTGAAAATTGACCATCGAAAAGCGTTTGTAGATCACTTTCCACCGATTTCAGTTTACTCTGGAGGATATTAATCCGGCTTTCGACCATACCCATTTCTATCTGCAGTTTTAAGATGGGATGCTGGGTTACACCGGCGCCGGTGGAATACTGGGTCAAGGCCACATCCCGGAACGATTCCAGTTCCGATTTATACTGTACCAGGATTTCAAGGGAACGGGAAATTTTTTCATAATTGGCCCTCAGTTTATTCAACCGAAAAACGGTAGCGATTTTCTCATTCTCGTACTTAAGACTGGCGTTTTTCGCCTGGAGTACAGCAATTTTTTTCTGACGGCTTAATTTGCCCCACAAGGGAAAACGTTGACCGAGCATCAGTTGATTTTTCATGGGACCATTTTTTGTCTCCACCGGCTGGAGAAAGACTGCATTTTCAACCATGGGATCCGGCAAAACACCTTTCGTGTCCACCCTTTCCAGGGCGGCTTCATAACTCCTTTTGGAGGCAACGATCTTCCGGTTTACTTTCATTAACAACGCAACCGGGTCGGCACTCGGAAAAGCAGTGTCCCGGACATCCTGTCCTCTTACCGGCGACTGTGGCATCCCGGTAGCACTCATCCTCACCGAATCCGCCGGTTGGGATAGTTCACTTTCCTGTGCATGGGCAGGGTAAATAGTGAACAGCCCTATCAGGATTCCGGCTAATCCGGTTCTAAAATGATAACTTCGATTTTGATGATCGATCATATAAATCTTCTCCATGATTAAATTAAGGTTCCTTTGCTCCGTACGTTAGATCGTTAATTGATAACCGCAATGCCCGCAAAAACGATCCCTCGGTTTACAGGCTTCTCCACATTGGGGACAGACGCCGGAGGGTTCCCCATGAGTCCAAACTTCTTTTGAAGACGCTCCCTGTCTGGAGGAATTCTTTTCGGCTCTTGCTGACTCAATTTCTTTAATGATTTCAACCGCTTTGCGACGATAACGGGTTTTTAATTCGGTAAAATCCTCCAAAGTCAATTTGCCAATTTCATAGTCGAATTCAATGTCTTTTAAATCGGTGAGTACCGTATTCATGGCCGCCTGGAGTTCCTGTTCCCCACCCCTGCTCTTAATCCGGATCAATCCTTTTTCGGAATTATCATGAACCAGGACCGGCCAGAACACATAAGCCAGAATCATGAAAACAGCCAATAATGTGAGTGATAAGGTCATTTTATTCCTCTTCTTCCAAAGGTTGATACATGGGTCTAATCCAATTCTTTCAGAATTTCATCCAGTTGCTGTTCATATTTTAGATCCTTGGATCTTCGTTTTCCGGATGAGCGAATGGGAAAAGACGGGTGTGCTGGATGTGCCCAGCGGCGTAAAAGTTGCGTTATTCCAAAGCCTACCGCTCCCAGGACCAGAAAGGGTAACACCCAGGCCATGAGGTTAAAGCCGCTTTTTGTCGGTGAGGCGAGGATTTCCTCGCCATAACGCATGATAAACACATTCAGGATTTGGGCTTCGGATAAGTTATTCTTAATCAGAAATTCACCTTCCTCAGCCAGTTTTTTGGCAGTAAGACAGCTCATGGATCCTTCGCAGGTTTCCACCGTCATGTTGCAGTCACAAGTGCAGATAATACTCTGTTTAATCGTTTTAATATCCACCGTCGGGCCTGCCGCTAGAAATGCAACGAGACTGGCATTGATGAAAAGTATGCGGCTTAATTGGGTAACCATCTCAGGCGAATTCCAGTGTTTTGGTGGAGGGAGATATCTGCCGTTTCACTTTGGGAAGGATCCGGAGTTTATTGCGCGCGGGACCCAAGGCGATTAAGGTGCCTATCGTCATTACGATTCCCCCAAGCCAGATCCAGGCCACCAGAGGATTGATCAGCACCTTAATGCTGGCACGGTTCTGGTCGTCCCAACCGGAAAAAATAACATATAAATCTTCTTTCATCGTTTGCCGGATGGCCACTTCCGAAACAGGTTCCTGATTGGGAAACAGCTGGCGCGAAGGGTACAGAGTGGGAAGTGTCTGATTACCTTTTTGAACCGTGAGCACGGCAGCCATTTCCTGTACATTATGGGTGGAACGGTCGGCTAGTCCCTGATACTGCAGTGAATAACCGGCAATCTGAACCGAATCCCCAGGGGCCAGCACTGCCTCCGTTTCTTTCTGGAAGGCCGATCCGGTGATTCCTACGAAAACCATGAGAACACCTAAATGGACAATGTATCCCCCATAGCGACGTTTATTTCGCATGGTCAGATTCCACAGGGCTTTTAAATAACCTGAGTGTATAACCCGGGCGCGGACTTTCGTTCCCCGATAGAATTCCATAAATATGGTGGTAAGGACGAAAAAGGTGAGGGCGAATGACATAAGAGGATAAAGGGATCTCATTCCGGAAAACAGTAACAGGATTGCAAATGCCAGACTCAGGTTAACCGGGATTAAGAAATTCCGCTTCAAATGATATTTGGAGGCTTTCCGCCAGCCGATCAGGGGGCAGATTCCGGTTAAAGCCAATAGAAGCAGCCCGATAGGGGTATTCACCTGATTAAAGAAAGGAGCCCCCACCGTAATTTTCACACCGCGGACCGCTTCGGAGATGAACGGGAAAATCGTGCCCCAGAAGACGGCGAATGCCAGACTGAGAAAAATCAGATTATTGAAAACAAAACTGGACTCCCGGGAGATAAATGAATCCAGCTCATACTCGCTCTTGAGAAGTGGTAAACGGCTGATTAACAATCCAACAGACCCTAGAATGATGAATCCGAGAAATCCTAAAAACAAGGGGCCCAGGTTCGAGACTCCGAAGGAATGGACCGAACTGATAATGCCGCTCCGGGTAATAAAGGTTCCAAAGATCGTCAGGACAAAAGTGAGAAGGATTAATACAATATTCCACACTTTCAACATTCCCTTCCGTTCCTGAATCATTACCGAGTGTAAAAAGGCGGTGGCGGTTAGCCAGGGCATGAGAGCCGCATTTTCCACCGGATCCCAGGCCCAGTAGCCTCCCCACCCCAGTTCCACATAGGCCCACTTGGCTCCCAAAAGATTTCCAAGGGTGAGGAATAACCATGAAAAAATGGTCCACCTCCTGGTGGTAATGATCCATTGGGGATCAATCCGTTTTTTAATGAGGGCTGCAATGGCGAAGGCAAAGGGAACGGTAAAACCGACGTAACCCAGAAATAAGGTAGGCGGGTGCATTACCATTCCCGGATTCTGGAGCATGGGATTCAGGCCGTTTCCATCCGCCACAGGGGCCGGCAACAGTTCAAAAGGATTAGAGGTAAAAACCAGAAGTCCAAAGAAAAAGAAGGCGATCATAATCAGGACGCCAATGACGTAGGGAATCAGATCGCGGTTTTTATTTCGATTCTGAAGGACCACAATCGTCGAAAAGAGGAGTAATAACCAGGTCCAGAAGAGCAGAGATCCAGATTGTCCAGCCCAAAAGGCGGAAATGGTGTAAAACAGAGATAGGGTACGGTTGGAATAGGCGGCAACGTATCGAATGGAAAAATCATGGGAAATAAAGGCGTAAACGAGAAAAGCAGAAATTAAAGAACCGAGAAGAAACAGGGATAGGACAATCCGCTCGGCGCTTTTCAGCAACCGGCGATTTTTTGAAATGCCCGACTGAAAAGCAATGACGGCACCCCCGCCTGAAAGCAGGAAAGCGAAAATCATTAGATTATTGGCTAGTTGATGCACGGTTTACTCCTGAATTATGATTAAAGTGTTTAATATCCGGGGAAAGATTTCGACGAAAAAATTCCCGGAGATCCGTAATCAGACCGCAGTTACCAGTCTATTACGGTAAAAGAGGCAGGAGTAAGCCTAAACTCGAAGGGGGGTCAGGTAGCCCGGCGGGGCACCCATATAGGAATGAGAACTATAATACGCTAGAGTTAATTCTTGGACTAAAGGCAGCTCTATGAGGCTGGAAGCCGGAATGTACCCGTCGGAGGAAGCGACCTGATGATCCAGCTGAACCGCGACCAAGGGGAAGAAGACCGGATAATCGCATTGTTCCATGGACATGCCACAGGAATTCGCCTCCATGGCATCCATATGGTGGATATTCATTTTACAGCAGGATTCGGGGCACGTGCTTTTTGGAATAAAGGGTGCTACCGTAATACCTACGGTGAAAACAAGGGTTACGATTGAAAATGCCTTCTTCATGTTAGATGGAATATTACAGGAAATTTATACTGGACTTCAATATCTTTTTTTTATATGATTCCCAAAGGGTTTTATAAAATTTTGGTCTGAAACCCCCATTGTTAACAGTCATTTAGTCAGAGGTATCCGGATATGGGTTCGCCATTCAATCACAGGTCCACTCGTATCAACGATTTCCAGGGTTCCGAAGGTGTACCATGGTTTCAGCTCTAACCGATCACACAATTCTTGCCGTTTCTGTTGGTTCATTTTCCTGTAGATCAAACTAATATGGGGCCGAAAAGAATATTGACCGGATGATAATCGAGATATTTGCTGGTTTATCCAGATCAATTTTTGATTGGGCTTTAATTCTATAAATACCGTTTTCCAGATCCAGTCCGAATGGTGGATCCGGGTCATTTCAACAGAAAATTCACCCACTTCATTCCAATCAGTCGCTTGAACCAAATCATCCGGATTGAGTTCCCAAGGACTGAATACGGTACAGTGGGGACGAAATGCCGGAGCAATATATTCCTTGCTCAGGGCCTGAATGATCCGGGTAAGGTATGCTTCGTCTGTTTTTGAGAGCGTCAGCCAGATAGAATAGGTTACTTCCAAACCGAAGGGGGTGGTTTCAGTGGAAACGAACCTTCTGACTCCGCCGCTTTTTCCCCGCTTTTAACTTCTTAACAGCTTCCTTAATGGTTTTTTGATTGAAGGGATCGTCCAGGTCCTGAAGAACAGCAATGTGTTTGCGACTGCCTTTATTCCCAATCGTCCGGATACAAATACTCCGCACCCGACGATTGGGATCGGTGAGATGATCCTGGAACCAGTCCAGCAATTCCGGGTGGTCATCCACAAAATTAGCCAGCTGATAAACAGCGGTGGGGCGACTGTCCCAGGAAGTACCTCCGTACTCTGCCAGTGCTTTCAGGCGCTGATAATTTTCCCCATTTTTATCTTGCCCCAGGGCTGAAATGGCAGCCCGTAGAAGAATATCCTGGTGGCTTTTTTGTTCCATGGCCCAATCAATCCAGTTTTTGGCCTCTTCGGGATAAGCTTTCACCAGGGCATTAAACGCATCCCGCAGTACATACTCCTTGGAATTGGTTTCCAGAACCTGAACAAGAAATTCTTTGACTTTATCGTTCTTTTTATAATTACCCAAAGCACGGAGGCGGGCCCGGAAGACACGTGAATCCTCTTCATGAGCCAGGGCTAACAGGATTTCAGCTCCCCGGGGAGGTTTTAATTTTGCGAAAGCCTCTGTTGCTTCCTTACGTACACCCCAGAAGGGGTCGGTTTCTATGGATCGAACCAGAGCATCCGTCACTTTTTTCCGGGCGTAAGTTTTGCTCAACTGATCCGCCGCCCATACTCGATCCAGCACATGGGGAGCCCGGTTCAACTGATAGATGAGTTCATTCACCGATTTTTTAAACGTCATTTTTTTAGGAATAACCATCCCTTCATCGACAATGACCATTCTGGGAGGCGAATCACTGGGAAGATAGAATTGATCTTCCAGGGCATCAAGGGTTACCCGTTTACGGTGGAGTTTACCATCGTCCACGAGTAACGTCATGGGTAGGCGAAACAGGGAGGTTTCTTCCACATTCTGGGTTTGTTTCAGTTTGATGATGACCCGTTGATTGCTGCGGTCGTAACGATAGGAGGCTTCTATTTCCGGAATCCCTTTCCGATACGCCCACTGATTGAAAAACCAGTACAGATTTTTCCCTGTGGCATCTTCAAAGGACTTTTTTAAATCGACCGTTTCAACCGTTGATAAGGCATGGTCATGGACGTAGCGTTGCAGTCCGCGATAAAAAGCATCATAGCCCAGATAATCCCGCAACAAATTCATGACAACGGCCCCTTTGGCATAGACATTCCCGTTAAACAGGCTATTGGCATCGTCATAATCAAAATAAACCATGGGTCGCGGATCCATCTCGGCTGCCCAGTACATTCCCTTCAGCTCACCATAGCGGTAATACTCCATTTCATCCACCCCCTTATCGGCCTCCACCCAAACCAGTTCCATGAAGGAAGTAATCCCTTCATTGAGCCAGATATTAGCCCAGTTACGGGTGGTCAACAGGTCTCCGAACCACTGGTGAGCCAGTTCATGGGCCACCAGACCATCGCTGGTATGATCCGGGCGGGAGGTCTCATAATGCATGGTTCGGTCGGTCTGATGGGTGAGGGTGACATTCTCCATGCCCCCCCACATAAAATCTTCAATCAGAATCTGATCGTACTTCTCATAGGGATAGAAATAATTTGTAATATCGCTAAAAACCTGGATCATCTGCGGTGTTTTCCCAAATGAGCGCAGGGCGTCTTCCCGGGAATGTTCCGGATAAACCCAGTAGTCCACTGGTAAATCCCCCAGAGAATCGGACACTTTCTGATAATTCCCCACTGCAAATGAAATCAGATAGCTAACCATGGGGCTGTTTTCACGCCAGTGGTATGTGCGGGTTTGCCCCCGATCCTTCACCGAGACCAGTTCACCATTGGAAACGGCAACATAGGGTTTTTTAACCGTCAAATAAGTTTCAAAGGTAGCCCGGTCATTGGGATAATCATACAGAGGAACCCAGTGATGATTCTCCATCTGCTCCCCCTGGGTCCAGGCTTGGGCATGTTTTTCCGGATAAACCGAATCTGGGTGAACAAAATAAAGACCCCGTGTGGGGGTCCCATGGTAGGCTATCGAAACAGAAAAGGTATCTTCAAAACTGTAGGTCTGGTCCAGAAAAATTTTCAATTTGGTTTCAGACTGATCGAACTCCAGTGGTTTCGTGTATCCCAGAGTAACTTTGGTCACAATCATATCCTCGCAATCGAGGGATAAAGTGGTAAAGTCGGTCGAAAAAGGGCTGATGCGATGTGTAACTACTCCTTCCACCGTTTCAGAATCAATTTCAACCTTTATCATTATTTTAGTGTGGTGAACATCATATTCTCGATCGGGTGTGGGATGTAGGGGTGAATTCTGGCTCCAGGCAAACACCGTTGAAAAAAACAGAAGGATAATTCGGTTCCTCATACGTCTTCTCGTATTTTGTTGAAAGTAAAGGTGAATTTCGGGGGCTCAAAAATACGCTAAAGATGAACCTCCCTCAAGCATTATCCAATTCTGTTCTATCGAGCTATAACTTTTTCTTGCACCTCAAGCAGTTATACTATATATTCGGATATGGTTATCTGATTATTTACAGTTCATTGACAATTTATCCGGTACTGGCTGCAAGAACCTGCGGATGTTTCATTTCTGTCCTTGAATCCCTCCTTTGGTTGCCTAATGTGTTCAATCATCAAGCTAACAGGAATGAGCCTCCTCTCTTTTTTCGTTCGAATGTAGAAACGGTATGGTTGCTATCGTTCTCTTCATTTATAGATCTTCACATCAAGCAGCCAATACCGGTAATCTTTCATCCTAGCCCGGAAGTATTATCTGGCCAATGAGTCAATAATTCCAGAGCGGGGGATATCTCGGATCGCCCTGGGATACAGGACTGCGTCGCAGCTCCAGGAATTATTGATTTTCATTCTTGTCTCCCTCACCTCTTCGGCAAAGAATGTTTCGACAGGCTTTTCGATCCAACTCGCTCCTTACTTCCGGGCTTTTTTTATATCCAAGAAATTCAAATTGATTCTACACTCCATTTTTTTCATAAACAGGGGCCAATTCTGTGAGATTGATCACAACCCCCTATTGAAAACAGTCGTAGACTGTTTTTTATTTTTCGATCAATTAATTCCGTTTTTGTGGATTATTTCTGAACAATCAGTACTGGACAGTGTACATTGTTTACAACGCCTTCATCGATAGAATCAAAAAAATTCTTCTTGAAGACATTCATCCGGCGGTGCCCCAATACAAGTAAATCGGCATCATTTACATTGGAACTGATTGTTTTAGGAATGGATGTACCGGAGACAATTTTAATATTAATTTTATCACACCAGTCGTCACAACTGGCATTTTTAAACCAGTTGCGAATATCTTCTTCCGTATATTTGGATTCCGGGTTATCCATCATCATGGACATTTCCCCGGCATGGGGGTCATTTACATGCAGAACCGTCAGTTCGGCTCCGTGAATCTCAGCCAGTTTAACGGCCTCCTGGATCACTTTATTTTCATCACCGCGACCGCATAGACCTACCATGATTTTTTGATAGGACATTCATCATCTCCCGATTGATTTCCTGGAATAATTTACAGAACTGCTGGTATTTATTCTACTAATGGTTCACCAATTTGTCTCCCATGGATTTTGACTGCCTTTTATATTTGAATTGGCATTAGATTCGAGGTCAAGGATCACATAACTACTTCTATAATAAATTCTTGGAGAACCACCATGGAAGATGATTATAAGAACGACCCTGAATTCCAGAAGTTAATTGTGAAATATCTCGATTATGTGGCTGGGAATGTCCCTGACGCTTTGTCCAATCTTGAAAAGGGCGATTATAAAGCAGTATACAAATTTGGCCACAATCTAAAAGGTACGGGAGCCGGTTACGGCTTTGAACAGTTTACCGCCACTGGCAAAGAAATCATGGAACTGGCTGAAGCAGAAGACCGGGATGGTTTGGCAGCAGCACTAAACCATTTTCAGCAGCAACTCAATGAAGCAAAAGCTTCACTCTCTTCCGGGTAATCGATTGAAGTCTGCTCTTTATTTTTAAAAAGCAACGATTAGGGTGACCAACGTAAAGATCGCCCCTATCGTAAAGAAAAAGCCAAAAAACTGGTGATGCCTGAAGATGAATGCCTCCAGTCCGTAATGTTTTTCCGTAAGGGGGCGGAGCATCATCCGGGTTGAAATCCACTTGTCGGCCACACCCACCAGGGAGCGAGCTTTATCTACCGATACGATCCTGAGTGCAATAAACAAAACCGCCAATATGAGAAAAACGATAAAGAACATCCGTAAAGCCGGATAAACAAAAGTGATTATCAGACGGGCGCGGGGATTGAAATATTGAAGATCCCAGAACGGTTCGGGGGTGAAAACGAATACAAAAGTGTACAGAGCATATAACGACCCCAAAAACAGGACCCAGACCCATCCAATATGAATTTTAAAAAAGAACTGTCCCGTACCCCTGATAATGGCATAGGGTTTTGTAAGACGTCGTAAAGAATACCATTTATTCAATTTCTGATTGACCCGCTGGAGCACCTCCGGTTTAAAGAAAAGTATGACACCGATTATTGTAGCGGCCAGGGAGCCGATCAGGAGTAATAGATAAAAACTGTCGAATAAAATTTCAGTCATTTGCCAACGTCATCGTAGGGTTTTCTACCATCAATCTTGGAATATTCAGTTTTACGAAAATAACATTCCTGAGATTGAGTTGCACTTAAAATGAGCTGCGGTTTATTATGATTTGAAAACGACGTAATTCTGGGCGGCAGCTAGCGAAACCACATTTCCACCGTAGCCAGATTATAGAATAGATAGATTCCGGCCAGAATCAGAATAAAACCAAATAACCTTCTACGCGTGAAAACAATATCCTCCGTAATAAACACCCGGTTAAAAAATTCATCGAGTTTGATAAGGATATCGGGTGCCACAATGAGCAATAATCCGAAAACGACAGCCAGGATAGCAATAACTAATATAATGATTTCCATTGTATTCCTTGATTTACATGGGTTTGATTTTAAGCGTAATCATTTGTTAAATCGAGCAATTTAACGTTTCATCAGACCGGTGCTGGTGGATTTCACGGAATAGAAAACACCGCCAGTAGTACCGACATAGATGAATCCGTTTTTATCCATGAGCAGGGAGTGGGCATTGGCATGTCTCTTCAGACCTGAGCTGACATTTTCCCACTTCTGCCCATTATTAGTGGAACGGAACACCCCCCCGGAGGTTCCAACATATAGGTGATTCATTCGATTAATTATGATCGTCCAGGCGGATAAATTGGTAATACCATCATTTGCTTTCATCCACCGCACGCCATTATCCACGGATCGGAATACACCCTGATTGGTAGCGGCAAACACATGACCAATCCCATTGACTGCCAGTCCACGAACCACATAATTCGTCATCTGTGTATCCACCCGTTCCCAGGTTTGCCCTTCATTTCTGGATGTGAAAATCCCAGCCCTAGAACTACCGGCATAAATAACCCCCCGTTTACTCTGTACAAAACACAGGAACCGGAATTGCTGAATCGCAGAAGCCGACGGAGTCCAACTACTACCCCCATCCTTAGAATAAAAAATACCCCCATTTGTACCAGCGACCACACGTCCATTCGGAAGAAACAAATAACAGTAAACATTGGTAACAGGTAACGCCGCCGCGATTGACTCCCAACTATTACCACCGTCAAGGGAACGGTGGGCTCCGGTATTTGTCCCAAGATATAAAGCATCCTCTTGACTGATTTCCATTGTATAAATCGTTTGCCTTCCGAGCCCTTTACTCACATTCGTCCAGGAGCGACCTCCATCTGTGGATTTGAAAACGCCGGTGGTGGAGGTGGCAGCAAAGATATTCCCTTTTGAATCAATCACCAGGGCACGGACAAACCCACCATACGGTCCACCGGTGGATTTCCAAAAATCGTCTGCCAATAAAGGATTCAGCAGGAGGAAAAAACTAATTGCCAGGAATAAGCGGGATGAAATGAGTTTCATATTCTACTGTTCCTTTCCCCAAATATGGATTGTTTCACAGTGATGATCCTACTCAATATCATCGATGTCAATATAGTAATATTCATCCTTTTCATAGTCATAGAGTCGTACTTCGCTGCCGTTGATACTTTCAACTTCTGCG
>CAZNUM010000020.1:0-31888 GCA_964576315.1 uncultured bacterium
TGCTAGATGGGGAGGTAGCGGTGCCCTGTAACCTGCAACCCGCTATAGCAGGATCGAACTCCTGTGCCCGGCAAATGCTGATGGTATGTTTCCGGATAAAGGGATGTTGATACTTCAATCTTTCGCAATGATTCTACACCGAACCCCGTCAGGACCGAAAGGGAGCAGCGGTAAGTGCCTAGAATGATGTGCCGGAAGACCCCTGAAGTGGAGTCACCTGATCCGGGAATCGATCAATCCAGGTTTGCCAAACACAGGTGCACGGCCTTACACCTTTAACATGGCTTATCAGGTTCTTTCATTAAAATGGCGCCCCCAATCCTTTGAGGATGTGGTGGGACAGGATCACGTCACCCGCACGTTAACCAATGCCTTTAAAAAGGATCGGGTTGCTCAGGGGTACATGCTCACGGGCCCCCGGGGTGTGGGGAAAACCACTACTGCACGAATAATCGCCAAGGCGCTGAACTGTGCCCAGTCCAAAGATGGTGTTCCGTGTAACGCCTGTACCACCTGCCAGGAAATTACCGATGGGCGGAACCTGGATGTACTGGAAATTGACGGTGCTTCCAACCGGGGAATTGAGGAAATCCGGAATCTGAGGGAAGTTATAAAATATCCTCCCATGGATGCCCCCTATAAAATCTTCATCATTGATGAAGTCCATATGCTCACAACCCAGGCTTTTAATGCCCTGCTCCGGACCCTGGAAGAACCGCCCGCTCACGGGAAGTTTATTCTCTGCACCACCGATATTCACAAAGTACCCTCCACCATCATCTCCCGCTGTCAACGGTTTGATTTTAATTCCATCACCTCCCAGGTTATCCGGGACCGACTGGAATTCATTTTGAAACAGGAGAAAATCACCATTGATCCAGAATCCTTGATGGCAATCAGCCGTAAGGCGGAAGGCAGCATGCGGGACGCCTTAAGCCTGGTGGACCAGGTCATTGCTTATGGAGGGGAAGAAATCACCTTTGATCAAGTTTCTGCCGTGATCGGCTTAATTCCCAATGAGCTGTATTTTGAATTCTCTGAAGCCGTGCACCGCAAAGATGGGCCCGCTTTGCTTCGTTTGCTCAGAAAGATTGAATCCATGGGATTGCCTTTGGAGGACGTGACCCAGGGGTTAAACCTCCATTTTAGAAACCTGTTGCTGGCAACAGTGGGAAAAAGTGATGAACTGCTGGATATGAATCCTGGGATCCTCACACACTACCGGGAACATGCCAGCCGCTGGGATCGTCGAGACCTGCTGCGGATCACCCAAACCTTGAATGAACTGGAATTCTCTTTGAAGCGGATTAGTCAGCCAGCAATTCTATTTGAAATGACAGCTATTAAATTATTGGAAATGGATTCAACCGTTTCGATTGAAGCCTTGCTGTCTTCTGGTGGTGAATTACCTAAAAAAGAGGTGCGTCCGCAGAAGGCGGTGCAACAGACACTCCTGGACCCGGTACCACCGCCAGCCAGACCAAAAGCATCGATTTCATCCCATCCCTCGCGTGTAAAGGAATCCGCCGTGAAGGAGACCGGACCTGAGAAGGTGGAAACAGCAGTAAAACCGGGATCCAAACCGGCAGCCGGTGTAGGGGCTTTTAGTCTTGAGATGGTGAAAGAGCAGTGGCTATCCTTCGTTAATACAGTCTCGAAGAAAAGACCTTCCATCGGTACGGTGCTGGAACATTCCACGCCGGAGGCACTTTCAAAGAATAAGTTAAGGTTGTCCATCTCCGGTCTGCCCCGGTTCAGTGTCCGGACGGTGGAGAAAAACAGGGGAGCGATTGAATCCATCTTCGAAGACCATTTCGGCGTTGAAATACGCATTCAGGCTGAATGGAAAGAAGGGAACACCAAGAATCAGCCGGCGACCGAGGAGCAGAAGGAACCGGATACAACATCGACGGGAAAGGGCGATCCCGTGATTCAAAAAGTGATCGAATTATTTGACGGAGAAATTCTAAGATAGGAGTGAACATGTTTGATAAAGGCAGTATGTCCAAGATCTTAAGGCAGGCGCAGGAGGTCCAGAAAAAAATTGAATCGGTCCAAAGTGAGCTGGAGGATTTGCACTTGGAAGCAGAAGCTGGCGGCGGTATGGTAAAAGTAACCGTTAACGGAAAAATGGAAGTATTAAGGCTGGATCTCAGCGAGGAAGTTTTGAATGAGGATAAGGATATTATTGAAGATTTAATTATATCAGCCGTCAACCAAGCCATCTCTCGGGCTCAGGAGGAAAGTCAGAATCGCATGAATAATGTGGCTGGTGGCATGTTGGGTGGTCTGAAAATGCCGGGGATGTAGTGGGGGCTATTCCAGAAAGTATTACCACTTTAATTGATGCCTTTACGCACTTTCCGGGTGTGGGGCGTAAAACCGCTCAGCGTATGGCTTTTCATTTACTGAATTCCACGAATGAAGAAGCCATCCAATTGGCGCAGGCGATTATGGATATGAAAACAAAAATTCAGTTTTGTTCCCTTTGCGGAGGTATCACGGAAGAGGACCCCTGTTTTATCTGTTCCGATCCCAAACGGGATGATGCCCTTCTCTGCATCGTGGAGGATGCAGCCGACATTTATGTATTTGAAAAAGCGAATGTTTTCCGCGGTCGGTATCATGTCCTGGGAGGCGTTTTATCCCCGCTGGACGGTATTGGTCCCGATGATTTGAATTTAAATTCTCTTCTAAAACGGGTGAAAAAAGGGTCGGAAGTCGTCATTGCCACTAATCCCAGCATTGAAGGAGAGACCACGGCGTTGTATATTGCGAAACTACTAAAAGACAAAGATGTAAAAGTAACTCGTCTGGCCCGGGGAATTCCGGTAGGCGGGGAACTGGAATACATTGATGATGCTACCATACACCGAGCCATGGAGGGGAGAACCGAACTATGATGACCGTTCCTAACATCTTGACGATCATTCGAATTCTGTTAACTCCGTTTTTTATTATTTGTTTGTTTGCCGATTTCCCGTATGCCAAGATCTGGGCCCTGACCATTTTTATGGTTGCTTCTATTACCGATGCCTATGATGGTTACTACGCCCGCAAATACAATATGGTTACCAATTCAGGGCGTTTTCTGGATCCCCTGGCCGATAAAATTCTCGTCTCGTCGGCCTTTATCTCCTTTGCCGTGATGGGTTTGATTGACTTTTGGATGGTCGGGCTCATTATTTTCAGGGATTTATTTGTAACGGGTCTTCGGGTTATTATGTCCGCCAAAGGATTTACCATGCTTACTAGCAGAATCGCCAAAATGAAAACCACCTTTCAGGTAACTATCATCATCCTAACTTTGGTATTACTGGGGATGAAGGGCTTTCGCCTGGAACCGCTGAAAATGATTGTTTCTTTTATGAAGGAATTCAGGGTGATTTATTACGCCACCCTGGGCGTGACCGTATTTACGGTGTACACGGGACTGGTTTATCTTTACGATAACCGGGCGACCCTGAAGAAAATATTTATCTGACCTACTATGAACCGGAGTACGGCTGAATGGGTCTCCACCGTATTTAAAATTGGATACCTGCCCCTGGCGCCGGGAACCTGGTGCAGTCTGGTAGCGGCGGGAATCTGGTTACTCCTTTTCCAAAATACTACCCCGTTCCTCCTCCCAGTCCTGACCTTGATTATTTTTTTCACAGGAGTGAAAGCTTCTCAAGTCCTGGTGAATCATTCTTCAGAAAAAGATCCTTCGCGCATTGTAGTTGATGAATGGGCCGGGCAGTGGATTTGTTTTATCGGTATTCCGGTAGATTGGAGGTATGCCCTGGGAGGATTCGTTCTATTCCGGCTGTTTGATATCGTGAAACCGCCACCGGTACGAAATTTTGAATCATTATCCGGCGGTTGGGGAATCATGGTTGATGATATTGCCGCCGGAGTACTGGCTCTGATCTGTCTGCAAGCATATCGGTTACTGTCATGATTCAGGTTGGACTCATTACCATTGGCGCAGAACTGCTGAACGGGACACGGGTGGATACAAATGCGGTCTGGATGGGGGATGCGGTGATCGGTGCCGGAGGAAAAGTGGTGTGGCATTTAACGGTGGACGACCAAAAATCTGCAATTCTGAACGGGTTGGACCAGATCCCTGACAACGTGGAAGTCGTCTTAACTACGGGGGGTCTGGGACCCACCCACGATGATATCACACCTGCCGTTCTATATGACTACTTCGGAGCAACCCCCGTATTTGATGAAGCCTATTGGCAGGAAATCACAGAGAAATTTGCTCGGCGGGGAAAAGTCATTCCCGAATCCAACCGGAATCAGGCTTACCGTCCAGACAAGGGCGAGGTGATCCCAAATCCAGTGGGAACAGCCCGGGGATTGTATTTCACCCATTCAAATTATCATTTATTTGCCATGCCCGGTGTTCCCGCCGAAATGAAGTCAATGATGAATAGTACCGTACTGCCATGGATCAAAGCCCGATCCACCCAGCAGGTCGCAACCACGATAATGCGAACCACCGGAATTATGGAGTCGGCACTATACGAAAAGCTGGAACCCATCTTAAAGGAATTCTCAGAGATTGAATTGGCGTTCCTTCCCAAAATCACTGGCGTTGACCTTCGAATTAAAGCCAGCGACCCTAGTTCTCTGGATTCGTTTGTACAACAGATAATGCCTGAAATTTCAAAATATCATTATGGGAATGGGACGGTGGAATTGGAAGACCGAGTGGGAGCATTACTTCGGGAGAAGCGTTTGACGATCGCCACGGCCGAGTCGTGTACCGGTGGACTCATTGGGGATCGGATTACCAATACTCCCGGCAGTTCGGTTTATATGCGGGGAGGTGTGGTGGCCTACAGCAACGAAATCAAAACGGCGGTCCTGGGTGTGAAAGAATCTACTCTGGAAGCGGTGGGTGCTGTCAGTCGTGAGACCGCGACTGAGATGGCTGCCGGCATCCGTACCTTGATGCAAACCGATCTGGGACTTTCCACCACCGGGATCGCCGGACCGACCGGTGGCACAAAAGAAAAACCGGTGGGTCTGGTGTATGTAGGTCTGGCGGATCATCAGAAAGTGAAAACCTGGGAATTCAGATTTGCCTACGATCGGAAAGCCAATAAACTGTTAACCAGCCAGGTGGCCTTAAACCAGTTGCGGAGATATTTACTGGATGCGTGATCTTTTGTTAAGAACCTTTATTGCCATACCGGTCCCGGAGACACTGTTTCCCGTTGCGCGGAACTTGAAGAATCTGGTTCGGAGGAATGGCATTAAGGTAAAGTGGGTCCGCCCGGAAGCCATCCACCTGACGTTGAAATTTCTGGGCCATACACCCGGGTCTTCCGTAGAAGAAATCCGTTCAATCTTGTCTGAATTGGCACAGGGTCAAATGGCTTTTCAATTATCCGTTGTGGGGACCGGTTGTTTCCCGAAACAGGAACGGCCCCGAATTTTATGGCTTGGAATCAAAGGGGAACTGGATCCATTGCATCAACTGGTGTCCGAAATAAACCGTCGTCTGGAACCCTTGGGCTATTTGACCGAGGAAAAGACTTTTATTCCCCATCTCACCCTGGCTCGTATTTCCTATCCGCAGAAAAAAAATCCTGATATTTCCGCTTTCCTGGAAGCTTCCTATGAACCCGTTTCATTTTCGGTTCAAAAGTTTCAGTTTATTTCCAGCGAACTCTTTTCTAATGGAGCAGTTTATTCTATTTTAAGCACGCATTTTTTCGGCAATAATTCAATTTAGGAGTAGCAATAATGTCTACAAGTGACGATAAAAAAGCCAAAGCGTTGGAGTTAGCCATTGCCCAGGTGGACCGCCAGTTTGGAAAAGGTTCCATTATGCGTTTGGGTGCCGACCGGCCCCTGATCATGGACAATGTTATTTCCAGCGGCTGTCTGTCTCTCGATGTGGCGCTGGGGGTGGGCGGTATTCCTCGGGGCCGGATTATTGAAATTTACGGTCCGGAATCCTCCGGAAAAACCACCCTGGCTTTGCATTTTGTTGCTCAGGCTCAACAATCGGGATACGCTGCCTTTATTGATGCGGAACATGCACTGGATCCGGAATATGCGAAGAAGCTGGGGGTGAACCCGGAAGAGTTACTGGTTTCCCAACCGGATACGGGGGAGCAGGCGCTGGAAATTACTGAAACCCTGGTGCGTAGCGGAGCGCTGGATATTATTGTAGTGGATTCAGTGGCGGCTCTGGTACCCCGGGCCGAGTTAGAAGGTGAGATGGGAGATTCACATGTAGGTCTCCAGGCCCGGCTCATGTCCCAGGCGCTTCGAAAATTGACCGGAACGGTCAATCGTTCCAATACGGTGGTGGTTTTCATTAATCAGATTCGGGAGAAAATAGGAGTAATGTTTGGGAATCCGGAAACGACACCTGGCGGTCGGGCTTTAAAATTCTACACATCTATTCGAATGGAAATCCGAAGAATCACCACAATCAAGGATGGTACCAACGCCATCGGAAGCCGGGTTCGCGTGAAAGTGGTAAAAAACAAGGTAGCGCCGCCCTTTAAACAAACTGAGTTTGATCTCATGTACGATCAGGGGATATCTACGGAAGGGGATATTCTCGATCTGGCTTTGAAAGGCGATATTGTTCAAAAAATGGGATCCTGGTTTTCCTTTGACGATATGAAAATCGGCCAAGGTCGCGAAAATGCAAAAAACTTCCTCCGGGAAAATCCGGATATCCGGGAAAAGATTGTGGATCAGGTGAAAAAGTTTATTGGTCTGGATAAACGACCGGAAAGTAATGAAGACCCATAAAGTCCTAACCGTAGTGTCCGGCAAACGAAACCCGGCACAACGGATAGTCACTCTTGACAATGGAGACGTCTTCAGAATTTCTGAAGACGTTTTTATTAAATATCGATTATACCCGGGGGAGACCCTATCAGATAAAACCTTAACACAACTGAAAAAGGATCTTTACGAGACGGCTCTTCAAGATGCGGCTTACCGGTTACTCAGCTATCGAATGCGCAGTACGGCGGAATTGAAAAACAGGTTATTGAAAAAAGGCTTTCCACTGGAAAATATCGACCGGCTGATTGAAAAACTGAAACATAAGAATTATTTGAACGATGCAGAATTTGCCTGGACATTTGCGGTTGAAAAGGTAAAATCAAAGCGTATAGGTCCCAGAGCCCTCCGGTCCGAATTACTTCCCCATCAATTACCGGATGAACTCCTTAACCGAACAATTGAGAAAGTCTTTCATCAATACTCGGTCCAGGAATTAATTCGTAAAAACCTGGTAAAGAAAAAGATTCAGAAAGGAAAAGTGTTACCGGTAAGCGAATCCAAACGCCTGGTTCAGTTCCTCCAGCGCAAAGGGTTTACCTGGGATTTGATTCAACCCGTACTGCTAGAATGGGGTATATTGGACAACGGGAACCCTTGAGCGTATAATAGGAACAATGGTTAAACAACCGATATTTGACGTTGATACCCTTAAGACCGGCTTGGGACGTTCACCTAATGAAGAAGAAATCCAATTTCTAAATCAGTTTATTTCCCGGTTGAAACCCGCCCTGCGGTGGCGAAAGCCATTAGATCTGCTCCAGTCCGAGGTAAAGGATCAAGAGCAATCGCTTCTCTTGGTGACAGAACAGAAAAACGATCCTTTTAAAACGGACGGTAAACTGGTGTGCCTTTCCCGGGGCTTTGTCCAGCAATTTAGCATTCTAATCGACGGTGGTGTCGTTTCCGGAGGGAGTCGTCTTTACCCTACAAAAAGAATCTCAATTCCACCGGAAAGTAAAGTCCTTTTTTTCCCGGCAGACCGTTCCCTGAAACCCTTTGTGAAGAAGGTATATCCTGCCCCTGAAATTTTTCACCTGGAGCCCACATTCCAGAACGGTCTGTCTCTGGCGTTTTATTCGTTCCTTCACGCTTCATCGCGTGAAATAGGCGTTTGTATTCATGGATTCGTCTCAATGAAAGATTTCTTTCATCATAAAACAGGCGGACTACTCCTGGTTGTGGAAACTGGTGCAGAAGGATCTATTTTGGAAGTGGGAGAGATGGTTGGCTGTGCAGGGGTGGATTTAGGCCACCTAACTGAAGATCCAATTTTGGTTTTTACGTCCCACAACGCCAAATCCGTTCGAATCCCGGTAAAAGTATTGGACAATATTCTTGACAAGGTAATCAATCATTCCAGTGAACCACCCGTGCTGGTGTCAGAAGAAAAACCACAAGGCACCAAACATGTCTTAGACTATGGATCCGTAATTCGCGCATTGGTCCATCAAGTAGATACTAGAACAGAACCCCAGGTAAAACCCCAGAAACTGAATGTCAATTCACAGGTAATTTGTGGAGTAAGTGAGAATCAGCGAAAGTTTGCGGTTGCACTAAATAATAATGATCATTTGGAAATACAGGATTTGGGGATTCGGGGAATGGCGTTTCTTTCCAATGCCTCGCGGCGATTGGTGTGCCGGGGCGTGAAGCCCGAAACAGCTGCGGTTCTGATTCAAAGCAATTCACCCTCCCGTGAATTCACCGAATACATTCAGGGTCTGGCAAAAGCAGCAGCCCATTTGAGGCTATCCCTGGAACATTCTGGAATCGGGGAAAGGGAATCGGAGGGAATTACCAGTCGCGTGGTCGCCGGTGGGTTTCTGATCCGCGATGAACTGTTTCCCCAATCCTTTCAACAGGCAGGGGATTTCATTTCTATTTTAGGGAGTCACCGCGGCGAACTGGGAGGGAGTCTATTTTATCAGCAGTTTTTCGATTCAACAACAGGGATTCACCCTATCCTGGATTTGAATATGGAAGTCCGGGTCCAGGAAGTTATAATAACCAGTATTCAGGCGGGTCTTATTCAATCTGCCAGACCGGTATCAGGGGGTGGACTGGCTGTGGCTGTCGCCCGGTCTTTACGAGACACCAAGCCTACTTTAGGAGCCCGGATCCATTTTTCGCGGAAATTAAGCACCGAAGAACTTTTATTTGGGGAATCCCAGGGCTTGATCCTCATTTCCATTCAGGAAGACGATCTCATGGAGTTTGAACGGATTTGCATGAATATCGGTGTTCCCAGCACAACCATCGGACGGGTGACGAGTGATGGGTTGTTTACCTTCAACGACGTTGTGAAGCTGACCGTTAACGAATTACATTCCAAATAATGGATTATACCGTCCAGACCCCGGAAGGGAAGCTTCTTCCCGTTCGAAACATCTATTGCATTGGTCGCAACTATGTTTCCCATGTGAGTGAACTGAAAAATGAAGTCCCGTCCGAACCGGTTTTATTCCAAAAATCCATTCCTGCCCTGAACACTGGAAAGGTGATCCACTTGCCTGCCAATCGAACGATTCAACACGAGTTGGAAATCGTAGCCCTGATTGGCCAATCAGCAGAGCGTGTTCCTTCCGGACAGGAAATGAAGCTCATTGCGGGTCTGGCTTTAGGCTTGGACCTGACCGATCGTGAATTCCAGTCCAGACTCAAGGAAAGGCGACTCCCCTGGCTGATGGCAAAATCCTTTAAAGGGTCAGCAGTGGTTACTGACTTTCTGGATCCTGACAGTGACCTTTGGGATGAAGATTTCTGGTTGGAAAAAAATGGTTCCATTGTTCAAAAGGGAAACCGGCGGCAAATGATATTTTCCCTTTCAGAGTTGATCCGGTATCTAGCCCATCATCTTCCTTTGCTGGAGGGGGATCTTCTGTTTACAGGAACGCCGGAAGGGGTAGGGGAATTATCTCCCGGCGATCAGTGCAGTCTTGGGATTGGCACCCGCACCTTAAGGTCGTATACAGTCCAATAGTTAGATCGAAATACCTTTATTTCGAAGTTCGTTTACTTTTTGGCGGGTTAGGTTCAGTATTTCTCCGTGAATGGATCCATTGGTTGCCAGAATTTGACGGTCGAATATGGAGTAGGGCTCCCCATCCATCTTTGTTACTTGACCACCGGCTTCCTGGAGAATCACGATTCCGGCGGCGGAATCCCAGGGATGAAGATCGAATTCCCAAAACCCGTCAAGAATACCCCGGGCCACGTGACACAGGTCTACAGCTGCTGATCCTAAACGGCGCACTCCCTGGGTCCGGTGGGTTAGAATTTTAAACAGTTCCATGTTTGTTTCCCACAGGGGGCCATGTTCGTACCCAAAACCGGTAACCAGGAGGCTGAGTTTGAGAGTGGAGACGGTCGATACCTGGATCTGTTCCCCATCAAGAAAGGCCCCTTTTTCGTTCATGGCAGAATACAATTGACGGCTGGGCAGTTCCATAATGACGCCAAGTAGGGGTTCGTGATTTTTTAAACAGCCGATAGAAACGGAAAAAGGGGGATAACCGTGAACAAAGTTCGTCGTGCCATCCAGGGGATCGATGACCCATAAATAGTCGGATTCCACCATTTTCTGGTCGCTTTCTTCCGCCAGATAACCGTGGTCTGGAAATGCCTTTTGCAACCGGTTCAGAATGATTTCCTCGGACCGCCGGTCCGTGTCCGTTACCAGGTTGGCCCAGCCTTTAAAATCGACCTGTCGGGGTTGGTTTAAAGCCTTCAGAATAACACTGCTGGCTTCCCTGGCAGCCTGGCAGGCTATCTCAAGTAGTTCGGTATCCACCGTACTTTAAGATGATTTTATCTTCTGTTTATAGGAGATATGTTCCTTTGAAAAGTAGTTTTTAGTCATCTTGCGGAGGGTGGTGGATAGCAGAACGATGGAGATCAGATTCGGGAAGGTCATGAATCCGAGCGCCGCATCGCCAAAACCCCAGATGGCTTCCAGACTGGCAATGGCGCCGATGAATACAAATCCCACAAAAATCCACCGATAGGGCTTAATCGCTTTAGCGCCGAACAGGTATTCGGTAGCCCGGTCGCCGTAAAAAGACCAGCTTATGGCGGTAGAAATGGCAAACAACAGGACGGAAAGGGTGACGATCTTGTCCCCGAATGGAAATAACCAGTCTAAACCCGTTTTGAAAGCATAAGAAGTGAGCAGACTGCTGTTCAACAACTCTCCACTGAAAGAGGGATCAATCCGGGTCGTGAAATACTGGGTATGGTGCCAGGCACCGGTGGTGATAATGACCAACCCGGTGAGGGAACAAATGATAATGGTATCAATAAAGGGTCCCAGCATGGCCACAGACCCTTCCCGGATAGGGTATTTTGTTTTAGCCGTGGAGTGGGCAATGGCTGCGCTTCCCTGACCCGCTTCATTGGAGTAAAGCCCTCGTTTCACTCCCCACAGCATGGTATTCATTAACACCAGAAAACCCCCGCCACCCACTCCGGCGATTTCAGCAGGAGGGTGGAAGGCCAGGCTAAAGACTTTACTCAGAGCGTCCGGGATAGTGTCCAAAGTAGCCAGGAGAATCAGCATGGCTGAAACCACGTAGAAAACAGCCATAATGGGTGCCAGAAAACCGGTAACGTGTCCAATTCGCTTGATTCCTCCAATAATGACTATGCCGACAATCGTTGCCAGGATAATTCCATTTATCACCTGCTGAACGGACAATTCAAAGCCGCTGAAGAGTAAATGTTTCTTGGTTAGGAAATGGGCGGGACCTATCAGTTGTGTCATTTCGGAATAGACCTGGTCTGAGACGGTAAAGGATTGGATGGCGTTACCGGTAGCGAAAGAACAGATAATGGCAAACGCGGCGAAGGAAACAGACAACAAGCGCCATTTTTTCCCCAGTCCATTCTCAATCGTGTACATGGGTCCGCCGGCTGTAAATCCTTCTTCGTCAATTTCCCGGTATTTCAAGGCTAGGGAGCACTCGGCGAATTTCAGCGTAGTGCCAAAAAAAGCCGTGACCCACATCCAGAAAAGGGCCCCGGGTCCACCGTAGTAAATGGCAGTTGCCACACCGGCAATGTTTCCGATTCCTACGGTAGCGGAGAGGGCCGTGGTCAGAGCACGAAAGTGATTTAAGTCACCCACGTCATCGGGATTGTCGTAAATCCCGGCAGTGACTTTCACCCCGTGCCAGAAATGTCGGATCTGGGGCCAGCCCAATTTAAAGGTGACAAAAACCCCTGTACCCACCAGGGCAAGGACCATCAAAGGAACGGCCCGCTTCGAAGGGAAACTCCAGATACCCTCAAAAAACTCAATCCCGAAGGCATATAATATTAGACCAATAATTAAAAATGCAATAATCCCAGCTGTGGTTCGCTTCATATTTCCTTTATCCTGAATTGTTGGGTGAAAGTTTACGGAGAGCAGACCGTTCGGGCAATTCCAAAGCTGAGAATCTGTAAATCTCCCGTGGAATCAGAACGAAATTTCTACCTTGTTGAGCATACGGAAAATATAAATTCTTATTTATATTCCAATTTCAGGAGGTAATCATAATTTGTTCATTCCAAAAAGGATAGAGGGTCATCCCAATGAACGGGAGCCAAGCCTTTAAGTCCAAGCCCCTGGTTTTCCTCTGCCTTTCTTTTTGCCTCGGTCTCTTGACCTCCTCTGCAATCCCTAATTCCATCATCGCTTTTCTCTTCCTGCTGGTCACTTTTTGTTTTCTGGTCTTGGCGAAAAATGACGCGGCTTTTACTGCTGCCTTTATGTTGATTGTTTTTGCCGGCGGCTGGTATGAACTAGCCCTTCAATCGGAGAAGCGCCAACATCAGATTGTTTCAATGGATTCCTTGGATGGCAAACAGATTTCCTTTGAGGGCATTATCAGCGACAAAAAAGTATTCAAGACACAAGATAGACTTACGGTGAAAGATGGAACAATTTCCGATCCGGAGACGGGTGAAATTCTTCATGGAGGCTATCTGGTCTATGTCCGAGGCTCTTTTCATTGCGGACTGGGGGACACCGTTTCCGGGATTGGTACGATGAATACACTCAGGGGGAAACGAAACCCCGGTGAATTTGATTTCAAAAAATATTACGTGAGAAAGGGCATTTTTGGGCGTCTCTATTCTAACACTGATCAGGTAAAATTAAGCGAAAAAAATTGGGACGTTTCTCTTTCCGGGTTCTATTTACGGGTACGAACCGCTATAAAAAAGCGTCTTGCCTCTGCCATTGGACCGGAATCAGGATTGCTTACGGCTTTGATTCTGGGAGATAAATCACTAGTGGACCCGGAAGTAAAACAATCCTTTGTCAGAACAGGAGTGATCCACGTATTGGCTGTCTCAGGATTGCACGTGGGTTTTATTCTGATCCTGTTGATCAGTCTGGCCCGGCTGTTTCGGGTTCCATGGGGTTGGGACCGGATATTCTTACTTCTGGGGCTTTTATTTTATGTTGGTTTAACAGGAGGAAAACCCAGTGTGGTTCGAGCCAGCATCATGGCAGGATTGTATTTACTGGCTCCCGTGGTCAATCGTCCTGTCAATATCTGGAACATTATCGCGTTGGCAGCGCTTGCCATTTTAGTCGCAGATCCGCTGGCTCTTCAGGATCTTGGTTTTCAGTTGAGTTTTACGGCGGTGATTTCCATCATCGTTCTTTATGAACAATTACAGCGTATCCTGCCAGAACGGTTGAAAGTGAGCCGTATCAGAAATAAGGGGATTCAATATACCTGGGCCCTTTTTCTTGTGTCCCTGTCGGCACAAATCGGTACCCTGCCTTTGATTGCCTACTATTTTCACCGTGTTTCCATGGTGGCTTTCCTGGCAAATCTTATCATTGTTCCCCTGGTGGGGGTACTCCTGGCAACCGGCTTTTTAATCATTCTTATCGGGTGGCTACCGGGTCTTGGTGTGGTACTGGGACAGGCGGCCTGGTTCCTCACAAAGGTAATCCAAACCCTTGCCGATTCTTTTTCAACCGTGAAATTTGCCATGATTCCAATCAAAGCCTGGGAACCCGTTACCATACTGACCTATTATGTACTTCTGACAGGGTTTTTCCTGCTCCTTCAACCGCAATACCGGCGAAAAGGAATTATTTTACTGCTCCTCGTAGCGAATGTAGTTGTCTGGAGACAGGCGGTTTCAAAACCGGGTTGGAATGTCTTGTTTCTCGACGTTGGTGAAGGGGATGCTGCCGTGATTGCCTTCCCGGATGGAAAAGCGATGCTCATTGATGGTGGATCACGGACCCGATTCCGGGATTACGGAGCCCAAACAGTCGTTCCTCTGCTTGAGTATTTCGGGATTCATCAATTGACATGGCTGGTGGCCACCCATCCCCACAATGACCATATCGGGGGCTTGCTGTCTGTCACAGATGCATTCCCGGTGGATACGGTCTGGGAAATTACAACGGGATTCAGGTCCTCAACCTCGGAACAGCTTAATAAACAGTTACAAGAAAACGGGTCCGTGATTCAATATCCCACCGCCGGTACCGTAAAACGCCTGGGACCCTATGAACTGGCAATATTTTTTAATCCAATTACAAACCTTCCCTCATCTAGTAAAAATATGAATAATCAAAGTCTGGTCTTTAAACTGGTCATGGGGAAGGTGGCAATCATCTTCCCCGGTGATCTGGAGCAGGAGGGAGAAGCCGTATTAACCTCCTATGGAGACTGGTTAAAAGCGGATTTGTTGAAAGTTGCCCATCATGGAGCTGCCACTGGTACGACAGTACCATTTTTGAACCTGATTCAGCCCGAATTGGCGCTGGTTTCTGTAGGAGAAAGGAATAAATTTGGACACCCTGCTCCCTTCATTTTGAAGCGGTTGGAAAAGGCAGGAACGAAGATACATAGGACAGATAAGCAGGGTGCGCTCTGGATCTGGACGGATGGAAGAACTTATCGGGAGATTAATTGGAACTAATTGCAGGTGTGGATGAAGCGGGTCGGGGACCTCTGGCGGGACCAGTTGTAGCAGCAGCTGTAATATTACTTCCGGATCACGGCATTGAGGGGCTCCGGGATTCTAAGAAACTGACCCCCAAAAAAAGGGAACAGTTTGAGGAACACATCCGGCAAGTAGCCCTCTCCATCGGTGTAGGGATCGTCGAACCTGCCGACGTTGATCGATTAAATATCCTCAGGGCGACTCAGTTGGCCATGCGGAAAGCGCTGGGACGATTAAAACCGGCACCGGACCGGGCTTTGATTGACGGCTTTCAGCTCCCCGGAAAAATCGTCCCTAATGAAGGGATCATAGGGGGGGATGATCTAATTGATGAGATTAAGGCAGCCTCTATCGTGGCCAAAGTCACGCGGGACCGGATTATGGAGCAAATGGATATCATTTTTCCCCGCTTCGGTTTCGCCAAACATAAAGGATACGGAACTCCCCAGCATTTGAAAGCATTAACCCAGTTCAGAGCATCCCCTATTCATCGGAAATCCTTTTCACCCGTAAAACAACATTTTCCATCCCTGACCTGGTTGCGGGCTCAGAACAGGATCGGAGAACTGGGAGAACAGTTAGTGGCATTACGGTATTACCACCGAGGATTTGAAATTCTGAACTTGAATGAAAAGTGTGGTCATTACGGCGAAATTGACTTGGTGACCCGAAAAGGAAACACCACCGTATTCGTGGAAGTGAAAACCTATTCAAAAGAACAGTTGGGACATCCCCTTCAGAAGCTGAATGCTTCCAAACTAACCCGTCTGGAACGGGCAATTCAATTCTACTGTGACGGTCATTCCTCTATTGAAGAGATTCGTTTGGATGCGGTAGGGGTTTATCTGGGGAAGGGACAGCCTGTTTTTAAACGATTAAAAGGGATCTTTTTGAATTAAAATACCTTATCCTACAACGGAACACCGGCCTTAAATTCGCCGCCAATGAAATTCAATAAATCCAAAATCCTGGCTGAAGTACGATCCATCGTTATTCTGGTAACGATTGTCCTGCTTTTAAAGGTAACCTTATTTGAACTGTACATCGTGCCCACCGGCAGTATGGAAAACACCATTATGACCGGTGATTTCCTGATTGGAAACCGCTTTGTATATGGGATGCGGACTCCCGACTGGATCGGAATCCCCTACACGGATGTGGGGTTTTACATTCCCTATGTCCGTTTTCCCAAGTTTCAGGAACCGAAACGGGGCGATGTTATTATTTTTAATTTTCCCCGGGATCCCCATCAGAAATATGTGAAACGCTGTGTCGCCGAACCGGGCGATACGCTGGAAGTCCGGAATAAAATTCTTTACGTCAATCAAACAGAATATCCGCTGCCGGAGCATGGAAAATACCTGATGCCACCCCTGGCCCCCGACTTTAAGCAGCGGGATATTTTTCTCGGAACCCAGGGTAATCGGGATTATTTCAAACCGCTGAGGATCCCGGCAGCCGGAGATACGATTGCGGTAAATCCTGACAACGCTAAACTGCTTTTACACCTGATACTCCTTGATGGGCACGAATTGACCCTGAAATCAGGGACCCGGAATTACAAGTTTACCATCATTAGTCCCGATGAACTATTCCGCCGAAAAGGCAAACGGTACGTTTATCAGGATTATTATCCCACCGGGAATTTGGTTAATCCCTGGTCGGATCACCTCCCCGCCGGAACCCTGCTGATCGATGGAAAACCCATACGGGATTTGACCTATTATGTGGTGGAACAAAACTATTATTGGGCCATGGGGGATAACCGGGATGACAGCCTGGATTCCCGCTATTGGGGATTCGTTCCGGAGGATCATATCCTGGGACAGGCGTTATTAACCTATTTCTCTCTGGACCTGGATACCTTTATGCCCCGCTTTGACCGTATCGGGACTATCATCCAATAGCACTTGCCTTGTCTTTTCCCGCCAGTGTATTTTGACCGGTCAATAGACGAATGGAATTAAGAATGATCAAAAAGGCTCTCTTTTTCTCACTGTTTGCCCTGACCGTCGTTTATCCTCAGGATACGACGGCTGTGGGGGATTCGCTCGCTGCTCCGGCATTGACCGAAGACACTACCAGTTCCCTCTCAATGGACTTGTCCTATGGCTATAAGGGCTTTGCCTGGGGGAGTCCGAAAGGATCCATCCCCCAAACCGATTTACAACCACTTGAAGTCCCCACTGATTCCGTGAACCTGTACTTTACCGGTCACTTGGGGATTGATTCGGTCCAGGTGGTTTATTTTTTCTCTGACAGCGGTTTCTGGAAAGTAGAAATTGGTTTCCAACCTCCGGAGAATGATATTGACGGACAGATCCAGATGTTCAAGCGTTTGGAAAAAAATATTTCAGAAGTCTATGGTCCCACCAAAAGTCTCACTCAGGTACAATCGGGTCCTGGACCGGCATATTCCGATTATCTGAACCCTAAATTTTCCCGTGCCTTTTATCGCTCTACCTGGAAAAGTACCCCCATTCAGATTGAATTATTACTGAATGGACTGGTTATACTGCCGGTTACGGACCTGCCCATTTACAGTGGGAATCTGAGTGTTTTAAAACTGGTGTACTACAATCCTGATTTTATGTACACTGCCAGTCCCATGCCTGAGCCAGAGCCAATACCTTCCATCTTTGACATTTATTAATAACAATGGCCGTTTTTTCCCGGCCTCTGCTGTTCATCCTGCTGGCGATTCGCTTTTCAACCTGTAACGCACCCCAGCAGTTGACCAAGGAATTCAGCTATGAAATTCCAAAGGATGAAGTACTGGACCGGTGTAAATCCATTCTCATCTCCCTGAATTATGATATTGATCTCTATGCTCCCGAGTCTGCCTTGCTGGTAACTCAAAAGAAAAGACTGAAGCATTCTTTTCGACGTTATGACTATGCGGTGGTTGTTATTGTATCCGATAGAATCGAAGTATTTTTAAGTGTGGAAAAATGGGTCTTTAACCGGGGGTCGGAGCTTTCTACGAGCGGGGAGAGAATGTACCGTGTCCAGAGAGAGGACATTCTTCCGGAAAAACTGCAAAACCAGGTATTTCAACCCATCATTCAGGCGTTTCAAAATGAAAATTTCTACCTGGTTTCGCCCTGAAAATTACACTTTTGACCGGTGGGGAATGGATTAGTAAAATCGTTTTCGATATTATTCCTTCCTGCTGTAATTTGGCGTTCACTTTATGGCTATCGATTTTAATAATAAAGAAGGTAGAATGGGATATCTTCAGGCCAAGCTGGATGATCTCCTGGAGGGAATTAATGCCTCTTACGGGCAGGCATTGGTAGATGAATTAATAGAGCGGCTGGAGGCGACCATTCAAGATTTCAATGAAGAAGTCCAATCACTCATGGCAATCTTAAAGGAAAATTCCTCCCGGCAGGAGGCGTTACTAAAAAAACTGAAATCCGGGGAACTGGATGAAACCCCTGCTGGAGAACCGGGCGCAGGAGGGACCTCTACTCCCCAGGAGCTGAGTGAATGGGAAAAACGCTTAGAAGGATTAAAATAATCATTAATTGAGGGAAAGATGAGTATCAAGGATAAAATTGTTTTCGGAATATTGATCGTCTTACTGGTCGCCGGTGGTTATTTCCAGTGGCTGTCTGACGACTTAAAAGCACGGATGGCCGTCCTGGATCAGCATGACAAGGAACATTTGGATGTTATTGACAAGGAGTTCCGGGAGGATTTAAGGAAATATAACCTTCGCTTTGAAGGTCGTGGGAAACACCTCCGCCGGGCTCAACAAGATATTATCGCCAATAATAAACTGATTAAGTCCACCGCCGATTCGCTCAATAATTTAATCGATGATGTGCAATGGAATCTGGACGAGTACGCCCGTGTTACTGATAAAAAGATTAAATCCACAAAACAGGATTTGACCGATCTTCAAGAATCCTTTGACAGTCAACGGCGCTTGACCCGTCGTAAATTCTCTGATCTAGAACAGACGGTTACGGCCCTGCAGAACCAGGTCAAGGAGCTGATGCAACCCAAGGAGTCAAAGAAGAAAAAATAATTTTTCCACCCTAGAATCCAATAAAATAAGGCCATTCATTTGGCCTTTTTTTTATCCGGTCATTTACCATTTCAATCCTGGAATAAAGGGGATCTGGCTGGAAAAACAGACCGGATACTAGGGAAGTAATTTCGATTTAAAATGAATATTTAAGCCCGCTTTCAAGGAAATATTTAAGTTGATTAAGTAAAAGATCACAAATTGTAATTACTATCAAAATGAAGGTTAGTTAATTTTACTTAAAGTATAATATTAAGTCAGTAATATAAAAAAATTGGGGTAGACTTCACGATGACCTCGGAACAAAGTGAAGGTCTACCCCTTCCACATACCAAAGGTACCAAGCCAGCACCTTGATAGGTTAAAGTAATAGTTTAATAAAATTTTTGCAAGTATTTTTTTAACCTGGAAAAAGAGCAGTGCCGAGGGCGAGACTCGAACTCGCACGGTGTTGCCACCACCAGATTTTGAGTCAGGCGCGTCTACCAGTTCCGCCACCCCGGCATGTTCATTCTTCCATGAAAACCGACCGAAGAAATTAGAAGCCTAAGAAAAAAAATGTCAATATATTTGGACACCATCAACAAAGGATGAAAATCATGGCTTTCAACACAATTCCAGAAATGTTTCTACAGACCGTCCAGGAGTATACGGATAAAATGGCCTATTACGAAAAGAAAGGAGGGGAGTGGAAAGACTACTCCTTTGGAGAAGTGGGTGACCTGGTGGAACGGTTTGCAGGTGGATTGTCCCACCTGGGGGTGAAAAAAGGGAGTAAAGTGGCTATTCTTTCCACAAACAATCCGCGTTGGGCAATCAGCGATTACGCCATTACCGGCCTGGGGTCGGTTACCGTTACCGTGTATCCCACCCTGATTGCCTCCCAGATAAAATATATTCTGGATGATTCGGATGCAGAATACGTCATCACGGAAGACCCTGAACAGACGGAAAAGATTTTGTCATTCATTTCAGACAGCCCCGGCTTAAAAAGTATCATTGCCATGGATGATACCCGGGATCCGGACAAACAGATCCTCAGTTTTCAGGGCGTAATGAATCTGGGTTCGGAGGAAATTGAAAAGAATGGATTTTCCTTTCAGGAAGCCTCCAAGCGCGTGGATCCGGAGGATTTGCTCACCCTGATTTATACCAGCGGGACCACGGGAAATCCGAAAGGCGTCATGCTCGTGCATCGAAACCTGGTCTCCAATATTTATGCCAGCTATGACGCCCTGGATATTAACGCGGGGGAGGTATTCCTTTCTTTTCTCCCTCTGAGTCATCTTTTTGAGCGGATGGCCGGTCATTTTACCGGTTTTTCGAAAGGATGTACTACTTACTATGCTGAAAGCGTGGAAACGGTGGCGGATAATATGCTGGAAGTGCGGCCTACCATTATGGTAGCGGTGCCGCGGCTTTATGAAAAAATTTACGGCAAGGTTCTGGACAAGGTGAGTAAAGATCCGGCTCTCCGCCAGAAAATATTCTGGTGGGCCATTAAGGTGGGTACCCAGGCGGCAGCTTATTTAAAACGGAATCAGCAGCCCACTGGCCTTCTGGCCATGAAATACAACTTGGCCAATAAACTGGTCTTTTCGAAACTGAAAGAACGGGTGGGCGGCCGGTTACGCTTCTTTATCTCTGGCGGTGCACCCCTGTCAAAGGAAATCGGCGAATTCTTCATGGCGGCGGGATTACCCATCCTGGAAGGATATGGATTGACCGAAACCAGTCCTGTCATTACGGTGAACCGGGCGGAACTGATCAAATTCGGTACCGTAGGTGCCCCCGTTAAGGGTGTGGAAGTGAAAATCGCCGACGATGGTGAAATCCTCTGCCGGGGCGATAACGTCATGATCGGATACTACAAGAATGAAGAAGCCACCAAAGAAGCGATTGATGATGAAGGCTGGTTCCACACCGGTGACATCGGTGGATTCGACGAGGATCATTACCTGAAAATCACCGATCGCAAGAAAAGCCTGCTGGTTACTTCCGGGGGAAAGAATGTGGCTCCTGCACCGCTGGAAATTGCCCTCTCTTCCAACAAGTTTGTGGAACAGTGCCTGGCAATCGGTGATCGCCGAAAATTCGTCTCCGCTTTAATTGTACCTTCCTTTGAGGTCCTGAATGAATGGGCGAAGGAAAAGAATATTCCCGTTGAAGACCGGGAAGCACTGGTGAAGCACCCGGAGGTAGTGGCACTTTACGAGGGGATTGTGGAAGAAACGATGGAAAACTTCTCCCGCTACGAACGGATAAAAAAATTCGCCCTGGTGCCCAGGGAATGGACGATTGAGGAGGGGGAAACGACACCGAAACTTTCCATAAAGCGGAAAGTGGTGGAGCAGCATTTCGCTGACCTGATTAACAGTATTTACACCGACTGATTCGAATTTTCGCCGGTGCCGGAGACAATGCAAGCGGTGACGGTTCTTGGGTGCGGTTCGTGGGGAAGCGCCCTGGCCCAATGTCTTGCTACGCAGGGTCATCCGGTCCGTGCCTGGCATCATCATCCGGACAAGGTCCGCCAGTTTGAATCCACCCGGCGCCATCCCAGCCTCCCTGGTTTTCAGTTTGCAGATACCATTGATTTTACACCGGACCTGGACGAATCCCTGAATCAATCCCGCTATGTTATCCTGGCGGTGCCCTCCCATGCCATCCGGACGCTGGCAGGTCAGTTGAGGGGAAAACTGGAACGAGAAGCCATCCTTATCAATGTGGCTAAAGGGGTGGAAAACGGAACCCTGAAAACCATGAGTCAGGTGATTCGCGAAACCTCCGGATTTGGGAAGGAACAAATAGTAACCCTTTACGGTCCCAGTCATGCGGAAGAGGTGATCCAACAGCTACCCACCACTCTGGTGGCGGCCTCTACCAACCTGAAAGCGGCAGAAGAGGTCCAGTTCCTGTTTTCGAGTCCCATTTTACGGGTTTACACTAATGATGACATTCTGGGGGTGGAACTGGGTGGTTCGTTGAAAAATGTGATTGCCATTGCCGCCGGCATCTGTGACGGCATTGGCTTCGGGGACAATACGAAGGCAGCTCTCCTGACCCGCGGCATTACGGAAATGACCCGTCTGGGAGTGGCCATGGGTGCCTGCAAGGTAACTTTTTCCGGTCTCAGCGGTATTGGGGATTTGATTGCCACCTGTCTTAGTCGTCACAGCCGGAATCGTTTTGTGGGGGAAAAAATCGGTCAGGGGGAACCGCTGGAAGCGGTTCTGGCGGGAATGGAAATGGTGGCGGAAGGCGTGAAAACCGCCCAATCCGTCCATGATCTCATGGAACAGTACGACGTGGAAATGCCCATTTCCAGGGCAGTGTACCAGATTTTGTTTGAAGCCAAGGACCCGAAAGGAGCGGTCACGGACCTCATGACGCGGAATTTAACCCGGGAACATAATATTTAATTTGATTTTCCTGCTTTTTCGGTAGGAAGAATCCTCCGTAATTTTACAAGCTGCCCTTGTAGTTCAATGGATAGAACAAATCCCTCCTAAGGATTAGATGCAGGTTCGATTCCTGCCAAGGGTACAGAACCATAAAGAGAGAGAAAATAACGTATGCTGAAACCGAAAAAGAAACTGACCCGCAAAGAAATCAAGCGGGACCCCTTTCTGGAAACCATTTTTAAAATCCGGAAGAATTTATCCGAAAATCGGAAATTTTACACCCGCATCGTGGCGGTAGTCGTGGGGATATTCATTGTAGGAACCCTGTTTATTCGCAATGCTAATGCCCGGAAGGAAGAAGCCAACGCCGCCCTGGGTAAGGCAATGGTTTATATTGATTTGGGGGATGATGATAATTCCAAACTTTATCTTCAGAATGTAATTGATGAATATCCGGGAACGCCGGCGGGAAATAATGCCCGTTACTACCTGGCGAAGGTTTATTTTGATCGGGGTGACTATAAAGCGGCAAAACCGTTGATGGAAACCTTCGTGGACAAGACCGGGAATGCTCTTTTGGTGGGGTCTGCCTACCAGGTTTTGGCCAATATTTACCAGTCCGACGGAGATATGGATATGGCTATAAAATACCAGCGCAAAGCCCTGAAAAATTCCAATTCCTCCGAAGAGGCTGCGTGGGCTTCCCTGGTCCTGGCGAAGCTGGAAATCCTGCAGGGGGAGGCGGAAGATGCCCGGAAACGGGTGGCGGATGTCCTGGAGCAATGGGACGAAAATTTTGATTTAAAGCAGTATGCTGAATTTGTTGAAGGACTTTTAGCGGCGGAGGGGAAGCCACTCAATTAGCCTTTGATTGATCTTTAATAAGCAGTAATTTCTCGGCTGGAAAGTGGGTTGCCCAACCCACTTTTCTTTTGTCAAGGAATGGACGAATGGATACATTGAAAAATCAGCTCGGCGCTCTGCTGCCGGAAGATCTGGTCCTGATGGATGTGATCGAGGACCATTGCCGCCCCGGCGTGAAACTGGTGGTGGATGGTGCCAAACCGATTTCCATCCAGGCAACCGCTGAGGTGGCCCGGACCGTCCGGGATTCGGGGATTCTGGACCGGATTTTTCCAGACGGCTACCAGTTGGAGGTGACTTCACCGGGGGTGGAAGCCCCCTTGACACACCCTTTTCAGTATGAAAAGAATCGAGGACGGAAAGTGGAACTGACGCTGAAGGATCAAGAGGCACCCCGAGTGGTGAAGATCCTGGCGGTGGATGAAACCGGTTTTACGGGGAAGGAACAACGGGGGTTGGAAGGCCGGTATCCGTTTGAGGCGATTAAAACGGCAAAAATTGTGATTGAATTCAACTAATTCTGTGTGGAGGCATTTTGATTAACCGGGAATTAATCGAAGTTTTTTCTGAGATTGCGCGAGATAAAAATGTGGAGCGGTCGGAGCTGGGATCCATTCTGGAGCAGCTCTTTTTACACCTGATTGAACGGGAACGGGGCGACGCCAGTAATTGCAGCGTGATTGTGAATCTTGATAAGGGGGAAATTGAGATTTATGCGGAGCGGACTATCGTGGAAGAGGTGGAGGATCCAGTCACAGAGATTACGCTGGAGGAAGTCCTGAAAAAAGACCCGAATCTGACAGACCTGGAAATCGGCGATACGTATGTGGAAGTGGTGGATCCCACCATTTTCGGGCGGCGGATGATTCACACCGCTAAACAGTTCTTTGCCCAGCGAATCCAGGACATTGAGAAAAAATATATTTATGAAGACTACTCCCAGCGGGTGGGGGAAATTATTATTGGTACGGTGCACCAGGTTCAGCGGGATAATGTATTTGTGAATATTGAGCACGCCGAATTGCGGATGCCCCGGAAAGAGCAGATTTTCTCCGAACATTACCGCCGGGGGGATTCCATCCGGGCTATTATTAAATCGGTGGAAGTATCTTCCCGGGGACCGGACATCATTATTTCCCGCAGCGACAATCATTTTCTGTATAAGCTGTTTGAAATGGAAGTGCCGGAGATTGAAGACGGCGTTATTGAAATCATGGCCATTGCCCGCCATCCCGGGGAACGGGCCAAGATCATTGTTAAATCCCACGACCGCCGGATTGACCCGGTTGGAGCCTGTGTGGGCATGCGGGGTAGCCGGATCCAGGCCATTGTGCGGGAATTGAATAATGAAAAAATTGACATCATTAACTACAGCGAACAATCGGAAATCCTGATTTCCAGAGCCCTGTCGCCGGCGAAACCGCTAAACCTGTACATTGATGACGATCAGAAATACTGTGTGGCGGTCTTTAACGATGATGAACTGGATTCCGCTATTGGACGGGGCGGTGTGAATATTAACCTGGCTTCTAGGGTCACGGGCTACCGGATTGACGCCTTTGGAAAGAATGAATATGAACGGAAACAGATGGAACAGAACACCCTTCTTTCCGATGTTCCCCATTTCCCAGCCCGGGCGGTAAAACCACTGGCGGAAGCAGGCGTGCAGAATATTTCCGACCTGTTGAAAGCAGATGAAGAAACCCTGTTGGCCATCAGGGGTATTTCCGAACTGACGCTGGAGAAGATCTACGATGCGGTCCAGGCGTTTGTGGAGGCCAACGAAAAAGAGAATCAGACCGAGTCTGTTTCGGAAGAAGAGAAATCGATTGAAGAACTTGCAGAATAACGTGGTGACGTACCCATGGCGAAGCGCGCAATGAGAATATTTCAAATTGCCAAGGAATTGAACATTTCCCATACGGAAATTGTCTCTTTCCTGAAAGGGAAAGGGGTGGCGGTTGCCAGTCACATGTCACCGGTGGATGAAGAGGCGTACCAACTGATCCTGACGGAGTTTGCCAAGGATAAGGAATCGGTTGAGCGGTACCGGAAAGAACAGGTTCGGCGTGAAATTCATGATACGCGCCTGAAGCAGCAACAGCTGGGGAAGAAAAAGCTGAAATTATTATCGCTGGAAGAACAGCGCCGGCTGGAGGAAGAAGAGCGCAAGCGGGCGGAGGAGGAGCAGAAGCGGAAGGCGGAAGAAGCCCGAAAGAAAGCGGAGGAGGAGAAAGCCCGGGAGGAGGCCGCTCGAAAAGCGGCGGCAGAAGCAGCGACCAAGGTACCAATGGGGGAGGAAAGACCGAAAAAACCGGCACCGAAGCCGGAACCGGTGGAAGAAAAGAAACCGAAGAAAAAATTACGGCGGATTGATTTAACCGCCATTGAAGCCCAGGTAGGGCAGGGGACGCGCCGTCGTCGTGAAAAACCCAAGAAAGTGGATGTGGCAGCTCAGAAGTCCGCCAAAGAAACGGTCCGCCAGATTACCGCCCGCCTGGATGTGAAGACGAAGAAAAAGGTTTATAAAAAAGACAAGACGGAGCAAAAGGAAGCGCCCGAAGGCGCTACTCAGACGATTAAAATCACTGAATTCTCCAGTGTTGATGAACTGGCAAAACTGTTTGGAGTCAAACCCAGCGAAATCATTCAAAAGTGCATCGGTTTGGGAGTGCTGGCCACCATAAACCAGCGTCTGGACTGGGACATTATCGAACTGCTGGCGGAAGAATACAATTATACGGCTGAAAAGCTGGAAAACGTGGGCGAAGACCTCTTTTCGCTGGAAGAAACGGAAGAAGATCTGTCCAACGCGGAACCCCGTCCCCCAGTGGTGACGGTCATGGGTCACGTGGATCACGGAAAAACCTCTCTTCTGGATTACATCCGCAAAACGAATGTAGTGGGTGGCGAGTCGGGGGGGATCACCCAGCATATCGGTGCTTACAAGGTACAGCTTGCCACCGGACAGTACATCACTTTCCTGGATACGCCGGGACACGAGGCTTTCACCGCCATGCGGGCCCGGGGAGCCAAGGTGACCGACATGGTCATCCTGGTAGTGGCGGCCAATGACGGCGTCATGCCCCAGACGATTGAAGCCATTAACCACGCCAACGCGGCGAACGTGCCCCTGATTGTGGCCATTAATAAAATTGATTTACCGGATACGGACCTGGACCGGGTGAAACGGGAATTGTCGGAGCACGGTGTTCTGGTGGAGGACTGGGGCGGCAAGGTTCAGGCGGTGCCCATTTCAGCCAAAACAGGGGAAGGGGTGGAGGACCTCCTGGCCTCCATGCTGATCGAGGCGGAAATGCTGGAGTTAAAAGCCAACCGGAATACCCTATCCCGGGGCACGATTATTGATTCACGCCTTGATAAGGGCCACGGACCTATTGCCACGGTTCTGATTCAGAAAGGGACCTTAAAAGTGGGTGATCCATTCATCTGCAACAATATTGCGGGGAAGGTCCGGGCCATGCTGAATGAACGGGGGCAGCGTATTAAGGAGGCTTTTCCTTCTGATGCGGTCCAGGTCCTGGGTTTCGACCGGGTACCCCAATCCGCCGATATTTTCGCCGTGGTGGAGGATGAGCACGAATTAAAACGAATCGCCAATGAACGGCAGCGGATCAAACGGGAAATCGAACGAAAGAAGGTGAAAACCCAATCACTGGACACCATGTCTGCCATGATTAAGGAAGGTGCTATCAAGAAGCTCACCATCATTATTAAAGGGGACGTGGACGGTTCCATCGAAGCCCTGTCGGAAGCGCTGGAAAAACTGAGTACCGACGAGGTGGGTGTCCAGGTGATCCACAAGGCAGTGGGAATGATTTCAGAATCGGACGTCCTCCTGGCTGCTGCTTCCAATGCAGTTATTATCGGATTCAACGTACAGGTGTCTTCCAACGCCCGTCTCCAGGCCAAGCAGGAGGGGGTGGAAATCCGCTCCTATTCGGTCATTTACAACGCCATGGAAGACGTAAAGCTGGCTATGGAAGGACTCCTGGAACCGGAACTGGTGGAAAAACAACTGGGGAAAGCGGTGGTTCAGGCTTCCTTCAAGATTCCCAAACTGGGGTTGATTGCCGGTTCCCGGGTAACGGAAGGTTCCATCGTTCGGGGCGCCCGGGCTCGGGTCATCCGGGAGGAAGAGGAAATCGGCACCGGCGAAATCACCTCCCTGAAACGGTTTAAGGACGACGCCAAGGAAGTGAAAGAAGGTCTGGAATGCGGTATCGGCATCGACAGCGTCAAGGATTTTAAAGAGGGCGATATTATCGTTTGTTTTGAAATTCAATCGGTAAAGCGAACACTTGAATCAAATTGAAGTCATACCGACCTTATAAACGGACGGACCGGGTTGCGAACGAAATACTGCATATCCTCGGATCGATCCAGATTGAATCCATTGATTTATCCCCCCTGGGGTTTGTCACCTTTACCCAGGTAGACGTAACGGCGGACCTGCGGAGTGCCAAGGTTTATTTCAGTGTGGTGGATCCCAAGGAGGACCGTAAGACGCTGGAGCGGGAAATGAATCATTTGGCGAAAAAGTTCCGGAAATATCTGGGGCAGGAGCTGCGGACCAAGTTTATCCCCGAATTAAAGTTTTTTTTCGACGATACCTATGAATACACCCAGAAGCTGGACGTTCTTTTCCAGGAAATTTCAGGATCCGGGGATGCAACGAAGGATTCCTGAATCGTTTCCGATCTGAATTTAGCACGAGCTCATGATATTGAATCTTTATAAACCGGTGGGATGGACCTCCTTCGATGTAGTCCGGAAAATCCGGTCCATTACAGGGGAGAAGAAGGTGGGCCACGGGGGTACGCTGGATCCCTTTGCGGAAGGCGTTCTGGTTGTAGCCACTGGCTCCGACACGAAGCGATTGACCGAAATCACCCGAACCACTAAGTCCTACCAGGCGACCCTATTACTGGGGGTAGCCACCGATACTCTGGATTTGGAAGGAACCGTGACGGAACGGAAACCGGTTCCGGACCTGACGCAGGAGGAAGTAAAAACCGTCCTGGCGTCCTTTGAAGGTCCCCAGACCCAGATTCCGCCCATGTACTCCGCCAAAAAGATCAACGGCGTTCCCCTCTACAAACTGGCCCGTAAGCAGCAGGTGGTGAACCGGGACCCCTGTGAAATCACGATTCATGCCATTGAATTCCTGGGCTGGGAACCTCCCCGGCTCACCTTTTCGGTGGTCTGTTCCAAAGGGACTTACATCCGGGTGCTGGGAGCGGATATCGCCCGGAAGCTGGGAACGGTGGGGCACCTGGTTGCCCTGCGGCGGCTGGCGGTCGGTGAATACAAAATTGAAGACTCCATTACCATCGAAGCTTTCCAGGACACATGGATATCTACGGCCGCTTAACGGAAATTCCCCGTCTGAAGGATAGTGTGGTCACCATGGGGACGTTTGACGGTCTCCACCGGGGTCACCAGGAAATCGTAAAAAAGGTAATTACGGTGGCTCATTCCCTGAAGACCAGGGCGGTCCTGATTACTTTTGATCCCCACCCCCGTCATGTGCTGGACCGGGGCGAAAAACTGCCCCTGTTCATGACGATCGAGAAAAAACTGGAATTCCTGGAATCGTTCGGTTTGGACGTGGTGATTGTGATTCCGTTTACGGAAGAATTTTCCCGTATTCCGGCCGCATCCTTCCTGGACGATATTGTGGTGGCGAAACTTCATCCCCGGCACCTGATCGTGGGTTACGATCACCATTTCGGGCATAACCGGGAAGGCTCCCCCGAATTTCTGATGGCATACGCCCGGAACCATACCTTTACGGTGGAGGTGGTGGAGCCCTTCCGGGATGAGAATGTGGTCATTTCCAGTACCCGCATCCGGGAGTTGATCAAGTCCGGTTTTGTCCGGCGGGCTTCCTTTGAACTGGGATGGGTGTACGGCTTCAAAGCCCGGGTAGTGGCAGGAGCCGGACGGGGCATGAGTCTCTCGTTCCCCACGGCTAACTTTATTCCCCTGTACGCCAACCAGTTGATTCCCTCCAGCGGCGTCTATCTGACCCGGGGAAGGATTAATGGGAATAATCTCTATGGAATGTGTAATTTGGGTATTCGCCCAACCTTTGGTGAGAAGGATTTTGTAATGGAAGTGCATTTTTTTGATGGCGATCTCCACGATCTCCACGGTACCGTGATTACGGTGGAATTCCTGGAACGGATCCGGGATGAACAGAAGTTTCCCTCAAAGGAAGCATTAATCGAACAGTTGAGGCAGGATCATGCGACCTGTCTGGAATTATTAAAGAAGTACAATTAGGAGGCTTTATGTCACTGAGCAAGGAGAAAACTCAGGAAATCATTAAGGAATTTGGCAAGACTGAACAGGATTCCGGTTCCACGGAAGTTCAGATTGCCTTGTTAACGCATCGGATACGCGAATTGACCGAGCACGTGAAGCGGAACAAAAAGGACCGTCATTCCCGCCGGGGATTGGTGATGCTGGTGGCTCAGCGGAAAAAACTGCTGAAATACCTGCGCAAGACGAATCCCGATGGCTATTTAGCGGTAACCGAAAAATTGGCAATCCGCCGATCTTAATAACTACGATAGAAGGAAAACATGGTAAAACACAAAATTGAAATTGGAGGTCGCACCTTATCGATCATGACCGGGAAGGTAGCCAAGCAGGCTGCCGGAGCGGTGATGGTGACTTATGGAGAAACCTCCATTCTGGCGGCGGTGAATGCTGCCAAAGAGTTGCGGGAGGATATTGATTTTTTCCCCCTGCAGGTCGAATACCGGGAACGGCACTATGCTGGTGGCAAAATACCCGGTGGATTTTTCAAACGGGAGGGACGTCCCGCCGAATCGGAAATTTTAACCAGCCGTCTCACGGACCGTCCCATTCGGCCTTTATTCCCGAAAAGTTTCAAATATGAAACGCAGGTGATTGTAACGGCTCTCTCCAGCGACGGGGAGAATCTGGCAGACACCCTGGCGGGCATCGGCGCTTCATGCGCCCTCATGATCTCCGACATCCCCTGGAACGGTCCCATTGCCACCGTGCGGGTGGGACGATTGGAGGGGAAATACGTCATCAACCCTACCCGGACCCAGATTGAGTCCTCCGCTATGGAACTGGTGGTCTCGGGAAATGAACAGACCATCGTCATGGTGGAAGGGGAAGCGGACAACATTTCGGAGGAGACGCTGGTGGAGGGGCTTAAATTTGCCCACGAATACATTCGCCAGATTATTGACCTCCAGAAAAAGGTCATTGCCGACTGTATGGTTGTGAAACGTCCCATTCCGGAAGAGGACGCCAATCCCGATCTGGAACAGGCGGTGGCGGAGCTGGCTTCCAAGGAAATCCAGCGGGTGATTCAAATCGCCAACAAGCTGGAGCGGGAAAGCGCCATTGAGGCGCTTCACGCCCAGGTCCAGGAAAGTCTGGCGGAAAAATTCCCGGAATCGGAAAAGCTGATCAAAGCGCTGGTGGACGATCAACTCAAATCCGCCTTCCGGGATCAGATTCTGGCTAAGGGCGTTCGCAGCGACGGGCGGAAGACGAATGAAATCCGTCCCATTACCATTGACGTGAATTTCCTGCCCCGGACCCACGGTTCTGCCCTGTTCACCCGGGGAGAGACCCAGGCGTTGGCGGTGCTGACGCTGGGAACCCGGAGCGACGAGCAGATTATTGACCGAATGGATGAGGATTACAAGAAGCGGTTCATGTTACACTACAATTTCCCGCCGTACTGCGTCGGTGAAACGGGGCGGATCGGCTTCACCAGCCGCCGGGAAATCGGTCACGGGAACCTGGCGGAAAGGTCCTTGAAACCGGTCCTGCCTTCCTACGACGATTTTCCCTACACCATCCGGATTGTATCGGAAATACTGGAATCGAATGGTTCCTCTTCCATGGCGACCGTTTGCGGTGGTTCTCTGGCGTTAATGAACGCCGGGGCCCCCACCAAGGGACACGTGGCGGGAATTGCCATGGGTCTGGTGACGGACGGGGGTCGTTACGCCATTCTCAGCGACATCCTGGGGGCGGAAGATCACCTGGGGGACATGGACTTTAAGGTGGCCGGCACCCGGGAAGGGATTACCGCCATTCAACTGGACCTGAAAATCGAAGGTCTTTCCTTTGAACTGCTGTCGGAAGCGCTGGAACAGGCGAAAGCGGGCCGGAATCATATTCTGGACCTCATGTACGGTGCCCTTCCTGAGCCGATGGAGATTTCTCCCTTCGCACCGAAGATCCTGAGTCTCCAGATTAATCCGGAGAAAATCGGCGGTCTTATCGGTCCCGGCGGCAAGACGATTAAAAAGATTATTGCCGACACGGAATGCCAGATTGACGTGGACGACACGGGTGTGGTGACCGTTTCCAGTCCGGACCTGCAGAAGTGTAACGATGCCCTGGAACTGATCCGGGCGATTACGCTGGAACCGGAGGTGGGGATGGAATTCGAAGGCACCATTACGCGGATTATGACGTTCGGCGCTTTTGTGGAATTCGCACCAGGTCGGGAAGGTCTGATCCACATTTCGGAACTGGACTGGCACCGGGTGGGGAAAGTGGAAGATGTGGTGAAAACGGGCGACAAAGTGAAAGTGCGTCTGATCCGGGTGGATGATCAGGGGCGGTACGATTTCAGCCGGAAAGTGTTGCTGCCGAAGCCCGAGGGCTACGAGGAACACCGCCAGTTCCTGCTCAAGGTCTACCAGGACAACATCTGCCAGCACACCGTGCTCTTTCCGGGGATGGACGAAGTGCTGCAAACGCTGGAGCAGGCCGGCATCCCCTGGGGCATCGC
>CAZNUM010000021.1:0-31467 GCA_964576315.1 uncultured bacterium
GCCAATGCGTCTAGGACTGTTTTACCAATACTTTCCAGATAGTCGGCGCCTTCCCGGGCGGCATGTTGAGCCTGAGCGACCGCCAGCCCGTATCCGGGAGCAATAATAATTTTATCAGCTGCCTCCAGAATCATGGCCGCCTCTTCCGTGGAAGAACGCTTGATATTGATCTGTTTGGTTTCTCCAGCCACTGATTCCTGTTCCAGTCCCACGGCGCCGAAAACTACATTTGCCAGGGACCGGTTCATGCCTTTACACATGATATTTGTAAGGATTATCCCGGAGGCTCCCACCAGGGCGCCGCTAATAATGAGGCCATTATTTAAGAGGACAAAACCGGTGGCCGCTGCCGCAATACCTGAGTAAGAGTTTAACAGGGATATTACTACCGGCATATCGGCGCCACCAATCGGGATTGTTAAGGTTACCCCCAAAAGGGCAGACAGGAAGATTACACCATAGAACAGGGTAAGTTCGGCCGAGGGATTTATGACCATCAGAACACCGGAAAGGAACAATAGAATGGCAATTACGGCATTCAATACCTGTTGGCCGGTGAAGACAATTGGTTTCCCGGATATAAATCCCTGTAATTTCCCAAAGGCAATGAAACTGCCGGTAAAGGTGAGTGTACCGACGAAGACACTTAAAACAATGGTGGTTGTCAAAAAAGTAGTCTGGTCCGCGGTACCGTATTTGGTAAATAATTCGGCAGCAGCCACTAGGGCAGAAGCACCGCCGCCAAAGCCATTAAAGATAGCCACCATCTGGGGCATTTGGGTCATTTCAACTTTAATGGCGAAGGTAGCACCAATTATGGTTCCAATAATCATTCCGATAGCAATCGTGCGAAAATCCAGGCCCCCGTAGGATATGAGTGTCGCCACAATAGCGATTAACATTCCCACGGCCGCAACGGTATTTCCGGCGCGGGCTGTCTTGGGGGAACTGAGTCGCTTTAATCCAAGAATGAAAAGAACGGCAGCCAGTACGTAAGCAAGGTTTGTGTATTCCATATGAATTCTCTATTTCCGCTTGAACATTTTGAGCATCCGATCAGTGACCAGAAAACCACCGACAACGTTGATGGTGGCAAAGATCACGGCTACCAGTCCGAGCCAAGTTCCAATCTCGCCTCCGACGGTCGTGGCAATAATGGCCCCCACAATGGAGATACCGGAAATTGCATTGGATCCGGACATAAGAGGGGTATGGAGGGTGGGAGGCACTTTGGTAATGACTTCAAAGCCCACAAAGATTGCCAGGATAAAAACGGTTAAAATATTGACCATATCCATGAAGATGATTCCTTATTATTTTTGAACGGCTTCCTGCGTGAGAGTATTGACAATTTTCCCCTGGTGGGTAAAGAGGGCACCAGAGATGATTTCATCTTCCAGGTCCAAATTCATTTTCCCCTCAGGGAACAGGTATTTTACAAAGCTAATAATGTTTTTAGCGTACAACTGGGAGGCATGGGTCGGCATGGTCGCCGGTAAATTCAGGGATCCATCGATAACGACACCATTATGGACCCTAATCTGCCCTGTCTGAGTCAGTTCACAGTTACCTCCATTTTCTGCTGCCAGGTCCATGATAACGGATCCCGGTTTCATGGTTTCTACCATGTCCGTAGGAATCAGAATCGGAGCTGGACGCCCGGGTATTAGGGCAGTGGTAATCACCAGATCCGACTTGGAAATATGCTCTTTAATCAAAGCACGCTGTTTTTGTCTGTATTCTTCCGAGGTTTCTTTAGCGTAGCCTCCTTCGCCCACACCTTCGGTAGATTCCGGTTCTACTTCCACAAATTTGGCGCCCAGACTTTCCACCTGTTCTTTAACGACGGGGCGAACATCGAAAGCTTCCACCTGGGCTCCCAGTCGTTTGGCGGTGGCAATGGCCTGAAGGCCCGCCACACCCGCCCCCAGTACCAGCACTTTTGCGGGAGGAATGGTTCCGGCAGCGGTCATCAGGAGCGGCATGTAAATGGGCAGATGACTGGCACCTAACAGTACAGCTTTGTAACCGGCAATGTTGCTCTGTGAGCTGAGGGCATCCATGGGTTGAGCCAATGTGGTCCGGGGAATCAAATGCATGGAAAAAGCAGTTATCTCCTTGGCAACGAATTTTTTTACGAGCTCCAATTCCTTAGTTGTTTGGAGCAGAGAAACATAAACACTGCCTTTTTTCAGTAAATCAATTTCTTCGATGGTGGCGGGAGCTACTTTTAGCGTCAGGTCAGCAGATTGGAACAGGGTAGTGGTATCGCTGACCAGAGCCGCACCGGCGGCTTCATATTCCTTATCCTGGTAATGGGCTTCTACACCGGCTCCAGCCTGGGCCTGGACCTCCATTCCCAGTTTTACCAATTCTTTGACTGTGGCTGGAATTGCGGCGACCCGCCGTTCCCCCGGGAGGGATTCTTTAGGAATGGCTACTATCATGAATGAATCCTTAAAAATACGATTATGAGGTTAAAATAGAGTCCGAATTTAAAAATAAATCCCCATTTACAAGGAAAATTAAGATTTATCGCTCTTGTTTTTTTAATGGGGGAATAACGTAGATGACATTCGGATTATTAAAACAAAACCGTTAAAATTACACTGACAAAGAAACACGATTCTTTTATGAAGAGAACCACCTCACTCCTGATTTGTTTTTCATTCTGGTTTCACGCCTGTGCCCCTGTGCCTGAAATCGTGGACCGCTACGAAAATTCTCAGAAAAAAACGGTTCAGTATGTTCGAAAAGGCACCGTTCTCAAGCGGATCGATTTCTACCCGGATGGAAGGATTCTCTCCGTGACTCCTTTGGCTCAGAATCGGCCACACGGAAATTATGTCCAATATTACCGGAACGGGAATGAGGCGGTAAAAGGCCACTTTAAACGAGGGCGGAAAAATGGTTGCTGGACATGGTTGTCTCCCGATGGAAAACCGGATTCATTACGTACCTATAAGAACGGTATTCTGGACGGTCCGTGGCGGGATTACTCCTTAGGGGAGTTGGTGGTTGAAAAGACCTATCACCTGGGAAAGCTGGAAGGTAAATATCGGGTGTATTCGGGACCCAAACAGTTGAAAGTAAGAGGATCCTACCTTCAGGATTTGCCCCATGGGGAATGGATCTGGTGGGGGGAAAACGGTCAGAAGGAGCGGCTGGTCACGTTTGACAATGGTCGAAAAAACGGGAAAGTAAAGGTCTGGAGTACAACGGGAAAAAAAGTGATTGAGGGACAATTTGCCCAGGACCTGAAAACAGGTACCTGGAAATGGTATCGGGAGGGACACCAGTTGGATTCCCTGGTCACTTACCGGGCAGGAATTCCGGATGGACCCTTTAAAGTCTGGCACCAGAATGGCGAACTGGCAGTCAAGGGCTTCTTTCAGCAAGGGAAGGAGGATGGTATGTGGAAATGGTGGGCTGAAAGCGGTATTTTGGATTCCCTGAAAACTTTTTCCCGGGGGCGTTTAAACGGACCCCGAAAAGTTTATTTTAGCAACGGTCAATTAGCCCTCTCTCAAACGTTTCAGGATTCAACCCTCCAGGGAGAGGAAAGCACATATTTCCCCTCCGGCGCTTTGGAATCCCGGATTACGTTCAATAATGGAGAAAAATCAGGGGATTATGAAATCTACGCCCGACCCGGCCTGCCGGAAGAATTGGGTACTTATATGGAGGGGAAACCCCACGGCAAAATTCAACGATGGTATTCCACCGGTGTTCCTGCCTCCACGGCCACCTACCGCGAGGGAACGCTCCATGGTATTATGCGGATATACTCCCCCTCCAAAGTCATTGTACAGGAATCCTATTATGTGGAAGGGGAACCTCATTCCAGATTCGATTATTTTAATAATCACCGGTTAAAACAGGTTCAGATTTTCCGCTCGGGAAAACCAGTTTACACCCGGAAATGGAATGAATTGGGTGTCGAAATAATGGATAAAGCAGGCCTGATCGGAGTGCATTTGAAACGAGAATATTTTTCTTCCGGTCAATTAAAATATGAATGCACCTATAAGGGGGATCAAAAACACGGCCTGGAATGGTGGTTCCAGGAAAATGGGCAGCTTCGAAAGATCCAACTATATGCTGAAGGAGAACTGGTTTTGGAACGGGTTTGGAAGGATGATTCCAGGCTTTCGGAAGATAGGGTCTGGGACCAGGGAAGAATGGTCGTGGAAATCCATCCGGAATCTGCTGAGAAATAAACTTGTGATTCACTAAATTCCCGCCCCTATGGAAGTACAATTCGTGGAATATATTTTGACCTGGGCGCCTCCCGTACTCATCCTGATCGCGGGTACGTTGGCGGGTTGGTTGTTTAAACGGTACGTTTATCAACGACTCAAAGCACTTGCAGACCGGACCAGCTGGAAGGGAGATGACGTTGTATTTAATGCGATTCAATCCCATATCGTACTTTGGTTTTTCCTGGCTTCCTTTTATGTAGCTGCCAGAGGGGTGAAAATTGCCAGCCCTTACAATGACTATCTGGGTCACCTTATTCTCGCAATTTTGATCATGTCTGTAACCCTGGCAGCCTCGAAAATATCAGTGGGGCTCTTGGAATACTGGGCGAAAAAGGAGGGTACCAATCTTCCCTCAACTACCATATTCGTTAACCTGGCCAGAATTATAATTATTTCCATCGGTATCCTGGTTATTCTGCAGTCTTTTAAAATTTCGATTACACCATTTCTCACGGCTTTAGGCGTCGGGGGTTTGGCCGTCTCGCTGGCCCTGAAAGATACGTTATCTGATTTTTTTGCCGGGTTACATATTCTCCTTTCCCAAAAAGTAAAACCGGGTGATTTCATTGAGCTGGACAGTGGTGAACGGGGGTATGTACAAAACATTACCTGGCGCCATACCACACTCATGGAACGGACCAATAATGTGATTACCATCCCCAATGCCAAATTATCGGCTGCCACCGTCAAGAATTATGACCGGGGTGATCCCAGCTTTTCCGTGCGGATACCTTTAGGTGTCTCCTATGACAGCAATCTTGACCGCGTCCTGGAAGTCACAAAAGAGGTGGCTTTGGACGTGGTCCAACATGTGAAGGGGGCAAAAAAGGATGAACCGCCCATTGTCCGTTTTTTCGAGTTTGGCGATTCCAGCATTAATTTAAAAGTTTATTTCAGAGGTGAACGTTACGGGGACCAGCACCCCATTATCGACGAATTTATTAAACGGGTCCACAAGCGCTATGCCCAGGAAGGAATCGAGATTCCTTTCCCCATCCGAACTTTAATTCATAAAAATGAGATGTCATGAAAAACTGGATTATTGTTGGTAGCATTCTGTCCGCGTTGGGGGTGGTTTTCGGAGCATTTGGTGCCCACGCACTTAAAGCACGGATTACACCTGAGGATTTGACCATTTTTGAAACCGGGGTCAAATACCATTTTTACCATGCCCTGGGATTGATACTCATTGGATTAATTGGGTTCCATTACTCCCCTCAGCTTCTCAGACTGCCTGCCATTGTCTTATCATTGGGAATTCTGCTGTTTTCCGGGAGCTTATATTTGATGGTACTCAGCGGCGCCCGGTGGCTGGGGGCGGTGACTCCTCTGGGAGGCGTTGCATTTATTGTGGGCTGGTTATTACTGGCATTTAATCTGTATCGCTCTTCGTGAGCATGGCCTTCATCCGGAGTCTGTGATTTCAAGTGGTGATTTCAATTCAGTTTAAGAAATGGAATTAAAGATTAAACCATTTTCACCGGAAGTACGGGCGTGGTATGAGGATCATGGTCATTTCCACGATGGGGATGCAGGTCTGGATTTATTTATTGTCCAGGAACAAACCATTCCTGCCGGCGAGACAGCCTTCATTCATCTTCAGATCGCCTGCGAGTCGGTAGAAGGTACCCCGTATTTACTTATGCCCCGTTCCAGTATTTCCAAAACCCCCTTGCGTCAATGTAATTCCGTCGGATTGATTGATGGAGGCTACCGGGGAGAACTCATTGCTGCGGTGGACAATATTAAAGAAGAGGATTATACCGTTAAGCTGGGTGAGCGTTTATTCCAGATTGTGGCCATGGATGGATCCCCGATCCATTTTAAACTGGTAGAAACCCTCTCAGAGACCAGTCGCGGGGCGGGCGGTTTTGGCAGTACGGGGAAGTAAATCCCTTTCTTTTTAGTATTGGATTATTGCCGTGGAACTATTTAGCACTCTTACAGCTAGAGTGCTAAAAATCATTGATATCCTTTCCCATTCAACTTTAATTTCACGGGTGCATTTTTAAGATAGATCAGCATTTTAAGTACTAACCTATTAATTCAAATAAAGGGAGAAAAAATATGAGTCCGAAGATCAAACCTTTAGCAGACCGTGTTGTGGTAGAAGCAGCACCGGCTGAAGAGAAATCCAGTGGCGGGATTATTCTTCCCGACACCGCACAGGAGAAACCCCAGCAGGGGACTGTGATTGCTGTCGGTCCCGGAAAAATCAGTGATTCCGGTGTCACAATCAAGATGTCTGTGAAAGTGGGCGATAAAGTTCTGTACGGAAAATATTCCGGGACGGAAGTGACCTATGATGGAAAAGAATATATGATTATGCGCGAGAGTGATATTCTCGCAGTTTTATAAGGAGGAACTAGAAAATGGCGAAAGAAATATCTTACAGTCTTGAGGCTCGGAATGCGCTGAAATCCGGTGTAGACAAGTTGGCCGATGCTGTAAAAGTAACCCTGGGACCTAAGGGCCGGAATGTGGTCATTGAGAAGAAGTTCGGTGCTCCAACGGTTACCAAAGACGGCGTGACAGTGGCCAAGGAAATTGAACTGGAGAATAAACTGGAAAACATCGGTGCCCAGATGGTAAAAGAAGTAGCTTCCAAGACTTCTGACGTTGCCGGAGACGGTACCACAACAGCTACCGTACTGGCTCAGGCGCTGGTGGCGGAAGGTTTGAAAAATGTGGCTGCCGGTGCCAATCCCATGTCCATTAAACGGGGCATTGATGCTGCCACGGAGGCAGTCGTAGAGAACCTGAAGACCCAGATGATTGAAGTAGGTTCCGATTTTGAGAAAGTGAAGCAGGTCGCCAGTATTTCTGCCAACCAGGACGAAGAAATCGGTGCCAAAATCGCCGAAGCCATGGAAAGGGTTGGTAAAGATGGCGTCATTACCGTGGAAGAGAGCAAGACAGCCGAAACCTTCCTGGAATTCGTGGAAGGTATGCAATTCGACCGCGGTTATTTATCTCCCTATTTTGTCACCAATTCGGACAATATGGAAGCGGAACTGGAAGAGCCCTACGTGCTGATCCATGACAAGAAAATCAGCAACATGAAAGATCTTCTTCCTATCCTGGAAAAGGTCGTTCAAACGGGGAAGCCGGTTCTGATTATTGCGGAAGATGTGGAAGGTGAAGCGCTGGCCACTCTGGTGGTCAACAAACTACGGGGAACGTTCAAAGTCCTGGCCGTAAAGGCTCCAGGTTTTGGCGACCGCAGGAAAGCCATGCTCCAGGATATTGCTGTTCTCACCGGCGGTACCGTGATTTCGGAAGAACAGGGGTACAAACTGGAAAATGCCACCTTGGATTATCTGGGAACCTGTAAGCGGGTCGTCAGTGATAAGGATAATACCACCATTGTGGGCGGTAATGGCGAAGCGGACATGATAAAAGCCCGTATTAACGAGATCAAGGTACAGATTGAAAAAACCACTTCCGATTATGATCGTGAGAAACTCCAGGAACGACTGGCAAAGCTCTCCGGTGGTGTTGCGGTGATTAACGTGGGCGCTGCCACGGAAGTTGAAATGAAGGAGAAAAAAGCCCGGGTGGAAGATGCGTTACATGCAACCCGTGCCGCCGTTGAAGAAGGAATTATACCCGGTGGCGGTGTGGCGCTGCTCCGTGCCTGTGCTACTCTGGACAAGGTGAAAGTTAGTGAGAGTCAACAGGTGGGGGTAAGTATCGTCCGAAAAGCACTGGAATCACCGATTCGTCAAATCTGTGAGAATGCGGGAGTGGAAGCTTCTATCATTGTCCACAATGTGAGAGAAGGAAAAGGCGATTACGGATACGATGCCCGCAAAGGAGAATATGTGAATATGTTCAAGGCGGGAATCATTGATCCGACCAAGGTTGCCCGTGTGGCGGTGCAGAATGCTTCCTCCATTGCGGGAATGATTCTGACGACTGAAGCATCGGTTACGGAAATTCCAGAAGAGGAAAAAACACCTCCAATGCCGCCAGGTGGTGACATGGGAGGCATGTATTAATTTCCTCCTTACTGAAGTTCGAAAAAGCCCCGCTCCGTCGGGGCTTTTTCTTTATTCGGTGCGATTAGGCCTTTGGGTCAGGTCCCACTAGGAATTTATTTCCAATTTCTCTCAGCAATTGCTTACTCACCTTGACTCCGGAAAGAGGAGGCGAGTAAATTCTTTTCCTCATGGGAATCATTCGTCTGAAAAACATGCAGTTCTACGGTTACCACGGCGTCAGTCCGTCGGAGAAGCATTTAGGCGGGAAATTTGAGGTGGATGTGGAATTAATGACTTCTTTCCAAAAAGCTTGTCTGACCGATAATCTGGAGGATACAATCAACTACGAGGCGATTTACCACACGGTGGACGATTGCGTAAAAAAGAAGAAATATTATTTGATTGAAGCGGTAGCCAATTCCATTGCCAAGGCGATCCTGAACCATTTCCCGGTGGAATCGATTGTGATTCGCGTCCGGAAGCCTCACGCCCCCGTCCGGGGTCTTTTAGACACGGTGGAGGTGGAAATCCAGCGCTCTAAAGATGATTATGCCTGATGGCGTATATCTCGGATTGGGCTCCAATATTGGGGATCGAGAATCCAATATATTTTCCGCGATTACGGCACTGGAAGTCCGGGAACCATGCCAAGTTCTGAAAACAGCTTCCATTTATGAATCCGAGCCCCTGTACAACACGGAACAACCGAAATTTTTAAATACGGTGGTGGAAATCAGTACTGAATTAGTCCCGGAGGCCCTTCTGAAGGAGTGCCAGGCCATTGAACAGTTACTGGGACGTCCCCCTGTGCATAAAAAAAACGAACCCCGCACTATTGATATTGACATCCTGGCTTACAGCACGGTTATAGTGGATTTACCCCATCTCCAGGTTCCCCATCCCGATTTGCACAACCGTTTATTTGTTTTGATTCCCTGGGCTGAGATTGCCGGTGATCTGCAACTGTCCGGGTTCCGACTGACCATCAAGGAATTATTGCGAATATGTCCAGACCGTTCTAAGGTGTACCTGCATAAACTGGAAAAATCGGCATGAGAAACCTGTATTACGTGGCTATCGAAGGGACCATTGGCGTGGGAAAAACCAGTCTAGCTAAACAACTGGGAGAACGCTTGGGAGCCCGGTTAATTCTGGAATCCTTTGAGCATAATCCTTTCCTTGCTGATTTTTATGAAGATCCAGAACGGTTTGCCTTCCAGACCCAGCTCTGGTTTTTGCTTCAGAGATACCAGCAACAACAGGAATTACGTCAGGTGGATATGTTCCACAACCTATTAATCTCCGACTATATGTTTGTGAAAGACCGGCTGTTTGCTTCCCTGAATTTGAATGAACGGGAAATGACGTTGTATGATACGGTAGCAAATATGCTGGAACGGAACGTGATTCATCCGGATCTGGTTATTTATCTTCAGGCTGATACGGACACCTTAATGAAAAATATCCGTCGACGCGGTCGGGAATATGAAAAAAATATTTCCTGGGATTATATTGATGCCCTGAATCAGGTTTACAATGAATATTTCTTCCGCTACCAAGATACACCGCTGGTCATTATCAATACGAATAATATTGATTTTGTCCATAATGAGCAGGACCTGGAGGAAGTCATTAATTATATTCGTCAACCAGTGACAGGAACCAAATTTTTCAATCCGGTCGGGAAATAGACCATGTTCAAATTTCTACTGTACGCAGCCCTGATTTATCTGGGGTATAAACTCTATCGTGGGATGTCCCTGATTGCGGGGAAAGGGAACCAGGCTCCGAAACACCGCCAAAAAGACCTGTACGACAAATTGGATATCCGGGATGCGGATTATGAGGATTTGGACGACAATGACACTGAGTCCAAATAACTAGCGGTTTGAGGTAAAAACAGCTATGTCCATGAAAGCCATCCGTATTCACCGCCATGGTGGCCCGGAAGTCCTGCAGGTCGAAAGCATTGATCAGCCACAGCCGGGCGAAGACGATGTTCTTGTGGAAATCAGGGCGGCAGGAATGAATCATCTTGATCTCTGGGTTCGAAAGGGCATCCCTGGCGTAACGTTGCCAATGATTCTGGGGAGCGACGCTTCGGGAGTGGTCATTTCGGTGGGAAAATCGGTGGAGAATTTTAAACCGGGGGACGAGGTTGTGATTCAGCCCCTGACCTATTGCGGGACCTGCCGTTTTTGTCGTTCCGGTCAGGAAAATTATTGCGATGAATGGGGTATCCTGGGGGAAAACCAGAACGGCACTCAATGCGAATACGTGGTTTTGAAACCGCACTTCCTCCGTTCTAAACCGAAAAATCTTTCTTTTATTGAAGCCGCCGGTGTTGCTTTGACAGGGCAGACCGCCTATGCCATGCTGGTACGCCGGGCAGGAATTCAAGCCGGGGAGACCGTTTTTATCTGGGGCGCCGGTTCCGGCGTGGGAAGTACGGCCATTCAAATCGCTAAAGGAACCGGATGTGCGGTCATTGCCACGGGTGGTAATGAACAGAAATTGGCATTAGCCAGGGATCTGGGAGCTGATTTGGTCCTTGATCATTACCGGGAAGATATTGTCCGCCAAGTAAAAGAATTCACAAAGGGGTGCGGAGTGGATGTGGTCGTGGAACATGTGGGAGCAGCCACCTGGAAAACTAGTCTCCGGATTTTGGGTAAAGGGGGTCGTTTAGTTACCTGCGGCGCCACGACCGGTTCCGGGGTGGAAATCAATCTGAGGCACCTGTTTTACAAACAACATTCGATTCTTGGCTCTACCATGGGCGATGTGGGTGCCTTTGAAGCCTCTTTGAAACTGGTCATTCAGGGGAAATTAACACCCGTAATCGATCGAACGTTTCCATTTTCGGCGATCCGGGAAGCACATGAATATCTGGAAAAAGGGCAGCAAATCGGGAAAGTAATTCTGGTACCCGAATAGGAGATAAAGTTGGATCAGCGTTTTAAAAAACATATTTTTGTATGTGTCAATGAACGACCGCCAGAAAGTCCTAAAGGGTGCTGTGCCCACTGCCATGGAGAGGAAATCCGGGTGAAGTTTGTTCAAATGATCCGTTCGGCTGGATTGAAAGGGCAGGTACGAGCCAATAAGAGCGGATGTCTGGACGCCTGCGAGATCGGCGCCAGTGTCGTCATTTACCCTCTGGGAGTCTGGTACACCGGCGTCCAGGCTGAGGATGTGGAAGAAATCTTCAAAACCTCCGTTCTGAAGGGTGAGGTCGTGGAACGACTGGCAGCCACCCGCGAAACCTGGCAGGAACTCCATCACCTGAGGAAGCGTAACAAAACCCTATGAAGTCCTTTATTGCTGCACTCCTTTTTTCCACCCTGGCTTTTGGTCAGAAGGTCTCCGATTCTAAAGGTTTTGGTTTTGATACAGGTACTTATGGCAGTGGATTAACGTTTGACTGGTTCTGGGCCGTTAAAAACAACTACCAGGCCGGTGTAGAAGGCCGTTTCTTTGATATTAAAAATGAGGGTGAATTTCCGGTTTACGATTATTACTCCGGTTCCTACCGTAATGTGGATGACCGGGCCATGTTTATGCTGCCGTTTTTTGGTGTAGTGAAGTATTTCCCTTTTGAAGGGAAGATTGCCAACAATTTTTCTCCTTTTGTGGGATTTAAAGCGGGAACGATTCTTACGATTGATGGGAATGAACTGGAGCATTCCTTTTCCAAACGCTGGCGAAAAGCGCCTACCTTTTTCACCGCCGGAGGTCAAATTTATGGTGGCATTGATTTCCGGTATCAGGGCGGCACGGTTATTTCCGGATCGGTCGGTTTCGATATTTTCCCCCTGGGTCGAAAAGTGGACGGAAGACAGGATTACAGTGGCATGGTAATTCAGATCGGCTTTGCCTGGCCCCGTTGATGGCCGAAGAACGATATTTTTGTATTCGACCCACCTCCATTTCAGGTCGACACTTTGTTCTGGATTCATCCGAAGCTCACCATGCAATCCACGTTTTACGTTTACCGGTTGGCAGCGAGATTTACCTCCTGGACGGTGGAGGAACCGCTTACCGGGCTCAAATAACAAACATGTCCAAAGGGAATGTTCGGGGTGATATTCTGGAAACAATGCCAGAATACGGTGAATCGGAGGTAAACGCTCACCTGGCTTTCGGAATTATTAAATCGGATCGCCTCGCCTTGCTGCTGGAAAAAGGGACGGAACTAGGTGTGAAATCCTTTCAACCCATGATTATGGATCGCAGCATCAAGCGGGATATGAATCTGGATCGGGGAGAAAGAATAATTATGGCTGCCGCCAAGCAATGCGGACGCAGTTATTTTCCCCGGCTTTTACCACCCATCACTTTGGACGCCTGGCTGGAAAACACGCATACAAAGCAGCGTATATTCTGTCATCGCAGTGCCGAGCTAACTCCCATCCAATTGACGGCTCAGATCGGCGAGGCATCTGAAATTCATTTCCTGATTGGCCCCGAGGGCGATTTCTCACCACGGGAGCTGGATTTATTAAACCGGGCCCATTTAAAATCGCTGAAGCTGGGCGGCCGACGTTTACGGTCTGAAACCGCCGGCCTGGCGGTACTGGCAATTTTAAATGCCCTGCTTCAATCCAAAGGAGACTTTTCTCATGGCTGAATGTCTATTTTGCAAAATCGGATCCGGTGAAATTCCAGCGGATAAAATATTTGAAAATGATTGTCTAATTGCCTTTCGTGATATTGATCCCCAGGCACCGACCCACATTCTAATTATTCCCAGAGAGCATATTGAAACGCTTAATGAATTGGAAAAAAAGCACACCGAGCTGGTGGGGTCCATGATTTTACTGGCTAAGGAACTGGCTGCAAAAGAAGGAATCGCTGATACCGGTTACCGCACCGTGTTCAACTGTAATGCTGAAGGGGGCCAAGCCGTGTATCATATTCACCTGCATTTGCTGGGCGGCCGTAAAATGCACTGGCCTCCCGGTTAATCTCACTGCTGGCTTTCTCGACGAAAAAGCCTTAAAATCACTGGCGTTTTTTCGACCTCGGAATGTATATATCGAATCTCACCATCCATGGGTTTAAATCCTTTGCCAAAAAAGAACGTTTAACATTTGGCGAGGGAATTACCGTCATTGTAGGACCTAACGGTTGTGGCAAGACCAATATCGTGGATGCCATCCGGTGGGTATTGGGGGAACAGAAATATTCTGTCCTTCGCAGTGGTAAAATGGGAGACGTAATTTTTAATGGTGCTAAAGGGGTGAAACCCCTGAGCGTTTGCGAAACCTCTCTTACGGTCCACAATAACAAAGGGAAACTGCCGGTGGAATATAACGATATTGAAATCAGCCGCCGCGTTTACCGGAATGGTGAAAGTGAATATTTCCTGAATCGCACCCCTTGTCGTTTAAAGGATATTCAGGATTTGTTTGTGGACACGGGTATGGGAGCCGATGCCTATTCCGTCATTGAATTGAAAATGATTGAACAAATTCTCTCGGAAACGGGGGATGACCGGAAGCGTCTGTTTGAGGAAGCGGCCGGCGTCAATAAATATAAAAGACAGCGTCAGGCAGCCCTGCGGAAATTCGAAACTATCCGGCTGGATCTGGAACGGGTGAATGATATTATCCAGGAGGTGGATCAGAAGGTCCATGCCTTAGGCCTGCAGTTGAAACGGTTCAAGCGCTATGAAAAACTGACGGAGGAACTGGAGGAACGGGAAATTCAGTTGGCGGCTTTGCGGATTCATGAGCTTCATACCCGCCTGGAACCGGTGAAGAAGCGTATTCAGGAGATTCAGGAATTACAAGAGTCCGCCAGTTCGGACCAGACGGTAAAGGAGCAGGAACTGGAACGGGTCCAGGGGGTTTACGAAGCACAACAGCAGGAGCTGGAAACCCTACGCCGGGGTTTAACGGCCTTGGAGGAGGAGCGGGAATCGGTCCGGAACAGTATTCTGATCTGGACTGAACAGGGCCGGGCAGCGGGAACAACGGTTGAACGGCTGGAAGCTGAAAAAGCACGCAATCGGGTGAAACTGGAGCAGTTGTTCTCCCAGATTGATGAATACAATGCAGAAGTAGAGGCACTGGCTCCGGAACTGGAACGGCAACTGAAAGCGTACGGAGCTAAAAAAGCGGAATTTGATCAGCGGGACCAGGCTTATCGGGAAGCACAGACCGGACTCGAACAGGCCCAGGCCGATCGTTGGGAAGCACAACAGAAACTGGCTTCGGATCAATCGTTACTCGATCGGACCCAGCTTCGCCTGCAAGAAAAGGAGGGAGTGGTCCTTAAAATTCAAAACCAGTTGGAAGGGATCAAAGCTGCAATCCAATCTACCGCCAAAGAACAAAAGCAGTTGGATCAGGAATATGGGGACCTGAATAAGGCTTTAGAACGGTCCAGAACAATGTTGGAAACCGTCGCTGCTGAATTGTCTGCCAAAGCGGAGCGTCAAAAACAACTCCAGGCTAAACGCCAGCAGACAATAGCCCGGATTGAACTGGTTGAATCCCAACGAAAATTTTATGCCGAATTGCTGGAACAGCAGGAGGGATACCCGGAGGGCGTCCGTTACCTTTTAGGTCATCGAAACCAATTCAAGGGTGTGATCGATACGGTTGGGAATCTCCTTACGGTGGATGAGCAGTATGGAACGGCTCTTCAAAGCGCCCTGGGAGAGACAGCCCAATATCTGGTGGTAAAGGATCGCAGGGCGGCTCTGGACATTTTAAATGCGGTTAAAGGGAAAAAAGTGGGTGCCTTGGCCTTGCTTCCCTTAAAAGAAATATCTGCTTTGAAAACGGTCCCCGGATCCCCTCCAAAAGAGAAAGGTATTATTGGGCGCGCGGCGGATCTAGTGTCGGTAAAACCAGAATACCGCGGTCTGGCCGAACTATTACTGGGGAATTTGTTGTTGGTGGAGGATTTAAGTGTCCTGAAAACGACGAAACCATTCAAAGACTGGGAACTGGCCGATCTTTCCGGGAATTACTTCAGCTCACAAATGGTGATGAAAACCAGCAGTCCCTCTCCGGAAAGCCTGCTCATAGGGCGAAAGGATAAACTGAAAGCCCTTGAATCCCGAATTACCGCCTTGAAACAGGATCTGGTCAATCAGGATCAGGAATTGGAAAGTTCTGATCCGGAGATGGAAGAACTGACTCGGAAGCACAAGGATCTCTCGGATGAAGTCGCAAAGCAAACGGAGATCCTCCAGAAACTCGAAGTGCGACGCATGAAAAATCAATATAGTATGAGTCAGTCCCGTGAGAGGAAAAACACCCTCAAAGAAGAGATAAAAGTTCTTCAGGAAGAGATTCAGCAGGTCAAGGAAAGCTGTAAAAAGCTTAAACCGGGTCTGGAGCGGGCGCAGCAAAAAATTGAAACGTTGAAAACAGCCGTACAGGAGGCCAATGCTGCATTATTGATTGCTCAGGGGGAACGGGACCGTTTTCACCAGCAACTGCAGGATTTACGCATTGAACTGGTGAACCTGGAGAACAAGCGGGATAATTTGAATTTTCAATTGCGGGCGGCTAGGGAAACTAAAGATGAACTCCTCCAGCGCCAGGACGCGATCCAACAGGAAATTGCATCCCTGAACCAGCGTCGTGTGGAGTTGCAAACCCGGATTGAAGAGGGGAATGCCAGTCTAAATGCCGTGAAAGGTAAAATCCAGAAAGAGCGGTCCATTCTGGATTTAAAACAGGAAGCCACCCGGGAAACTTTCCAGATGATTGAAACGCTCCAGGCTGCCATTCGTAATGAGCAACAGTCCCGGGAAACGTACCTGGAAGAATTAAAACAGCAGGAGCTGGAGCTGGCCCGCAGCGAGGAACAAATTACCCTGATCAAGGAACGGATCCGCGATCGTTATAACCGGTCCGTGCCTGGGGACTTGACCGTGGAATGGGAAGCGGAAGAGCTGGAACAGCGCATCGACCGTATCAAGCGGAGTATTGAAAACATCGGTCCCATTAATATGGCGGTTCAGGATGAATATAATGAAGAATCCCAGCGATTGATCACCCTAAATGAGCAACGGGCGGACCTGCTGGAGGCAGAAGAAAATCTACGGGAAACTATTCAGAAGATTGACAGGATTGCCCGGAAGCAGTTCCAGGAAACCTTTGATCAGATTAAAGTGAATTTTGAGAAGTTGTTCACGCTCTTCTTTGAAGGCGGTCAGGCCAGTCTTTCCCTGGTAGGGGATCCGGACCCCCTGGAAGCGGACATCACCATCCAAGCCCAGCCGCCCGGAAAGCGTAACCAGACGCTACGCATGCTCTCCGCCGGTGAAAAATCACTCACTGCCATTGCGCTGCTCTTCGCCATTTACCAGTATAAGCCCAGTCCCTATTGTATCCTGGATGAAGTGGACGCCCCCCTGGACGATGTAAACATTAAAAAATTTACGCGCGTTTTAACTCAGTTTTCCCGCGAAACCCAATTTATTATTGTGACTCATAATAAATTAACGATGGAAGTGGCGGATTACATGTATGGAGTCACTATGGAGCAGAAGGGGATTTCGAAACTCGTATCGGTGCGTTTTAACGGTCAGGCAGTGGAAGCGGCCTGATTTCCTGTCTCATTTCTTCTTAACACTTCCACTCACATTTTACGAACACTCAGACTTAATACTTCAGCTTAAGAAATCAAATTAATGGATATTCGAAATATTGCCCTAATCGCCCATGTGGATCATGGAAAAACAACCATGGTGGACCGTATCCTTCACCAAGTGAAATTATTCCGGAACAATCAGGAGGTCCAGGATCTGATTCTGGATTCCAATGCCCTGGAACGGGAACGGGGGATTACTATTTTATCGAAAAACGTATCCGTCCGCTATAGGGGAACTAAGATCAATATTATTGATACGCCTGGCCATGCTGATTTCGGCGGTGAAGTGGAACGGGTCCTGACGATGGCCGATGGAGTGCTTCTGCTCATCGATGCCTTTGAAGGGCCAATGCCCCAAACCCGTTTTGTATTGCAAAAAGCCCTGGAACTGGGGTTAAAACCGATTGTGGTCATTAATAAAGTGGATAAGCCCCATTGTGACCCGGAGCAGGTCAATGAACTGGTATTTGAACTCATGTTTTCTCTGGATGCCACTGATGAACAACTGGATTACCCCACGGTTTACGGTTCATCCAAGGATGGATGGATGAGTAAGGACTGGAAGAATCCGACTGGGGATGTCACTTACCTGTTGGATATGATTCTGGATTACATCGAACCCCCGAAACTCAACCCCGGAACGTTGCAACTTCAGATCAGTTCGCTGGACTATTCTTCCTACACCGGCAGGATTGCGGTGGGTCGGGTCCACCGGGGAAAGATTAAAATGGGTGATCAGGTCGCTGTGGTTCAAAGGAATGGGGATATTCATCCTTCAGTGGTAAAGGAACTCTATCTCTTTGAAGGATTGGGGAAGGAAAAGACCAAGGAGGATGTTTATTCCGGTGAAATTGTTGCCATTGTAGGACTGGAGTATTTTGACATTGGAGATACGATCGCTGAACGAGAGCACCCGGAGGCATTGACGCCGATTGCCATTGATGAACCAACAATGAGTATGTTGTTTACTATTAACAATTCACCTTTTTTCGGTCGGGATGAAAAGTTCATTACCTCCCGGCATCTTCGGGATCGTCTCTTTAAAGAAACGGAAAAGAACCTGGCTCTGAGGGTGAAAGAGACCGAGTCGCCCGAGAGATTAATGGTATACGGTAGGGGGGTTCTCCACCTGTCCATTCTGGTAGAAACCATGCGCCGGGAAGGATATGAACTCCAATTGGGGCAGCCCAAAGTGGTAATCAAAGAAATCTCCGGTTTTAAGCACGAACCGGTTGAGGTGTTGAATGTGAGTGTATATCAGCAGTTTTCGGGGAAAGTGATTGATATTGTAAGTCAGCGGAAGGGCGACATTCTGGCGATTGATCCACGGAACGACCGCGTCAACCTCGAATTCAGGATTCCGGCCAGAGGCTTGATCGGGCTCACAAATCCCATTTTGACGGCCACAGAGGGTGATGCAGTGATTTCACACCGGTTTAAGAGTTTTGAGCCCTGGAAAGGGGAAATGAAAACTAAATACAATGGTGCCATGATCGCCATGGAAAACGGCATTACCAGTGCCTACGCCCTGGACAAACTCCAGGACCGGGGTCGCTTCTTTATTGAACCGAATGAAAAGGTCTATGCGGGACAGGTGATTGGTGAGCATACCCGCCAGAACGATATTGTCATTAATGTCATTAGAACTAAAAAACTATCCAATATGCGGGCAGCCGGTTCAGACGATAAAGTGACGATCCCTCCGGCGGTCAAATTTTCACTGGAGGAGGCCATGGAATATATTGGGGCCGATGAATATGTGGAGGTCACTCCCAAGACTATTCGGTTGAGGAAAATTTGGCTAAAGGAACATGACCGGAAACACCAAAAACAATCGGGTAAGCCCCTAGAATAATATTTAAATGAATAGAAAATGCCGGCTTCATTTTAGATATCGAGACCGGGAGAGTCTACTCCTGGACGCCTGGGAACTTAGTTGCAGTGTGGTATCCTTCCTGGTTGGAAGATGGATCGCTACTGGCGTTTGAAGCATGAAGGTACCGATACCTAGACTTTCATCCGGGATATAACCTTTCCGGAAGAATTGAGGTAATTAATCTTTCCTTTTTTTATTTCGCTAATTATAGCTCGTCAATCTAGAAATCGGAGATATAAATCTTCCATAGGTAGTATCGGGGACTGATCTGTAATTTCAGACCCATGCCCACTACTCACATTCGCAATTTCTGCATTATTGCCCATATTGACCACGGCAAATCCACCTTGGCGGATCGTCTGCTGGAGGAAACCCACACGTTGGCGAAAAAAGACATGAAAGCCCAGGTATTGGACAGCATGGACCTGGAGCGGGAACGAGGGATTACTATCAAGAGTCACCCCATTCAAATGCACTACCGGGATGGTGATGGTAGTGAATACATTTTTAATCTGATTGACACCCCGGGCCACGTGGATTTTACCTATGAAGTGTCCCGGTCCCTGGCGGCCTGCGAAGGGGCGCTCCTGCTGGTGGACGCGGCCCAGGGAGTAGAAGCCCAGACCGTGAGTAATACCTACCTGGCGGTGGAGAACGACCTGGTGATTATCCCCGTAATCAATAAAGTGGATCTCCCCAATGCCCAGGTGTCGGCGGTGGAAGCCCAGTTAATGGAGTTGATTGGATGTCAAGGGGAAGAGATTATTCCCATCAGTGCCAAAACAGGATTGGGGATTAATAAAATCTTTAATGCCATTGTTCAGAGAATACCACCCCCGCCGGATCGCAGTAACCAGCCGGTGCGGGCGATGATCTTTGATTCCATGTACGACAATTACAAAGGGGCCATTCCTTATGTGCGTGTATTCGATGGTGAGTTGAAAGCTGGAGACACAATCCAGTTTTTTTCCCACTCCCAAACTTATGAAATCACGGAAGTGGGTCACTTTGTCATGAAACAGATAAAAGCGCGGGAATTAAAATCAGGGGATGTGGGTTATCTTTTGGCCAGCATCCGGGATGTTTCCCATATCCGCCCCGGGGACACCATCACCACTTCGAAAAAGCCCGCCAAAGAACCACTACCGGGTTATAAGCAGGTAAAACCGATGGTATTTTCCGGGCTCTATCCCTCCTCTGCCGACGATTTTGACCAGCTGCGCCAGGCTTTGGATAAATTGCGTCTGAATGATGCTTCCCTGGTGTACGAGCCTGAAACCAGTGAAGCTCTGGGATTTGGTTTCCGCTGCGGTTTTCTGGGGCTTCTGCACATGGAAATTATTCAGGAACGGTTGGAGCGGGAGTTTAACCTGAGTCTGGTTACCACGACGCCGAATGTCCGCTATCGAGTGGTGAAGAAGGATGGAACCACCGTGGAGGTCGATACGCCCGCGAAAATGCCGTTATCAGGTGAAATTCAGGCCATTCTGGAACCCCACGTGGAAGCAGAAATTATTACGCCCAAGGAGTACATTGGCAATATTATGACCCTGTGCCAGAAGAAACGTGGTGTGTATAAAAATACCCATTATTTAACGGCAGATAAAGCCCAGTTGCATTATGATCTCCCTTTAGGAGAAATTATTTTCGATTTTTACGATAAACTAAAGTCCACCACCCGGGGATATGCCTCTCTGGATTACAATGTGACTGATTTCAGGGAGGGGAACCTGAAAAAGCTGGATATTCTGATTAACGGAGAGCCGGTGGATGCCTTGTCTCTCATAACTCACGCCGATACGGCCTACGCCCGGGCGGTTGCCCTCTGTAACAAGTTGAAAGACCTGATTCCCCGTCAAATGTTTGATGTCCCTATTCAGGCAGCCCTGGGAACCAAAATTATTTCACGGGCAACGGTCAAGGCTTTAAAGAAAAATGTGACTGCCAAATGTTACGGGGGGGACATCACCCGGAAACGGAAATTGTGGGAAAAACAAAAGGAAGGCAAGAAACGGATGAAAACCATCGGACGGGTGGAAATTCCCCAGGAAGCACTCCTGGCTGTATTGCAAATAGACCGGGATAATTAAATCTTTACCATTGTCCCGTAAGCCATTCAATATGAATTAATCCTGTCCTGAGACTGTTTTGATGAAGTCGTCCTACTGGACCGAAACCTGCACTCCCCTTTACAGCTTTATTTTTTCCATGCCCTTGATCTTGATCTATGAGTTAGGGGTTTTCGCCATTTCAGCCAGTGATCTCCCCCTGTTACGGAACGGGGCCGATGTGTTGATGCGCCAGATTCTCCATTTACTAGGTCTCTACGGGATATACAGTTTCAGTGGTGTCTTCCTGGCCGTGTTTGGCATCGTGTACTGGCGCCAGAAAAAGAGTTTGAAAAAAATCTCTTTAAAAGGAGAATACCTGTTATGGATGCTCCTGGAAAGCGTGGGCTGGGCGATTCTACTGTCCCTTGTGTTAGCCTGGTTTCCCCATTTATTGATGTGGGGTAGTGAAGAGCGGCTCTTGCAGCAAGCGATTCTGGCGATCGGGGCGGGGATTTATGAAGAATTCGTATTTCGGGTGATTCTGATTACGGGAATTGGCAGTATTCTCGGGTTTTTATTCCAGTGGGGTCCGGAGGTGAAAAAAGCAGGGGGTGTCATTCTAGCGGCAGTGCTGTTTTCTTTATTTCATTTTGTGGGTGAATTCGGCGACCCGCCGGAGTTGAACCTATTTCTATTGCGGTTTGGGGCAGGGGTTTACCTGGGATTGGTGTACATTTTCCGGGGCTTCGGGGTAGCAGCGTATACCCACACAATCTACGATTTATTTGTCCTGGTTCAGTTCACGGTTCGGTAGTCTTTAACCGATAGTAACCTGAGTAAACCTGGTTTCCTGTCGCCACTCAATCGTCTCGATTTTGAGCGAATTTCCAGGCTGCGGGCAGTATTAAGGTAGCTAGGAATATTTTAAGGGTATCTCCCGGGATGAACGGTACCACACCCAGAGAGAGAACCTGATCCCAGCCGGTGAAACGCACCAGCCACAGGCAGCCGGTGATGTAAATCAACATCGTTCCCACAACCATGCTGGCTACCGTGCTCAGAGGACTACGATTCCAGCCTTTTTCGCTGAACCAGCCCACCAGGTAAGCAGCGGGTATAAAGCCAATCAGATAACCTGCCGTAGGTCCCGTAAAAGCTACGATCCCGGGGGTAAACCCGGCGAACACCGGAATACCAGCTGCTCACAGGGACAGGTAGAGGATCATGCTGAGCGCTCCCCGCTTGCGACCTAAAACCGCTCCTGTGAGAAAAACACCAAGGGTTTGACCCGTAATGGGAACGGGAACCAGAGGTAACTGAATTTTGGATAAAAAAGCGACAGCAATGGCTCCACCTGCCAGGAGAAGCATATCCCGTAACAAACCAATACCGGGCCAGATAGTGTCAACGTATACTGGTTGCAAATTTTGTTTCATCGTGATTCCCGTTTTAATAATAATTTTTTCTTCGTCGCTTGGAAGAACTCAAATTTATATTCAACAACTTAATTGAACGAAGGTCTATTTTAAATATTTCAGGAAGTCTTGTTCCATGTTTCAGGTAGAATCTAAATTCACCCATGGGAACCCTGTCCATTTCGGCGGAGAAGATCACCTGGGAAGTCTTAGCTCCCTTTCTTGCGGCTCCCGGTAAAGTCCGCCTTTCTCCCCCTGCCCGTAAAAACATCCGTTCAAGTTATTCCAAATTGACCAAAATACTTGCCTCCAGTCAAAAGATTTATGGCGTGACCACCGGTTTTGGTAAACTGGCCCAGGTGACCATTAGCGCAAAAGATCAGGAAAAACTACAATTAAACCTGGTACGGAGCCACGCCTGTGGCGTGGGAAGCCCCCTCGACCAGGGAGTTACCCGGCTGGTTATGGTGTTGAAAATCCTGAATTTTGCCCGGGGATATAGTGGCATTGATCCCCAATTAGTGAACCTGATGGTGGCAATGGTGAATCATGATATCCTTCCTCAGATTCCCCGGAAAGGCTCGGTAGGTGCCAGCGGTGATCTGGCGCCACTGGCCCATCTGGCATTGACCCTGATCGGAGAAGGAGAGGTACTGTTCCAGGATCGGGTGATTCCCGCCATGCTGGCGCTTAAAGAAGCGGGATTAGATCCGGTAAAATTAGGTCCTAAAGCGGGTCTCAGCCTGGTGAATGGGACACAGGTGTCAACTGCACTGGCCGTCAAGGCCCTGACGGAAGCGGAAACCCTGCTGAAAAGTGCTGACCTGGCCGGTGCCCTCACCACTGAGGCCAGCCTTTCCACCCGCGAAGTATTTCGCCCTGCCATTCACAATTTGAAAAACCACCCTGGCCAGCATCAAGCTGCCCGGAATCTCTGGCGGCTGTTGAAAGACAGCGAAATCATTCAGTCCCATGCCGATTGTGACCGGGTTCAGGATCCTTATTGTATTCGTTGCCTGCCCCAGGTTCACGGTGCCAGTCGGGCTCTGTTCCGGGCGGCGGAAGGAATGATCAATGCTGAAATAAACAGTGTCAGCGATAATCCCCTAGTTTTGGCAAGCGGGCAGGTGGTGAATTCAGGTCATTTTCACGCCGAAACCATCGCCCAGGCCCTGGATACGCTGGCGATTGCCATGACCGAAATCGGGGCGATTGCTGAGCGGCGGATTCATTTTTTGATGAAGGGAGTCGCAGGACGGGTACCTCCCTTCGGTGCTCAGGTGCCGGGACTGGAATCTGGATACATGCTGGCTCATGTGACCGCCGCTTCCCTGGCTTCCGAAAATAAAACGCTCGCCCACCCGGCCAGTGTGGATTCACTGCCCACTTCCGGCGGCCAGGAGGATTTCGTCAGCATGGCTCCCTGGGCAGGGAGAAAATGTCTGCGTATTATTGAAAATGTACGCTTAATCCTGGCAGTAGAAACGCTGGTGAGTGCCAGCATCAATAACCGCTTCCATGCCAAATGGCGTTCTGCCCCGGCCCTGAGAAAAATAACCCGCTTCATGAAGCGCCAATTCCCCTTTGCCCCCGACAATCAACCCCTGGGTCGGGAAATTGAAAAGGTGTCGGATCTGATCCAGCAGCAGAAATTAATTCGTCTTATTTCACCCTTGATTACCCTGGAGTAACCTGAATGAAAAACCGTCCTCCTTTCCCACCGGCTTATACGTTTGACGATGTTTTACTGGTGCCACAGAAATCTAAGGTTCTGCCCAGGGATGTGGATCTTCGCACCCAGTTAACTCCTGAAATTGCCATGAATATTCCCCTTCTGTCCGCCGCCATGGATACGGTGACGGAAAATGAAATGGCCGTCGCCCTGGCCCGGGAGGGGGGGCTCGGCATCATTCATAAAAACCTGACCATCGAAGAACAGGTCACCATGGTTGACAGGGTGAAACGATCTGAAAGTGGTATGATTGTGAATCCGGTAACCTTAAACGCTGATAAAACAATTCGGGATGCCCGGTCTGTCATGAAGCATTACCACATCAGTGGATTGCCGGTGCTGAAGGATGGGAAGCTGGTGGGGATCATTACCAATCGTGACATCCGGTTTGAAACCAACAATGATTTATTTGTTACGGAGCGGATGACTTCCGAGAATCTGGTTACAGTTCCGCCCGATACTACACTGGAAGCAGCCAAGGAGGTCCTTCAAAAGCACCGGATTGAAAAATTGCTGGTGGTGGATGAGACGGGGACTTTGACCGGATTGATCACGGTGAAAGATATTCAGAAGAAAGAAGATTTTCCTTTAGCCTGTAAAGATGCAAAAGGCCGGTTGCGAGTGGGGGCAGCCGTGGGGGTAGGCGGTGACGCTCTGGAACGAGCTCAGGCACTGGCTGCTGCCCAGGTGGATGTCGTTGTAATCGATACAGCCCACGGACATTCGGCCGGTGTGTTGAAGGCCGTTGCTCAAATCAAGCAATCCATCGGGAGTGTTCAACTGGTGGCCGGAAATGTGGCAACGGCTGGGGGTACGAAAGCATTGATTGACGCCGGAGTGGATTGTGTAAAAGTGGGAATTGGCGCCGGTGCCAGTTGCACCACGCGGATCGTAGCCGGCATCGGGGTTCCCCAGTTAACGGCTATCATGAATTGTGTCGACGAGGCCCGGAAACATTCGGTGGCTGTCATCGCCGATGGTGGAATTCGCTACAGCGGGGATATTGCCAAAGCCCTGGCAGCCGGGGCTCAAGCCGTTATGATGGGAAGTCTGTTTGCAGGGATGGATGAGAGCCCTGGAGAAACGATTCTATATGAAGGTCGCCAGTACAAGGCTTACCGGGGGATGGGATCACTGGGAGCCATGAAAGAAGGAAGTGGGGACCGGTATTTCCAGGAGGGAGCGGAGGCGACCAAACTGGTCCCGGAAGGAATCGAAGGAATGGTGCCTTACCGGGGTTCGGTCCGGAATTCCATTCACCAGTTACTAGGAGGCTTGCGGGCCTCCATGGGATATTGCGGAGCGGAAAACCTACGCAAATTCCAGGAACAGGCTGAATTTATTAAGGTCACCTCTGCCGGTGTAAAAGAAAGTCACCCCCACGAAGTACGAATCGTGAAAGAAGCGCCCAATTACCAGGTTTCAGAAAAACAGTAATTTCCCGTTCCAAAAAGGGCAAAAAAAAAGACACTTTGGAAGTGTCTTTTTTTTCACAGAAAACTTTTATTCTAAGTCAGGAAGACAGGGAGTTCAGATGGCGTGTAATTTGGGATTTATGTCTGGCAGCCTTGTTTTTATGAAGGTTGCCCTTGCTGGCCAGTTGGTCAATAAGTTTTACTGCGTTGCGGTAGAGACCTTCCACCTCTTTTGCGTCCTGTGCCTGAAGCACTTTTTTAATGGCTGTCCGCATTGCTGACAGGCGGGCTGTATTACGTTCATGCCGTTTTTTATCCTGTCTTTCCCGCTTAATCTGCTGGGGATGTCGATCCATAAAATTCCTCTTTGAGATTCAAAATTAGGTCTAAAATTCGGGCGCAAAGTTATCGGTAATCTTCTTCGTTAACAAATAAATTTTATCTGGATATCAGTGCTTGAGAGTAGGGTGGGGCATTTACTCGGCAGGTACCGGATCTATCGGAATCGGACCAATAATTCTCTAATACAGGGTCAAAAGGGATAAAAATATTTTCTCAGGAAATATTTTTATGAATTGAGATTTAGATTGTATTTTTTAGTATGACAAAAACAGAACTTCTCCGGACCGTACCGATTTTTTCTGACCTCAATACTTCTGATCTGGAAAAGATTGCCAACAAAATGGTACCCCGGACCTATGAAAGAGGGAAAATGATTCTGCTGGAGGAAAGTCCCGCTGAAACGTTCTTTGTAATCACCAAGGGGATTGTAAAAGTGACCCGGCTCAGTGATGATGGCAGGGAAGTCATCCTGGCGATTTTGGGTGAGAGCGATTTCTTTGGTGAAATGGCCCTTCTGGATGGTTCGGGGCGCTCTGCTAACATTGTCGCTAGCGAGGATTCTGAAGTTTTGACGCTTTCCAGAAATGATTTTTTAGAATGTCTGGAAAAATACCCCCGTATTGCCATTTCACTTCTGGAAGAATTGGCTCAGCGCCTACGAAAAAGTAATCAACAAATTGAAAGTCTTTCTTTAAGTGATTCCGAGCAACGTATTGGTATAACGCTTGTTAGACTTGGCGAAGAATTGGGAATGATTAAAATGGGGGATGTAACCATTTCCAATTTACCCTACCAACAGGATGTGGCCAATATGGCCGGTACTTCCCGGGAAACGGTTTCCAGAACGTTAAAGTTGCTGGAGGAAAAGGGGTACATTCATCGCGACGGAAGAAAACTGACGATTTACAATTTTAATTCTTTCCGTCGGTTATTTGATTAATCGACCACCGTATTTCATACGCTGATATGAATCCGTCCCTACTCGATCGTTTACGGTCCAACGACCAGCGCACCCTTTCCAGGATCATCAGTCAGATTGAAAACGATGGGGACGTGGAAGATGATTTCTTTATTTCCATTCATCCTGCTGCCAGTCGTGCATTGCGAATTGGGGTGACAGGACCGCCAGGGGCCGGCAAGAGCACGCTGGTGGACCAACTGATCCGTGAGTACCTGGGTGAAGACCAAAGTGTGGGTGTTCTGGCAGTGGACCCGACCAGCCCTTTTACGGGTGGAGCCTTGCTGGGAGACCGGGTTCGCATGAATCACTACGACTGGAACGAAAAGGTCTTTATCCGGAGTATGGGTTCCCATGGAGACTTGGGAGGGTTGGCACGGAAGGCTCAGGATGTAGGTGACGTGCTGGCCGCCAGCGGGAAAGATGTCATTATATTTGAAACGGTGGGCGTGGGACAGGGAGAATATGACGTCGCCAAGGCGGTGGATTTAACGCTGGTAGTGCTGGTTCCGGAATCAGGGGATGAAATCCAGATGATGAAAGCGGGTTTAATCGAAATTGCCGATTTGTTTGTCATTAATAAATCGGACCGGGAAGGGGCAGGCCGGTTGGTCCAACTACTAAAAAATGCACTCCATTCCTTTGCCAAACCGGATCGCTCGGAACCTCCTGTCTTCAGAACCGTGGCCACCCGGCAGGAGGGCATTCAGGAATTGTTTGCCGGAATGCAATCTTTACTCGATCGAATGGCTGCCAATAATCTGTTGAAACAAAAACAGTTAGATCGCTATCGTAATCGCGTTTTAAACCTGGTGCAGGAACGTCTCCTGACCGAATTCTGGACCCAAGAGAAACTGACTCAATTGGAGGCCTCCATTCAGGCGCTGGAATCCACCCGAATCGCACCCCACGAGGTGGCACAATCCCTGTTAAATTCCTAGACCGATGCCTGACAAATCTCCTGATGCCATGTCCTTCCTAGATCACCTGGAGGAATTACGTTGGCGGTTGGTCAAGTCCATTACCGCCATTCTGGTTGGCGCCATCATTACCTACCTTTTCATTGATGACATTCTGGATTTCCTGTTGCAACCCACCCAGAACCTTACCACGCCCATGAAGCTCCAGGTTCTAAAGGTACAGGGTATGTTTATGATCAAGTGGGGGATGGCGCTGGTGGGAGGGATAGTCCTGGCCATTCCGGTTCTGACCTATCAACTGTGGAAATTTGTGGCACCAGGTCTTTACGATCGGGAACGGCGTTCTGCCGGTCCCGTGATCGTATTTTCTTATTTATCTTTCATCATCGGGTTGATTTTCGCCTACTACATTATTATTCCATTCTCGTTGGAATTTTTTACCTCCATTGGCATCCCGGATGTGAATAACAATATTTCGATCAATTATTATTTCAGTTTTATTACCTGGCTGATGGTGGGAAGTGGTGTCATTTTTGAATTACCGGTTCTGGTGTTTATTTTCTCTGTAGTGGGATTGGTGACACCTCCGTTTATGCGCCATTACCGCCGCCATTCCCTGGTGGTCATCCTTTTATTGAGTGCCTTCATTACACCCCCGGACCCCGTCAGCATGATTGTAATGGCGGTCCCCTTAATCGGGTTGTACGAATTCAGCATCGGCGTCTCCTGGATGGTGGTACGGCGAAGGCTGAAGAAATTTGATCCAGACCGGAACCGGAAAGATGAATGACCTTGCCCTCCAAACCATGCCTTCCAAACGTGAGGGCAGAGCCCGCTACACTTTCCCCACGGGAAGGGCGTAAATTATGGTAATGAAAGAGGACATTAAATCCCTAAAAGAAATTACGGCGCCTATTTTCGAAGATATCCGTCTCTTTGAACAGGAGTTCAGGGAGGCGCTTCACTCGGAAGTCCGACTGATTAATACGGTGGGGAAATATATTTTACGCCACCGGGGTAAGCACATCCGTCCGATTCTTACTATTCTGTCAGCGCGTCTTTGTGGAAAACCCTCCATGAACAGTTATCGCGCTGCCGCCATGATTGAACTCCTCCACATCGCCACCCTAGTTCACGATGATGTGGTCGATGAAGCAGAGAAACGTCGCGGCTTTCCCTCCATTAACCGGGTATGGAAAAATAAGGTGGCAGTTTTAATGGGGGATTATATTCTAAGTAAAGCTTTATTACGGATGGTCGGTTTGAAAGATTTCAAAGTTCTGGAATTAATTTCAAACACGGCCGAACAACTGAGCGCGGGGGAAATTCTGCAGATTGAAAAAAGCCTTACTCGCTCCATGAATGAACAGGTGTATTTCGACATGATTTATCAAAAAACGGCTTCACTCATTTCCACCAGTTGTGAATTAGGGGCTCTCACCAGTTCCGGCAGCGACCAGGATCGGGAAGCCATGCGGACTTATGGGGGTCAGCTGGGTTTGGCATTCCAGGTGAAGGATGATTTATTCGATCTGTTAGGAAATGAGAAGGATACGGGGAAGGATGCTGGAGTGGATGTGAAACGGAATTTGATCACGTTGCCCCTCATTCATTGTTTTAAAACCCTTACGCGGAGTGAAGTGCGCCAGATTAAGCGCATCCTAAGCATGAAACGGAAATCATCGGAGGATTTGGAGGAACTGAGGGGGTTAATCACAGCGGGGGGCGGGTTTGATTATGCCTATCAAAAAATTGATGAATTCAACAATCGTGCCGTGGAGGCGCTGGCACCCTATCCGGATTCGCCCTATAAGCAATCCATGTTGGATTTGATCAGCTATAACGCCAAGCGCATCAACTAATCATGGACCATCCGCGGACCATTCTGGTCCTCCGTTTCAGTTCGATTGGTGATATTGTTCAAAGTACTTCCCCCATAGGCACCCTGAAAACGGTCTTTCCACATCTGCGGATTGATTTTATGACCCTTTCGAAGTTTGCTCCCCTGCTGGAAGGTCATCCCCACATTAACTGTGTATTTCCAGTTGATATTCATTTAGGGTATTGGTCCCTGAGACAGGTTGGGAAATTAGTGGATTTCCTGGATTACGATCTGGTGATTGACCTTCATAATACCATCCGATCCCAAGTGATTCGCAGTGGCATCCGGAAAACGAACTGTCTGAAAGTCCGAAAGCCCCGCTGGGAGCGGTTTAAACTGTTTTTGTTTCATAAAAATGATTTTCATCCTGCCTTTAATGTCCGCCGGTGGCTCCACGAACCGTTTCTTTCTTTATTGCCGGAAGGCTGGGAACCGCAACGGACACGTCTCTTTGTCTCCGATTTGGAAAAAAAGGTGGGCAGGGAGCAGCTGATGAATCGGGGTGTATCGGGTCCGTTTATGGTAATCACGCCCGGAGCAGCTTGGGCTCAGAAACGGTGGTTTCCCGACCGGTACGCTCAGCTGGCGGATTACTGCAATCGGAAATATGGATTAAAAACTATTCTACTTGGAGGAACCGGTGATGAGATTTGCGATTGGATTGTAAAATTTGCAGATTCCACGCCTATAGATTTGCATGGAAAAACCAGTTTGAGGGAATCCTTATCCATCCTCTCCCAGGCCGCGCTCGTCATCGGCAGTGACACGGGCTTTCTCCATGCCGGAGAAGCTCTAGGGGTTCCGGCAATAACGATATTAGGTCCCACTTCTCAGGAAACGGGTGCTGGTGTTTATTTACCTCATTCAAGAGCCGCCTGCGTAGAAAATCTATGGTGCCGACCCTGTTCCCAGAATGGCAGTTTTCCCTGTTACCGCTCTGAGCAATTCTGCATGACAGGTATTTCCGTGCCTCGGCTGACTTCTGAAATTGAACGCATCCTTTCCGCGTAAATGTTTTTCTGGAAAATTCTATACAATCTCATTATTCTGCCATCCCTGACCCTGTTTGCGTTTCTGGGATCCATTTTTAGTAAAAAACTTCGGTTGGGTACCCGGGGGAGGTTTACGACATACGCCGCGTTGCAAAAGTTTAAAAAAAGCTTACCACCTGTTACTACGATCTATTGGTTTCATGCTGCCTCTCATGGCGAATTTGAGCAGGTGCGACCTGTACTGGAGGGAATGAAAGAAGTGGAACCGAATTCTCAGGCAGTCGTCAGCTTTTTTTCTCCGTCCGGATTTAACCATGTGAATGACGAGATTATTGACTGCAAGGTCTATTTACCGATTGATTACCCATGGGTCATCAGGAAGGTTCTGACCTTGGTTCAGCCCCGAAAAATTATTTTGGCTGCCTACGATATCTGGCCCAATCTTATCTGGGGCAGTAAGCGCATGGGGATCCCTTCCACCTTATTTGCAGCCCGGTTTTCGGAAGGAACATCGAAGCTCCTTCCTGTAATACGCAGTTTTTATCGCAATGTGTATAGTTGTCTTTCCGCTATTTACACGATTACCGAAGAAGACCACCAGCGGCTGCAACAAATCTTATATCCTGCTGGACAGCCAATTGTCCGCGTTCTGGGGAATCCGCGCTATGATCGTGTTAAAAGCCAGGCGGATAAATTCACCAAGGAGCGAACCGAATCGGTGCTGTTAAGGGAAAAGCGGTTAATCCTCGGCAGTCTTCATCCGGAAGACGAACAGGTTATTCTGGAACCGACCCTCAGCCTGTTAAACGACGTCCCAGATCTGAATCTCTTATGGGTCCCACACGAACCTAATGAACGGACAGTGGGGCAGGCGGAAAAATTATTCCAGGAACGGGGTTTATCGGTGGAGAGGCTGGGAGATCGAGACCTTGCGGAATTAAATCAGACCCGGGTGGTGATTGTGGATACGGTGGGTAAATTATCGAAACTGTACTGGAGTGGACAACTGGCTTATATCGGAGG
>CAZNUM010000022.1:0-30540 GCA_964576315.1 uncultured bacterium
CCCCACCCCCCCCCGGGGCGCGGGAGCACCCGGCCACAAAAGGGGTTGCCATCCGGACCCATTCCATCCCCTTGACGCTGGTACCCACATCTTCCGCCGTAATGTAGCGGCCGCCTAATCCGTCTACAAACTGCCCGAAGGAACGGAATAAAATTTCAGATTTGTCCTTTTTAGCATCGCCAATAATGACCGATTTCCCACCCCCCAGGTTCAGTTGAGCGATAGCCGCCTTATAACTCATCCCCCTGGAAAGACGCAGGACATCTTTCAAAGCCTCCTCTTCCGATTCGTAAGGCCACATGCGGCAGCCTCCTAGGGCGGGACCAATCGTTGTGCTGTGGATGGCGATAATGGATTTTAATCCCGTATCATGATCGTTGCAAAATACCACCTGTTCATGATCTTTATAACTCATGGATTTAAATACTTCTGACATCGATCATTCCTTTCTAATCTTCGCTTAGTAGATGTCTGGCTACCACCAGTTCTTGAATCTCCGAAGTCCCTTCGTAGATTTGCGTAATTTTTGCGTCGCGCATTAACCGTTCCACTCCGTACTCCTGCATATACCCATACCCCCCGAAAATCTGAACACACCGGGTCGCATTTTTCATCGCTACGGCGGAAGCATAATTTTTCGCCATGGCGGCTTCCTTGGTATACGGTTTATGTTCATCCTTCAATTTCGCTGCCCGATGAATCAACAAACGGGCTGCATCCACGCCGATAGCCATTTGCGCCAATTGACTTTGAATCGCCCCAAAATGTCCTATGGTTGTTCCAAATTGTTTTCGCTCCTTGGCGTACTCCACTGCCCGGTCCAAAGCGGATTTGGCAATCCCCAACGCCTGGGAGGCAATGCCGATACGGCCACCATCTAGCGTTTTTAGCGCAATTTTAAACCCTTCCCCCTCATCTCCAATCCGGTTTTTCAACGGGACACGACAATCCTCAAAATACAATTCACAAGTATCGGAACCCCGAATTCCCAGTTTATCCTCTTTTTTCCCGGTGGAAAAGCCAGGCAAACCTTTTTCAACAATCAAGGTGGAAATACCCTTATATCCCACACCTTTTTCCGTGAGACACATGAGGAGAACCACATCACTGGAAATGCCGTTCGTCACCCAGTTTTTTGTTCCGTTCACAATATAATAATCCCCTTCCCGGCGGGCATAAGTGCGCATATTACTGGCATCGGAGCCGGATTGGGGTTCACTGAGTGAAAAGGCGCCCAGCCACTGACCGGAAGCCAGTTTTTTCAGATATGTTTCTTTCTGGTCATCATTGCCAAAGTTGAGTAATAGTTGACAAACCAGGGAATTATTAACCGACATGATGACACCGGCGGAGGCATCCACTTTTGAGATCTCTTCCATGGCCAGGCAATAGGCAAGGGTATCCAGGCCGGCGCCACCCCATTGTTCCGGAACCATCATTCCCAGAAAACCCAGCTCCGCCATTTGTTTAATTTCTTTTTCAGGGAATTTCGCTTCTGCATCCCGTTCAATTACACCGGGTGCCAGATACTGTTCCGCAAACTCCCTGGCGGTTTTTCGGATTAATTCCTGTTCTTCGGTTAGATTAAAATCCATCAGCGCTCCACAATGACAGCAGAGGCTTCTCCACCGCCGATGCAAAGAGTAGCAAGCCCCAGGCGGGCTTTTCTCCGAATCATGGCATGAATCAGGGTGGTGAGAATCCGGGCGCCGCTGGCTCCGATGGGATGACCCAGGGCAATGGCACCCCCATGGATATTGACCCGCTCCGGGTCCAGGTTAAAATCATCCATGGCAGCCATTGCCACCGGTGCAAAAGCTTCATTGATCTCCCATAAATCGATATCCGAGGCGGTCAATCCCCCTTTCTCCAGTACTTTGCCGATAGCCCTTCCCGGGGCGGTAGTAAACCACTCCGGTGCCTGGGCGACTGACGCCTGCGCTCGAAGGGTAACGAGCGGCTGGAATCCCAATTCATTCGCTACCGCCTCAGCCATGATTAACATGGCAGCTGCCCCATCGTTAATTTTGGATGCATTGGCAGCTGTAACGGTTCCATCTTTGTCAAAAGCAGGTTTTAGTTTAGGCATTTTTTCAAAATTCGCCCGGGCAGGTTCTTCATCTGCCTCTACGCTGACAGGTGCCCCTTTCCGTTGCGGAACCGTAACCGGCACCAATTCCGATTGGAACCAGCCTTCACTCTGGGCCCGCTGCGCCCGTTTGTAGGACTCCCGAGCAAATTGATCCTGTTCTTCCCGGGAGTAATTCCTATCCCGGGCACAAAGTTCGGCACAACTCCCCATATGAATATCGTTGTACACATCCCACAGACCGTCTTTAATCATGCTATCAATCAATGCTCCATGTCCCAGCCGATAGCCGGAGCGTCCTTTGGGTAATAAATAGGGGGAGAGGGACATATTCTCCATTCCGCCGGCAATAATAATGTCTGCGTCACCCGTTTGAATGGCCTGGGCCGCCAACATGACCGCTTTCAGACCGGAACCACACATTTTATTAATCGTGAGACACTCCACCTGGTTTGGTAATCCAGCCCCCAGAGCCGCCTGACGGGCGGGAGCCTGACCCAAACCAGCCGTTAAAACATTACCCATGATAACTTCATTCACCAGATTGGGTTCCAGGGAGGTGTCCTTTAAAAGAGCCTGAATGGCGGCTGATCCCAACCGGGGGGCCGGAATGGAAGACAAGGTCCCCTGGAACGCACCCACCGGCGTCCGCTTAGCCGAAACAATCACCACTTTTCTCAAAGCTGACATGTTAATAGTTCCCTGATTTATCGTTTTGACTGGATGGAAAATATAGCAGGATGCAGGCCTTAAAACTCATACGTCGATGTTGGTACCTATTCAATAAACACGTTTTACATTTTTCCGGTTCTTCCAGTCTTCACAGACTAAAAGATGGCATCCCAATCAACCCAAAGTTACAATGAAATTGGGGTAGAATTAAGCCTTTTCACCCTGTCCCCTTTGATTGTAAGCCCAGATAATATCACGGACCAGTTTATGGCGGACCACATCCCGTTCATCCAGATGAATAAAGCCGATACCGTCGATCTGGTCCAGGATTTCCATCACCTGGAGCAAACCGGAATCTTTCTCTCGCGGGAGGTCGATTTGAGTAATATCCCCCGTAATGATTGCCTTGGAATTCACCCCCAGCCGTGTCAGGAACATCTTCATTTGCATGGTGGTGGCATTCTGAGCCTCATCCAGGATGAGGAAGGCATTATCAAGTGTCCGCCCCCGCATATAAGCCAGTGGAATAATTTCAATCGTATTTTTTGCTAGCAATGGTTTCAGTTTGCTGGCCGTTAACATGGACCCGAGAGCGTCGTAGAGCGGTGTCAGGTAGGGATCAACTTTCTCCTTTAGGTCGCCCGGTAGAAAGCCCAGGTTCTCCCCTGCCTCCACCGCAGGGCGACAGAGAACAATGCGTTCCACGTCATGATTCTCCAAAGCCGCCACGGCGAAAGCCACCGCCAAATAGGTTTTTCCGGTCCCAGCAGGACCGATTGAAAAAACAATATCGTTCTTTCGGACCAGTTCAATGTAGGTTGACTGTCCTTTAGAGCGGGAAGTAATTGCCCCTTTGCGACCGTAAAAAACCACCTGTCCCGGATCCGTAGTTTCGTGTGATGGATGATGATTCCGATCGACCTGAACCAACTGAATAAGATGATTCACATCCGATTGGGTCAGATTTCCCTTCCGGGTCAGGGTTTGGATCATTTCATGAATCACTTCCTGAATGGCTTCAATCTCTTCCGGGGAACTGTCAATTTTTACCACATTGCCCCGTACAAGTACACTTCCGGTAAACGCTTTTTCGAGCAACTGGAGGTGGGCATCGGCCACTCCAAATAATGCTGCCAGATCCACCCCTTTTAATTCAATTGTTTTTGCCATACCCCACCATTTATTCGTTAATTACATGGCTGAATTTAAGGACTTTTCGGCTAGTGCATGGTGGCGGATTAAAACCCAGCATTTTCCATGTGGATCAAGATGACTAAGTGTAGCAGATTAATACGACTCATACCGCTCCTGTCTATCTTATTAATTATTGGATGCAGTCACCGTGCTTCCGTTGCGAAAAAAGCAAACCTGGAAATGAATCTTCAATTTCTGATCGACCAGGGAAAGCAACATTGGGAAAAACGGGTGGATCCTGAGGAAGCGCGAAAAGCCCGGTTTTTTCTTTCCAAAGCCTATCTGATTGACCCGGATAACCTCGAAATTGCAGCCCTGTACAGTCGGGCCTGTCAATTTGTGGCCTATTATATTGAAACCGATCCTGCCCTTCAGGATTCCCTCTATATTGAAGGTCGCGATGCAGCCTGGAATGTGATTTCAAGTGCCCGGACCTTTAAGGACGGTTTCCAGTCCGCCAGCGGGGATTCTACGGCGAAACTGATCGACGGATTGGAACGGTTGCCCATGGACTATATTCCAGTTCTGTATTGGTGGATCGCCAATTCAGCCCGTTATTTTTCATCGAAACCGGTAATTGAGCGATTAAACCACCGCGATGAAATTGAAACCGGTCTCCACCGGATTCAGGCTTTGAAACCGGATTATTTCTACGGTGGTCCGAATCGCATTTTCGGTGGCATCTTCGCCCGGATTCCCGGTGTCGAACTTTCCTTGTCAGAAAGCTACTTCAAACAGTCGATTAAGGAAAGTCCCAATTATCTGGGAACCTATGTTCTACGAGCCCGCTTTCTCCATACAAAAACGGGGAACCGGGAACAGTTTAACAAAGATCTGAATTACGTCATTCAGGCCGATCCCACCGCCCTGCCGGAAGTCATGCCCGAGAATCTCCTGGAACAGGGAAACGCCAAAGCACTTCTGGCTCAGGAAACCTATTTATTCGAATAATCGTTTTCCGCCCTTCTGTTTTCACTTCATTTTAGAATTGCTTCCTTTTCGCTGGCACATTCAAACTAGGTAACACAAATTTTCACATGGGTTTATCTGGAATTTTATGGACATTCGGGGGATTTCTTTTCATTTTTCTCCTTCTTTTTATTCTACCCTGGCGTGTTTACATCCAGGGCACCCTGGCCATTACTTCAGAATTAACCTCCGGTTCAGGAAGCATTTTATTGGGGGGAAAGAAAGCAGGTATCTGCCTACGCTTCTACCCCCAAAAGCGGATTACACTGGGACATTACCAACATCCGGTTTTGACCATTACACTTCATAAAAAAAGACAAAAGAGACGGATGCGATCTTCACAAAGAATCAAAACATTTAATTCCAAACATTTAAAAATGGGGCAGGCATTGCTGAAAGGACTAGAAATCGTCGAATTGGACCTCCGAGGTCAGGTGGGTCTGCCTAATCCCATGCACACAGGATTAATTTACGGTTACGGCCATTTAATCCCCCGGATGATGCCGGAAGTCGCCTTAAAAGTGATCATGGAACCCGTATTTTCAGGTCAGTGGAATACCCATCTGGATGGTACCGTTGCATTAAAATTTTCGCCCGTATATGTTACCTGGCAAGCGGTGAAAACTTATTTTAAATTCAGAGATTAGAAAGGGATCATCATGGGAATTTCAGATTTGATAAAAAATTTATTAAAAGAATCGCAGGAGATGCTGGATTCGAAGACAGTAGTGGGGACGCCCATTCAGGCCGGCGATTACACCGTAATTCCCGTGTCTAAAATTGTATTTGGATTCGGGGGTGGCGGGGGTGAAAGTCCCGATCAAAAAACCGGCGGATCCGGCGAAGGTGCCGGTGGAGGCTGGTCCATTGAACCGGTGGCATTCATCGTTCTGGGAAAGGACGGAGCCAAATTAATGACTATCGGGGATAAAGACAGTTTGTCCACTAAACTCATGGACCTGGCACCGAAGGTGGTGGACACCATCAAGGATTTTGTCGATCAAAAGACAAAGACGGATGAAACCTCCGAAGAAGGGGCTGCCGACTGATGCGCCCTAAATCGGTTCGCGACATCATGGCAAAAAAACTGGTGACCTTTACACCGGATACCAATGTACTGGCTGCCATCGACACTCTGATTAAACATAAGATTTCCGGGGCGCCAGTCCTGGATAACCGGGGGAAACTGATAGGTATGTTGTCTGAGATTGACGCCATGGAAACCCTGATCCACTCCTCCTACCACGGAGATGGAGGCGGATGCGTCCGGGATTTTATGTCCACAGAGTTGGTGACTGTCAGTCCCGAAATGGGGATTATTGACCTGGCCGCCTTTTTTCAGGAAAAACGTTTCCGACGATTACCGGTCGTGGAACATGGGAAACTGGTGGGACAAGTGAGCCGTCGGGATGTTCTGAAGGCCATCCAGAAAATGATCGGTTAATTCCCCGGTCGTTCCAAATTCCGAATAAACCCTACCAAATATTTTAATTCCAAAACAACAGCTTTTCCACTGGTAAGTATTTTATCAATACCTTCTCCAGGTAGGTGTGCATCAGTTTCTGTTTCTCTAATGACAGCGAAATCACATCGTTATGCAATTCATAGGATTGATAATACAAAGGTGACTTGGGATTTTGTTTTCGAATGCGTTGAAAAAAGTCTTTATTCATTCGGAAATATCCTAGAGTCGCGTCTTCTATTCTGTCAGCGGGTAAAGTAGTAAAAACCTGATCTAAAAAGACAGCGTAATCCTGCTCCCAGCCGTCATAGAAAAGAACAGGATCAAAACAAAGCCGGACTCGCCACCCTCTTTTGATCGCTCCCAGGGCTGCTTTCAGCCGCCGGTTCAGGTTTGGAGTACCGAATTCGTGTGTATCAATAACTCTTTTGGGGGACAAGGTCCATGCAAAAAGAATAGTCGGAATGGGTGTAATATCTTCTAATGGTCTAAACAAGGCACTCTTAGTCCGGAATTCCAAAACTAAATTTTCAGTTTTATAACAGAAATTGATCCAGGATCGAGTAAGGGGCACAAGTTTCTCTATTGCCATCAAATCCGTATTGTAGGATGGGGATATGACGAGCGGATTATTGGACGAATGCCCGTATTCCAAACGCTCCACAATAGCAGAGAAAAAATCGTTTTCATTTACAAACAGCACCATATTCCCGGAGGGATACATTCCTTGTAAAAAGCAGTAGTCGCAATTGTACAAACAATTAATCAGGGGGGTGGCATAAAAATGATTTTGATAACCAGCCGACGGCTGAATCTCAGTGATTGGATATAAAAAAGGGGGCTGTTTTACTGCCAGTATCAGTTTCATGCTTTGTTTTTGGATCTGAAAATTCTGTCTACCCCTGTTAAAAACTTTTTTATAATCCAGAATAGGTACACGAACGGAGGCGGAGAATCGATCCAGCAATCTCTTTGTAAGAGGAAACTCCAAAGCCCCTTTTTCAACGTAAATATGGGAAAAATCAGGAAGAAAGACGTTTGCAGATCGCATGATACAACTGATTTCTGTCCTGCTTTGATACGGGATTGGGTGAAAACAGGTCCTCTACCCTTCTAATACTATTTCCGGTTCTAGCGATATAATTCTCTGCCAGTTCCAACAATTGCAATGATTGGGTCGCTGTAAAGCGTTTAATCCTGATTTGGTGTTCCAGGAAACGGCGATCCTCCGGCGTCAAAATTATCCGATCCTCAAAATAGGCCGGGGTAAGCAAATCCAATATTTTCTTAAAGGTCTCTAAATTTATTCCTATTAATTCGGAAACATTCAAGGCACTGAAATCGGGACAATCCATATAGTCCGACACAATTTTTAATAAAACAATCCGATGGGGTGGAAGGTATTGCCGTCCAGCTTTGAATAGGCCGGCGCCTTCCATATCGACTAAGCTTCGAAGGGTGCCGGGGCCACGGACGATCCCTTTCTCCACAGTCAAAAGGTCCATTTCTTTTAAACCGTGTTTTACCAGAATGTCTGGGAAATACAATTCGCCGGATTTTGCCTCCGAAATTTTATGAACCATAATCATTTCCCCAACGGTGGTAAGTTCAGGTGGACCCCCTGCAATACCGATATTGACAAGCATCAAATCGCTTGTGGATGGAAAGGATTCCAAAACCTGCTTCACCGCCTGAGCCGCCCTCCTTTGACCGACATCGGTAATCAACAAAACCGTGTTATCTCCACGGTACCAGGGTCCGGAAGGATCCTTTGACAATTCAAAAGTCCGAATCAATGGACGGGCTTCCGCTTTTAAGGCAGTGACAATCAGATTCTTCAATTTAGGCCGTGTCTTGGAAAAAATTAATGAGAGAAAATAATGTTAAAGGCGGGTAGTTTGTTTTTACCCATCGGTACTATCGGCAAAATGAAGGTGTTTCAGATATTTTCGAACTTCTTCAACCATCGTAGCGCTGTGGGTCATGTAATTGGTCTCCAGATCTAAATAGGCACTGTTTTCCAAACCTTCGGTTATTTTTCTCAGGTTTTCCGGTTCATGAAGAACATCTTTTGATCCACCGATAATTAAAGTGGGGGTATGGATCGATGGCAAACGGTCCCAGACCTCGTACCGGGAAAGGGGAATCACAGCCCGTTTCAATCTCCAGGGGTCGGCATGATCCAGAGCCCGGCAATATTTCTGGTACTGTGCAGGGTCACTTTTTACGTCCAGACGAAAATGTTTTAAATACCACTTGATAAACGGTTTTAGAATCGGGAAAAAACCGGGGTAAAACAGGTAAATGATTCCCATGCCCCATTTCGGCACCCGGAAAACAGCATTGGGACCGATCAACACCAGTGCCATTGGAATGACGGGCAAATGACCGGCAACCTCCAAAATAGCGGTGGCTCCCAGGGAACTTCCAAACAGAAAATAGGCTTGATCCTTCAATTGCAGGTATTCTATCAGCGCGACAATATCTCCACCAATATCCGCCACACTGAAAGAAGCTTTGCCCTCAATCCGGGCAGAAATTTTTTCCCTGGTTTCCAGATAATAGACATCAAAATCCCGCGTCATTTCACGCAGTACAATTTTCCACCCCTGAGGCAGGGAGACCCAACCGGGAATAAACACCACCGCCGGATTTCCAGAGGGCTCTGCCGCTTTAAATTCCAGATACCGCAGGGAAACCTCCGATGTGGGATGAAACCACTGCTCTTTCACGGTTGCACCGGTGGCGCAGTATTCTCCAAAATTTTCGCTCACAGAACGACCCGGATTCCCTGTTTTATTATTGTGTAGCGGGCTGGCAGTTGACCTAAAATTTCACCGTCTGTCTCCACTGCCATGGGTTGATCCGAATGGATCACAAGAGATTGACATTCAAAATACCGGGCAATCTCCTTTTCGAACACCGTACCCGCATACAGGGCGGGGATCAACTTGATCAATTCCAGTTTGGACGCAAACCGGACCTGGGCAACGGCTATTTTCCCGTCCTCCTGTTCCACGCCTCGATTGTAATACATTCCACCACCAAAATAGGGCGTTTTATAAATGGTAAGATTACTGAATGCCTGTTCCGTCCAAACCTCCCCATCCACTTCCAGGCAGGCTTTGAGGGGTTGGTAATGAATAATCGCTTTCAGTCCCGCCGCTATGGCCGCTCCGTCCACACTTACCCGTTTTAACGCCCGGGTTATACCCCGAGCATCATTAAAATACTGACCTGCCAGACTGATTACACCAATGCTGGAATTGTTAATGAAGTATCTCGTCTGTGCTTCCCCTTTAAAATTTTGATAGTCCACTTGACAATAATCGATGGACCGAACGTCAGTGCTTCTCAACTTCTCCAGCCAGCTTTTTTCATCCGGAAATTTTTTAATAAAATCATTGCTACTCCCGGCAGCCAAGAAAACCAGTTCAACGTCCTTGTTGCCGGCAGCCACAATCCCCTGCAACACTTCATTTACGGTTCCGTCACCACCAAATGAACCAATCCGGGTATATCCCTGCCGGATTAAATCCGCCACAATTTCACCGGCCTGTCCACGGTGCTCGGTGAAAATATAATGAAATTCCAACTCCGCTGATATCAACTGGTCCTTGAGTTTTTCCCAGCGTTTTTTGGCCATCCCTTCCCCGGCGGCAGGATTACAAATAATGGCTGTCCTTGGAAGATTCACGGACGTAAATCTACGCTATTTTAGAGACTATTCGAATGGCTGGTCCGGATGCACCATGGGCACAAACCGGACTGGAAAAATCGACCGTTGTTTTATTTTCCCATCAGGCATTTTAATCACTACCACCAGCTCCTGCCAATCTTCCCCCACCGGCAGTACCATCTTGCCGCCAACTTTTAGTTGGTCCACCAGTTTCTCCGGAATTGAAGGAGGGGCGGCAGTTACAATGATCCGGTCAAAGGGCGCTGCCGATTCCCAACCTTTATAACCATCGCCCCATTTCACCGTAACATTTCTATAACCCATTTCGTTCAAAAGACGATCAGCTTTCTCCGCCAGGGGTTGGATAATCTCAATGGTATAGACCTGTTTTACAAGAGGAGCAATAATGGCTGCCTGATAACCGGAACCAGTGCCAATTTCCAATACGGTATGCTCCGGTTCCAACTCCAGTAAATCGGTCATCAGGGCCACAATGTACGGTTGAGAAATGGTCTGACCAGAACCAATGGGCAGGGCAAAATCAGAATAGGCATACTTCCGTAAATCAGATGGAATGAACCGATGTCGCGGAGTTTGTTCCATCACTTGGAGGACTTTGGGGGTGTAGATTCCCCTCCGGGTAATTTGTTGCTCCACCATTTCATGGGCCTGCTTTCGCCACACCTCCGCTGCTTCCTCCCGACCTACCACAGCCGTAATAAGAAACACCAGGAATATTGTGTGCACTCGTTTTAAGCCTGGATTCTTCTTCATTATATTTTACTTCCGCTATGAGATTTAATCTTCTTGATCAGGGCGTTGAGTCGGCTGTAATGACTCCCTTTCCAGTAAATATTTTTACAGTTGGAACATTGAACAAAATCAGAATAGTATTTTTTTGTCTTCGGTTCCAGACGGTCCATAATCGCTTTTTTCGAGACCGGAGTCAGTACTCCGTTACACCTCAGGCACCGGTGATAAGGTTGAATCTGCTCCCACAAATCAAACCGTTTTAAAACTTCAAGAATCTGCTGGTACGGATCCTGAGATCTCAGCCAGTATCCCCGGGTCACCCTCCGGTGCATGAGGAGGGGACGATCTCGGGTCAACAATCCGCGATGTTCCTGTTCCATGATGCGCAACAAATCCATGTCCGGATGGTGGTTACGGTAGAACGTATCAAATCCCAATAGACGTAAAAAACGAACCAGTTTACCCAGGTGAACATCTGCCACAAATTTCAGATTCCGTAACGGTCGTTCCTGAAGGCGCACCATGGGGGTTATATCCAGACTTTCAAATACAGGATACACGCTGATTTGATCTTTGTCTTTGACCCTGAAATCGAAATCCACCGATTCACCGTTGACCAGAATCAAATCCACTTCTGTGTGAGGAATCCGAAAGGATTCGATAATATCTTTTACCGTAGTCGAGTGATTCAAGATCTTGACCAGCTCCCGTTTCCGCCGAACCGGTGGTAAGAAATCGTTTAATTCTTCGTAAAACCGAACCTGTACCGTTAATCGATCATGCTGGTCAGCCATCTCAAAAGACAATTCCTGCATACCCAACACCTGTGTAAAAATGCTGTTCCGATTGAAAACCGTGGCTGGTGGTATATTCCACCAGGAGACCCCGTTCCACGCCCATTGTTTTCAGGACAGAAAGAAGAGCGGTCAAGGCTCCGGCGCCACAGGCGTTACGGGAACCGACCGCCTCCCCCAACACTTTTTTCACCTGCAAGTCACAGAGGAGTGAAATCATGCGCCGGTCATTTTCCCGCATCCAGGCAAAGGCTTCGGAGCCTGTTCCCACCGGTTCCATTCCGTAAACCGCCCCATAGTGGGTTAAATCCGAGGAAGCGATAAAAATGAATTGTTTATCGAGAGACCGCAGTTTTTCACCGATCCAGGCTCCCAGATCGACAGCACTGGAATCGTGTTTTACGATAATGGCTGTGAGTTTAGCTTCAGGCCAGAAATATTTAAGCATGGGTGTCAACACTTCAATGGAATGTTCCCGCTCATGGGCTTGGGGGTCACAATCAAGTCTTCCATCCTCGGGTTCTGTAAGAATCTCAACCAGATCCTGGTCAATCATCAGATTTCCCAAGGGTGTCACCCACTCGCCTGCGGGGTAAAGGCAATGGCGCTTCACACCGTAATGATCGGTTCCGAAAACAATACAGGTATCCGGTGCACCTGCCTGGGCAAGGTGGTAGAGGGTTCGGGTGGCCACCCTGCCGGAGTAAATCCATCCGGCATGGGGCAGAACAGCACCGCAAAATGAAGAGACCGATTCAATTTCCCCTTCGTATCCGGCTAAAAAGGTATCCAACTGACTCCGGCAATCACCGGGATAGAAAGAGCGGGCCTGCGGATATCGAATCGCTGTCATGAACAGGCTCCATTCCATTGAAAACGCCCCGGAATCGTTTTACCGCAATTTCCGCATTGATTCGAATTCATCCCACAAATCCGGGTAGAGTAATAATTTCTTTGAATCAGCACCTGGCGGCAGTGAGGACAAAGGGTAGTTTGCCCCTGAGGGTGCGTCACATTGCCCAGATAGACAAACTGTAATCCGTTTCGGATGGCGATCCGTCGGGCCTGCTGGAGGATCCGAAGAGGGGTTGCGGGAACTTGAAGCATTTTGTAGTCGGGGTGAAAAGCGGTAAAATGAAGCGGGATCCAGCGCTTCAGTTCGGAAGCTATAAACCGCGTCAGTTTATCCAGATCATCGCTGGAATCATTCACTCCCGGGATGACCAGATTCGTAATTTCAAGCCAGACCCTTTTCTGTGAAACCAGCCACCGGAGGGTATCCAGCACCGGGTCAAGGTGGGCCAATGTTTTCTTCCGGTAGAATAATTCCCTTATTCCCTTTAGGTCCACATTTACTGCATCGATATGTTGAAATACCGCTTCCCGTGCTACTGGGGTTACGTATCCGTTGGTAACAAGGACATTTTTCAACCCCTGGCGTTGCGCTTCCTCTGCTACCGTTTGGACCCATTCGCTGAAAATGATTGGTTCATTGTAGGTGTAGGCCAGTCCAATACAGCCGAGCCGTTTTGCCTCCTTGATCAGATCAACGGGATGAAGCCAATGGTTCCGCCGGATCGCAGCGTCCGACTTGCTCAAATGCCAGTTCTGACAATATTGACATCCCAGGTTACACCCCCGTGTTCCAAAGCTGAGTACTCGGTTTCCGGGATAAAAGTGATACAGGGGTTTTTTCTCAATCGGATCCGGGGACAGACCGGAAGTATAGCCGTAAGCAGTTGTATATAGAACACCGGCATGGTTTTCCCGGGAAAAACAAAACCCTCTGGAGTGGTCCGGGATCCGGCAGTACCGTGGACACAGGATGCATTTTACCTTATTCTTCCCGGCCGGTTCCCACCAGCGGGCCCGAACCCGAAACCGGGCATATTGAGAAGCCCTTACCTGGTTTAAAACCTCAGGGATACATCATTCGCCCTGGTTAATGCTTTGAATTTCTCCTGGTAATTTGAATCCCCAATTCTTTCAACTGCTGCTCCGATACTTCACTGGGTGCTCCGTCCATCAGGGAGGTGGCAGAGGTAGTCTTCGGGAAGGCAATAACATCCCGAATGTTGTCTGTTCCGGCTAACAGCATAACCAGACGATCAAAGCCAAAAGCAATACCTCCGTGGGGCGGAGCCCCATACTTTAACGCTTCCACCAAGAACCCAAATTTCGCCCTGGCGTCTTCAAGTGTCAACCCCAGTAATTGGAAGATTTTTTCCTGTACTTCCGGAATATGGATCCGGATTGATCCCCCTGCCACTTCATAACCGTTGATCACCAGATCATAACCGCGGGAATACACTTTTAGGGGATCCGAATCAAGTAAGGGAATATCTTCCGATCTGGGGGCGGTGAAAGGATGGTGCATGGAAACATACCGATCCGATTCAGCATTATATTCAAACAGGGGGTATTCGTAGATCCACAGGGGTTTGAATTCATCCGCGGAAGTCAATCCCTCCCTCCGGGCAATCTCCGTTCGAAGGGCTCCCAGGGCTGTTTGAACCACCTGTTTTTCACCCCCCACCATAAACAAAATATCCCCCGAAGCGATGTGAAGTTCCGCTGCCAGTTCATTCAAGAGATCCGGTTCAAAAAATTTAGACACTCCGCCGGTCAGATTTTCCTCCGTCCTTTTCATCCACGCCAGACCGGCGGCTCCGTATTTTTTCACCAGATCCTGGAACTGATCAATCACTTTACGGGAATAATGACTCCCGCCCTTTACCACCAGTCCCTTGACACACGCGGCGTCCGCGAACCCCTTGAAGTTGGATCGAGAGGTAAAGGGCTTCACATCCTGGAGCACCATTTCATATCTGAGATCTGGCTTATCAGTGCCATAGGTATCCATGGCTTCTTTCCAGCTTAGCCGGGGGAAAGGAGTGGTAAACTCATGATTCAAAACCTGTCGGAATACCTCCTGCGTCAGACCTTCAACCACTTCCTGGACCTCTTCCTCATTCACAAAGGACATTTCAAGGTCGATCTGGGTGAATTCGGGCTGCCGATCTGAGCGCAAATCTTCATCGCGGAAACATTTTACAATCTGGAAATAGCGATCCATCCCGGCAATCATAAGAACCTGTTTATAAATCTGGGGAGACTGGGGAAGGGCGTAAAACCGGCCCGGATGAATCCGGCTGGGAACCAGATAATCCCGCGCCCCCTCGGGGGTGGATTTCATCAGCATGGGGGTTTCAATTTCCATGAAGTTTTGTCTTGAGAGATAGGAGCGGACCGCCTGATAGGCGTGATGCCGAAGCTGCAAATGGTGTTGGAGTTCCTCTGTCCGCAGTTCCAGGTAACGGTATTTCAGGCGCAATTCCTCCTCAGCGCTATTCCGATCGGTGATTACGAAAGGCAGGGGGGCTGCTTCATTCAGTATTGTCATTCTGGAAACTAGAATTTCAATCTCCCCCGTTTTCATGGAAGGGTTCACGGCCTGGGGCGCCCGCGGTTGAACCGTCCCCTGAATACTTAACACGTCCTCCATGGAAAGTTTTTTCACCGCCTCAAAATCGCCCTCAAAGGCTTCTGTATTAAAGACCAGTTGTGTTTTTCCGTAACGATCCCGTAAATCAACAAAAATAACCTGGCCGTGAAGGCGTATCGTATTAACCCATCCGTTCAGAGTTACGTCTGTTCCGACCTGTTCCCGGTTCAATTCACCACAAGTATGGGTTCGTATCCACATGGTTAAAGCTGTTTTTCTGATTTATTCGAAGTTTGTTCCATTCTCCAAAAAAAAACCGCTCGAAAGTTACGAGCGGTTTTACTTCTATCCGAATTGGAATTATTTCCCGGCGACCAGTAACCGGTTAAGGGAGCGGGTGACGGCGGCCCTGGCCCGGGATTCATCCGTTCCTGGTAGCTGTTTTTCAAGCCGTTCCTTCGCCCGTTGCAGGGCAGCTTCCGCCCGGGTAACGTCAATTTCATCCGCGCGCTCCACCGCTTCTACCAGCAGTTTCACCTTATCCCCTTCCACCTCGGCAAAACCGCCGCTGGTGGAATAATAAATCTCCTGCTTGCCTTTTTTCAGCTTGATTTCCCCCACCGACAAACTAAACATGGCGGGACGATGCCCTGCCATAATACCAAAATAGCCATCTGCTCCGGGACAGCGGAGATAAGTCACATCATCTTCCACAATCGCCTTTGTGGGGGTCACAATTTCCAGTTGAAAAGACCGTGCCATCACCTAGGCATTCATTTTTTTCCAGTTATCCACCGCTTCATCCACGGTGCCCACGTAGGAAAAAGCATTTTCATGCAATTCATCCACGTCCCCGTTAATGATGGCTTCGAAACCGGAGACTGTATCTTCCAGGGAAACGTAACGACCCTTCTTATTGGTGAACTGTTCTGCCACAAAAAACGGCTGACTCATGAATTTCTGGATTTTCCGGGCCCGGTGGACAGTCAATTTATCCTCGTCGGACAATTCATCCATTCCCAGAATGGCAATGATATCCTGAAGATCACGGTATTTCTGTAAAATCCCCTGCACCGTCCGGGCAACGTCGTAGTGGCGGTCCCCCACAACCCGCGGGTCCAGAATGCGGGAGGTGGACGACAATGGATCAACAGCGGGATAAATTCCCAGTTCGGCGATTTTCCGTTCCAGAACCGTTGTGGCATCCAGGTGAGCAAAGGTGGTTGCCGGCGCCGGGTCCGTTAGGTCGTCAGCAGGAACATAAACTGCCTGGACGGAAGTAATAGACCCTTTATTGGTGGAAGTGATCCGCTCCTGCAAATCTCCCATTTCTGTGGAAAGGGTGGGTTGATAGCCAACGGCGGAGGGCATACGTCCCAAAAGAGCCGAGACTTCCGACCCTGCCTGAGTAAAACGGAAAATATTGTCGATGAAGAGCAGTACATCCCGCCCTTCTTCATCGCGGAAATATTCCGCCATGGCCAGACCAGCCAATCCCACTCGTAAACGGGCTCCCGGCGGTTCGTTCATTTGACCAAAGACCATGGTGGTTTTATCAATCACGCCTGATTCGGTCATTTCCAGGTACAGGTCATTTCCTTCCCGGGTCCGTTCACCGACCCCGGCAAATACGGAATAGCCCCCATGTTCGGTGGCTATATTCCGGATTAATTCCTGAATTAAAACTGTTTTTCCCACCCCGGCACCGCCAAAAAGTCCTGTTTTGCCTCCTTTGGTGTAGGGCTCCATCAGATCCACCACCTTGATCCCGGTCACCAGCACCTCCGTGGTGGTGGAAAGATCTTTATGTTTCGGCGCCGGACGATGAATGGGGTAGCGGTTTTGGGTTTCTACGGCGCCTTTACCGTCGATCACGTTTCCCAGTACGTCAAACAACCGGCCCAGGGTTTCCGGACCCACGGGGACGGAAATCGGTTTCCCGGAATCCACCACTTTTTGCCCGCGGACAATCCCGTCGGTGGAGTCCATGGCCACCGTCCGCACGGCACTTTCCCCCAGATGCTGGGCCACCTCCAGCACCAGTTTTTTATTTTCACCACGATCAATTTCAAGAGCATTCATGATTTCTGGCAGTTGCCCGTCTTCAAACACGCAGTCAACTACCGCACCCATGATCTGCGATACTTTTCCCGTAATCGCCATAATAATTTTTCCTTATCCTTTCAATGCTTCGGCACCGCTGACAATCTCAAGCATCTCCTTGGTAATTGCCGCCTGACGGGCCTTATTAAATTCAAGGGTTAAATTCCGAATCATGTCATTCGCATTCGAAGTGGCGTTCTCCATCGCCAGCATGCGAGCAGCCTGTTCACTGGCATAGGATTCCAGTAAATATTTCCAGACCTGGACGTTCAAATGCCGGGGAACGATGGACCGGACAATCTCCTGCTTGGAAGGTTCGTACAGCCGGTCGGTAATGGGGGTGGCCTCTGCCTCATAGACCAGCGGTAACAACCGTTCGGTCAGGACTTCCTGGGTAGCCACCGTCACAAATTCATTGTAAATCACCCTGATTTCATCCACTTCCCCGCTTAAAAAATGACTGACAATTCCATTTCCGATTTTGATGGCATGGGCAAAACTCAAATCATTCCAGAATTCCACGTGGGACTCTTTAATGGTGTAATGACGGTAGGTGAAATAATCGCGAGCCTTCTTCCCGATACAGAAGATATCCACCCGGTCGCGCCCCAGTTCATCGATTTCGCGCTGTGCCTTTCTCAAAATATTGGAATTGAAGGAACCTGCCAACCCCCGATCGGAAGTCACCACCACATAGCCGATACGATTAACCTCACGCACCTCCAGCAACGGTAACAGGTCCCGGTCCACATCCGGTAATAAATGTTGGATCACTTCCGCCATCCGGTGGGAATAGGGTCGGGCCATTTCCATCCGCTCCTGAGCCCGGCGCATCTTGGCTGCCGCCACCATTTTCATGGCCCGGGTTACTTTCTGAATGGATTTGACCGATTTAATTCGATCCCGGATGTCTTTCAGGTTTGCCATGGGCTCAGGCCGTAAATCCCTTTTTGAAATCGGCGATAGCCTGTTCCAACCGCTCCGTTACTTCATCAGACATATTCCCCGATTCCCGGATTTCATCCAAATCCTTCTGATTGTTGGCCTCCAGAAAATCGAAGAGACCCTTTTCAAAATCAGCCACCCGATCCACGGGAATATCATCCAGGAATCCCTTCGATCCGGCAAAAATAATCGCAATCTGTTTTTCCACCTCCATGGGAACGTACTGGTCCTGCTTCAGGATTTCCACCATCCGCTCCCCGCGGGTCAGTTGGGCCAGAGTGGCTTTGTCCAGATCAGATCCAAACTTGGCAAAGGCTTCCAGTTCCCGGTACTGCGCCAGATCTAGCCTTAAAGTACCGGCGATTTTTTTCATAGCCTTAATCTGGGCATTACCCCCCACCCGGGAAACGGAAAGACCCACATCAATGGCAGGTCGAATTCCCGAGTTAAACAGGTTTCGCTCCAAATAGATCTGTCCATCCGTAATGGAAATGACGTTGGTTGGAATATAGGCTGCCACATCCCCCTCCTGGGTTTCAATAATCGGCAGAGCGGTCAGGGAGCCGCCGCCGAGTTCATCAGACAGTTTGGAGGCTCGTTCCAGCAACCGGCTGTGAAGATAAAACACATCCCCTGGATAGGCCTCCCGCCCGGGGGGACGACGCAGTACCAAGGACATCTGCCGGTAAGCCACCGCCTGTTTTGAAAGATCATCATAAATAATGAGGGCATGTTTCCCCTGATCCCGGAAATATTCTCCCATAGTACAGCCGGAGTAAGGGGCAATGTACTGCAAAGGCGCCGGATCGGAAGCATTTGCCGCCACGATAGTGGTGTAAGCCATAGCATCATGGGCTTCCAGTTCCGCCACCATTGAGGCAACGGTAGAAGCCTTTTGACCAATAGCCACATAAATACAGTAAACCGGATCCTCCGTTTCGTGGGTATATTTCTGGTTAATAATGGTGTCAATGGCAACGGCGGTCTTTCCTGTTTGCCGGTCACCGATAATTAATTCTCGTTGTCCCCGACCAATGGGAATCATGCTGTCAATCGCTTTGATTCCGGTTTGGAGAGGTTGTTTGACAGGCTGGCGGGCAATAACCCCCAGCGCTTTTCGCTCGATGGGGAGGGTTTCGGTGGCCTTAATCGCCGGTTTTCCATCCAGGGGTTGACCGAGGGGATTGACCACCCGCCCCAGCATATCTTCACCCACCGGAACCTCCGCCACCCGACCCGTGCGTTTGGCCAGGTCCCCTTCCTTCACCAGGCGTGAATTTCCAAACAGAACCAGACCGACATTGTCCTCTTCCAGATTGAGGGCCATGCCAAACACGCCATTGGGCAGTTCCACCAGTTCTGAACTCATGACATTTTCCAGACCACTGACCCGGGCAACCCCATCCCCGATTTCGATGACCTCACCGACTTCAGAAACGTCAATGGCCAGATCAAATTTTTCAATCTGTTTTTTTAATAGAGCCGTTAAATCGTCCGTTTTAATTTCCATAATATCCTTTTATCTACTTACGCTTCCAATAACACCCGCCGCAGATTATTCACCCGGGTGCGGATGGAGGCATCCAGAAAGCGATTTCCAATTCTTAGTTTGATCCCCCCTAGCAGATCCGGATCAACTTCCACGCCCAGATCCGTCACTTTACCCAGGGCTTCATCCAGCGCCCGTTTAAGGGTCGCCTCTTCCTGCTTAGTCAAGGGAGCGGCGGTATGGGCCATGACCGGAAGAATGTTCATGGCCGTTTCATACGTTTTCCGGTAAGCCTTCGCCACCGCCTTTAGCATGCGAATGATTTTTCCCCCTTTAAGGGTGCCGAGGAATTGCAGGACCAACGGGTGGCAATACGCCCCGAGACCGGTTTGAATAATAGCCGCCTTCTCCGTATTCTGCATTCGTTTTGAGAGTAAAAAAGCCCGGAACAAGGGATCCTTTCTTATCAGCGATACGACCAAGTCAAGACTATTCAGCACTTCTTTCTGGGCGTGAATTTCATCCGCCACCGTATACAGGGCCTGAGCATATTGTCGTGCCCGGACTTCAAGCTTCATAGGAGCGGACCTTTTTCAGGGATTCTTCAATTAGGGACTTATTATCCTGTTTGCTCAGCTTTTTCTGAATCAGCTTTTCCGCCACGGCCAGGGACAAATCCACCACTTCTTCCCGGATGCGGGCGATGGCCTGTTCCTGTTCCGCCTGAATTTGCTTTTGGGCATTTTTCAATACCTGCTCCGCCTGTTCCTTGGCTTTCTGCAGCAATTCGCTCTTCACTTTTTCAGCCGACTGTTTGCCTTCCGCCAGGATGGTCTGGGCTTCTGACCGGGCTTGGGCAATGATGGCTTCCGATTCCTGGTTGAATTTTTCCAATGCCTGCTGGGCCTTTTCCGCCTCTTCCAGTGATTGACGGATCAGGTTTTCCCGCTCTTCCAGTTTGTTCAGAAGGGGACGCCAGGCAAATTTGGCCAGGACGAAAAACAGGATCAGAAAGGTTACAATCGTCCAGATAAATAAACCCGGATCGATTTGTACTAGAGGATTATCCATGAGGGATACCTTTAATCTGGTTGTTTAATCGTTTAGACCAATCGGTTATTTCAAAATCAGAATCAGGAATGTGAATACTTCGCCAATAATGGCCACACCTTCCAGCAGGAAGAGGGGCAGGTTGACGGCGGCGGTGATCTGGGGGGCAGCTTCCGGTTGCCGGGCAATACTTTCACCGGCGGCAGCGGCTAACTTCCCGATGCCGATTCCGGCACCAATCACACACAATCCAAGACCAAGGGCAGCACCAAAATAATGCAGTACTTCCATTTTACGATACCTCCGTTAGGTTATTTAATGATGAACATTGATCGCCATACCCACAAAGACAGCTGTCAACAGCGTAAAGACGTAGGTTTGAACCATCACAACAATAATTTCCAGGGCTGAAATGCCCACCGCCATGGGAATGGAGACCAGGGCCACCCCCACTCCGGCGAATAAGCTGTGAAACAATTCGGCAAAGATCGCCATGAGCGACAACAGAGCCAGCAGTGCGATATGGCCTCCGGTCATATTGGCTGCCAACCGCATCGTCAGGGCAAAAGGTTTTACGAGCATTCCCATGATTTCAATCGGGATCAGCATAATATAGACCGGCCAGGCTAATCCAGGTGGTACCAGATTCTTCCAGTGGCGGAAAAAACCGTGGGCCCGGGTCCCGGCAATAATGATTGAAATGAAGGTAATACTAGCCAGCGCCGCTGTCACATTGAAATTACCGGTGGCGGTGGTACCGCCATGCAATAAACGATTGATAAGGGAGTGGGAATCGGTATGGAGTAAAAACCGGTCAAATAAACCCACCACTTCAAACAGGGGAATCAATCCGATTCCATTCGCAAACAGAATAAAAAAGAAAAAGGTAAGGACCAAAGGGGTCCAGGTCATGACCCATTTCGGACCTACATTGGGTAATACAATGGAATCCTTGATAAACAGGACCACCGCTTCCAGGGCATTCATGAACCCACGGGGTAAAGGTTTTTCCTGTTTTAAATACCGACGAACGGGAAGAATCACCACCAGGGCAACCAACACGGCTACCAGCCAGATCATGAAGACATGCTTAGTGATGGAGAGATCCACCCCCATGATTTCGGGAAGTTTGATTAGGGCGTGTTCGGGGGAACTGTTAGAGACATGGTGGATAATGTTATCACCAATTTCCTCCATTACAGTCGATCCGGAATTCTGTTCGCCGCCAGAGACCATAAGATGTTATTGAAAAATTATGTTTGTGTTGTGGATTTAAGCACCCCGGCTTCCACCATGTGAAGCACTAAAAATGAGCCAGCGAAACTAAAAATAAACGGATGTGGGTTGGAAGTACAAAATTGGAGGATTACAAATAAATAGACCCCATAGACCAGAAACTTAATTCCAAACCCTTTAATGAGGAGACGGGTCAGACCCACCGGGTTGGTTCGGAAGGTCTTTTTTATGAGGGGAATTTCGATCATCAGGGTGATCCAGGGCAGAAGAATTCCCAGGAATATCGCTGTTTTTGCAGCGGGATAAAAGCCCGCCAATAATCCCCAGACTCCCAGGCAGACCAGAGTAATATAGAATAAGGTTTTCAAATCAATTCCGGTGACCGGCAAATTGGTGGATGACGGAACAGAACGGAAGGCTCATTTTTTCAGCATCAGTTTACCCAGTTGCCAGAAACCCACGATCATTCCCAGACCCAGACCTATCAAGGACCAGCGGGGGGTTGTATCCCATAAATGATCCAGACCGTATCCAACCAATCCCAGGAAGAGAATAGCCCCCAGGAGGGTGTACACCGCCCCCAGAGCGGGTCCGGACTGGAGTAAATACTGCTGGAAATACCGGAAGGTTCGGGCAAAAAAATTCCCCGGGTCCTGGACAGCGTTCATTCGCCGGCGGTGTTATCCCGTCGCGGGTCTATCCTGGGATTGGATTCGGGTATTGTTTCCGATCCTGCCAGGACACAATGTCCCTGGAACTGGGCACCCTCTTCAATAATGAGGGAGCGGTAGACCAGATCCCCCTTTAATTTGGATTCACTCCCCAGAACCGCCCGGTTTTCTACCACCACTTTCCCGTCCACCAACCCGCCAATCTGGGCGTCGCTGGCCTGGATGTTCCCATGAATTTCGCCGCCCTTGGCCACCCGGACCGATCCCTCCGTGGTGACATCGCCGTACACCTTGCCAAAGACCGCCAAACTGCCTTTGCAGGTAATATTACCCTGAATAACTGCATCGGCACCAATCATGGAATGCACATCTTTCATATCATCTTTAGTCATTGCTACCTGTACTCACATTGGTTTTTGAATATTCAGGAAAGAAAATCATTGGATCCATGGGTTGTCCATCCTTCCAAACCTCAAAGTGGAGGTGAGGTCCCGTACTTAAGCCCGTATCTCCCACATTGGCAATGACTTCTCCCCGCTTAACAAACTGATATCGGTCCACCAAATTAAGTTGATTATGTCCATAATAGGTGAAATAATCATCTCCGTGGTAAATCACCACCAGATTCCCTAAATCGGGGGTCCAGCCGGAAAAGACCACCTGTCCGGAAGCGGCTGCCAGGACCGGTTCCCCTTCTGCGACGGCAATGTCAATTCCGTAATGATTGGTAAGCCAGGAACCGGTATGTCGTTGCAGGGTCTGGGTCACAAACCCTTCCACGGGCATCTGGGAGGGAATATTCTCAATGTAGGAGATATGAAAACCGGCGCTGGAGTCGGCCGTGTCAGAAGCACTCTTTTCCTTCGTCCCCGAACCCGGTTGACCGGTTCCCAGCGTCCGTTGTACGATAGTTCCCAGTTGTTTCAGACGTTCCAGATCACGATACAATTCCTGAACCTGCGTCCGTTCCTGGACCAGCTCCAGGTATTTGGAATTCAACTGGTCATATTCCAGTACCCGCGGTGTCATATAGGTGACGGTGCCCACCAATCCGGCAATTAATAAAATCAGGAAGAGAACCAAACCCCAGAATACACGTCTGGAGATGGAAAAATTTTTATTCGGGCCCTCATTATCCGGAATGACGATGACGCTGTAGCGGCGGGGCTTCACGTTAAAGCTTCCTATTCCAGGTGGCGCAAGAGTTCCAGCAGGCGTTCCAGATCTTCATCCGAATAATATTCCACCACAATGGAACCCTCCTGTTTGTTCCGGGGTTTCAGCCGTACTTTTGTTCCCAGAATCGAAATCAGTTCATCTTCAATACGCCGAATTTCAGGGGATCGCTTTTCGCTTTTTTGTTTTCTGGATTTGGGTTTTAGACCCGGTTTTGCAAGGGCTTCTGCCGCCCGGACGCTCAGATCCTTGGTCAGAATCAGCTTCCACAGTTTCATCATGGCCGGGGTGGTTTTCATTCCCAGGATAGCCCGTCCATGACCGGCGGAGATACGACCGTCGCGAATACTTTTTTTAATTTCCGGCGGCAGGCGCAGCAGCCGCAGTGCATTGGTGATGGTGGACCGGTTCTTCCCTACCGCCTTGGCAATAGCCTGTTGACCCAGATTAAACTGCCCTTGCAGTACGGCGTAGGCTTCCGCTTCCTCAATCGGGTTCAGGTTTTCCCGCTGAATGTTTTCAATTAAGGAAACCTCCATCATTTCGGCATCACCGGTTACTTCAATAATATAGGCGGGAATTTCTTTCAACCCTGCCAACCGGGCGGCCCGCAGGCGTCGCTCCCCCGCGATGAGGACGAAGCCCGCTCCCTCCTGCCGGACGGTCACGGGAGTAATGACGCCTTTTTCCCGGATGGAAGCGGCCAGTTCCTCCAGAGCGGTATCGTCGAAATATTTCCGAGGCTGGTGTGGATTGGTTTTGATCCGCTCCAGGGCAATTGTGACGACTCCGACGGAGGGCGATTCCGCTTTTTCCGCTTTCGGGATCAGTGCTTCCAATCCCCGGCCCAGGCGTCTAGTGGCCACGGCTGAGCAGCTCCTCTACCAGGGCCATGTAATTCTGGGCACCGGTGGAATTGGCATCGTACAGTAAGACCGGTTTCCCGAAACTGGGTGCTTCCCCCAGCCGTACATTCCGCTGGATAACCGTATTGAAAATTTTGTCCTCAAAGTAAGAACGGACCTCTTCCGCCACCTGCTTGGAAAGATTTAAACGATTGTCGTACATGGTTAAAAGTACGCCTTCTATGGTGAGATTGTGATTCAAATTTTTCTGTACCAGCCGGATCGTATTCAACAACTGTCCCAGCCCTTCCAGGGCATAGTATTCGCACTGAATCGGAATAATAATCGAATGGGCCGCCGCTAAGGCATTGATGGTCAGCAGACCCAGGGAAGGGGGACAGTCGATCAGAATGTAATCGTACTGATCCCGGACCACTTCCAGAGCTTTCTGAAGCTGGAATTCCCGGGCCATGAGACTCACCAGTTCCACCTCCGCCCCCACCAGGTCGTTGGTAGAGGTAACCAGGTCCAGGTTGTCAAACTGGGTGTGGGTAATGGCGTCACTCATTTTGACCCCGCGGATCAAAACATCGTAAATCGTGGCAGGGCTTTCATCAAATAAATCTTCCAACCCGGTGGTGGCATTCGCCTGGGGATCCAGATCGACCAGCAGAGTTTTTACCTCCGTAACGGCGAGACTGACAGCGATGTTGACGGAGGAGGTGGTCTTCCCCACGCCGCCTTTTTGATTGGTGAGTGCAATAATTCTCGACATGAATCCGTTCGTATTGGGTTAGAAAAGAACCGTGGAATTTAGGTGCAGCCCCCTCGGGGAAACAAGCAGGGTAATCAAAACGGGTCCTTTTCGCTCTTCATAAAGGGAAAAATCGTATGGTAAATGAGAAGGATTGCTCATAATTTCGCCACCGCTTTTTGGCCCGTTCGTCTAGTGGTGAGGACTCCAGATTTTCATTCTGGCAACAGGGGTTCGATTCCCCTACGGGCTACATACTGAATTCAATTTCAACCTTTATATCGATTACCGTAAAGACGCATACGAACGCAGAACCGAACCGATGGACTTCCCCCTACATCCCCTCCTGATTCACTTCCCGATCGCCCTCCTCTATATTACCCTGTTTTTCCACGGATTACAGCTATGGAAACCCACCTGGATGGACCGTTACATCGGTGTCTGGTTACTGGGTTTAACTTCCCTGGCCTCCATTTTCGCCGCCCTGACGGGTGACAAGGAAGCGGAAATTGCAGAAGGTATGAATTATTCCCGTCAGGTCCTGGAACTGATTGAAACGCACGAAACGCTGGGGAATCTGGTGACCTGGATTTCTTTAGCCTTTTTTATTATCTGGGTTTACCTGTTGTTAAAATATAAGTCCGACCGGCGTATTGATTACCTGGCGCTGGCAGTCCTATTGGGTCTGGTGACCCTGGTCTCCTTTACAGGCTACTTTGGCGGCGAGCTAGTCTGGGTCCACGGCGTGGGTCTGAATTAAGACCCTGAGCCCGGTTCCTCTTTTTTAACGTACACCAAGAAATAACAGGAATTGGTGGAGGAGAAGAGACCATAACCTCCGGTAACATTTCCCTCCGGCAGAAGATAGGAATTCTGGGGCTGACCCAGGGGCTGACCGCGGTAATAATCCTGGTAAGACTGATCCGCCACCTGGACTTCAATCAGATGAGGACCGTAATAATTAAAATACATCCAGCTCAGGTGAAGTACGTGCTGGCTTAACTGGTAGACCTTGGGGTTGGGACGATAGAGGAAACCCTGTTCATCCACCAGCATGGTCCCTTTGAAGAGGTTGGCGGAGAGAGAAGTATCTACGATGGCATTTTCATGATCATCCTCCAGTGCCCGGACTATCAGCCGGATCAGGCCCGGCTCGGAGGCGGATTGCCAGCGGATTAACAGTAGGGGAATGGAAGCAAAACTGCTGGTGTAGCATTCTCCTTCCCGGTAAACAACCGTATCCATTTCCAGGGCGCTGAAATTATTTGTTAACAGGGCTAATTCGATTTTCTCCCGTGTATTCACCTCTTCGTGAAGATTAATGGTGCGGACCGGTACAGTCTGACCCTGGCAGGTCCATTCGGTGCCGGGAATGCTTTCAAGAGTGATAGAGTCGGGAACCGTGGTTTCGGCACTGACCGCATAGTCGCCCCATGCTGCTTCCAGCTTATAGGTCCGGTTTGGAATAATCTTGTAGGCTCTGTCTGGATTGATATAATCCACGTACCGTCCGGGACGACCGGCTACCGAAATCAATGGAATTACCGTATCCCCGTCTGAAACCGTCACCTCAGCGTCGGCGATCCATTTCCCCACCGTTTCATAGGATTCCTGGAGATTGTAAGAGCGGGAAACATAGATGGTATCCGCGATAGGTCGGTTGGCTTTCAAATTCCCGAAAATCACCAACCGTTCGGAGTAAGTTCCCGTATCCGTGGCTGGCTCACAGCCGCTCCAGAACAGGGTCAAACCTGCCAGAAAAAAGAGTGCTTTGGATTTGAGGTCAAAAATCAACGGTGACTCCTATGCTGGGGATAATCGGTAGACCATTAATCCGCTGGCGGCTGGGACGTCCTTCATCCGGTTCGTCAATTTTTTGATCGTGATCATCGTCAATCCCGTTGGAAGTACTGCCGAAGGTGTAGACATAGCGGAATACATTTTTACGCCAGTAAACATTTACAATCTGGAGAAACAAATCCACCCGGGTGTTCCCGATCTTGCCGTGGCGCACCAGACCTGCGTCCAGACGGTGATAGAGGGGGTAACGGGCCGAATTACGTCCACCGGGAATCGTGCGGAAAAACGGCTGATCCGCACCGGGAATGATCTCCTGGTAATAACCCAGAATCGGCGTGTAGGGCTGACCGGTCTGGTAAGTCCACTTCAGGTTCCCATCCCATTTCCGGGAAAACTGGTAACTTCCGATCAGATTGAAGACATACCGGCGATCCCAGTTGGTGTAATATTCCCGGCCGTGGAATTTTTTCCGGGCGACGGAATAAGCCAGGGAGGTCCAGCCACTCAATCGCCCCAGTTGTTTTTGTAAAAAGAACTCCAGTCCGTAGGCGTACCCGTCCCCCACATCCACCAGATCGTTCAGGGTTTCATCGGAAATAAGGTCATCCACTGTGGAACGGGTATCCACGAAGGTGAGCATATTTTTCAGGGATTTGTAATAGGCTTCGATCTGAATGTGGTACGTTTTCCGGAAATACTCTTCGTATCCCAGGACATACTGGATCGCCGTAGCCGGGGCCACCGACCCATCCACCGCAAACCAGGCATCCAGCACTTTGGGGTTGTAATCATCCTGGATGGTTTCCATGAACTGATGATAAAGCCCCAGGGAAAAATTTATATAACGGTCCGGGGTGAGCAGATATTTCCCCCCTAAACGGGGATCGGCAAACCACTTTTGGGGATGTTCATCATAGTAATAAATCCGCAGTCCCGGCTCCACCATGAGATTGGGCATGGGCCACAGTTTGTATTTCCCGTATACGGCTCCTTCAAGAGGAGATTCATGGGTATTAAAAATGACGCTGTCCAGGTACGTATCCCGGTAAACAAATTTCAGATCCTTCAATTCAAATCCAAACCGCACCTGGTTCCGGTTCGTCACAAAATAGGTCCAGTCCGAGCGCAGGGTCCGGTCATTGATATAATCCTCTTCTTTCAAACCCGAACTGCCTCCGAGACCGAAGAAAATATCGAACCGGCTGGTGGCCAGGAGCCAGTTGGAAATCAGTTTGGTAGAAAACAGTTTGCGGTAATTGAGACTGTAGGTGCGGTTTCCCCAGCGGGCGTCCAGCAAAATTTCCTGCCAGGAGAGGTCATCCTTGCCGCTGTAAACGCTGAAGGAGATCCTGTCACTGGAAGAAAGATCCTGGAAAACATGCCCCTGAAGATCGTAAAAATAATAGGGGAAATAAAATTTGGTTCCTTTAAACACCTGGTCGAAATAGGTCCGGCGGGCGGAGAAGAGCCAGGCGCCGTTCCCCACTGGCCCTTCCAGAGTGGACTGGGTTGAAAGTAAGGAAAGACTGGCTTTCCCTTCCATTTTATTCCGGTTCCCCTCCCGGCTGCGAACGTTCAGAACCGCCGATAAACGATCCCCGTATTCCGCGTTGAACCCCCCTTTTAACAGATCCGCCTCTTTAATGGCATCCAGAATGAAGTTGGAAAAGACGCCGCCCACGTGGGAGGGGTTGTACACCGTGATGCCGTCCAGCAGAATAAGATTCTGGTCCGAATTTCCTCCCCGAATGATTAATCCCGTACTGAAATCCGATTCTGTCAGAATACCGGGGAGACTCTGAAGGGTCCGGAACAGGTCCGCCTCCCCCAGTTGGGGGACGCTTCTCATCTGCCTCAGATTCAGGGTATTCCGGCTGATCTGGAGGTTCAGGCGTCGTTCCACCTGTTCCCCGGAGACGGAAATCTCCGACCATTCCAGAGGTTCCGGCATCAGGGCGGCGGAGACATCCCGGTCCGATCCATCTGCCAGACGGAGAGTCCGTTCGTATTTTTCATATCCCAGGTAAGAGACCACCAGCTGGTAATCACCGGGCGGAAGTTGGTGAATGACAAAATAACCGTCCTTGGAGGTGGCAGTCCCCCATTCGGTCCCGGTCAGGTACACATTGGCGCCGATCAGAGATTCCCCCGTTTCACCATCCGTCACGAAACCGTGAATCTGGGCTCCCTGCCCCCACAACAGAAATGGAATAAGAATGCAGACGAATCGTACCGTTAAACCCATTCTCATAGCTTAAAAATTAACCCCTGGATAAATCGTAAGTAACCTGATTCATTTCACGCCAGAGACATATGACAAAAAAAAGGAAAGAATTTTCAAGGCTGAGCATAAACATGGACGCCATAACGGTCAAATGGATCACTGAACGTGTGGTTCGTTACCTGAATTTGACGGTTCTCCCCCACCACATTCAAAAGGGTGATACGGGAATCGGACACTTGAAAGGTCACCGTCTCTGGTTCCCCATCGCTTTCACGAACGGCGATCAACGTGGTCTTTCCGGCCTGTTTCCGGGTCAGCACCCGGACGGAAGAAGACGATGTAGAAATGGCTTCCACCTGGTCAAAGGAGGCCAGCGCCGGCGTCAAAGATCGAATTCCGGCAGCTGTTTCCCGGATGTAGACGTCCCAGGTAGGGTCGTCAAACGGAATGGCGCCTCCCAGCCGGGAGCCGGTAAAATAAAACAGACCAGTGGCGCCGTGAACCAGAGCCTGGTAGCTCATGAACCGGGTTTCCACGGAATCGGGGCGGCGACCGGTAGCCGTGGGCGGTACTTCCAGATCCCCCTTCTTCCACCCCTGTTGCAGCATCCAGACCGGCGTCTCCTCCGTGACCCAGCCCAGGGCCCGATCCACGTACCAGCCGAAGTCCTCGATCCTAGATTTTGAAATGTGACCCGGCCAAGGCAGACCCATTTCTACGGGATAAAAATCGAAGCCCACTATATCCCCCAGTTGGGCGTAGGCAGCCATATCCGGCCAGGAGGGATCGGACCAGCAGCCATCCAGAGGTGCAAAATTGATCCAGATCAGTTGATTTTCTGAATACCGGCGAATTGCCGCGACTACCCGCTCCATGAGAGCCTGATTTATTCCGTTCAAAATCGGTTCATCAAACATCCAGCCCAGAAAGTAGGGAGAATCCAACACTTCCCGGCTTGTGGCGGCAAACAGAGCCTGAAGTTCCTGGTCGCTTTTCCCCTCGAGTACATTCCCGTTGGGGGCTCCAATGGAGTAGGAAATCCCCCACCGCTCACACCCCACACCTGACCACTCACTCCCCCCTCACCCCTCTCTCCTCACCAGCCTGCGGCCCGCTCCAGCAGTGTCCGCCAGCGGGCGTAGGCGGCGGCGGGGTCGGAAAACCGCCGCGTCCCGAGCACCAGCCACTCG
>CAZNUM010000023.1:0-30521 GCA_964576315.1 uncultured bacterium
GGGGGGCGGCGAGAAAAGGGGATTGGTGAATAAGGTCCAGCTCACGGGTCTTGGGGGCGGCCCTCCGGGCAAAATATCCGCTTGTCTGGACCAGGACTTTGTCTGCCTGCAACCGGTCCGCAAAGCGTTTGGCGAACCAGAATCCGGGATTCAAAGCATCCAGGGCCACATGACCAAATGCATCCCGTTGAACCGATTCACCGGCGGTCTCCATCTCCCGGACAATGGTCTCCGTTCCCGCTCCTTCACTCAAAAAAATATTGACCCCATCCTTCCTATCCATACGTTCATTCAGACGGTGGCACTCCCGATCCAGATTAATTTGCATTTCCGGGACGAAAACGGCGTCCACCTCCCACTTTTCCCGGGTCAGTCCCAGTTCCGGGTAAAACTCCCGCTGTTCCAGCCGCTCCCGATAGATCCGGGCCGTGAAAGCAGTCAGCCATCCACAATGACGCCCCATGACTTCATGAATAATAAGCTGCCGTGAGCTGGTGGTATTTTCATTGGCGATATTTTCAAAGAAAATGGCTCCCTGCTCTGCTGCCGTCCACGCCCCCAAGGATTGTGTTACGGGAAAAATATCGTTATCCACCGTTTTGGGTAACCCTACCACCGCTAAATTATACCGTTCCCCCTTCAGGAAGGCGCTTAATCGGGCGGCCATAGTATTGGTGTCGTCCCCGCCGATGGTGTGCAGCACCTGAACTTCATCCTTTACCAACTGGCGGGCAGCGACCTCCAACGGATTTTGACCTTTCTGAATAAATCCCCGTTTGACACAATCTTCTGCATTGGTCAGCTTTACCCGGCTGTTGCCGATGGGGCTGCCTCCAAACTGGTACAGCAGTGCGGTTTTTTCTTTGTTCATAGCCGGAAAATCCACCGATTCCCCCAATAGCAGACCCCGATAACCGTTTTTATAACCTATAAAGCAGGTGTCGGGAGCCAGAGATAGATAGGCTTCCACCAGCGCACCAACACTGGCAGAAAGGCAGGGGGCCAGTCCCCCGGCGGTGAGAAAGGCTACTTTCATTTAATCTTAATCCGGTCTAAAAATGGAGTACAAATGCGAGCCCGAATTTACACCGAAGAAAGACTATTGCATGAAGCACTTCTGTTAATCCACCCATCTTTTCCGTTAAATTTCCACCGTAAAAGTACAGGGATTCGCATGGAAAATATTCTTTGGACGCCCGGCACCAGCGGTCGAAAGGAAACCCAGATGGACCAATTCCGGGAATTTGTGAATCAAACCCACGGGAAACGATTCAGGTCGTACCAAGAATTATACGATTGGTCCATTTCCCGTACGGCTGATTTCTGGGCCGCCTGCTGGGAATTCCTGGAAATTAGGTACCAAACCCCTTACAGGCAGGTAGTGGATAACCCGGATAAAATGCCGGGCGCTCAATGGTTTTCTGGCAGCCGCTTGAACTTTGCGGAAAACCTGCTCCGCTACCGGGACGATCATATCGCACTCCATTTTCAAGGGGAAGGGCAGCCACTCCGTTCTTTAACCTACCATCAACTGTATTCTGCGGTGGAACAACTGGCCACAGTTTTAAAACACCGGGGGGTTCAAAGCGGAGATCGGGTGGCTGGTTTTATGCCGAATATGCCGGAAACAGTAATCGCCATGCTGGCAACTGCCTCCATCGGCGCCATCTGGAGTTCCTCTTCACCCGATTTCGGAATCAAGGGGGTTCTGGATCGTTTTTCCCAGATTGAGCCGAGAATCCTGTTCGCCGCTGATGGGTATTATTACAACGGAAAATCTTTCGATACTTTATCGAAATTGAGTGGTATTCTCTCCCAATTACCCTCTGTGGAACACGTAGTTATTGTCCCCTACCTCCGCTACCAACCCGAATTGAAATCCATTTCCAACGCAATCCTATACGAAGATTTTCTTTCTACCGCCGTAACCCAGCCCCTGGACTTTCAACCCCTGCCTTTCAGTCATCCCCTATATATTATGTATTCATCCGGGACGACCGGTTTGCCTAAATCCATTGTCCATTCTGCCGGTGGGACCCTGATCCAGCACTTGAAAGAACTACGCCTGCATACGGATTTGAGGTGGGAGGACATCATTTTTTATTTTACTACCTGTGGGTGGATGATGTGGAACTGGCTTGTCACCTCCCTGGCAGTAGGTGCCACAGTGGTCTTATACGACGGATCCCCCTTTTATCCCGATTCCGGAGCCATGTGGAACCTGATCCAGGAGTTGGGAATCACCGTTTTCGGGACCAGTGCCAAATTCATCTCCGCCGCCGAAGCGGCTGGCGAACATCCGGCAAAACATTACAACCTCGCTACCTTAAGAACAATTCTCTCCACCGGATCACCGCTGGTGGAGGAGAACTTCGATTATGTTTACCGATCGGTTAAAACAGACGTTCAACTGGCCTCCATTTCCGGCGGGACAGATTTGATTTCCTGCTTTGCGTTAGGAAATCCAACCCTTCCCGTTTATCGCGGTGAGCTTCAGTGCCGAGGGCTGGGGATGGCTGTGAAAGCGTTTGACGCCTCCGGCAAGCCTGTGTTAAACCAGAAAGGGGAATTGGTGTGTACGAAAGCTTTTCCCTCCATGCCCATTTATTTCTGGAACGACCCGAAAGGAGAAAAATACCGCCGAGCCTATTTCCAAACCTTTCCAGGCGTCTGGTATCATGGGGATTATATCGAAATCAATGATCACGGTGGCGTAAAGATTTACGGTCGCAGCGATGCAACCTTAAATCCGGGAGGTGTCCGGATCGGTACGGCAGAAATCTACCGGGTAGTGGAGGGCCTACCGGAAATTAACGACAGTCTGGTTGTGGGTCAGGATTGGAAAGGGGATGAACGGGTTATTCTTTTCATTAAACTGAATCCGGGCGTATCCATCAATCGACCGCTTATCGACAGGATAAGGACGGTTATCCGCGAACAGTGTTCCCCCCGTCATGTCCCGTCGAAAATCATTCCCATCGCCGATATCCCCTACACCATTAACGGGAAGAAAGTAGAGGTGGCCGTGAAAAAAATCATCTACGGCGAGGAAGTAGTCAACCAGGATGCCCTGTCTAACCCCGAATCCCTGGATCTCTACCGCGATCTGGACGCCCTGAATCACTGAAGAATCAGGATCCCCAGGGCGGTCTAATCCATTTTATTGAAGATATCAACCAGATCGGCTACGCGGTTGGAGTAACCCCACTCATTATCGTACCAGTTTAATGTCTTAATCAGGTCCGGTTCCACCACCCGGGTAAAGGGGGCATCAAAGATAGAGGAATGGGGATTTCCAATAATGTCGGAGGAGACCACCGGCAGGGTGGAATATTCGACAATGCGTTCCAGGCGTGGGTCTTGGGAGGCTTTTAAAACCACCTCATTCACCTCATCAACGGATACGGCTTTTGCCAGTTTAAAGACCGAGTCCACCACCGACCCATCCGGTACAGGTACCCGGGTGGCGATTCCATCCAGTTTTCCGTTTAATTCCGGAAGAACCTTTCCCACCGCCTTTGCGGCGCCGGTGGAGGTGGGAATAATATTTTCAGCCGCCGCCCGGCTCCGGCGCCAGTCCGAGTGGGGAACGTCTGCCAGACGCTGATCGTTCGTATAGGCATGAACGGTATTGATAACGCCGTATTCTATGCCAAATTCATTGTTCAGAATCTTGGCCATCGGCGCCAGACAATTGGTGGTACAACTGGCGTTGGAAATGATCCGGTGTTCCGGTTTGAGTTGATTATCATTGACACCGATGACGACGGTAAAATCGATCTCATCCTTGGCAGGAACCGTAAGGATGACCCTCCGGGCTCCCGCATTCAGGTGAGGTTCAATCAGCGAACGGGTTCTGAAAATTCCCGTGGCTTCGATGACAATGTCCACCTCCAGCGCTTTCCAGGGCAGATTCACCGGGTCACGTTCCGCCAGCATTTTCACTTCATTCTTTGAGGTTTTTAAAATGTCACCCTCCACCTCAACCCGGTCCCCAAACCGACCCATGACTGTGTCGTATTTCAGGAGATAGGCCAGGGCGTCATTACTGGCAATATCATTAATCGCCACAATCGATATTCCAGGACGTTTATTTAATATTCTAAAAACCGTCCGACCGATACGACCAAATCCGTTAATCGCGATATTCATTGTTACGCCTCCCCGAGTGCGCCATAGGCGGCAGTGAGTTCCAGAATCCGTGAAGCAAAGCCCCAGCCATTATCAAACCAGGAAACCGTTTTCAATAATTTATGAGCGGCAATCATGGTGGCGCGGGAATCAAATACCATCGTTTCCCCGCTCCCGCTTACGTCACTGGATACAACCGGATCTTCCGTGTAGCCGATAATATCCCGGTAGGGACCTTCCGCCGACTTCTTCAGTACGGCATTGGCTTCGTCAATCGAAGGCATTTGTTCCAGCTCGGTAGTGAGGTCAATGCAGGAACCGTTGGCCACCGGAACATTGAAGGCCACACCCGAGAGTTTTCCATCAAATTTAGGCATCAGTTTCGCCACATATTTAGGAGCCCAGGTTTCATTGGGAATAATATTTTCAACGGCTGAACGGCTCCGGCGCAGGTCGGATCGGACCGCGTCTGCCAAGGGTTGATCCGAGGTATAGGCATGGACTGTTGTCATCATGGCCCGTTTCACACCGAAGGCTTCATCCAGGATTTTCAGGGATAATGCCAGCACCTGGGTCGTAGCAGAAGTGGTGGAAATAATCCGGTCTTCCTTCCGGATTTCATGGTCATTCAGTCCTTTAATCACAATCCGGTCGATTTCAACAATGGGTGGCTTGGAAACCAGGATGCGACCAGCCCCCGAATCAATGTGCGGCTGTAATTCCGCCCGTTTCCGGTACACCCCCGTAGAATCAATTACAATATCCACATCGAAAGCATCCCAGGGGATCGTTCCCGGCGTCCCCCCCATCAACAGCCGTACTTTATGACCGTTGTATTTTAAATAATTCCCCTCCAGTGTAATCCCGTCTTCCATGGGACCATGGATCGAATCACGCATTAACAGGTAATACATGGATTCAGCTTTCCCAAGATCGCTGATAGCGACAAACTCATACCGCGGATCCTTGTATCCGATCCGAAAGATATTCCGACCGATTCTACCGAAACCGAACAATCCAATTCTGACAGGTCTATCCATATTCATTCACTCCAATCCAAGGTTAAATCGACTGTAAAGTTACACATTTATTCCACTTAAAAAGGACAAGCGAATGACAATATTTTATTAATAATCAGGAGGGTAAAGTTATTTATCCTAAAGGGGACGTAACACTATATTTCTCCGATGACTAATCCTCAAATCCAGCTCATTCCTTTTCTGTTTATTGTCGTAACGATCGGTGGATTGGTAAGGGCCATCCGGCGCCCTGGGCCTAATACGATTCACTTGTTCCGTATCGTTTTGGTCTTCGCCCTGGCAACCACCTCCTGGTATAATCTGCACCATAACCCTCACCTGTTACTGTGGCTTTGCAACTTCACGGCTATACTGGCGCTGATACTAGCCTTTTACTACCATCAGGTTCTATTTGACTTATGTTTTTATTTTGCCTGGACCGGCGATGTTTTCACCCTTCTGGTTGTGGATAATCCAGTGGCACCCCCGATTGAGACGGATCCCATTGCCTGGAGCGGTTTCATCTTGAAACATGTGGGACCACTCCTACTCACCATCCAATTGGTAAAAAATGATAGCCGGAAATTATCCAACCGTGCCTTAAAAACGGTGTTAATAACCATGACGGTTTATACGGCTGTGATTACTTGTTATAATCTGGTATTCGACCAGAATATTCTTGACCTACGGTGGGCCACACTCCCCTTAGAACAATCTTTCGGGCCCTGGCCCAGCTATGTGATTGCAAATATGACCATTGCCGTAGGATGGTATCTTTTAATCTTCTTTATCAGCCGAAAACTAAATCTCGTCGCTTCCGACTGATATCGCACTGACGACCCTTGTTCGTCAGAATCCGTTAAGTTGAATTTTTCTCAAAACAGGACAACTTTTTCCACTTTAATGGGTCTATAGAAACGACAACAATAATTAACGGAGCAAAACATGAAATACTTCTTGAAAAAACAATCGGACTTGATCTTTCTGGCCGTGATTATGGCCATTGAATTCAGTCCATTCTACTTATAACCCTACTATTGGATCCAATCGTCACACAAGTGCTGCCGGCAGTACCATGATTGTAACAACTGAAGCTTACGATGAGAACGTATGAACTGGATCTCATGGGGCTGGTTGTTGACTGCCCGTTTGGGGAGGCGCTCTGGAACTGTCCTTTGAAATCGATTAGAACGCTTCCGTTAAGGGAAAGAATTCGAAAAGTGAAAAAGTTATCCGTCCCTGAAATGGAAAGAATCGTTGCTTATCACAAAACCTGTTTGGAGCGTCGGGAGGATGAAAAAGCATTGAGCAAGGAATTACTCCCGACTAACTGATTAAAACAGGATGAACGTGATTCCTAATTAATTTATTTCCAAGATAACTTCATTTCTATATCACTCGATTCGTAAGTATATGGTAAAATGTGACCACTTTTCAAAATAAAAAATTAGGCTACCCCGAAAAAATAAAAAAAGTACATTTACAGTATAAATACAATAGTGGACTATATTAGTCCACATTTTTCTTGACAAGCTATTTTAGCCGCTCTTAAACTTGCGCCCGTCAACTGGACTAATTTAGTCTATAATTGAACACAACTAACAATTTTGTGAGCAGCAACCATGGCCATAAGTAAAGCAGCGGATTACTCCATCCTGGTGGTGGTTTATCTGTCTTCTTTACCTGCCGATGCCATTAAAAGCAAATCCGAGATCGCTGAAAATTTAAACCTGCCGGCTGACTTCCTTTCCAAGATCCTTCAAAAATTAACCAGAGCAAATATAATTCAATCGGTGAAAGGTTCTTTGGGAGGCTATCGCCTAATCAAGGCGCCCCATGAAATTACACTACGCTCCATTATGGAAATTATGGACGGCCCCGCTCACATGATAAATTGTCTTGTTGATGACTTCGTGGATTGTGGCAGGACCGATCTCTGTCAGCCCATTATTCAGAAAATCCGTTCCGTAGAGCAGGAAATCAATTCTATATTAGACCGTGTTACCTTTGACGAACTGATGGTGAATGTAAAATCGGAAACCCCACCCAATTGAAATCTTAATACAGTATGGCACAAATATTTCCCCAATGGTCAAATAAAGTTCCCTTCTACTTCCTGATTGCCGTATTGGTCCTGGGAGCCGGTGGAACGGGGCTTTTTTGGTATTACGCTTCTCCCCGATATATGGATGTGGGATATGAACCGCAGCAGCCGGTTCCATACAGTCACAAACTGCATGCCGGCGATCTGGGTCTGGACTGTCGCTACTGTCACACCACCGTAGAAACATCGGCCTACGCGGGGGTACCGCCGACCAATACCTGCATGAATTGTCACAAACTAGTTCTACCGGCCAGTGAAAAACTGGATCCTGTCCGGGAGAGTTACAATACAGGCGTTCCAATCCAGTGGGTCCGGGTCCATAAAATGCCCGATTTCACCTATTTTGATCACAGCATTCACATCAATGCCGGTGTCGGCTGTAACAGTTGCCATGGGAATGTACGCGAAATGGAAGTGGTTCGACAGGTAGAACCGTTAAGCATGGGCTGGTGTCTGGACTGTCATCGTCAGCCGGAACAACAGTTGCGACCGGCTAGTGAAATCACCAACATGGAATGGAGTCCTCCCAAGGACAATTCCGCTTTTGCCAAAAAGATTATGTCCCAAAAACATTTAAATCCACCGGAAGATTGCTCAGGGTGCCACCGATGAAATCTAAGTTGAAAACGATGACTGGAAAAGAATACTGGCGTAACCTGGAAACACTGGCCGATACACCAGAATTCAACACTTTCCTCGATGAAAAAATCCCCGGTGGTTCTGAACTACCAAAGCACGCGATTTCGAGACGGGATTTTCTATCACTCATGGGGGCCTCCCTGGCATTGGCGGGGTTGGCTGGCTGTCGTCGACCGGTAGAAAAAATCATTCCTTACGTCATTCCACCGGAAGATTTTATTCCTGGCGTACCTCAATTCTATGCCTCCACCATGCCCCTCGGGCTGGAAGCTTGGGGTGTGCTGGTGGAGAACAATGAAGGACGGCCCACCAAGCTGGAAGGAAATGAACAGCATCCGGCTACCCGCGGTGCAGCCAATGCTTATCTCCAGGCAGCCATTCTGGGGCTATACGACCCAGACCGGTCCGACTCGGTTCTTTACAAGGGACAGCCGAGCTATTGGGACCAGTTTATTTCAGCCTGGGAAAAATTATATGCTGATTATAAAACCGCCGCAGGAGAAGGGTTGGCCATTTTTTCGGAAGCCTCCTCCTCCCCAACCCTAGTCCGTTTGAAAAAAGAGTTTAAAAAACAATTTCCTAAAGCGGCATGGGTCACCTACGAGCCGATAAGCGATGAGAATATTTATCAAGGCATTCAAATTGCTACCGGTAAAAAACTCCGTCCCGTATATCAATTCGATCAGGCAAAAGTAATCCTTTCGCTGGATTCGGATTTTCTCCACATGGAGACCAACAATATTGCCAATTCTCTGGACTTTTCGAAAGGGCGGACTGTCGCATCTGAAATGGATGGAATGAACCGGCTCTATGTGGTGGAAAGTTCCTTCACCGTTACCGGTGGCATGGCCGATCATCGTCTTCGTCTTCGGTCCGGTCTGGTAGGCGCCTTCACCGTTGCCCTGACCCAGGAACTGAAACGACAAGGATTACGAATCCCCGGTGCCTCCAAACTCACCGGAAGTACACCGTTTAATGAACAGTGGCTGAAAGCCGCTGCCAAAGATTTAATGGATCATCAAGGTGAATGTGTGGTGGTGGCTGGACGTAACCAACCTCCAGAGGTCCATGCACTCGTGTACGCTCTGAATGCAGCGTTGGGGAACCATAAGGCCACCTGCCGGTACACCCCCATTTCGGAGGTAAACTACCCTGATCTGGAAAAGGTTCAGCATCTGGTTCAACAGATGCAGGCGGGGGATATTTCCACCTTGATCATGTTGGGTGGAAACCCCGTTTATAATTTACCGGTGGACCTGAATTTCACCTCTGCCTTGCAACGGGTCAGTCATACCATTCATTTGAGTTCCTATGTAGATGAAACCTCCGTACAGGCAGAATGGCATTTGCCGGAAACGCATTTTTTGGAGGCTTGGGGGGATGCCCGCTCAATTGACGGAACTCTCAGTGTGATCCAGCCTCAAACCCAACCCCTGTTCGGTGGATACAGCGCCATTGAAATTCTAGGTCTGATAAATACGGGTAAGAGAGAAAAAGGATATAACTTGGTCCAGACCACCTGGAAAAAATTATTGCCCACTACCGGTTTTTCTGCCCACTGGCGTCAGGTACTCCACGACGGCGTCTTCACGGCTCATAAATCATCCTTTTCTGCGCCATCCGTCCGATCAAAACGACTGGCTCAGGCCCTCACTTCAAATGTTTTCTCAGGGAAAGCTGCCAGTGCAAGCAATCTGGAAGTGGTTTTCACTCCTTCCAGAGCCCTTTTTGACGGTCGGTTTGCCAATAATGGCTGGTTGCAGGAATTACCCGATCCTATTACAAAACTAACCTGGGATAACGCCGCCTTAATCAGTAAATCCACTGCTAAAACTCTGGGAGTCAAAAGTGGTGATATGGTCACCTTAATCTACCGACAGCAAACCCTGACCATTCCCGTTTGGGTGTTACCCGGTCAGGCCGATTACTCCGTCACAATTCCCCTGGGATACGGTCGGAATTTCAAAGGTTACGTCGGTACCAACGTCGGGTTTAACGGTTACGTGCTGAGAACGTCGGACACGATGGAATTTGGCCAGTCCCTTACAATGACACTCACCGGTCAAACCTATGCCCTGGCCTCTACCCAGGATCACGGCGGTCTGGAGCCAGAAAAACTGGCCACGGAAGAAATCGAGAATCGGTTGCCTATCCTGATCCGCGAAGCAGAATTAAAAGAGTACCAGCGTCATCCCGACTTTGTGAAGGAGTATGAAGAACATCCACCCCTGAAATCGTTATGGGATGAACGTCCTTACGATCAGGGGTATCAATGGGGCATGACGATTGATTTGAATAAATGTACCGGTTGTAATGCCTGTACCATCGCCTGCCAGAGTGAAAACAATATACCCGTGGTGGGAAAGCTGGAAGTTTCACGGGGAAGGGAAATGCACTGGTTACGCCTGGATCGTTATTTCAGCGGAACGGAAGAAGATCCAGAACTGGTGTATCAACCCGTTGCCTGTCAGCACTGTGAAAACGCGCCTTGCGAGCAGGTTTGTCCTGTTGCTGCCACCACCCATGACAAGGAAGGACTAAATGTCATGGTGTACAATCGTTGTGTTGGTACCCGGTACTGCGCCAATAACTGCCCTTACAAAGTGCGGCGTTTCAACTTTTTCAACTACACCAAGGACACGCCCGAAATTGTAAAGATGGCCATGAACCCGGATGTAACGGTCCGCTCCCGTGGGGTGATGGAAAAATGCACCTTTTGTATTCAACGAATCAGTCTGGCGCGGATTTCCGCTAAGAAAGAAAACCGGGAGATTCGCGACGGAGAAGTCGTCTCTGCCTGTCAGCAGAGTTGTCCGGCTGATGCTATCGTTTTCGGCAATATTAATGATCCCAACAGCCAGATTTCGCAAGTGAAAAAACAGAATCGTAATTATGCCCTTCTGGGGGAATTGAATACAAAACCCCGTACCACTTACCTAGCTAAACTTCGGAATCCGAACCCGGAACTGGAGTCGATAGAAATTTCATGACAATAATTTTGAAACTACTGGTAACAATCCATGAATAATCCGGTACCTGTTCCTGCCGACGCTATTACAGAGCCGCCTTTAATAACCGGAAATCAGACATTTTCTTCTATTTCCGAAAAAATCAGTAGCATTGTAGAGCAAAAAACACCCAAAGGCTGGTATTTTTCCTTTGCCCTTTCCGTCTCCATTTTAATGATGTTACTCGGGCTGTTGGCTTATCTGTTCTGGGAAGGCGTGGGCATTTGGGGGTTGAATAATCCCGTCGGTTGGGGGTGGGCTATTGTCAATTTTGTTTTCTGGGTCGGAATTGGTCATGCCGGGACCCTTATCTCCGCCATTTTACTACTCCTCCGCCAGTACTGGCGCACCTCCATCAACCGTTTTGCGGAAGCCATGACGCTGTTTGCCGTCATCTGTGCTCTCCTGTTCCCGGGAATCCACGTCGGCCGAATCTGGGTCATTTACTGGTTCTTCCCCGTCCCCAACCAGATGCAGTTGTGGCCCAATTTCAGAAGCCCCCTATTGTGGGATTTCTTCGCAGTGGGCACCTACTTTACGGTTTCCGTATTATTCTGGTATACCGGCTTAATCCCTGATTTAGCTACTTTGCGGGATCGGGCTAAAACAAGGGTTCGTAAAATTGTTTTCGGTATCTTGTCGCTGGGCTGGCGTGGCGGTAACCGGCAATGGCAGCACTACGAACTGACTTATTTGATTCTGGCAGGCCTGGCCACGCCACTTGTCCTATCGGTTCACAGTGTTGTGAGTACGGACTTCGCCACCAGTCTTATCCCCGGCTGGCACTCCACCATCTTCCCGCCCTACTTTGTGGCTGGGGCGATTTTCTCCGGCTTTGCCATGGTCATGACCCTGGCTATCATCGCCCGGAAAATCTTCGGTCTGGAACACTTTATTACCAAAAAACACCTGGAAAATATGAATAAGGTCATGCTGGTGACCGGCAGCATGGTGGGGTATTCCTATCTAATCGAGTTTTTCACCGCGTGGTACAGTGGCAACGGTTACGAAGCCTTTACCTTCATTAACCGGGCATTCGGCCCCTACGCCTGGGCTTACTGGATCATGATTACCTGCAATGTACTGGTACCCCAGTTGTTCTGGTCAAAAAAAATCCGCACCAGCATTCCCCTCATGTTCGTGATTTCACTGCTGATTAACGTTGGAATGTGGTTTGAACGGTTTGTAATCGTTGTAACCTCTCTGGCCCGGGACTACCTTCCCTCCAGCTGGGATTATTATTCTCCCACCATTTACGACGTGGGCATTTTTGTAGGATCGGTGGGGCTGTTTTTCACCCTCTTTCTCCTCTTTTTAAGATTCCTGCCCATGATTTCCATGTCTGAAGTCAAGTCGGTCCTTCCCGAGGCAGACCCCCACAATTACCATATCCCCCCGGAACCAGTCCAATCGGGAAAGGAAGCATAGGGTCATGAAAGTGAATGGAAAAATTCACGGCCTTCTGGGGGAATTTCAGAATCCTGCCCATTTGCTGCAGGCGGCCGCTGAGGTACGCAAAGCAGGGTACAAAAAATTTGACTGCCATTCTCCCTTCCCCATTCACGGCATGGACGATGCCATGGGTTTGAAACGATCAAAACTCGGGTTTGTGGTGGCCTTCTTTGGTCTCATCGGGGCAATCGCCGGCCTGAGCCTTCAGGGCTGGACCAGCACCATTGCCTATCCAGTCGTCGTATCCGGGAAACCTCTGTTTAGCTGGCAGGCGTTTATCATCATTACGTTTGCCTTTTTTGTGATTTTCGGGACTTTTTCGGCGGTCCTTGGAATGCTACATTTCAACCGGCTGCCACGCTACTATCACCCCGTATTCTATTCCGACAACTTTAAGAAATTTTCTGACGATGGTTTCTTTATCAGTATCGAAGTGGATGATCCGTACTTCGACCCGGAGAAGTCACTAAAATTTCTCGAGTCCTTGGGTGCTCAAAATGTGGAGTTATTACAAGGGGAATAATCTTACAATAAAAGCATTTATTAACTGGTTATTCCCCTTGGCCCTGGCAATAATGGTCCTGTCTCTCTCCGGCTGTATGCGGGGTCAACGTTCCGATAAACCGCCCATACACCTGAACCCCAACATGGATACGCAGGAAAAATACAAACCCTACCGCATGAGTCCCCTTTTCAGCGATAGTGCCTCCATGCGACTACCGGTAGCGGGAACGGTACCGAGAGGGAGCTTGCACGATAATGATCCCGTCTTTACAGGAAAAGATTCTAACGGGGAACCAGTCAAAACCAGCCCCGTCCCTTTTACAAAATCTCTCTTACTGCGGGGGCAGGAGCGGTACAACATATATTGTGCTGTTTGCCACGGGGGTCTGGGGGACGGAAAAGGAATCATTACCCAGTACAGATTTCCACTGCCGCCCACTTCTCTCCAGACCGACCAGAGTCGCGCCTTTACAGATGGCCATTACTTTGATGTGATTACCAATGGAATTCGGAATATGCCGGCTTATAAATATCAGATTCCGGTTCACGACCGCTGGGCGATTATCGGCTACATCCGTGCCCTGCAAAAAAGCCAGCATGCATCGCCAGGGGAAGTACCGGGAAAAATCAGAGCAACAATAACAAAGAATTAATCCATGCAGTTTGATGAACAGACTTACCAGCTGAAGGACCCGGGAAATTTCGACCGTCGTGCCTTTACCATTGGTGCTTTGGCATTATTGATTAGTACCATCGGATTTACCACGAATTCGACTCAGTTGTTTTACTCCTACCTGACCGCTTTCGGTTTCTGGGTGACCCTGGGATTGGGAGGCTTATTCTTCATTCTGCTCCACCATCTGGCCGGTTCTCTATGGAGCGTGGTCGTCCGACGGATTGTAGAAGCGATTCTGGGTGTACTGCCCCTGATGATTCTGCTCTTTCTGCCGGTGATTTTCGGCGTATCCCAGTTGTACAATTGGAGCGATCCCAGCTACGTTACTGGCGACGTCATGCTGGAGCATAAAGCACCCTATTTAAATGTCTTTTTCTTCAGTCTGCGGACCGTTCTCTATTTTGGGATCTGGTTTACGCTGGCCTATCTCTTGAGGAAAAAATCGCTGGAACAGGATCAGAAACCCTCGACCACCGTGGCGAACCGGATGCGACAAATCAGCGCACCTGGCATGATTCTGTTTTCACTCACCATTACGTTTTCCAGTTTTGATTGGTTCATGTCGCTGGACGCCCACTGGTATTCCACTATCTTTGGCGTTTACATTTTCTCCGGGAGCTTTCTTGCCATCTGTGCTTTCCTGGTCCTATTTCTCCAATTTCTGCAACGGGAAGGGGTACTTAAGAACACCATTACAGTTGAACATTATCACGACCTGGGAAAGTACCTTTTTGCCTTCACCATTTTCTGGACCTACATCGCCGGATCCCAGTACTTTTTAATCTGGTATGGAAATATTCCGGAAGAGACCGTGTGGTTCCTACACCGCTGGAAGGGTTCCTGGAAAGCGGTAAGTCTGGCTTTAGTGGCCTTCCATTTCATGGTTCCATTCCTTATACTGGCATTCCGGTCAGCCAAGCGAAATGCCAAAATTCTAAGGGGAATGGCGATTCTGATCCTCACCATGCACTGGCTGGATGTTTATTGGATCATTTTACCCAATTTCCACCACGAAGGCGCTCATTTTTCCTGGCTCGACCTGACAACATTTATAGGGGTTGGTGGTATTTTCATGGGATTATTCTGGACTATCCTGAAACGTTACCCCCTGGTTCCTATGAACGATCCCCGTCTAAAACAATCGATTAAATTTATAAACCGTTAGTTATTGCCATGACTGTCTCCCACTCCAATCCAGGTTATGAACAGAAGGATGTAAAAATTAAAGCGATTCTCTGGGTGCTTATAGCCAGTGTTCTGATTACAGCTTTGTTCTTTTTCGTTTCCCGAGAATATTTCATTTCTACTAAAAACCAGCTCGTTTATGAAATGGTCATCAAACCCAAATCCGCCAAACTGATGAAACTGAGACAGCATGAAGAGGAAATACTTTCCTCCTACAGTGTCGTGGATTCGACGAAGGGGATTTACCGAATTCCCATCACTCGGGCCATTGAATTACTGGCCGCTGAATCAGAAAAACGCAAACCATCCCGAACCAATCGGAGTCGATAGATTGCATTACCGGTTCCCTGACTTAAAGATTTTTTCCCTGGCGCTGTTAACCTTTTTTTCGGCTACGGTTCTGATAGGGCAACAACTGCGTTCGGATGATGCGGAGCTGCAAAAAATTGACGTGGAAGAACACCTGGGTAGTACCATTCCCCTGGATCTTACTTTTACAAACAGCAAGGGAGAACCGGTCCAGTTAAATCAATATTTCAACCACGAGAAACCGATCCTCCTGAACCTGGCTTATTACGAATGTCCCATGCTTTGTACCCTGATCTTAAACGGCGTCCAGGAAGGGGTCCAGAAACTGGCCTGGAAACCGGGGAATGAATTTCAGATGGTTACGGTTAGCATTGATCCAGGCGAGACCTGGGAAATGGCAGCCAAGAAAAAACAAAATTATCTGTCCGGCTTTAAAACGCCGGTGGATGAATCAGGCTGGGCTTTTCTAACGGGTAAGCAGACCAATATTACCTCCCTGGCTGATGCCCTGGGCTTTCGCTATTTCTACGATCCGGAACGGGATCAATATGCGCACCCGGCCGTTACCTTTATCCTCTCAGAAGACGGCACAATCTCCCGGTATTTATACGGACTGGAATATCCAGAGAATACTCTCCGACTGGCCCTGTTGGAAGCCTCGGATGGGAAAATTGGAAATACGCTTGAAAAATTTATTTTAACCTGTTTTCACTATGACCCGGAACAAAAGCGGTACGTGTTATTCGCCGCCAATCTCATGCGAGCCGGCGGCGTAGTGACCATCGGGATTTTGGCAATCTTTCTGGGGGTGTACTGGATTCGAGAACGAAGAAAAAACAAATCAGAATGATACGGAATTAAAAATTCATGAGCACGAAGGAATCACTATTTTTACCCCCCTCCGGTTCAACCATAGCCGGCGATGTGGATGCCCTCTTTTATTTTATCCTGATTACTGGTACCATAATCTTTTCGCTGGTCATCCTGGGCCTCATTTATTTCAGTGCCAAATACCGTCGTAAGGAGGGCGCTGACGCTCCTCTTACTTCCGGCCTGGATCATAACTTCAAATTGGAAGTGCTTTGGACGGCCATCCCTACAGTCCTGGTTCTGATTCTCTTTTTCTGGAGTTTTAAAACTTATCTAAAAATGCGGATTACTCCCCGGGACGCGATTGAAATCAAGGTAACGGCGAAAAAATGGATGTGGATTTTTGACTATCCCAACGGTGCCAATACATTGAATGAATTATTTGTCCCGGAAGGAAAACCGGTCAAACTCCTTCTCTCTTCAGAAGATGTAATTCATAGTTTCTTTGTTCCTGCCTTCCGGGTTAAAATGGACGTGTTACCGAACCGGTATACGGTCGCCTGGTTTGAGGCCACCAATGGCGGGGACTACACCCTCACCTGTGCCGAGTACTGTGGCACAGGGCATTCAGAAATGCTTGGAACCGTGTCGGTCCTGCCGGAAGACCAGTATGAAGCCTGGCTAGCTTCCAGTGAACGCACCGTCGATACCAGCATTCCGTTACCTGAATTGGGGAAACAATTGTTTACTGCCAAAGCTTGTAATGCCTGCCACATGACGGACGGAACCATTAAAATCGGTCCCGCCCTGAATGGAATTTTTAAAAAAGAAGTAACATTGAGTAACGGGAAAAAGGTTACTATTGATGAAAATTACTTACGCCGTTCCATCCTGGAACCGCAGGCGGATATCGTCCAGGGGTTCCCTCCAACCATGCCCACCTATCAGGGCCTGATCAAAGACCGGGAACTGGATGCCCTGGTGGCTTACATTAAATCATTAACCGAAACGAACGATTAATATGAACGATCTCCCCAGCCAACATTTCCTTAATTCTCCGCGGGGAATTAAATCCTGGTTGTTTACCCTAGATCATAAACGGATTGGCGTCATGTATTTGTTCGGGACAGCGTTCTTCTTCATGCTCGGCGGAATCCTGGCCATGCTGATCCGAGTGGAATTGCTGGATCCGGGCGTGGATGTCATGTCTGCCAACACTTACAACCAGGTCTTTACCCTCCATGGTGTAATCATGATTTTTCTGTTCATTATTCCCGCCATTCCGGCGGCGCTCGGGAATCTCATGTTACCCATTATGATTGGGGCCAAAGATGTGGCTTTCCCCCGATTGAACCTTTTAAGCTGGTATGTTTACGTTACCGGTGCTTTGATTGCCGTCCTTTCTATTTACCTGGGAAGCGTAGATACGGGCTGGACATTCTACACGCCTTACAGTTCTACCACTTCCACTTCCGTGATTTCACTTACGTTTGGCGCTTTCGTTTTGGGCTTTTCATCGGTGCTTACTGGAATCAATTTTATCGTTACCATCCACAAACTGCGGGCACCGGGAATGACTTGGTTTAAAATGCCCCTGTTCACCTGGGGACTGTACGCCACTGCTATTATTCAGGTTCTGGCCACACCGGTGCTGGCAATTACCCTGGTCCTGTTGATCCTGGAGCGGCTGTTCAGCGTGGGAATCTTTGATCCGGCCATGGGCGGCGACCCGGTTCTATTCCAGCACTTTTTCTGGTTCTACTCCCACCCGGCAGTCTACATCATGATTCTACCGGGAATGGGAATCATTAGCGAACTGATTTCAACCTTTTCTCATAAAAAAATCTTCGGTTATAAAGCGATTGCCTTTTCCAGTATTGGAATCGCCTTCCTGAGCTTCCTTGTCTGGGGACACCACATGTTTACTTCTGGTCAATCCGAATATGCGGGCATGGTTTTTTCCTTCATTACCTTCATGGTGGGAATTCCCTCCGGAATCAAAGTCTTCAACTGGATGGCGACTCTCTACCGCGGTTCCATCACGTTCGAAACACCCATGCTTTATGCCCTGTCCTTCCTGTTTCTGTTCGTCATCGGTGGTTTGACCGGCATGTTCCTTGGTTCCATTGCAACCGATGTCCACCTTCATGACACCTATTTCGTGGTGGCTCATTTTCATTATGTCATGTTCGGGGGTACGGTGGTAGCCTACCTGGGAGGGCTCCATTACTGGTGGCCAAAAATCTTCGGGCGTATGTACAATGAAACCTGGGGTCGTATCAGTGCCATTCTGGTTTTTCTCGGCTTCAACTTCACCTTCATTCCCCAGTTTATCCTGGGCTCCAAAGGAATGCCCCGACGCTATTTCCATTATCAGGAGCAATTCCAATCCCTTCACGTCATGTCCACCGTTGGATCCTGGCTTCTGGGGCTGGGTCTGTTCATCACCCTATTTTACCTGATGGTGGCAATTTTCAGAGGAAAACCGGCGGGGAATAACCCCTGGGGCGCATTGACCATGGAGTGGCAGACCACATCGCCGCCACCTACGGAAAACTTTACCGAATCAGTGGTGGTCATGGAGCACGGACCTTACGATTATGACAAAGTCCCCACGACCCGAACCTTTAATCCTCCACATCAAAAAAAGACGGATTAATATGAGCGCATCAGACACGGCTCCGGCTTACCTGGCCCATCATTTCAGCACCTCCGAACAGCAGAAAGATTCGGCCAAGCTGGGAATGTGGGTCTTTTTATTAACGGAAATACTGACTTTCGGTGGACTTTTTGTTGCCTATACCGTATTCCGGGCTTTGAATCCGGATATGTTTTACAACGCCCACAAAGCGCTGAATGTTTATCTGGGGACCTTAAATACGATCGTTTTGATTACCAGTTCTATAACGGTGGTTCTGGCGATCCACAGTATCCAGAATGATCGACAGAAAAAGGCTTTTTTCTACCTGCTGATTACCATCCTGCTTGCATGCACCTTCCTAGTAGTTAAGTATTTCGAATACAGCCATAAAATTCATCTGGGTCAGTTATTCGGCAAATACTACACATACACCGGAATAGAAGGAACTAATCCCCATATCTTCTTCGGTATTTATTTTCTGATGACCGGGCTCCACGGTTTACACGTGTTAATCGGTATCGCCCTGATTACGTGGGTTATGATTCGCTTGAAAAAGAATGAATTCTCCAGTGAATATTACACTCCCATTGAGAATGTCGGTTTATTCTGGCATTTAGTGGATATGATCTGGATCTTCCTTTTTCCACTCTTTTACCTGATAGGATAATGGTATGAATGCTGAACACCATACTCCCCTGAAAACCTATTTAATCGTGGGACTTTTACTGATTATGCTTACGGGCGTCACCGTTGGGGTTTCATTTATTGATCTGGGTGGTTTCAATGTGGCCATAGCCCTGGTCATCGCAGCAACGAAAGCCCTGTTGGTAGCTTTCTTTTTTATGCACTTACTTTATGACAGTAAATTGTACTTAACCATTTTCAGTACCGCTGTCATTATTCTTACCGCATTCTTAATTCTGATTATGTTTGACATCAATACTCGTGGTGACATTGATCAGATTACGGTGGATCCCATTTCCAAATCGGCGGTTATCTACCAGAACCCTCAACCGGCAACTTCAGGAAACGAACACCATTAATCAGAAACCAGCTGGTATGAATGGCTTTCAGAAAGTCGTCATCGTGGCGATTGTCATGACCTACCTGCTTATCTTTGTTGGGGGGCTGGTACGCGTATCGGGGGCAGGATTGGGTTGTCCTGACTGGCCCACCTGTTTTGGACGCTGGTTCCCGCCTACCAGTATTGAACAACTTCCTCCCGATGTGGATCCGGCCACCTTTAACATCACTCTGGCCTGGATTGAATACATTAACCGCCTGATCGGTGTCTCCACGGGCTTTATCATTACGCTCGTGTTTATGACCTCCCTCCTTTATTACCGTCAATCTTCCAGAGTCATCTGGCTTTCCGCCACTGCTTTCCTTCTGGTAGCCTTTGAGGGATGGCTGGGTAGCGTCGTTGTCACCAGTACTTTGAATCCCCTGCTGGTTACCTTCCACATGCTGTTGGCTTTGATCCTCGTCAGCCTTTTGATTTATCTTTTTCAAATGACCTATTACCAAGCTCATCCCTCCAGTGAAAAAGGATTTTATTATGCTCCGGCTGTCAATAAATGGGCAGGCGCTTTGTGGGGTTTGGTCGTCGTGGAAATATTATTGGGGACCGGATTGCGATCCGGCCTGGAAACCATCAGCGACAACCTGCCACTGGTCTCTTCCCGGGTATTGCTAAACACCCTGAGCCCGGTAAAATATATTCACACCTTTCTGGGCCTTCTGCTCACGGGATCCACTACCTATCTCTGGTTCAAAATGTTAAAAAAGTACTCCCGTCCCTCCCCATTAGTTAACGGGGTATTTTTCGCCATTCTGGCTTTAATCATCCTTCAAATTCTTCTTGGGGAAGGGATGGTCATTTTTCATATTCCGGCCCTGTTGCGATTGTTCCACATGTGGAGCGCCGCTTGGATTGTCGGATTAACCATGGTATTTTTCTCCGCAACCAAACACGCTGAGATTCATCTTGAAAAAAGTAAATAAAACCGCCCTGATTGGAATTCCGGTCCTTCTGATTGCCCTGGCTGTGGGCGCGTCCCTGGTCATAAAAACCGCCACCCATGCCCGAAGTCAGATACCGGTAATCCAGCCTGTACCCGATTTCACCCTTAGTGATCAGTACGGCCGTCCATTTGGACTGCAGGATTTAAAGGGGCAGACCAATGTAGTCGCCTTCATTTTCACCAACTGTCAGGGACCCTGCCCTATTATGACCGATTACATGAGTCAGCTTTATCAACAGTTTGGTCCGTCAAAAAAAGTACGCTTTGTTTCAATTTCTGTAGATCCGGAACGAGATACAGAAGAGGCATTGCAGGCTTATGCCAAACGCTTCCAAATCCCCTCTAGTGCCAACTGGTACTTTTTACGGGGACCAATCGATTCAATCGCAACCTTGTCTGAGAAAGGGTTTCTTCTACCGGCAGAGAAGTTACCCATGGGCCATTCCACCCGTCTGGTTCTGGTGGATGAAAACGGGAACATCCGCGGGTATTACAATGGGACCGAAGAAACCAGCATCACCGCCCTGAAAACCGACCTGAAAGAACTGGTAAAACAGTCGAAGGGATCTTCATGATCAGCCGGATGATAAAAAAGCAGTACTACGCTTTTGGACCTTATTTGGAATTGACCAAACCACGAATTCTGACCATGGTTTTGGTAACCTCCACGATTGGCTTTTACCTGGGAAGTCATGGGCTTTCCGGTCCCCTGTTTTTCTGGACGCTCTTGGGAACCGGTCTCACCTCCGGGGGCGCCGGTGTATTAAACCACTACCTGGAACGGCAGTCGGATGCTTTAATGGAACGGACCCAGAACCGTCCTCTTCCCAGCGGCCAGCTTCAACCGCATCAGGCCCTTCTGTTTGGCCTGATCCTGGTTTTGCTGGGCATTTCCGCGCTCCTGTGGGGCGTGAATGTGCTGACGGCATTTCTAGGTTTGCTTTCCGCTTTTATCTATGTTCTGATTTACACCCCCATGAAGAAAGTGACCTGGTTGAATACCACTATCGGGGCTATCCCCGGTGCCTTGCCAATCATGGGTGGGTGGACTGCCGCTACCAACCAGATCGGTGTGGAGGCCTGGATTTTATTTGCCATCCTGTTCCTTTGGCAGCATCCCCACTTTTATTCCATTGACTGGATGTTCAAGCATGAGTACCGGAAGGCCGGATTCAAAATGCTCTCTGGAATAAAAAACAGCAATATCTGGACTCCTGTTCTGATCCTTACTTTTCTGATTGTCTTAATTCCCGTCTCCATTCTACCGAGTATCATTGGATTTTCCGGGAGGTTATATTCTGTTGGCGTTCTATTGCTTGGTCTTGGTTTCCTGGCCTCTGCCCGCTCCTTTATCCGGCTGAAAACCCCACAAGCGGCCCGGATCATATTGAAAGCATCTGTCTTATACCTACCTCTGATACTCGCTCTTATCATTGTTGACCAAAGTATTTAATACAACAAAATCTTAATTTGGAATATAATTAGAACTTAAACCGGGTGATGGAGTTCACCTTTAACCGCAATTGTTGCTGATGACTCCTGATAAAAATCGATTTTATGGAGTCATAATATGTTAAAATTACTGATCATTGGAACGGGAGGGTTTATCGGATCCGTGTCCCGGTATTTAATCAGTGGAACGGTGTACCGGATCATGGGGAAGCCTTGTTTCCCCTATGGAACCCTGGCTGTAAATATATTGGGGTGTTTTTTAATCGGATTCCTAAGCGGGATATCCGAAACCAGACAATTGTTCAATCCTGAAATGCGTCTGTTTCTTTTTATCGGACTGCTGGGCGGGTTTACCACCTTCTCCACCTTTGGATATGAAGTTTTTTCGTTCGCTCACCAGGGGCAACTGGTCTCTTCCCTTATTAATATTATCCTCCATGTGGTTATCGGTCTAGGGATGGTATGGGTCGGCTATAGTTTATCGGTTATAATAATAGGAGATTAAAACCATGGTTTTACCAGAAAAAGGACATTTATTACGGATTTTCATTGGAGAAAGTGACAAACATGAGGGCTTACCCCTCTATGAATGGATTCTGCGCAAAGCCCGGGAATATAACCTGGCCGGTACCACCATCCTTCGCGGAATCGAGGGGTTCGGTGCCCATAGTCGAATCCACACCACAAAAATACTTCGACTGACGGAAGATCTACCCATTATTATTGAAATCGTGGATACCCTGGAGAAGATTGAAGCCTTTATGCCCCAAATTGACGATGCAATCGAAGAGGGTCTAGCTACGATAGAAAAGGTTGAAATCCGGTTTTACCGCAGCAGGAAAAAGAAATAAAACAGGATCCTGATCTATGAGCAGGTTGGTACGGAACACCAATTGGGATAACAATATAAATTACAGGTTCAACACTCTTCCCCAGGTCCTAACACTTGGACTCAGTGAATGGTTTAATACCAATAAAGAGAGTCAGGTTGCGCTTCAGATCATGGATTCCCTCTTCCACGATGGTTAATCCGTAAAGGTCAGCGCAGGCCCGGGGAGCGATGACTCCGGCGGTTGCAGGTAATTTTCCTTCTTTGAGCCGACGGGCGGCTTCAGCTGTGTCATCGGTTTCAATTAGGGGTTTGGTCCAAAAATGTTCTGCCAAATACTCCCGGCACTGGCGCAGAGCCTGCTGATGGGAATGTACTTCCGTAATATCCCCTAAATAAATCCCTTCTCGGGCTAACAGGCACTGGCTGATGGGAACATAAAACATTTCCACAATTTCGCAACGGTGGTGCGCCAGGGCCTCCACACTTTCGATCACTACACCCCCCTGAGCGTTCTCCATGGCAAAAATACCGTAATCTACCTGCCCTTCCTCCACAGCCTTTAAAACGCGCTCTGAACTGATCAAATAATCAATCTCATATTCCGTAATCCCATGGTTTTTCGTGAAAACAACTGCTGCCTCATCGCAGAAACTTCCTTTACCCCCCTGAATTCCAACTTTCACCATTGTTAGGTTCCTCTCAATTCCCGAATAAATTGTTCCACCGACTGGACCGGGTCACTGGATTCACTAATCCGCTGAATCAATGCCGTTCCCACCACTGCCCCATCGGCCATTTGATTGATGAGGGTAATATCCTGGCGGGATTTAACCCCAAACCCGACTACGAATGGCGTTTCACTATATTCCCTTACTCGCTTCAAATATTGAATTAAAGCTCGGTCCGAATGGAAATCTGACCCGGTAATACCAAGTACTGAGACGGCATAAATTAAATCGCCGGCCAGCCGGGAAATACTCCGAATACGCTCCGCAGGTGTATTGGGAGCCACCAGTAGAATAGGGGAAACGCCTGTTTGATGACATTCCTGAACCCAAGTCCCCGCTTCCTCTGGAGGAAGATCCGGAAGAATAAAGCCGTCCACACCCGCTTTGTGAGCATCTTGAACAAATGCCTTCATTCCATACTGAAGTATGGGATTTATATACCCCATAAGCACCAGGGGTATCTTGGAGGTCTCACGGATGACAGAAACCTGGTCTAAGATCCAGGACAGGGTAACGCCGTTTTCAAGGGCTGTCTGGCTGGAAGCCTGAATTACCGGTCCCTCCGCCAAGGGATCGGAAAAGGGCATACCCAGTTCAATCATATCGGCTCCCACCTTTTCCGCCGCCAGAACCAGTTCAACGGTTAAATCCAACCGGGGGAAGCCGGCTGTAATAAAGGGAATCAATTTCTCACCCCTGATCTTGAACAAATCTGAAATCCGGTTCATGGGTGTGCCTCCAGGTAGTGGGCAACCGTATCCACATCCTTATCTCCCCGCCCGGAGACACACACAACCACATGGGACCCCGGTTTAATACCGTTTCCCTTACTCTGCAGGAAGCTGAGGGCGTGGGCCGATTCTAAGGCCGGCAAAATACCTTCCTTTTCCGTCAACCACCGAAAGGCACTGACCGCATCAACATCGGTCGCTGTCACATATTCCACCCGCCGGGTTGACTTCAGATAGCTGTGCTCGGGGCCCACACCGGGATAATCGAGACCGGCAGAAATGGAATGGGGCAGGGAGACCTGTCCCTCCTGTGTTTGGAGCAAATAACTGGCGGAACCATGCAACACGCCCGGCTTTCCTTTATTCAGTGTTGCGGCGTGTTTTCCTGTATCGACGCCTAAACCGGCAGCCTCCACTCCCACCATTCGGATTGCTTCATCAAGAAAGGGGTAAAATAATCCAATGGCATTACTGCCGCCCCCTACACAGGCCACCAGAATATCCGGAAGAGATTTTTCCATTCCCAAGGCAGCAAACTGTTTCCGGGCCTCCCGTCCAATCACAGACTGAAAATCCCGGACTATCATGGGATAAGGGTGGGGACCAACCACCGAACCGATGAGATAGTAAGTATTTTCTACATGATTGACCCAGTCCCGAATCGCCTCATTGGTGGCATCCTTCAATGTTCCACATCCGGAAGTGACGGTCCTTACTTCTGCTCCCAGCAGTTCCATCCGGAATACATTCAATTTTTGGCGACGGATGTCTTCTGCCCCCATATAAATGACACACTGGTAACCGAAACGGGCGGCAACTGTAGCTGTTGCCACTCCATGCTGGCCCGCTCCGGTTTCTGCAATAATCCGGGTCTTCCCCATCTGCTGGGCCAGGAGAATCTGTCCAAGGGCATTATTGATCTTATGAGCTCCAGTATGATTCAAATCTTCCCGTTTTAGATAGACGTGAAACCCAAGCTCCTCAGAAAGACGCCGGGCGTAATACAGGGGCGTGGGTCGCCCCGAATATCCCCTCAGCAAATTCTGTAACTGTTGTTGAAAAACTAGATTATTTCGGGTTTCCAGATAAACCGTTTCCAGTTCATTAATGGCAGGAATCAGGGTTTCAGGTACGAACTTGCCACCGAAATCGCCGAAATGCCCCTGGGCATCCGGCCAGGATTGCCCGGCTGCTTTTTGCTTTTCATTCATGGTGTAGCCCCAATGTGAAAAAGATTTTGATAGGTTCCGGTCCTGGAAATAGTTTTAAATAATAAACTGATTTTCTGCGGATCTTTCCGTCCCGGCGACGACTCCACACTACTGTTCACGTCAATGGCTGCCGGTTGTACAGCCCGGATTCCTGCCAGCACATTGTCCGGGGTTAATCCGCCTGCCAGGATCAGGGGGACCCCTTCCGGTAAAAGTGGAACTTGATTCCAGTCGAACGGTTTTCCGGTTCCTCCAACCCGTCCTGAATCATACGTATCCAGCAGGAAAGCACGGACATTTTGGTAGGCGGTGTAATCTTCTGCCGTACTTTCCCCGACACGAATGGCTTTAATTACTGGGAATCCCACCCGCTGGCAGTAGTCAGGACTCTCCTTCCCGTGTAACTGGACAAAATCCAGCCCCACGGTCTCCGCTATTATGCGAACTTTTTCCAGCTTCTCATTAACAAAAACACCGACTTTAGCTACTGAAGGAGGAATTTTTTCCCCAATAAAATCAGCTTCGGGAACGGAGACCTGTCTGGGGCTGCGGTGGTAAAAGATAAAACCGAGGGCGGAAGCACCCGTCTTCACTGCCACACTGGCGTCAGCCGGAGTGGTAATACCGCAAACTTTAACCGGAATCATATTTATATTTCCGAAAGTAGCTTTTTTAAAGTCAATCCCGGGGAGGAAGATTTCATGAAAACGGTACCGATCAATGCCGCATCGTACCCCAGATCTTGAATGTAACGAAGATCATCACCGGAATGGAGCCCGCTTTCTGCTACTTTGAGTACTCCGGGGGGGAATTGATCCGCTGCCATCTTAAACCGTTGTAAATCCGTTTTCATGGTTTCCAGATTTCTGGAATTCACTCCGAGAACATCTATCCTTGAGGACCGTAATTCCTGTAAGCGTTCCAGGTCGTGAAATTCCACCAGAACCGATAATCCCAGGTTTTCAGCCAGATTATGCAGTGTAATTAATTGATCCCGTTCCAGGGCTTCTGCAATTAATAAGATGGCGTCGGCGCCTGCTACCCAGGATTCATAAACCTGGTATTCCGTGACGATAAAATCTTTCCGGAGAACCGGAAGATTCACGGTAGCTTTAATTTCCCGGAGGCAATCCAGGGATCCACCGAAATACATTTCTTCCGTTAGCACTGAAAGGGCTGCAGCCCCATTCCGCTGGTAACTCAGGGCAATGGAGGCCGGGTCACCTTTTTCAACCAGGATGCCCTCCGATGGCGATTTCCACTTAATTTCCGCAATGATCCGCAGGCTACTCCCCTCCAGGGCGGTCTTAAAATCCAGCAGGGGTACTTTGCGGTACATGCGCTTCAAATTTGCCAGGCTCAGTCGGGACCGTGTTTCTGCCACCTCCCGATATTTCTGAGAAACAATTTCCTGTAAAAAATTCATCCCACTTGAACCAGTTGTTCCAAAACAGCGAGTGCGGACCCGGAATCCACAGCTTCCTCCGCCCGTTTCAATCCATCCTGTATCGTTTCCGCTGCGCCCCCTACTACAATTCCGGCAGCCGCATTCAGGCACGCAATCTCCCGGCAAGGTCCCCGTTTTCCCTTTAAAATATCCCGGATAATGGTTGCATTCACTTCCGGTGTACCCCCTTTTAGAGCCTGTAGTGGAACGCGCTCCAAACCGAAATCTTCTGGAGTCCAGGTTTCCTCATGAATGTTCCCGTTCTGCTCCAAACTTTTCACCGATGTAAAGCCGGTTATGGTGATCTCATCCAATCCACCTTCACCGTGGACGACGAAGGCTCTCTCCGCCCCGAGTAGACGAAGCACTTCCACCAACAGATCTGTTAACTGTTGGTCAAAGACACCCATAACCTGTCGCTTTACGGCTGCCGGATTACAGAGGGGACCCAAGACATTAAAAACGGTACGGAGTGCCAGGGCTTTGCGGGCACCGACGGCATATTTCATTGCGGGATGTAATGCAGGTGCAAACATAAATCCCAACCCGATTTGATCGACACATTCCGCCACTTTTTCCGGTTCCATTGCAATGTTCACCCCCAGAGACGCCAATACATCCGCTGAGCCTGACTGGGAAGTCATGGAGCGATTACCGTGTTTGGCAACCTTCACACCGGCACCTGCGGCAATAATGGAGGCAGCGGTGGATATATTGAAGGTTCCACTGGCGTCACCCCCTGTACCGCATAAATCAATCGCCGGAGCCGCTACAGGCACCGGTGTCATTTTCGATCGCATGGCCCGGGCGAAACCGGCAATTTCAGCAGCCGTTTCCCCTTTAGATCGAAGAGCAACTAAAAATCCAGCAATCTGAACATCGTTAAATTCTCCGGACATGATCCGCAACATGATGGCTTCTGCCTCCGACTGGGAAAGATCCTGGCGATCCAGTAATTGTTCAACAACTGTCTTCATTCAAATCTCCAGAAAATTCTTAATCATTTCCATACCATATTCCGTGACAAAGGATTCAGGATGAAACTGAATTCCAAAAACAGGATACTGGCGGTGCTCCAGGGACATGATCAAGCCCTGGTCCGTTTCCGCGGTAACAATTAAATCTTTCGGAAGACTGGTCCTGTCTGCCACCAGTGAATGGTAGCGGGTGGCGGTAAAGGTGGCAGGAATACCCTGAAACAAGGGAGAAGAATCATGATGGATAGGGGAAGTCTTTCCGTGCACAATTTCCGGAGCCGGTACCACCCTTCCTCCGTATGCAACCGCCACCGCCTGGTGCCCCAGGCAAATGCCCAAGATCGGGACCTGGTTCCCCAATTTCCGTATAATTTCAATAACATACCCTGCGTTTTCAGGGATTCCCGGTCCGGGGGAAATGACAATCTTTTCCGGTTTTAAGGTCTGAACCAGTTCCGGCCATATCTGATCATTCCGGTAAACTTCAATTGACCCGTTTCCCACCTCCGCACCGGTTAGAATTCCCAGATACTGGACCAGGTTATAGGTGAAAGAATCATAATTATCGATCACCAGAATCATGCGCCCAGACTCGCTAATTTTTCCCGAACTAATCCATTCTCTGCAAAGTCGATCGCCTGCACCAGAGCCTGTGCTTTGTGAAGGGTTTCGGTGAATTCCCGGCCCGGACCCGAGTCATGGACAATGCCGGCACCGGACTGGAAATAGACGGTGTGTCCCTTCATGACCATGGTGCGGATGGCAATGCAGGTATTCAGGTTCCCGCTGAAATCCAGATAACCAATCGCCCCGGAGTACACACCCCGCCGAACCGGTTCCAGTTCATAAATAATTTCCATAGCACGGATTTTCGGTGCGCCGGAAAGAGTACCGGCAGGAAAGCCTGCCATTAGAGCATCCAGGCTGTCCAGTTCCGGTCTAAGCCACCCCTTGACGGACGACACCAGATGCATAACGTGAGAATACTGTTCCACTGCCATGAATTCTTCTACGCGAACGGTCCCGGTCCGGCAAACCCGACCCACATCGTTTCGACCCAGATCTACCAGCATCAAATGTTCCGCCCGCTCTTTTTCATCTGCCTTTAATTCCTCCCCCAGTGCCTGATCTTCCTCCGCACTCCTGCCCCGGGAGCGGGTCCCGGCAATGGGTCGGATTTCCATTTCGTCTCCCTCCACTTTCACCAGCATCTCCGGCGAGGCGCCAATGATATCTAAATCCGACAGCTTTAAGTAAAACATGTAAGGGGAAGGATTGATCGTACGCAAAGCCCGGTAGAGGGTAATGGGCTCCACCGGCGTCTTACGACTGAAGCGCTGACTAAGAACGACCTGGAATACATCTCCCGCCCGGATGTAATCCTTTGCTTTATTTACGGCACTTTTGAAATCTTTCTCCTGTAATTCAGAATGGACTGCACTTCGTTCTATTTCAGGGGGTGTTTGGTAATCAATGTCCGTGTGAAGATCCTCACCCAAGGTATCAATTTCGACCCGGGCCTGCTCATAAGCCTGTTTTAGATCTGTGTCACTATTCACATTGACGTTACTGATGACCAGAGCTTCGTGTTTCAGGTGATCGAAAGCGATGATATTTTCAAACAGCATAAAGACGGCATCGGGCAAGTTCAGATCATCCGGCGGATGAAGGGGTACCTTCTCCATCCACCCAATAGTTTCATACCCTAGGTATCCCACCAGGCCTCCCGTAAAACCGGGGATATCCGATAAAGGGGGAACAGCGTATTCCGACCGGATGGAGCGAAGCAGTTCCAGAAAGGGTTGGTCAATGGACACCCGTTTATCTTTGTCGGAAACAAACGTACTCCCCTGAATTGAAGAAATGATTTTTCGGGGATTCCGACCCAAAAAGGAATAACGGGCATACCGGGAACCTTTCTCCACGGATTCAAACAAAAAAGCGTGCTGGGCTCCCTGGGAAATGCGCATGAAAGCGGAAATGGGAGTCAGTAAATCAGCCAGGATTCGTTCATACACGGGGATAGTCCGATGCGAACGGGCCAAAGTTTTAAAAGTTTCAAAGGTCATCATCATGGTAGTTCATCTGCTTCCAGTAATAAAAAACCCCGCGATGCTGCGGGGTTGGAAATCAAATTGGGTACACACTGGCCCTATGGTTGTTCCAACCCTCCGATTAATTCATACCAGCAGCTAAACCAAGTGGACCGTGCAATCATGGTGAAATAATATAACAACCCCCCGGAAGTGACTGCAAGCAGTTCATCGGTTTTTCTGGATATTTTTTGCCAGGGAGAATATGGGTCCAAATACGGTACGAATTTCCTCAACGGATAAACGACCTGAAATTGTACCTTGCAACCGATCCACAATCTCAGCCTCCCGTTCCGGGTCATCCACTTCCCGGTCAGAGATTTCCTTGATGGCACCAATCTCACGGACCAGATCGAGGCGCCTCATAATTAAACCGATGATCTGATCGTCAATTTCATCAATGGTCTTCCGAACCTGTTCCAACTTCTGTTTCATATGCTACCCATCCGTCATAATTTTGATCTAAGTTCATACTGGAAGGGGAAACAATACAAACCCTTTCTTGTGCCCGTTAACAAAACCTGACAACCTGAATAGTGAAAATCCGT
>CAZNUM010000024.1:0-29438 GCA_964576315.1 uncultured bacterium
AGGTTTATAAAATGGAATTAATTTTGCTGATTGGAGATGCAGTTCCTGACCACTTTTTACTAAAGCAATAAAATCAGAATATCCTAAACCGACTATTTTTGTAGGTTTCTTACTCATGCTTAATCTCCTTGTTTTACTTTAAAGACCATCTAACGCCCGCAAATCAGCTGATTACGGGCCTGCAAAATCATTTCCAATGCCAACGAGACTCCGCCAGCATAATCAATTTCTAAAAACGGAAGGGTAGTAATTCGGCTGCATTTGCTTTGTTAGCCAGATTTTTTGATTTGACACCAACTTTGTTTACCGAATTAAACCACGTTCATATTGTTTAACCAAATGTTTTGCTCTATGACAAACGTGCTGCGAAAAGCCTTATTTTTGCAATTCTTTTAGGATCCCAACAAACTCGTCCGACATAGGTGGCTCCTTACTCACCCTTTTCAGCATAGACCATACGCTCAATTTGCATTGTTGGTAAGTTACGCCCCGTTGGTTTTGCATACCGTTCGCTCAACTCGGCATAACTCAGGTCTTCTATCAACCGCCAGCCATACTCATCCAAAAACCCAGCTACGTCTGCTGGCTCAAAACCAAAATGCCACGCATCATCTTTGATGACCATGCGTTCGTAAAACGCTTCCTCACCATAGAAGTTTTTGCCCTCGATGTAATCCTTGAGGACATAAGTAAATGCCAAACGACTACCTGTTGGGGCTTGTGCCAAGAAATCGAAAGTTTGGCGCACGGCCGATTCTGTCAAATATTGCGACACCGCTTCCCAGATAAAGAACGTTTGTCTGTTGCCATGGTAGCCATGTTTTTGTATCACAGTTCTAATTTCCTGCTCGACAAAGTTGATTGGCACAAGTGTGATGTTGTCGGGGAGAGTACCGATTGCCCGTTGCAATCCCTTGCGCTTGGCTTTGATATTCACCGGCTGATCAACCTCCCACGTTGGGATGTTGGCAAGGTCTGACAAGCGGTAGCAACGCGTGTCGTAACCCGCGCCGAGATTGACTATGGTTTTGGCCGAATCCTCACCCTGCACAGCAGCAATCACCTTCTCATCAATATACCGCTTACGGCATGTCATCGCGCTCCAGATACCTGTCATTTGCTTCTCGGTGACGTTAACCATCCAATTACGCAACATGGGAAGTCGCATCGTTTTGACTATCAGACGATAAACTGTAGGCAAAATTTCTACTGCGAGAGGATCATCGATCACGCGTTGATTACTTGAGAAGTGTTGTTCAATGGCGACTATCATTGTCGGGCCGATACCCGTTTGCGCGGCCACTTTTGTGTCTATCTTTTCGCTTTCGTAAGTCATGGATCCATTACTCTTTTATTCCTTGAGTTTCATCTTGTTTCAGTTTTATATCCGCCGTTCAGTTGCTTAAGTCGCGCGCTCATTTCCTTTGGCACGTCAGCTTTAAGCCTTTGTTAGGGTGGCGTTTTGGCTTGTAGAATGGCCTTAATTTTCCAAGATTTTTTGTGTTCTGTACGACGCAATTTAACATAAGTACAACTGTTGTATTTATCTGGCTAACTATTTACTATCATGTGTATTTGTAATCTAATACATCTGTCAAGCGTGTTATACTGCATTTGAATTAAACGTCCCACGGTCTAATTTCCTCTGGGATAATAACAAAACTTATCTACAAAATCCATGTCAAAACTATTAGACCAGGTGAGCGAAAAAATTCGTCTTCGGCACTACAGCTATCAAACGGAACGATCCTATAAACACTGGATTAAACAATACATTCTGTTTTGTGGGAAGATCCATCCCAATTTATTAAATAAAACCGATATTAACCGCTTTTTAACTTATTTAGCCCAGACGAGAAACGTATCGGCTGCGACCCAGAACCTGGCCAGAAATGCCGTCCTGTTTTTATACAAACACGTCCTTGAAAAAGATATCGGTCATCCCCAGGAATTTGTCATCGCCAAACGCTCAAGAAAAATACCGACTGTTTTTTCAAAAAATGAGGTAAAAACAATAATCGCACATTTAGATGGTACCCAGGCATTAATAGCAAAGTTGCTCTATGGAACAGGGATGCGGATTTCGGAATGTTTACGATTGAGAGTTAAAGATGTGGATTTCGACCAAAACCTGATTGTGATTCATAATGGAAAAGGCGATCGGGATCGTGTTACGATGCTCCCCGACTCATTAAGGGAATCGTTAAAACAGCAGATCGAAAAAGTAAACCATCTCTATAAAAAGGATCGTAAAACCAACCAACCCGGTGTTTCAATACCCTACTCAATAGCGAAAAAATATCCAAATATTGAAAAGACCTTTGCATGGTATTTCCTCTTTCCCGGTTCATCAATTAGTAAAGATCCCGTGACCAGTCTTCTTCATCGCCACCACTTACACGAATCCAATATCCAACGCGCAGTTAAAAAGGCCATTCTGAAATCCGGTATTCAAAAACAGGGCAGTTGCCATACACTTCGTCATTCCTTCGCCACCCATTTACTGGAAAACGGTTACGATATTCGTTCAGTCCAGGAACTCCTGGGCCACAAGGATGTCAGGACCACCATGATTTACACCCACGTAATGAACAAAGGTCCCTTAAAAGTTCGTAGTCCTCTGGATTAACCTTTTTCCCTTCCGCATTTTCTTTTTTTAGTCTCCCGGCGGTACAGGAGTCCCCCGACACCGATAAAGAGTAGAAAGCCGCCCACCACTTTAAACTCAAACAACACCACATTCTGCACTTCTGCTGCGGGCACAACGGTCAGACCCATGGCAATAAGGGTCGTCACCAGTCCCACTACCCCGCTCAGGGCGGCTGTCCCCTGATTCCGGGGCAGGAGCAGTGCCCCTTCCCCGTTTACCCCTCTCCATCGCAGGGTCAGGTAGGCGGCGAACATGTAGAGGTAGGGAAGAAAATAGACCAGCAGCGTCGTGTCCAGGAGAATCAGGTACGCTTCCCGGACGGTGGCTCCCATAAAACTCATTAAAATGAAGGCGGTTGCCACCACCGCCTGAAACAGGATCGCCACATGGGGGGAGCCGTACCGGGAATGGACTTTTCCAAAGCTGGGAGGCAGATAGCGGTCCACGCCGGAAACAAACGGCATCCGGGCGGCGCCCGTAAACCAGGCCATCAGTCCCCCCACGCCCCCGAGGGTAATCAATAATGCGATCAGGTTGGAAGTCCACCCCAAACCCAGTTTATTGCCAATGGCGGCGATGCCCTGGAGAAAACCGGTAATAATGTTGATCTCCCCCACCGGCAGAGCCACCAGCATGGCCAGAGTCCCCAGAACATAGATTCCTGCAATCAGAACGCCGGAAATTACCACCGCCCGGGGGATGGAAGTTCTCGCCTGCCGGATTTCCCCGGTGAGGACCGAAGCCAGTTCCAGCCCGGAAAAGGCAAAACAAATAGAAGCCCACAGGGAGAGTTTTTCAAAGCTGAAGAGATCTACGGTAAAACTGGAGGCTGTCATGGGATTCGCCACCCCGTAGCGGACCACCGCCACGACTCCGAAGGCGATTAAAAAAGTTCCCGCCAGCCAGGTGCCTATCCCCCCGGCATTGTGAATCCACCGCCCCGCCTTTAAGCCCACAATATTAAAAATCGTCACCGCCCACAGGGCCAGAATGGAAAACGCAAAGACGTAAAGTTTATTATCTCCCAGGGACTGGTACTGGGGTCCGGCGGTAAAAACGGCAATGCCCGCAATATATACCAGGAGGTTGGGGAAATAGATCAGATTGTTGGTCCAGTAGCACCAGCCCGCCAGGAATCCGTGGAAATCACCAAAAGCCTCTTTGCTCCAGGCGTAGATCCCCCCTTCTCTGGGCACCCGCGTTGTAAGTTCAATCACCGCAAACGCCTGGGGAATAAAAAACAGGAGCAGGGATCCTATCCACAGTACCACGGCAGTATTTCCACTGGCCACCGCCAGGGAAATCCACCGCAACCCCACAATGGCTGTCACATTGAACAGGACCACGTCCCGGAGGCCCAGGGATTTGGGCAGCTTCACAAAAAGGTATCCCTTTTTAAGTTACAGGACCTGCGGTTCACCGCCCTGTCGGCTGATACCTTGAAACAGATTTTTTCCTCCGGAATAATAACTTGGGATCAGGAATTTAGATCAGATTCCACCTGGGTGGGCAGTGAATTCAGGGATTGGAGCTTTCTGCTCCGCCACAAAGGCATAGTTTCAGGATCAATGACGCCTTCCGCCGCCCCATCTGGCAGGAATTCGGGAACTGCACGGAAATTGCCCCTTAAGGATTGAAAGTAAAAAGGACGAAAACTATGGACAAAATTCAAGCATTCATGTTACGCCATCCTTACTTGAGCATGGCTCTGATTCTGCCGTTCACCATGGTGTTTACGGTGATGGTATTTTCCGTGCTGCTCAACTTCGTACTGCCGGCTCTTTTAGCCCTGTGGCTGGCGGGATGGATTTACGGTTCCATCACCCGGCGACCCTACCGCCGGTTTTACCCCGACTCCTTCTGGTTTTTTGAATAAGGGAGCTACAGGATTGGCAATTTTAAATTGTAAAGCGTTCTGAAAGGGGCGGAGGATTTCCGGTCCTCCCAGGGGATTCTCTATTCCACCTCGAAATCTCCCATGGACTCCATCGCATCCCCCCGCTCCTGGCGACGGTTGAATCGGCTGCGGTCCTCCATTTTCCCAAAATGATATTCCACCGTAATACTGGCAATCTTACTTTCCCACTTCCGGGCACTGTCCTGACGGTAATTAACATCGTGGGCATGGAACTGAAATCCCATGGTATTAAATACATCATTCAACCGCAGGGAAACGGAGAGTTTCTCTTCCAGGAAATTCCGCTTGACTGACAGGCTGGTAAAGGACATGGATTCAATCCGTCCAAAGGGGATATCGAAAGGCGCCCGGTAAAAACCCATGAACATGACTTCCGTGGAAGGAGCTGCCTTCCAGGTGGCAGTGAACCGGGTGAAGAAGCCGGTGGAATTTCGATCGTAATCCTCGAATAAATTGGAAGCATTGATTTCATCCCGGTAGAGGTTGGCATTCGCCATTAAGCGGAAATTTTTCATGATCATGCCCGACAAAATAAACTCCAGACCGTAGGTTTTCTGCTCGTTGGAATTGCGAAAGGTGGTAATGGAAACGCCGTCTTCCCGGATATACTTGAAATACTGAATCTTGTCGTGGACCTGACGGTAATAGGCACCTGCAGACAGGGTGCGCCCTTTCCGGAAACGGGAAAAGTTCAGTTCCACCACATCTATGTATTCCGGTTTTAAAAAAGGATTCCCCAGGCGGAAATTCTGGTTGTCACTCCGGGAAGGGAAAGGATTCAAACGGCGGTACGAGGGGCGGTTAATTCTGCGACTGTAACTCACCTGCACCTGCAACAACTGGGGTGGACCCAGGGATAAGGAGGCGCTGGGGAAAAAACTGGTGTAGGGATTCTTAAAGGTTTCGCCGGTGGTTTTTAATTCCGAACGGGTGTGAACCGTCTCCACCCGGCCCCCTGTCTGATACTGGAACAACCCCTTCTGCCCCGAATACTGGAGATAGACCGCATGAATATCCTCCCGGTACACAAACCGGTTGGAAAGGGTGTCGTTGTACTCAAATTGACCGGTGGCATCCATAAAATCCTTCAAAATATAATCGTTGTCTACCAGGCGGAGTGTTCCCTTGTAACCCGTTTCCAGCTTCCCTTTCCTCCCCACCGGTTGGACATAGTCCAGTTGAAGATTCGTGGTCCTGTTTTTCTGATCGGTCCGGGTCTGCTGCCGTTCCGGATCCACCAGGGCGCCATATCCCTCCAAAGGAGTCGTTAAATAGGAATTCTTTCCCTTTCTCACACCGCTGGACTGGTTGATGTAGGCGGAAAGTTTCTGTTTGGGACGACCGAATTTCTGGTCGTAGGAAAGAGTCAAATCCAAACCCGTATCGTCGTTTGCGCCCCTGCTGGTACGAAAGTATTCCCGGCGGTCTCCACCGGTTTCATTCGTGTTGACAATCTGATCACTGGCCCGGCTGCGGATATTGTAAGCCGAGACGAATGAAACCGAACGCCATCGATCCGGAAACAGCTCCACCCCGGATTTGACAAACAGATTATCGCCCCCCCGATTCCCATCAATTTCCTGGTCCAGGGTAGAGGTGAAATTCGGTAAGGTGGTCACCCGGTAATTATCCCCGCCCCGGTCACGCGTATTGTGGCGAAAACCCGCGTTTGAAAACAGGTTAATCTTCCCCCGCCTGAAATTGATCTGCCCGGAACTGCTGTAACCGCCGTTGTGGGCCCCGCCCGCATTCACCTTTCCGTTCAGCCCGGCAAAACGATTCTCCTTCAGGACAATATTTATGATCCCTGCCATTCCCTCCGGGTCGTATTTGGCGCTGGGATTGGTAATTACTTCAATATCCCGGATATTGTCCGCCGGAATATTGTCCAGAATGGCTTTTCGATCGCCTCCCGTCAGGGTGGAGGGTTTTCCATCGATCAGTACATTCACATTGGGATTGCCCCGTAAACTGATATTCCCGTCAATATCCACATCCACTCCCGGGACCTGGCGCAGGGCGTCCTCCGCCGTGCCACCGGTTGTAAGACTGTTTTTTTCCACATTGAAGATTTTCTTGTCAATCGTCTGGATAAACAGGGGCCGGGAGCCCTCCACTTCCACCGTCTCCATTTTCAACGCCGCCGGAGTGAGGTGGACCGTTCCCAGGTCCTGTTCCACTCCACCCCTCCGGGGAGCGAGAAATACCGGTCCCAGAACCAGCTTTTTGAAGCCGATAAAATCAATCACCACCCGGTAACGCCCCAACGGTATTTCCGTAATCTCAAATCGCCCCTCATCATTGGTGATGCCACCGGTTACAATCGTTCGGGTACGCACGTCAATCACCGATACGGAGGCGTAGGGTACCGGTTGTGCCGAAAGGGAATCCAGAACTACGCCCTTAATGACCCCGATTTTAGGTAATTGACCCGGAGTAAATCCCTGCCCGGTTAGAAGACCAAGCAATAGAAACGGTATAAACCAGCGGTTTCGTGGAAGGCGGTTGAAGATCATTTGTGTTTCCCGGATTATTTGACTCTTAAACAAGTTTGATGGCGCAGCGCCGGGTTCAAATAATCAAACCCAGCTTAGTTTAGACGGTATTTCGGGGCGCAGGTTAAAATTTATTTTCCACACTCCCAAAATATTTTTTGATCCTTTTCGCCAGGTGGGTTAAGATTCCCACGAGAAGAATGGAGATACTGCCATGGCTTACATAAAAACGATTCCACCGGAAGAAGCGGAGGGACTTCTAAAACAGGAGTATGAAAAGGGAATCCGGCGCTCGGGGCGCATCTCCAACATTCTCCGGGTGATGAGTCTGAGTCCGGCGGCGCTGCGGGATTCCATCCGCCTCTATCTCACCATCATGTATGGCCCCTCGGAACTTTCCCGGGCCCAGCGGGAAATGCTCGCCACGGTGGTCTCTCAACTGAATCACTGCCATTACTGAACCGAATCCCACGGGGAAGACTTCCGGGATGAAGTCCAGGATGATGCATTAGTGGAACACCTGAAACACGACTGGCGCAGCGCCCCTCTTTCAGCCGCCGATCAGGCCCTGTGTGCCTGGGCGGAAAAATTGACTTTAGCGTTGGAGAATGCAGGTCCGGAAGATATTCAGGAGCTGGAAAACCAGGGCTTCTCCCAGACCGCCATCAGCGACGCCGCCCAGGTGATTGCCTACTTTAATTATATCAACCGGATTGCGGAAGGGCTGGGCGTCGATCTGGAAAAGGAGCACCCGTAACAGGTCATTCGTCACGCCCCAGAATCAATAAATGGCTGTAAGGTGGAAGGGTGAGTGAAACGCGGTTATGCTGTACTTGAAACGTTCCTCTGCCGGAAAGATGTTCGGCGGTTTGAAACGGCAGGGGTAAATCAAGAACCAGGTCCCGGGGCTCAGGACTGTGGTTGAAAGCTACCAGAATGCTTTCATCAAAATACACTTTAAGATACGCCAGGAGGGGGCCGTCAGCCGTAAGGGGCAACCAATCCCCTAAAGCCAGAGCAGGGTAGGTTGTTCGCAGGCGGTTTAAGCGGGCGCTTTCCTGTTCCAGGGCCGTTTCTTCCCGGCTCCAGTTGAATCTCATCATCCGCCGATTGTCCGGGTCCCCGGCGCCCATGAGACCGATTTCTTCACCATAATACACCACCGGCACCCCCGGCAGGGTACTGTTGAACGCCTGAAAATTAGTCAGCTTCAAATAGCTTTCCGGGTGGAGCACCCCCTTCGGCGGGTCCGTAAATGCCCGTTCCGTACCATTGTCGCTGAACGTCACCTGTCCATCGGCAAAAGACATAAACCGGACCTGATCATGGCTGGAGGTAATATTACCCATGAGGTTTACGGGACTATATACGGCTAAATTGTCTTCCATCACTTTCGCCAGGGGCTCAAAAGTTGCCTGGTCCGCACTGAAGGGTCCCCGGGCATTAAAATAAATGGCAAAATTGAACTGGGCTGACAATTCCCCCGGATTTACATAGCTGAGAATCAATTCGTCCGATCCAAACGTCTCCCCAATCTGGTAAATGTTTCGATCCGGATGGGATGAATGGATTTTCCGGGTGAATGTTCGCCAGAACCGGTGGGGAACGTGCTTCACTGCATCCTGGCGAAAGCCGTCCAGATTAAATTCCTCTAACCACCAGAGCGCATCCTCAGTAACCTGCTGAATTGCCGCCGGAGCACGGAGGTAATCAAAAGAGGGTAAAAACGTGTCAAACCAGGTTGTAAGACGGGTATTCCCATCCCACCGGCGGATATTGAAGGTACCATCCGGCAGCTTCATCTCCGTAAACCAGTCCCGATGTTGCTGGTAATAGGGATGGTTACGGTGGACATGATTGGACACGAAATCCAGAATCACCTTGATGCCCTGCTGGTGGGCAAGGGTCACCAGTTTTTTTAATTCTTCCGCCGTCCCGAACCGTGGATCCAGTTTCCGCGCTGCCACCGGCCAGTACCCGTGATAGCCGGTGAACATTCGGTGAGGTTCCACCCATTCTATATACGCACTGTCCGGCTGAAGCTGGAGAGGCGATAACCACAGGGAATTGACACCCAGATCCCGGAAATAACCCTCTTCCAGTTTTCGGATAATCCCGCTTAAATCACCCCCCTTCCAGTTAGCCAGGGGCGATAGGTCAGGGAGATCCACCGGATGGTTGTTATCGGGATTCCCATCCAGAAAGCGATCCACCATCAGGCTGTAAAGGACGGAAAAATGCCAGTCGTCTGGCTGATCCGCCGGTCTGAGGGGCTCACCATTTTTAAGGAGTGTCAGATTCTCAGGGATAACACGACCCAGGGAATCCAGACCGGTAATCCGCAGCACGCCGGTGGAAAGTCCCCCCTTGTTGATGGTGAGACCTGCGTGAGCGAAATCCATCCGATCGTTGTGAAGTAAATGATTATTAAACAGGACGTAATACAGGGCAGGCCGGACCTGATCCGAAGGTCGTAAATAGGTAAAATTCAGGTTTCGACGGTCCTCCGCCTGTTTCAAGATTCTGCCTGCAGGACGAGACTGAAACGATGAAAGGTCCAGCAGGGAATTCCAGCCCCCCAGATTATTGGAAACAGAATCGGGATTCCGGGGGTCCAAAATTTCCGATCCATTCACCACAAATTTATATTCGTAACGCTGGGGACTCAGAAGCACATCCCGTTGAAAAGCATTGCCCATCCACTCCAACTTCAGCCCGGTCCGGGACCAGTCATTAAACCCTCCCATGACAAAAACCCGGTCTTCCGGTGAACCGGCAGGATAAATGAATCGGTGCTTTACCATTGGCGCCACCCGCACCAGAAGCTGGAAACTTTGACCATTCACTTTCCCCTGTAGAAGATGAAGGCCGGGACTGCCAGGATCTGCCAGGATGTACAGACTATCTTTCTCTTCCAAAAATTGTAATTCCAAACCAGAATTTTCACCGATCCACAACTTCGCCTGTGGCTCCCGTTTATAAACCCCCAAATCAAACCCTTTCCGGATCCCTGCTCGCACCTGGAGAGTGGGAATGGGCTCGAGCAAATCGGTCGATTCCACACCACAACTGAAAATTCCCAAACTGAGGAAAACCAGAACCGATATTCGAATATATCTTTTAAACATAGGAGTGTAATTTAGCTACTATCAATATGAGTCAAGGATTAAAAAGAAGGACCGGGGACCGTTTAATGTGGATGCTTTTTTTTCTGGCACCCTTCTTGTTATTCCGGTGCACTGAAATCGAAACGACTCCCCTCTCTTACGGGGCTTTTCTGGAATCGGGATACACCTATTTCAGGGTCCATGCACCGGAGGCGGAGCGCCTTTTTCTGGTCCTTTTTGACCGGGCAGAAGACAGCACGGGAAGGGAATTCCCCATGAAGAAACATCCCGATGGGGACTGGGATCTGAAGGTGGAGGAGGCAGGCGTCGGTACTCTCTATGGCTACCGGGCAGTTGGTACAGCACCGGGAATGGATTCCACCCTCATCCTAGCAGATCCCTATTCCAAGGCGGTGGTTACCCAGAACATTTATAATCCCATTGCCAAAACACTGATTATTGACGGTGCTTTCAACTGGGAGGGAGACCATTGGCAGAACCTGGACCCACGGGACCTGGTCATTTATGAGTTACATATAAGGGATATGACCGCCCACCCCACCTCCGGCGCCGGGCAGAAAGGAACCTATCTGGGTCTCGTTGACATCGCCCAGAAAGGGGGACTGCCTCACCTGAAAGAAATGGGCATCAATGCAGTTCAGCTCATGCCCTGTCAGGAATTCGCCAACGTGGAACCACCCTATATGGATCCTGCAACCCCCGTAATGAATACCTGGAATCCCTATGCCCGCAATCACTGGGGCTATATGACATCCTTCTTCTTTGCTCCTGAATCCTATTATGCCACCGATGGCACTATGGAACCGGAAGCCTGGAATGGTCGGGAGGGCCGTGCCGTCACAGAATTCAAGGAAATGGTGAAGGCTTTCCACGAAGAAAACATCGCCGTTATTATGGATGTGGTCTACAATCACGTCTCCAATTACGATTACAACCCCCTGAAGTACCTGGACCGGGAGACCTATTTCCGGTTTGACAGTCAGGGGAATTATGAATCCCAGAGCGGTTGCGGGAATGACACCCGCACCGAAAATCCCATCATGCGTAAGTTGATTCTGGAAAGTCTGAAATACTGGATGACCGAATACCACGTGGACGGATTCCGGTTTGACTTAGGAAACCTGATTGACCCCACCACCCGGGAGTGGATCCTGGCCGAATTAAGGGAAATCAACCCGAAGGTCATCATCCTGGCCGAGCCCTGGGGAGGCGGATACGAGCCAGCCCGTTTTTCCGAACAGGGGTGGGCCTCTTTCAACGACCAGTTCAGGGATGGACTGAAAGGCAGCGTCTTCAACATACACGACCGGGGGTTTTTATTTGGTCAATTCCGGTCGGGCGACAATCCCGACTTTCTCCGGCGACTGGTGATGGGATCACTCCGGGAATTCGGTGGCCCTTATTTAACCCCTGCCCACAGCGTCAATTACCTCGAATCTCATGACGATTATACTTTCGGGGATCGCCTGAGAATCACCGGCGGTTTTGTAGGGGAGAAAGAACGGATTAAGGATCGAACCACCAATGCAATAGTTTCCGGCCCAATCCTGGCTATGAGCAAACTGGGTGCTCTATTCCTGTTCACCAGCCAGGGAATTGTCTTCATGCACCAGGGGCAGGAGTGGGCCCGGAGTAAAGTCATCGCCCCTACCACGGCACCGGACCCCGATGTGGGACTTCTGGATCATAACTCCTATGAAAAGGATAACGAAACCAATTGGCTGAACTGGGAAGATAGGGCCCTGAATCAGGATCTGGTGGATTATTACCGGGGTTTGATTCAGTTACGGAAACGGTATCCAGAATTCCGCCACTCCGATCCACCGGACTTCCGATTCCTGGATCTGACCATCCAACCTGCCGTTGGCTATGTATTGCAAAATAAATTCCTGGTCATTTTAAACGGGAATGCAGAAACGGCGATTCAGGAAGAAATCCCACCGGGGGATTGGCTGTTTTTAGCCGATGGAAACCAGGTCACACCAGAGGGAGGAAACCAGATTTCAGGAATGATCCGGGTCCCGCCAACCAGCGGTGTGGTCCTGAAACGAATCCCCTGACCGGGACCCTCCAGCTTACCCCCACTACAGATAGTCTACCTAAAAGAAATACAGACCTGCTGTTTAAAACGAACCCCCGTTTTATCCGGAAACGGCTGGGGAATCACTGAAATATTCTGTTGCATTTTTTCAGTAATTATGATTATTGTTAACTAAGTTAATTATTAATATGGTTAACAATAAACCCACCCGTCACCGAATTACCACCCTCCTCCAGACCTTATCTAAATTCATTCTCCAGGTCAATGAAGTCAGTTTTCTCAAGCAGAGTACTTCCCTGCCCCTGTCCACCCGTCAGTTTGAAATTCTGAAAATCCTGTTTAATACGGGTCCCTGCACTGTCAGCGATTTATCCTTATTCCTCAGCATCAGTAAACCGGCTACCAGTAAATCCGTTAACCATCTGGTAAAATTCAAGCTGGTCCAGCGCCACGTCCCGCCCCTGGACCGGCGGAAAATCCTGGTGAAAATCTTACCTGAAGGTATCCACATTGTCCGTCAGTACACGGCCATGGTACACCAACAAAGCGCCCGGATTTTGAAGCTGTTCTCGGAAAAAGAATTAACCCTTTTTGAATCTGTTCTGCAAAAATACATTCGTGGTCTGCTGGAGGAATACCGGCATGAAACGGATATTATCTGCCTGAATTGCCAGTCCCGTTTCCTCGATGATTGCCCGTTTATGGATGAGGGACAACCCCTGTGTTACCATGCTATTGTGGAGGCAACCACCGGCTTGGAGGCAGAATAGTACTGACGCCCAGTTATTTGAATTAAAGGAGGTCCTATGGACGAAGCACAAGCCAGCTTAGAAAAAATTGACTTGCCCTTAAGCACTGTAAGTCGTCGGGATTTTCTTAAATACTGCAGCACACTGGTAGCCCTGATGGGTTTACCGGGAGTGACCGTGGCCAAGGTAGTGGAGACCATCGAGCAGGCGGCCCAGCGGACACCCATTATCTGGCTCCACCTCGCTTCCTGCACCGGCTGCAGTGAATCCTTTATTCAAGGGTTTTATCCTTCCCCCGCCGAAGTCATCCTCGATATCCTATCGGTTGATTACCACGAAACCATCATGGCCCCGGCGGGAAAACAGGCGGAAAAATCCCGTCTGGATACCATGAAAAAATATAAGGGGAAATACATTGCCATTATTGAAGGGGCTGTGCCCCTGGGAGCAGATGGGAATTATCTCCGGATTGGCGACAAGACGGCGGTGGAGCTGGCAACGGAAGTCTGTCAGGATGCGGCTGCCGTAATTAATATCGGCAGTTGCGCTTTCGACGGCGGTTGGGTAGGGTGTAAACCCAACCCGACCAATGCCACCGGGACCCAGCAGGCTACCGGCTTGAGCAAAAAGAAATTCATTAATCTGCCCTGTTGTCCCGTCCATCCCGACTGGCTGGCAGCTACGGTAGTAAATTACTTACTCCTGGGGAAGATTCCGGAACTGGATAGCATGGGCCGACCCAAATTCCTCTACGGTCAGCGTATCCACGACCTCTGCGAACGCCGGGCCCACTTTGACGCCGGTGAATTTGTGGAGGCCTTTGGAACGGAAGAGGCGCAGAAAAAATTCTGTCTCTACAAAATGGGGTGCAAAGGACCGGAAACCTACTCCTCCTGTTCCATTTCCCGCTGGAACAACAAGACCAACTGGTGCATTGGAGCCGGATCCCCCTGTATCGGCTGCGCCCAACCCAAATGGGCAGATTCAGGAGCGCCTTTCTTCAGCCGAATTCCGGAACTGGCCATCCCCGGCTTCAAAGGAGTGGAATACACTGTGGACCGGATCGGCTTCACTCTGGTGGGAGCCGCCGCGGCCGGAATTGCAGCCCACGCCATTTATACCGCAAAAAAGGGTAACTCCAAAGAAGAAGCGGAGGAAAAAGAAGAAAAAACCAATTCCTGACAGATTTGAATAACCCTAGTTAAAAGGAGACATCGTATGGCTAGGAAAATCACTATTGACCCTTTCACCCGGCTGGAAGGTCATCTCCGCATTGAGGTGGAGGTGGAAAACGGCAAAGTTAAGGATGCCTGGAGTACCAGCCCCCTGTTCCGGGGAATGGAAATTGTACTTAAAAACCGGGACCCCCGGGATGCGTGGTATCTTTCACAGCGGATTTGCGGCGTCTGTCCCATCTCCCATGGCCACGCCTCCACCATGGGTCTGGAAGATGCCTTTGGTGTCGTTCCTCCAGACAGCGCCCGCATTATCCGTAATCTGATCGAAGGAGCTCAATACGTCCACTCCCATATTCTGGCCTTTTATCACTTGCACGCCCTGGATTACGTGGACGTGGTCAGCGCCCTCTCAGCCAAAACTACCGATCCAGCTCTGAAAAAAGTCCAGGCAAAACTGCAGTCCTTTGTCAAAAGCGGCCAGTTGGGACCGTTTGCCAACGGTTACTGGGGACACCCGGCCTATAAATTACCACCGGAAGTCAATCTCCTGGCCGTCGCCCATTACCTGGAAGCCCTGGAAATGCAGGCCAAGGCTTCTCAGCTTTTGGCGTTGTTCGGTGGAAAATTCCCCCATATGATGACCGCCGCTCCCGGCGGTGTGACGGTGACCCCCGATTCGGATATGCTGGCAAATGCCCTGTCCCGGGCCAAGGAACTCCAGAATTGGGTCAATACGGTTTACATTCCTGATGTCCTGGCTGTAGCCCCTGCCTACCTGGATTGGGCCAGCGTTGGAAAAGGACACACCAATTATCTTGCTTGGGGTGTCTTCGAAGATGAAAGCCACGATCCTTCTAAACGCCTGCTCCCCCAGGGTGCCGTATTTGACGGTGAGTTAAAATTACAGACACCTTCTGTCTCCGAGGTGACTGAACACATTACTCACAGTTGGTATGTGGATGACAAAGCTCCCCGCCACCCGGAAGACGGTTTTACCAGTCCAGCCTATACCAGTCTGGATCCCAGCGACAAATACAGTTGGGTTAAGGCTCCCCGGCTGGAGGGGAAACCCATGGAAGTGGGGCCTCTTTCCCGGATGTTGGTAGCTTACTTATCAGGGCGTCCGGAGGCAATAACCCTCATTGATAGTACGCTTGAAACTCTGGGCGTAGGAGGGCATCCGGAAGTCCTGTTATCGACCCTGGGACGGGTTGCAGCCCGGGCACTGGAATGCAAACTGATCGCCGACAAAATGGTGGACTGGACCATGGATTTGATCGATAATTTCAAGAATAACCGGACCGATTTATGGTACGATTATACCTTACCCGATTCGGCTATGGGTGTGGGTACCTGGGAAGCCCCCAGAGGCGCCCTGGCTCACTGGAATAATATTGAAAACGGGGTGCTGAAAAATTACCAGGTCATTTCTCCCTCTACCTGGAATTTCTCGCCCCGGGACGATAACAACGTTCGCGGCCCGGTAGAGGAAGCCTTAATCGGCACCCCCGTGGAGAATCCGGAACAACCTTTGGAGATCTTGCGGGTGGTTCACTCCTTCGACCCATGACTGGGTTGCGGGGTTCACGTGATTGAACCGAGTTCCAATCGTATTATCAAAGTTCAAACCAGGAATGGGTTCCTGAACCGGTAGGAAAGCACAATAAAAGATGACCCAGCAAGAGGTCAAATATATCTGGTCCTGGCCGATCCGGCTGACACATTGGCTGACGTTTCTCAGCGTTCTGGTCTTGTCAGTAACAGGATACTATATTGCCTTTCCCCCGGCTTTTCTGACTCCGAAGGGGGAACCGTTTGAGAATTTCCTCATGGCTCAAATCCGGTTCCTCCACTTCCTGGCCGCCATCGTCCTGGTGATCTGTTTCCTGGTGGCAGTCTACCTGATTTTCTTCTACCGTTTTCACGTCCTGTGGCGGGACATCCGCCCCACGTCCTCCAACCTGAAACTGGCGTGGAAAAGTATTAAATACTACTTGGGGGTTTCCCCTACTCACCGTCGCTATGAATTCCTGGACCCCATGGCCATGCTGTCGATCCTCTCCTACACCCTGTTGGGCCTCATCCTCATATTCACGGGAATTGCCCTCTACTCCATTCCCAGGGCAGAGTCAGGACTGGGGGTTTCCATTCTCTATTTCCTCAGCGCCTGGACCGTTCCCCTGTTTGGAAACCTACAGAATGTCCGAATCGTTCACCACCTTACCATGTGGATCCTATTAGCCTGGTTCACCATTCACGTCTATTTCCAAATCTGGAAAAGTGTCCGGTTGAAACAATACGATATTTCCGCCATTGTGGGAGGCTATAAATATTTTGATGCGGGAGAGCAATCCTGATGCGTGCTAAAGCCAAGTACGTCTGGTCCGGATCTATTCGAACACTTCACTGGCTTACATTTCTTTCGGTGGCCGTATTGCTGGTTACCGGTAATTACATAGCCCATACACCGGAATATATCCACCCCTCCGGTGAACCATATCAAAGCTTTTTCATGGCTGAAATGCGTTTTATTCATTTTATCGCCGCTATTGTTTTTGACGTGGCAATCATGATCTCCATTTACCTGATTTTTTTCTCCAACTTTCATGCCCCCTGGCGCGATCTGATTCCCAACAAAACCAACTTGAAAAAAGCCTGGATTCAGTTGAAATACTATTTCCGGCTATCCGGGGAAAAGGTGGACTATGAGTACGAAGATCCGGTGGATATTATTTCCTGGCTGTCCTTCCATATTTTGGCTGTCCTGCTCATGCTGACCGGGTTCGGTCTCTATGTGGCATCCTTTTCCGTGGAGTGGTGGTGGCCCCGAATTCTACATCTGAGTACTGACTGGATTGTATGGCTGTTCGGCGGCCTTAAAGGCGTCCGTGTGGCCCACCATGCCATGTGGTGGTTGATCATCATCTGGGTTATTGTGCATGTCTATTTCCAGGTCTGGAAGACAATTAAACTTAAAACCGGCAGCATTGATGCCATTTTTGGCGGTTATCGGTACTTCAAAGTAAAAAGCCAGTAATTCCAGACCTTTTTCGATTGATTCACTGGCACTGCTGATTCAGGATTCCGGCCTTTCTATACTCCTTTTTAACCTTATATTGAAACCAGATTGTATTCCACATTTATGCCGGAAAATCACTCCAACACCTTAATCCTTGGACTTGGAAATATCCTGCTTTCAGATGAAGGGTTAGGCGTCCATATTATTCAGGAACTGGACCGGCAATATCTTTTCCCACCCTATGTTACCCTGTACGATGGGGGCACCGGCGGCCTCAGTCTCCTGTCTCAATTTAAGGACCAGGATTTTATCCTGATCATTGACGCCCTGTTGCTCGGGGAAGAACCGGGAACTGTAGCCCGGTTCACCATAGATGCCATACCCGATCATTATCAACGAAAAGACACGGCCCACGGAATTGATATTCTGGATGTGGTGGCAGCCAGTTCCATGATCGGACACCTGCCCCCGATAATGGTTCTGGGCGCGCAGCCCAAGGACATGGTCACCCCCGCCACGGAACTATCCCCGGAGCTGACCCGGGCCAAGGAATCAATCATTCAGGAGATTATTGCCATTTTGAAAGAAAGGGGAATCCCTGTCCGCCCCAGAAAAGCGTCCCTTTTCTAATGGATTCAGGGAGACTCCTCCTACCACAGCAGGCGGCAGGTAATAAGAAAAATCAGAAAATTAATGGTATGAATGCTGAGACAGGGGCGGCACTGCACTTGCAATTGAATTAACCCCCAGGTAAGATAAAAACTGAAAATCAGGGTTAACCCGCTAATCACGAGTAAATAGGGAATGATCGAAAAAAGAACGAACCGGTCTGCCAGGACAACCAGAAACAAAGCACCGTAATACCAGAGTCCCCAAAAAGCATTCGGTCGACCCAGAGTGGTCCCGTAACTTGAATCAACGATGGAAACACAGCGCACACTGCCCATTTGAATCAGGGAGGGAATCCACCATACTTTTCGGGGGATTCGATTGCGGTAAACCTGGAAGAAATAGAGGGTAATGAGCCACCCGGCCAGGATCAAAATGAGTAGCGCATAAAAATAGGGCGCCGGGAGTTGCATGGAGAGGGGTGGGCTCCCTTATAATCCGAATAATTTAAGGGATAAACCAGACAGGGCGATCACCAGACCGGCCAGGGCGTGGACATACCGTTCTGCCCGACCCAGGTTAATCATAAGCAACCCCTTAAAAGCCAATCCCACAATAACGGTCATGGTTGTGATGGTGGTTATGCCGAAGACCAGGGTTACCCAGAACAGAACCCCCCAGTTATGCTGGGCGGCTGGATACATGAGAATGGGAATCAGGGGTTCACACGGTCCTAAAACAAAAATGATGAACAGCGCCCAGGGTGTGGTGGATTCCGTGGCATCATGAGTATGAAAATGGGAGCCCAGATGGTGATGGGAATGGACATGGCGAACACCGTCATGACTGTGTTCATGGCTGTGCTCCTTACTTCGAATACTTACCTTTATCCCCCAGACCATGTAGGCTAAACCAAATCCGATTAAGAGCCAGCTGGCGAAGGATCCCCGTACCGTTTCTACTTTTTCCAGGAGTCCCACTGCCACCCCCAGGGCAACGCCGATTAAGCCCAGGACGACCGAACTAAGGACATGACCCAGTCCACAAACGATTGTCAACCAGATGGTTCGATTCAGCGTCCATTTCCGGGCGCGACCTATCAGGAGAAAAGGAAGATAGTGATCCGGGCCGATCAGGGTGTGGACGAAACCAATGGCGAAGGCGGTAGAGAGTAAAATCGGAAGGTCCATCAAAAGTAATTTATTTTCATTTCAGCTAATTAACAAATCCTCGGTAATTGTTCTCCCACCGGCATATCGATGATCCGTTGAGCACCCAATCCGGTTTTCATGGTCACCAGACCGGGATGTTCTGAAACAACAGAACCCAGAACAACCGCTTCTTTCCCCAGCGGGTTGTCCTGGATAATATCCAGCACTTTCTCTACCGCTTCTTCAGCCACCACTGCAATTAATTTACCTTCATTGGCTACGTAAAGGGGATCAATTCCCAATACTTCACAGGCTCCTTTTACGGCAGGTTTCACCGGGAGCCGGTCTTCAATAATTTCAATGCCTACCTGGGAAGCCACTGCCATCTCGTTCAGGGTGGTGGCCACGCCCCCCCTGGTGGGATCCCGCATGGCATGAATGGCCCGGGGGGTGGCGTCTACCATTTCTGCCACTAACCGATTCAAGGCAGCGGTATCGCTTTCTACCTGGGACTGAAAGGACAACCCCTCCCGCGAAGTGAGTACAGCCATGCCGTGATCGGCAATCGTACCCGAGAGAAGGATAGCATCACCCATTTTCAGGTTTTGTACCGATATATCCAGATCAGGATCAACAACACCGATTCCCGTGGTTGTAATAAACATTTTATCGCAACTGCCGTGATTCACCACTTTTGTATCACCGGTAACGATGGTCACCCCTGCTTTTCGAACCGCTGCTTCCATACTTACCAAAACCTGATGGAGTAGTTCAATTTCCAGACCCTCCTCCAGAATGAAACTGGCACTCAGGTACAGGGGTTTAGCACCACACATGACCACATCGTTGATGGTACCGTTTACGGCCAGATCGCCGATGGTACCGCCGGGGAAAATGATCGGGTCTACCACAAAACTATCGGTAGAGAAGGCAAGGCGCCCGCCGGGGAAATCCACCAAGGCCTGGTCCTCCAGCCGATCGAGGGTCCGATTGGCGAATCGGGGTAAAAAAAGGTTTTCAATCAGCTGGGAGGATAACCGGCCCCCGGCGCCGTGGGCTAACTGGATTGTATCGTGGTCAAGAAGAGGCACGGGGCAGGAAAAGGATTCGGGTGCGCAGGTGGTCATTAGTTCTGAAACCGGTGGTAATGATAATAGGCTGCGCAGGCGCCTTCCGCCGAAACCATGGTCGCTCCCAGGGGATGGGAGGGGGTACATTCTTTTGCGAAAGCGGCACACTCCACTGGTTTTTTCAAACCTTTCAGAATCGTACCGGAAATACACAGGTCCGATTCCATCGTGTGAATCCCCGTCATTATAAATTTTAATTCCGCATCGTACTGGGAATACCGGTCCCGAATCCGTAACCCACTGGCTGGGATTTCACCGATGCCCCGCCATTTCCGGTCGGTGGTTTCGAATATTTCAGCAATCAGTTCCTGAGCCGGCTGATTCCCATTTCGTCGAACCGATCGCCGGTATTGATTCTCCACTTCATGGCGGCCTTCCTCCAGTTGTTTCACCACCAGATAAATACCTTCCAGAATGTCAACCGGTTCAAAGCCAGTGGGTACGATGGGGACCTTGTATTCGGACGCAATCGGTTCATACTCTTGCCATCCCATGACAGTACAGACATGTCCGGCCGCCAGGTACCCCTGCACCCGGTTATCCGGTGAATCCAGCAGAGCTCGCATGGCTGGAGGTACACAGACGTGACTGACCAGTTCACTGAAATTTTTTAAACCCTCCTGGGCCGCCTGATGAATAGCCATGGCATTACCAGGCGCCGTGGTCTCAAATCCGACGGCGAGGAATACTACTTCTTTTTGAGGGTTCTCACGGGCAATCTTCACCGCCTCTAAAGGAGAATAAACCGTTCTCACATCCCCCCCCTCCGATTTTACGGTGAATAAATCCTTTTTACTCCCGGGGACCCGCAACATATCGCCAAAACTGGTAAAAATCACTTCCGGCCGGCTGGCGATGGCGATGGCTTTATCGATCATCTCCAGGGGGGTGACACACACGGGACACCCGGGACCGTGGACCAGTTCGATTTCTTTCGGCAGAAGTTGATCAATGCCGTTCCGAATAATGGAATGGGTTTGTCCCCCGCAAATTTCCATGATGACCCAGGGTCGGGTCACTATCTGGTGGATGGCCGTGAGTAACTTCCTAGCCACCTGCGGATCCCGGAATTCATCGAGGTATTTCATGGCTCCTCCAAGCGATTCTTCACGGGATTCCCAAGCAAATCCACCCCTTCAGCAGCCGCCGCTTCATCCAATTCTTCCCAGGCCTGGTAGGAAGCCAGCGCCTCTTCCTTGTCAATGACGGAAATACCAAATCCGGCATGCACAATAGTATACTGACCAACTTTTATATCCGGGACGTATTCCAGACATGCCTTGCTCACCGTACCCCCGTAATCAATATCCCCCATTTGGAGACCGTGATCCTCATAAATCGAAATCACTTTCCCGGGAATTCCTAAACACATATTCCCTCCTTATCCCTGATCCAATAAATACTGACGACCAATCACAGCCTGTCCCAGCGAAATACCTCCATCATTAGTGGGTACGTGACGGTGAGAGTATACCTGATACCCGGCAGCAGTTAATCGGGTAATCAAACCTTCAAACAAAATCTGGTTCTGAAATACACCTCCGCTTACCACGATGGAATTTATCCCCGTTTCCTTATTTGCCAAACGAACAACTTCCAAAAATAGTTCAATTAATGTACGATGAAAACGACTGCTGATCCGGTGTGTTGGCTCCCCATTTTTTATGGCCCTCATTACTGACCGGAGAAGCGGTTGAATCAGGAGAATCCAATTTTGATCCCTATACTCCAGTTGATAATCCAGTGGACGAACATTCAGGTTTTTGACCTGCTGCATCCATTCAATAGCCGCCTGTGCTTCGTAACGAATCACCGGCGAACAGCCACCCAAGACCGCCACGGCGTCGAAAAGGCGGCCGCAACTGCTAGTTCGGGGGCAATTCAGATTTTTGTCCAACATTTCAAGGATCGGACCCACCGGCCGGCCTGCAAAACATTCCAGTTCTGGAACCTGATGAAAGGTTTCATAAAGGTAACTAACCGCGATGCGCCATGGTTCTTTAATGGCAGCGTCCCCCCCGGGAAGAGGCATCGTTTCAAAGTGGGCAAAGCGCTCATATTCACGGCAATCCCCAATTAAAAATTCTCCCCCCCAGATGGTGCCGTCCGTTCCATAACCCGTACCATCCATGATAATTCCAATCACCGGTTGATCCACGTGGTTTTCTGCCATGACGGAAGCCAGGTGGGCGTGGTGGTGCTGAACCTCTAGCCGTTTTTTCTCCGGTTGCTCCCTGGCCCACTTGGTAGATAGATAATTAGGATGCAAATCATGGACGATTAATTCAGGATCGACCTGGAATAGTTTCCTTAAATGCTGGATCGTTTGAGTAAAAAAATCATAGGCACGCAGATTAGCCAGATCGCCCACATGTTGACTGACAATTGCCTGATTTTGTTTCAGCAGGCACACGGTATTTTTCAGTTCTCCCCCCACAGCCAGTACGGGAGGCCCTTGGGAATGAACAAAAACCGGTCTTGGTACGTACCCCCGGCTCCGGCGTATCAGTCGAGGTTGGTCATTTAAAACCACGACCACGGAATCGTCGGTACGAAGATAAATATCTCGATTGTGCAAAAGAAAATAATCCGCGATCCCCTGTAACCGACTGAATGCCTCCCGATTATCAATAACAATTGGTTCTTCACTGAGATTGGCACTGGTCATGACCAGAGGAAAGTCGACCTCCTGAAGCAGTAAATGGTGTAAAGGAGTGTAAGGGAGCATGACGCCCAGTCGATCATTACCGGGGGCTACTAGGTCTGTCACCAGGTCGGTTTGGTTTTTCTTTAACAGGACGATTGGGCTTTGATAGGAAGTGAGCAATGCCCGCTCCCGATCGTGGATTTGGCATAATTCGTTTGCCATGGCCGTGTCTTTGACCATAATAGCTAGCGGTTTCTCTTCCCGTAGTTTCCGCATTCGCAATGTCCGGACGGCCGTTCCATTCCTGGCATCGACCGCCAGATGAAACCCTCCCAGCCCTTTTAGGGCGATAATGAATCCCTGGCTCAAGAGCTCCGCCACCATTTGGATTTCATCTACTCCTTGCATCAAGGTTTCTTGGGAATCCCAAAGTGACAGGGACGGTCCACATTCCGGACAGGCGTTGGGTTGGGCATGAAACCGGCGGTTTTCCGGGTCGTCGTATTCTGCCTGACAGCGCGGGCACATTTTAAACGGTTTCATGGAGGTGAACGGCCGATCGTAGGGAATATCTTTAATAATCGTGTATCGCGGACCGCAGTTGGTACAATTAATAAAGGGATAGCGGTAACGCCGATCATCGGGATCAAACAATTCTCTCAGACAAGCGGAGCAAACAGCCACATCGGGGGAGACCATGGTTTCAGCCACCACTGCTCTTCGAGAGGCGATGATTCTGAATTCAGATTCCCCTGCCAGGGGGAGGGAAGCCGTTTTAATCTCCTGAATCAGGGATAATGGAGGGCATTCTTTTTGAATGGAATTCCTGAATCCCTGCAGTTGATCAGCGGGACCTTCCACTTCAATATCGACGCCAGAGGAGGAGTTGGCTACAAAGCCAACCAGTTGATATTGTCGGGCTAAATTGTAAATAAAAGGTCGAAACCCAACCCCCTGAACAATGCCGTTAATATTAATTTGCCAGCGTTCCATTCAGCCGGCAGAATTCAGGGGTAATCGGTCCGATCAAGCACCCATCGTATCCATTCTTCCAAACCTTCACCGGTTGTAGCCGAGAGTTCGAAAAATTCCAGTTTTGGATTTACACGGGTGGCATACTGGCGAAAGACGGCAGTATCAAAATCCACGTAGGACAATAAATCGACTTTATTAATGAGGCACAGGTCCGATACAGCAAACATGGGAGCATATTTCAGGGGTTTATCCTCCCCTTCCGTAACGCTGGTTACCAGGATTTTCTGTCGCTCCCCTAAATCAAACAGGGCGGGGCACACCAGATTACCCACATTTTCGATAAATAATAATGAATCCGGCTCCGGATCCAGCTGGTGAATTGCCCGATGAATCATATCCGCATCTAAATGACATCCCATTCCCGTGTTGACCTGCACGGAATGGGCGCCTGCCGTTTCAATACGTTGGGCATCGCGGGTAGTTTGTTGATCGCCCTCAATTACCGTGATTGGAATCCGGTTTTTTAATTGGGTTATTGTTTTTTCCAGGAGGGTGGTTTTTCCGGCACCGGGAGAACTGATTAAATTTAGAGCCAGAATATTTTTCGCTTCCAACCACCCCCGGTTGCGTTCTGCTATTAGATTATTCTTCGATAAAATATCCTGTTCCACCGCGATTTTTCGGGCGGGCTCACCGTGATGATGATGAGGGTGAGGGTGATCATGGGGATGGGGAGGCTCCGGATTTTCTGCTCCAGGTTTTCGAATCGTTACCGACTCGGGCGATTCGCCGCAACCACAGGTTTCACACATGGTGGACTCCTTCGGTAATGGTAATGGATTTAATCTTTAATTCGTCTCCCGCCAGGAGCTTGACCCCGTGCACACCACAGTGGGGACAGGGGGCGAACAAGGAATCGAGGGGGAAATGTTGTTGACAGGAAGAACAGGCTCCTGTTCCCGGGATAGAAATCACTTTTAACCGCGAACCTTCTGCCGGTGTATTCTTAGCCGCTGCTTCAAAACAGAAAGTAAGGGAATCCATCATGACCCCTGCTAATTGACCCACTTCCAACTCGATCTGGTCGATGGCAGTTGCCTGCTCTTTCCGGGCGGCTTCTGAAGCAATTTCAACAATATTCATTGCTAAACTCATTTCATGCATTTCAAGGCCACTCCCAAAGGGCAACTTACAAAAAAAACGGTCAATAAATCATTGAATAGACTCCCGGCTGGAGAAGGGTAATTTATTTGAGCAAAAGCATCTTTCTGGACTTGACTACCGGTCCTGCCTCAAGTTGGAGGAAATACACACCACTGGGAAGGTCACGTCCCTCCCAGGTCACCGTATGAAGACCGGGCTGACTTACGCCGTTTTGAATTGTGTCAACCAAACGACCGGTAATATCATAGATAGAAATAGTCAAGGGCTGAAGATGGTAAAAACCAGGCACCACAAACCGGATCGTGGTTCGGGGGTTGAACGGATTGGGATAATTAGGTAGCAGAACAAATGCGTTCGGGGAGGCGCTTTCAGAAGCGAGTCCCAACAAAGTGGTTTGTTCCGAGGGAAAGGCAACCGGTTCGCTGGTTAACAGCAGGAAGGTCCCCGGTCTCAGGGCTACCGTCGGATGGGTGGTGTCAAAGGTGACACTGTCGCTCCGAAACACGTGATACCAGGTGCCACCATAGGGCAGCGCCAACTCTACCTCCTTCGGGCTTAGCGTGAAGTTTCCTACCAGGTAGGCGTCCATAGAAGGATGAGAATATTTAATCGATTTCACACCGGGAACGAGTCGAGTTTCCAGTTCAGAATCAGTGGCATTGAAGACAGGGTAAGTGTTTCTTAAATGTATCAGTGTTGACCAGGTATTATATAATTCTTTTCGGGCGGGCTCATTAAGGTAATCCCAGCGAATCGGTTTTTCGCCCACGCGCCCATTAGTATCAATCGAGTAATCATACCCCAACTCCCCGAACTGCCAAATCATTTTGGGTCCCGGAATCAGGAAGAAAAAGGCTCCTGCCAGTTTCATTCGCTCTAAAGCAACATTCAATTTCTTTACATCATAAGGTCCGTTGCTGTCGCCGTATTTCAGGTTTTTATACATAAGCCGTTCTTCATCATGGCTTTCCATATAAGTGACCATTCCAGGTTGATTCCAGCCATTGTTTTTATAATAGGTCCAGGCCAGATTGGAATGGTCGGTATAACCCATGGTGGCTTCGTTGAAATTGTAATTCGCATTGGCCCACAATAACATACCGTGGTCAGCCAGTTCTTTTTCCTCCTGGCTATCAGCAAAATGTTCCAGAATAACGTACGCCTCTGGGAAATTCGTCCAGATGGCATCGGCGATCCGCTCTAGGATTCGGATCCGGTCCGCATCGTAGGCCGATCCCCAGGGATCTTCCATGGATTTGAAATTGTTGGTAAACCCTTTAGTAAAATCAAATCGAAAACCGTCAAAATGGTATTCAGACAACCAGTAAGACGTAATCCGATCCACCAACGCCTGGGTGGCGGGACTCTCGTGATTAAAGTCATATCCATAGCGGGCATCCGGGTTGGCAAAATTGTTATCCTGATTGAACCAGGGGTTCTCCGCAGTCGGCTTACCGAATAATCCATCGTTGTAAAGGCGAACAAAGGGAGACTGACCGTAGGCATGATTCAGTACAATATCCATGATCACCGCAATACCCCGCCGATGGGCTTCATCGATGAAGGCTTTTAAATCATTTTTCGGACCATAATATTTATCTGGGGCAAAATAAAAGTCAGGATTGTATCCCCAGCTGGAATTCCCTTCAAATTCATTCACGGGCATGAGTTCGATGGCGTTAATCCCCAACCGCTCCAGATAATCCAAAGTATCTCTCAGCGTTTTGAAATCATGTTTTTCCGTAAAATCACGGACCAGCAATTCATAGATAACTAACCGATCTTTAGCTGGTGGATTAAAGTTTTGTGTTTTCCATTGATAGGGTGCTTGATTAGTTTGCAAGATGGAGACGGGCAACTCCGTTTTACCCACCGGGTAAGGTTTTAAATTGGGGTAAACATCATCGGGGATATAAGGATCATTCCAGCGATCAAGAATTTTATCGGCGTAAGGATCTGCTATCCGGATTTTTCCATCGACGAAATATTGAAAAGCGTACTCCTGTCCAGGCACGAGCCCTGTAATCGTGAGCCAGTAATGAACCGTGTCATCATTAACCTGATATCGGTTCATATAATAGGCAGGATCCACCTCCCAATTATTGAAATCCCCCAGGACATACACAAATTGTTTATAGGGTGCAAACAGGGATAGTGTAACTTCCGTGGGGTCATTGCCGTAATTAATTCCGTCGATAATCCCCGTGGGCAACGGTTCATCATGAATTGGGGCATTATACACAAAATAAAATGAAGCTGTATCCGTCCGGGCATTGCCGTCCACCACCACCACATTCACATTTGTTCTCCCCGGGGCTGTCAAGACAAACGCCAATTCGATGGTTTCACTAAAAGATTCCTTTACCACCGAGCCATTGACCAGAATTTCCATTTTCACAACCGTCGAGCCGATGGAGTTTCCTACTGCTTTTACCAGAACGGTCGTGTCGACGGAGGTAATAAACGGATTTAAGGGAGAAACAGCCGGTTCGACCACATACACATTGGCGCCGGACTCGTAAATATCAATAAAAATATCTGCACCGCCAGCCGCTTTCCCTTCTTTTTGGGCATCGGCGCTGCGAAATACAAAGGCCAATTTCAGGATCTTTTCGGCGGCTGGAACCCCATAATAAGCCCGGATATTATCAATATGCAGCTGGAATGTATCCTGACCCACCCGGGTTAATTTGGTATCGTCCGTATTCTGGCCCCAGGCTGTCTTTACATAACGCCAATCTGTTGGTTGACTACTCAGGTTGGTAATCACGCCTGTATGGGCGTAAACATCCCCCGTATACCCAGCGAGACCCCCCGTCCCCCGTTGGGCAAAAAAGGTAATTGTGATCGGCTGATCTTCCGTGGGAAATAACGGTGTCCATTCCACCACATACCCCCCTCCGAACAGAGGACTCAGTTGAATTGCCAGGAGGGTGGTTAATAAAAGGCGCATGAGAGCGCAAATTTACTCCGGCGGGGATTTTTCTGAAAGGGCAGATACGGGCAGGTAACGATACCAGGAGAAGTACAGCACCACCGAAAAAATCAAAAGCAGTACTCCCAGAACTAAAACGTTGTGCCAAGTCTTAAACATCAGGCTCATCATAAACAGGAAAAAAACAATTATTGACCCGAATGCAGCCGACAGTGACAGTCTATTAGTAACCTGGACCTGCGATCTGAGACCGGCTTACTATCAGTTAATCTCCGGTGATTCCCTGGTGGGGATCCAAGGCGGTAGAACGCTGTATTCCTCAGACGCAGACAGTGTTTTTGCTTGGGGCGTTTGGATGAACGGACCGGCCATCGGGGGCTGGAATGTACGCGGTGCCTGGGGCGCCGGTCTGAGAGGCGATACGCTGGCAATGATGCACGACGACGGTACCCATGGAGACGAAACCGCCGGTGACTCGATTTACACCGTTCAGTTCAAATACCAGAAGAACAGCACTGAAATCGGGATGGAATTCAAATTCGGGATTTATGGTGAAGACAATGAATCCGGTTTTGGATTGAACCACATTGAAAATATTGATCCCACCAATCCCACGGTTAACTCCCAGTTTGGATCAATCAACCCCAACCGCTACAGCGCCTGAAACTATGATCTCCATGCTCCGGGAACACTGGCAGTGGAAGAACTGGGTGGTGTACCGGATCAATTTAAACTGGCGGATAACTACCCGAACCCCTTCAACCCCACCACTACGATTGAATTCAATATTCCAATCGCTTCGGAAGTCACCTTAACGGTGTACAACCTAGCGGGGCAGGAAGTGGTAAAAGTGCACAACGGGTTTGCAGCTCCAGGATCCTACGAAGCCACCTGGAACGGAAGAGACAAATTCGGGAAACTGGCACCCAGCGGTATCTATTTCTACGAATTAAAAGCGGAAAATCACTTCCACCAGGTAAAGAAAATGACCTTACTGAAATAGTGTAAGAACGATACACTATCGAGAAGAAAAGGGTCTGGTATTACACTGGACCCTTTTTTTATCCAGAAAGGAAATAGGTCATTATTTCCCTGTCGGGAATCCATTTCCCGTGCTAAAATAATTCATGTTCAGATCCAGTCGTCACCTTTTTTCCGCCACAATATTCCTCCTCCTGACGGTCGCTCTGGAAGCCCAGTCCGTTCAGGTAACTTTTCAGGTAAAGGCTCCCCCCGGTACGGACCGGGTTACCATAGCGGGGAATCACCCACTTCTTGGTCAATGGGATCCCACTGCCACTTCGTTAACGTTCAAAGATTCCCTCTTTTCCCTGACTTTACGTTTCCCGGCGCCCACCACCATCGAATATAAATTCACCCGGGGAACCTGGAATACGGAAGCTCTGAATCCTGACACGACCATTCCTCCAAACTACCGCGTTAGTCTTACAGCAGATACTACCCTCTACCACCGGATACTCTTCTGGAAAGATCAGACCCCTATACCCCTTTCCGGTGTCACGGGAAAGGTCAATATTCATCCTCATTTTTTCTCCCCGGAACTGGGTAATGAGCGCACCCTCCTTGTTTGGCTTCCCCCTTCCTACGCCGCCACAAATCGGCGTTATCCCGTATTGTATATCCAGGAT
>CAZNUM010000025.1:0-28534 GCA_964576315.1 uncultured bacterium
ACCGTGTTGTTGTGAAGAAGAATGTTCCGGAAGAAATGGAAGAATGGACCATCGAAACTCCGCGGTTACTGGTAGATGTGATCTACGAGGCAGGCTTGACCAAGAGCAAAGGTGAATGTCGCCGCCTGATGGCGCAGCGGGCAGTCAAGATAGACGGAAATGTTATTGAGGATCTGACCTTTCAATTGAGACCGGGAAAGGAAGTAATTGTCAAAGTTGGTAAACGACGCTTTTTAAAGGTTCATTGATGAAAAGATTTTTTTGCCTGTATGTGGTAGCTTTATTGTTTTTTTCCTGTAGTTCTCAACCCAGAAAACCCCGTCTGGTTGTTTTTATTTCCGTAGATCAACTGGTCCCGGACCTGCTTGGTAAATACGAACCCCTGTTTACGGGAGGTTATCACTGGTTACGGGAACACGGAAAAGACTACACCCATTTGTACCATGAACACGGGTACACGACCACGGGAGCAGGACATTTCACCCTGGTATCCGGTCGCTATCCCGGCCCGGTTGGAATTATTGGGAATTCCTGGTACGACCGGAAAACCAAACAAAGCATTTACTGTGCCCAGGACAGTTTATCCCGACTGGTCACCCGGAATGAACCGGGGAAATCCTATCGTTTCGTTTCGGCTACCGCTCTGGGGGATTGGTTGAAAGCAGCGGAACCAAAGGCCAAAGTCTATTCGGTGGCTCTCAAAGACCGCGCTTCTGTAATGTTGGGTGGAAAACATCCGGACCTGGTCCTATGGTTCGATCCCAAGGATGGCTTCACCACCTCCGATTATTACCATGAAAATCTTCCAATGTGGGTGAAAAAATTCAACCGGGAAATGAATTTAACCAGTTACCGCGATTCGGTTTGGGCCCGTACCTTAGACGAGGATATCTATCTGCAGTTTTCCCGCCCCGATTCCTTCCCAGGGGAAATTGATCTCTCTGACAACGGCGTTTATGACCCTGTACTGCCTTTTAAGTTCGATTCTTCCCTTTCGGATGAAGCCGTTTACGATATGGTGGGGAACACCCCCTGGGGAGATCGAATTACCCTGGAGCTAGCAGAAACCTGCATCCGGGCGAATCGGATGGGGAAGGATCGTATTCCGGATCTGATGTTCATTAGTTTGTCGGCAAATGACCGAATTGGCCATAACTCCGGACCCTATTCCCAGGAGATGATGGATAACCTGCTTAAAACCGATCAGGCTCTCATGGATCTAATCCAGTTTGTGGAATCCTATGTGGGATCCGGGAAAACTCTCTACGTTCTTACCGCTGACCACGGCGCTGGAATGATTCCCGAATATCGTCAGTACCTGGGACTGAAGGGGGGGCGCATAAACCGACCTTTAATTCGGGGAAAAATGGAAGCGGCGTTGAAAGAAATTCAGGATACTTTCGGTGAACCATTGGCAACCCCGTTTCTGAAATTTGTGTATTATAACCATGATCGTCTCTCAGCCCTTGGCATACCGTCGGAAGCTTTGACGAAAATCATTCAATCTCATTTGAAGGGGGTGGAAGGACTAAGGGCAGTGGTGACGAAGGAAGAATTGCTCACGGGTCAGTTTAAGGACCCTGTTTTTACCCGCATGCAGCACATGATTCACCCTGAAAAAAGTGCGGATCTTTGGCTGTTGGAGGAGGAAGGGTGGACTTTCCGATGGCCCCAAGGTGGCAAACACGGAACACCCTACAACTATGACAGCCATGTTCCCCTGTGCTTTTCTGCCCCGGATTGGTCGCCGGAGCGGATTGATGAACCGCATGCCTCCATTGATATTGCACCCACGCTGGCTAAACTGTTATGTGTGTCGATTCCCTCCCGGGTGGATGGGGAAGCAATGGAGCTGTCATTTTAGGGTCCGGCTGCGTCGAACCGGTAATATTCTCTGTAACGATCGATTTAACTGTTTATCCAATGGATGAAAACGGGTAGATTTAACGACTATATTTCATAGGATAAGGAGTGAAAATGTCTGAATCTGTTTTTGAATTTTCTGATAGCAATTTTGAGACGGAGGTATTAAAAGCCGACAAGCCGGTTTTAGTGGATTTCTGGGCTGAATGGTGCGGTCCCTGTCGAGTGATCGGTCCAACGGTGGCAGAAATCGCCGAGGATTATGCCGGCAAAGTGAAAGTGGGAAAGGTTAATGTGGATCATAATCAGAACATTGCCATGAAATACGGCATTCGGAGCATTCCCGCTTTATTAATATTCAAAGGGGGTACCATTTCAGATCAGATTGTTGGAGCGGTGCCCAAAGCAAGAATAACCGAACTACTCGATAAGGTTATTTGACACGTTTTAATTAAACAGCATGAATCAAAAGGTAATTATTATTGGTTCCGGTCCAGCCGGTTTAACCGCGGCGCTTTACAGTGCGCGGGCGAATTTAAAACCGGTTGTCTTTGAGGGGATTCAACCGGGTGGTCAACTAACGATCACGACGGAGGTTGAGAATTTCCCCGGTTTTCCAAAGGGCATTATGGGGCCGGAATTAATGGATTTAATCCGGGAACAGGCGAAACGCTTTGGTGCGGAATGTCTTTTTAAACATGTATCCAAGGTAGATTTCTCAAAGCGCCCTTTTAAAGTGTGGGTGGGAGATGAAACCTATCAGGCCGAAACCGTAATTATTGCAACGGGGGCTTCAGCAAAAATGATGGGTTTAAAATCGGAACAAGAGCTGATGGGTTACGGAGTTTCTGCCTGTGCCACTTGCGATGGATTTTTTTACAAGGATAAGAAAGTACTGGTTGTCGGTGGGGGTGATTCCGCCATGGAAGAAGCAACCTATTTGACTAAATTCGCATCGGAAGTGGTGATAGTGCATCGCCGTGATGAATTGCGTGCATCAAAAATCATGCAGGATCGGGCTCTTTCCAATCCGAAAATTTCGGTCGCCTGGAATTCAGTCATTACGGAAATCCACGGCACCAAGGAAAGTGGCGTTACCGGCGTAACCATGAAAGACACGCAGACCGGTGAAACACGGGAAGAGGCGTGTGACGGTGTTTTTATGGCCATTGGTCACCAACCGAATACGGCTTTGTTTGCCCAGCAAGTGGAAATGGACCCGAAAGGATATATTCTGACCAAGAATGGCAGTACGGTTACCAGTGTACCGGGCATATTTGCCTGTGGCGATGTTCAGGACCACGTTTACCGTCAGGCCATTACGGCAGCCGGGACCGGCTGTATGGCTGCCATTGATGCCGAACGCTTCCTGGAGTCTGAAGCGGCGTAAATCCCAGCCCCACCTTTTGATTCTTCGCTGATTTCTTACAAAGGAGTCACGAATGAACCAAAGAGCCACCTTGATTTTTGAGATTCAAAACCTGAAGATGGTTTACCGGAATCATACGGTATTAAATATAAGTCGGTTACAATTTCATCGCGGGACGATTTACGGTATCGCCGGTCCCATCGGTTCGGGGAAATCCACTTTATTACGCATCTTAGCCGGGCAGGAAAAACCGACGGAAGGAACGGTCCATTTTGAAGATGAAGAATTCAAAACCAACTGGCTGGGAAAAATCGTACCGGATCCGGATATTCTCCTGGCGAGCGTGGATGGGATTCCCAAAGGAAATAAAGTATCCAATGTGGTGAGCGCCTTTCATAAAGATCGGCAGAAAATTATTGTTTCCCGCTATTTCCAGAGTAGCAACTGGAAGATGCTCTGGGATAGACCGGTTTCCAGTCTATCTCCCGGGGAACTGGCGTGGTTGAATATGGTTATTGCCACTGAAAGTGATCCCCGAGTATTGTTATTGGATGATTACGGGACCTTGTTTGATCCTGACCTGGAGAAGGTTTTCAGGAATCGGTTGCTTCATATGAACCGGGAACTGGGGACTACCATCATTTTAGCCTCGCCCACGGATACCCATATTAAACAATTCGCTTCGGTAATGATTTACCTGGATAATGGGCATATTTCCAAGATCCGTTCCGGAGCGGGAAAACGGGGTTACAGCCGCCATTCCCGTCGCTCCTAGTGGCCACAGGTCTGATCTATTCTTCCCGTTACTTGGACCATGATACGGGTCCCGGTTTCCCCGAAACGTCAGATCGACTGACTGCCGTTTTAAAACGATTGGAAACCTCAATATTGCCCCAACTAACGGTGGTGGAACCGGGGCGGACCGCTTCCAGTCTGGCAGAACTGGTCCATGATCCGGAATATATTGATCGCGTGCGGGAGGCCGTGCTCCGGGGGGACCCGGTCGTGGATACAACTGATAATCCCATTGGGGCCCGGTCGTATGCTGTAGCGTTGCTGGCTCTTTCAGGGGTTACTACCGGGATCGACCTTATCATGGGGGGGACTGTCAAGAATGGGATGGTATTGCTACGCCCTCCGGGGCACCACGCCGAAAGAGACCATGCAATGGGCTTCTGCCTGTTTAACAATGTGGCGGTGGCAGCCCGGTACCTTCAGAAATATTATTCGGTGAACCGGATTATGATTATCGATTTTGATGTTCACCACGGAAATGGAACACAACATATTTTTGAAACAGAGGAGACAGTTTATTATCTGAGTCTGCATCAACATCCCTTCTATCCCGGTACCGGGTTAAAAGAGGAATGTGGCATACGAAAAGGAAACGGTTTTACCCTAAATTTCCCCTTACCCGCAGGAAGTGATGATCAAGTGTACCTCACACTCATGGAAACCCAGATTGCCGATGCCATCCTGGACTACTGTCCTGACTTTTTATTGTTATCCGCCGGGTTTGACGCCCATGAAAAGGACCCCATTGGGGGGATGAACCTGTCCAGCTCCGGCTTTCAAAGGATGACCCGTTTGTTAGTGTCCGTGGCACGGGAGTCCTGCGAAGGACGTCTTCTTTCCGTGCTGGAAGGCGGGTATCATCTTGATAGTCTGGCTGAAAGTGTGGAACTTCATTTAACGAAATTATTGAAAGCCTGAATCCCTATGAAACCTGACCGTTATTACGAAATATCCAGAGATTTTTCCAGAAAAAAGATTATTGTATTCGGCGATTTAATGCTGGACACTTATTTCTGGGGCCGGGCTGAGCGGATTTCGCCGGAAGCACCGGTACCCGTTGTCCGGGTGGATCGTATTCAGCATAATCCAGGTGGGGCGGCTAACGTGGCCTGGAATCTGGCTTCCCTGGGGGCGCACGTGGAGGTGGTGGGTCTTACCGGAAAGGATGTGGAAGGCAGTATTTTACAGACCATGCTTCAGGATCGAAATATCGGTTGCAAAGGTGTGATTACGGATAAACGGCGACCGACTACAGTGAAATCCAGAATTATTGCCCACGGGCAACAGGTCGTACGGGCGGATAGGGAGGAGACAGATCTGCCTTCGCATGAAATCCAGGATCAGTTACTGGATTCCTTTTCAAATTTACTGGATTCGGTTAACGGCGTCATTCTTCAGGATTACAACAAAGGTGTTTTGAACAAACAATCGATTCCCGTCTTGATCGAAACGGCCCGAAAAGCTGGTATTCCTGTTTATGTTGATCCTAAAAAGGAAAATTTCACGGTCTATAAAAAAATCCGTTTATTCAAACCCAATCTTAATGAGTTTTGTACTGCCTACACGGTAAGCGATGATTTACTGGAATCGGGAATGGCGTTAAGAAGGGAAATCGAGGCGGAACTGGTATTAATCACCCGCGGAGAAGAGGGCTTGTCTCTGTTTATGAGGGATGGGCATCATCACATTCCCACCCGCGCCCGGAATGTGCACGATGTCTCTGGTGCCGGAGATACAGTGATTTCCACTTTCGTTCTGGCCGATCTCTCCGGTGCCTCTCCCCAGGAAGCGGCTACACTGGCGAATTATGCTGCCGGTCGGGTTTGTGAAGAAGTGGGCGTAGTTCCCATCAATCTTGAGATGCTGGCAGAAATGATTAACCATCATTACGGAAAGTAATTTCTGTCTCACTTTTTACTATCGTCCTGCTGGAGTTCCGGTCGCAGGCTTCAATTACGTTCGTCAACGGTCTTAAAGTGGCTCGTATGTCTAAATTTATCCCAGGTCTTGGCTCAGCCGGAGAACCGATTTAATCCTTTCGACTGGGTTCAGTACCGGAGTACCGGTGCCATTAACTCCCTCACTTCCGATAATCGTTATCTTTATTTTGGGACCCAGGATGGAGGCGTCGGTCGTTATTTATTATTCGGACATCGGTTTGATGAACCTATCACGGAAGCCCAGGGATTGAAAAGTAATACAATTACGGCTCTGCACGTGGCGTTTGGTACCTTGTGGGTGGCAACCAGACAGGGTTTGAATTACAGCTATACCCGGGAAGGGGACTGGCATTTTATTTCCAGAGATCAAATGGGAATCGCTTCCCACACGCTCATTGACCGGATTGGAAATTCAAAAGACTACCTCTGGCTCATGACTCCCGGTATGTATTATAAATGCGATCGTTCCACCGGGATTGTAGTATCCATGATGCCGGTGCCGGATGAGAAAAAAATTGTATGGAGTTCCGGTATTCTGGAATTTTCCCAGAATCCGGCCGATCTGGTGGCAAATTATGTCCCCCTTAACGGCTGGATTCAACAGGGCAATACGCTGATAAGCCCCCAGGGGAAATCGGTTTCTGTTACCACGCTCTTCAGAGATTTCTATGGAGATGTGTGGATTGGAACTTCCGATGGTACCTTGTTCTACGGAGATCGCTCCATGAAAACACTGACACCCCTGTTTTTTGGTCTAAGTGGAAACGATATTCAGGCTATTGGCAAGGATGGCTCCTTCTGGCTTGCGGGAAGGTTCGGCAGGGAGAATACAGGGATTTCCTATGTGGATCCGCGGCGGGATATATATGATCGATTTGAATATTCGGAAACAATTAACATGGATCCCATTTCCATCTATTCAATCTTACCGTTGAAAAATGAAGTCTGGTTCGGGGGACGGGGGACACTGCTGTTATACAATCAGAAAAAAGATTATTGGCGCACCCTGGGATCCGACCGGGGTTTTCCGGAGGGGACCTATTATTCCATGGCGGTTACGGATCAATACGTTTGGATTGGAAGTTCCCAGGGGCTGTTTCGGATTGACCGGAAAACAAAGCGCCATCAGCCTGACGCGGTTGAAACGACCTTTGCAAACCGTTTTATCTACGATTTACTGGTGGACCAGAACCGGTTGTGGATTGCCAGCGAAAACGGTTTATTCATTTATAGCACGGACTCTAAAATATTGATCAATTACCGGGATTTCGGCCAGGTTAACCCTGACTCGCTTCCCGTCAGTTTTACCGATTTCACCAGCCTTGAAAAATCCGACAGTATAATTTACGCCGCTTCGGCAGGCGGAATTTTCAGTTTCAACCTGCGCTCATGGCGGTGGTTAGAAGCGGTGGATCCAGCTATTTTTGGTGGTAAGATTGTTCGGGCTATGGTCGTGAAAGGCTCCGACCTCTTTATTTCAGCGGAGGGGATATTGCTCCGGTACGATCTGAAACGCCAGATCGTAAAAAATTACAATTACCCGTTTATTGGTGAAATAAATGACATGTATATTTCTCGTGGAAGAATATGGTTGGGAACGACGGAAGGGTTAATTTCGTTTACCTGGAAAAGGGACTAATATGAAATGGTTTAATAAACGCCCCCTGATTTTATTGCTCCTTGGCTCCGGCCTGCTGTTGGCAATGCAGCGGGAATACACCCGGGATCGGGACAAACAACTGCATAAACAGGGCGTCGACCTGCTTGCCGTCACCCTTCCCGATTCTTTAAATGATTCTGTAAAGGTTCTTACCTACCTGACCGTACCAAACCGGGCACTTCAATTTGTAAAAGATTCGGGAGAATTTATTGCTGATTTTGAGACTTCCATTACGCTTCAAAATGAGGAAGGGGTCCAGGTCGGAAGGCGGATATGGAAAAATACGCTGAAGACAGAAAATTATCTGGAAACGACCGCAAATACGATCTATTCCGTTTATTTTAATGAATTTCATGTTTTACCCGGAAAGTACAAGCTGATTTCAGAACTCCTTGACAAGGATACACAACATTCCACTACCCGGGAGAAAGATCTGGACTATCAGAATCTGGTTAAAACGCCGGTCCTTTTTACGCCTTTTTTCATCGATAAACTTGATGGTTACTGGGGGCTTAAGCCAGGGGAAATTCCCCTCTTTAAAAACCGGATGAAAGATGCCTCCCAGCAATTATGGCTGTTTGTATCCGGACGGGTGGAACCTGGAACCTTTTCTCTTAAGATTCGAGTAAAAGACACCGGTAAAAAATTACTATGGGAAAAGACCTATCCCCTGGAGTCGGGGATCTCCCACTTTGAGCAGCGGATACGCCTCCCGGAAGAAGTCACTCAAAAGGGTTTGCGGAAAGATATTGAGATTGTTTTGAAGCAAGGGAAAAAGTCGAATAAAAAATCCCTGGTTCTTTCGATTGGGAAAAAAGGAATTCCCAGTACCATTCAGAATATTGCGGAGGCCGTGGAGCAAATGCGATATATCCTGCATGATGACGAGTGGAAAACCTTGTCTAGGGCGAAAAATGAAGAACGGGAGGCTCTGTTCCTTGAATACTGGGATAAACGGGACCCCACGCCAAATACCCCTAAAAATGAATTGATGGAGGAATATTTTTCCCGAGTCCAGTATTCAAACGAGCATTTCGAATCCTTTCTCCCCGGGTGGAAGACGGACATGGGGATGATTTATATTCTTTTCGGTGAACCGGATGATATTGACCGCTACAATAATGTAAGCGTCCGTATCAGTTCGGAGCGGTGGTACTATTACCGGATCAACCGTGCTTTTGAATTTGTGGATGAAAACGGTTTTGGGGATTATCGTCTGGTTACCCCGTTTTATAAGGGGCGCAATTGGTAAAAATAGTTTTATCCGCTGGAGATGGGGTCGGAAAGGAACTGGCAGGTGAGGTTCAGAAATTATTTCAGTGCATCGAGTCTGGAACAGGACTGAAAATTCAACTTATTGAGCTGGATATCAGTGAGGATCATTTCCGTGAAACAGAACTCCTCCTGCCGGCAGGATTAAAAAAATTGGCCCGGGATGCATTTGCCCTATGGCTGGGGCCCATTACGATTCATTCCACCGCTACGGAATACACCGAATCGATCATTTTAAAAAAATTGTGTGAAGAACTGAATTTCACCCTTTATTCCCGCAAGGTTTTCCCCCTCCATTCCCTTCAACAGATTCAGTACGATCAGCCCATTAATCTGATCGTATTTCAAGATCCTTTGATTCGGCAGGAAATCCTCGGTTCGATTGATTCCAATGGGGAAATCCTGGACGTGCAGACATCTTTTTTTAGGCGCTCCAGGATGGAGACCCTGTTTGCCGAAATTGAAAAAGTACTGGAGAGTGGCGCCTATCATAAAGTAATGCTGGCGCTCCCTGAAAAACTCTTGGAAAGGGGAAGCCCCTGGGTACGATCCTTGCGGGAATTGTCGGAGAAGGATTATCAGGTTCATGCCTTACCCATTGACCGCTTTTTCTTCCAATTCCTCCGTAATCCGGACCAGATCGGCATGGTGGTAACAATTCCACCGTACGGTTTGATTATTTCCCGGTTAGGTGCCGTGATTGAAGGGGGACTGGGCGTTAGTTTTGATCTTTATCAACAATCGGAAGGATTATTGATGGTGCATGTCCTTCATCCGCCCAGCCGTCGCTATGTGGGTCGGGATGCGGCAAATCCGATTGGAGCCATTCTATCGGTGGCGGAAATCTTGCTCAGGTTGGGCTATCCTCAGTTGTATAGGTTGATACGAAAAACGGTCAACGATTCGGTGGAAGCGGGGTGGACTACCCGGGATATGGGCGGCAGTATGGGTACGGTGGAAATTGGTGACTACCTTTGCTCCAAACTTTCCGATTCTTTAGCGCCGGAATTGGTGGCTCACCATTAAAACGGGAACAAAAAAAGCGGTCCAGGACCAGTTCAATCTGTTTCAGTCCTTGGATACGATCGAACGTTTCTCCTACAGCAGTATCGAAACATACAAGAAGTGTCCCTTCCAGTTTCGCCTGCGATATCTGGACAAAATCAGAAAACGGGCTGAAGGTATTGAAGCCTTCATGGGCAAGCGGGTCCATGAAACGCTGGAATATCTCTACAATGAAGTTTTGGCAAACCGGATTCCCTCTCTGGATACGCTCATGGAAAAATATCAGCAAGTCTGGGATTCCAACTGGCATTCGGAAGTGGCGATTGTGTATCAGAATGGAAAAATATCGTATTACCGTCAACTGGGAATCAAATGTATTGCCGGGTATTACCGTATGTTTTCCCCTTTCGATCAGCCCGTTTTAGCGAATGAATTAGAGTTGATTTTTTATCTGGATGATTCAAGCCGGTATAAAATGAAAGGGATTATTGATCGCCTGGATCGGAGAGAAGATGGCGTTTATGAGATTCATGACTATAAAACGGGGAAACGGTTGCTGAGTCAAACCGATGCTGATTTAGATGAACAGTTGGCGCTGTACCATGTGGCCCTGATTCAAACCTATCCTGATGTCAAAGAGGTTAAACTGGTATGGCACTATTTGCAGCATAATACTGATGTAACCTCCACCCGCACCGGAACCCAGTTGGAGACCCTGGTCCAAAGAATCAAAAAACGAATCGACAACATTCGGGAGCATGTTCAGACGGGGAAAGAATTCGTTCCGAAAGAAACGATCTTATGTAACTGGTGTTATTACTGGGAAGAGTGTCCGGCAAAATCCGGGTCCAACCCATTTCTTCCGAATCCTTGAGCCTTATCCAGGGAAATCCTTAGCTTAAAACCCATGATTAAACTGAAACCGGACGAAGTCAAGGCATTAAGTCAATTACTTGAGCCCATTGCCGCCCGTGGGGATGACAAAGTTCTCACCAATCTGTATCGAAGATTGACAGACCCGTCAAAAGTTCAATTATATGTAGATGGCGCCGCCGACCTTCACAGTAAAACGGCCGGAATTGGCGGTGCTCTCTTTCGTGACGGCGAAGAAATTTTTTCTTTTTCGGAATACGTTCCCGACCTGACCAATAATGAGGCGGAATATAGGGCTCTCATTCAAGGACTTAAAGCAGCTATCGAACTAAATATGTTAACTTTAGAAATATATGCAGATAGCGAATTAATCGTTCGGCAGATAAATGGGGAATACAAGGTCAGAAATCCAAGAATGAAAGTTTTATATACTCAGGTTTACAAGTTGTTGAATCAGTTGGAGGCCTGGTCATTGACCCATGTTCCGAGAGAGGAAAATCGCCGGGCAGATACCCTTAGCAAACAGGGACGGGAGAAAGGCCTGTCATAATTGGTCTCCGTATCTGAGCCAGTATTATCCATTCGACAGTTTTCCGCTTATTACCCCACAGGTCATGTGAATTTATATTCCCGGGGACGTCGTTTACCGGCTGTTCTGGATTTTACGTTAGATCTGCCAGAGGGCTCGGTGACTGGTCTGGTGGGCGAATCGGGCTGTGGCAAATCCAGTTTGGGACGAGCTCTCGTGGGATTAATTCCGGATATTGAAGGAGACGTTAAATTTGAGGGGACTCTATTTGATCCCCGGTACGATTCTGATATTCGCAGAAAAATGCAGATCATTTTCCAAGATCCTTTTGGATCGTTGAATCCGCGTCAAACTATCGGTCAAGCATTGATGGAAATCGAAAAAGTTCTTTTGAATTCAGCAGGTCAAGCCAGGGCAAGGGAGTTACTGGAAGCGGTGCAGTTGCCACGGAGTAGTTTCAACCGGTATCCCCATGAATTATCCGGTGGTCAACGTCAACGGGCCTGTATTGCCCGGGCACTGGCGGTAAATCCCAAAGTATTAATCTGCGATGAAATCGTGTCGTCGTTGGACGTGTCTCTTCAGGCTAAAATTATCAACCTGTTGTTGGATCTCCGAACTTCCAGAGGGCTGACGATCCTGTTTACAACGCACGATTTGAATCTGGTGGAGGTTTTTTGCGATTATGTGGTGATCATGTACCGCGGGCGGATCATGGAACAGGGATCTGAGGAAAATGTCTTTTCCGCTCCCTGCCATCCGTATACAATGGATCTCCTGGCTGCAGTCCAGAAAGAAAATTTTTCGGACATGGCTTCAACAACGGAAGAAACAGAACCGGCAACGGGCAGGATGGGGTGTGAATACCAATACCGTTGTTCAAAATGGAATAGCCCCCAGCGACAGGATGCCTGGCAGTGTTCCCGGAAGCAACCCGAAAGGGTAGTCCTTAGGGAGGATCATAGCGTTTTTTGCACTGCCGTGACTGAAAAACAAACCCGGGTCTCTCCTGAGGTTAATAGTTAATGCAAACTTCCCCTTCCTAAAGTTAGATTTTAAGCCGAAAATCCGAGGAATAATCCCCAAAACATAGATTTTGATGGGCATTTTTAACCAAATAGCCAAACCTTTATCCTGGATTTCTGGCGATATTGCCATTGATCTGGGAACCGCTAATACTCTGATATGGATCAAGGGGAAAGGTGTTTTAATTAATGAACCCTCCATTGTGGCCCGTTCTGTTCATGACGGCAAATTGATTGCGGTCGGATTCGAGGCCAAGGCAATGCTGGGACGTACGCACCGGGAGATAGAAACCATTCGCCCCTTGCAGGATGGAGTAATCGCCGATTTCAACATGACGGACGGTATGCTACAGGGTTTTATCCGAAAAATTAATATGAATCGGCTTGCCCGGCCCCGAATGGTAATTTGTGTTCCTTCCGGCGTAACGGAGGTGGAACGGAGAGCCGTTAAGGATTCTGGGGAGCGGGCCAATGCCAGGGAAGTTTATTTAATTGAAGAACCGGTGGCAGCAGCCATCGGTATTGGTCTTGATATCAGCCAACCCGTGGGAAATATTATTGTGGACATCGGTGGCGGCACCACTGAAATCGCCGTAATTGCCCTTAATGGGGTGGTGACGAAAGAAACCATTCGAATTGCGGGAGACGAGATGGATGAAGCCATTGTTCAGTGGTTTCGGAACGAACATAAGCTCGATATTGGGCTCACCACCGGTGAACATATTAAAAAAAGAGTGGGTTCCGCCATGCGAATGAAAAGCCAGATGATTGCCGTCAAGGGTCGGGACTTGGTTTCTGGGATTCCAAAGACGATTGAAGTGTCATCGGATGAAATCCGGCAGGCATTAAAAGATCCTGTTAATTCCATCATAGAAGCAGTCAAGCGCGCCCTGGAACAGACACCGCCGGAATTATCGGCGGATATCCTGGACCGGGGTATTATTATGACCGGCGGTGGCAGTTTATTGAAGGGGATAGATCAAATTATTCGGGAACGGACCAATGTCCCCGTTAATGTAGCAGAAGATCCGTTGTTGTCGGTGGTAAAAGGAACGGGTCAAGTATTGGAAAACGTGAATAAATATGAATCGGTCCTGATGTAACCTTGAACGGGATGCGGAATCTCTATTTATCCCTTCTCCGGCATAAAGACCATTTTCTCTTTCTGATCGCCTTCACCGTGTCTCTAACCGTCCTCCTGAAAAACGATGCGACAGATATTTATATTCTCCGGGGGAAAAGCAGCGATTTACTGGCACGACTCTCGACCCCCATCACGTGGGTAAAAACCCTCATTACCCTGGAGGAAGAAACACAGCGCCTTCGGGAAAAGAATATTCAGCTCTCCCTCCAGAACCAAGCCATGTTCCACGCCCTGGAAGAAAACCGTCAGTTGCGAAAATTGCTTGGTTTTAAAAATGAAAGTTCCCTTTCACTGCTCCCGGCTAGAGTGATTAATGGGGGTATCGCTTCCAATATGACTTCCATTACGCTGAACGTGGGGGATAACGATGGTATTCAGACCGACCTGCCCGTTATTACGCCGGACGGTGTGGTAGGGAAAACCGTTGTAGTGGGCGATAAAACGGCCATTGTCCAGTTACTCAGTGATTTGAATTTCCGCCTCTCCGTGCGAATTCTTCCCTCCAATTCAGTAGGGATTCTTATCTGGAAACAGGATAATATCTGTGAAATCCGGGAAATCCAGAAAAACGCTCGGATTCATATTGGCGATCAGGTCGTAACGTCCGGTTTCAGTCAGATTTATCCCCCCAACCTGGATGTAGGGAAAATTATTGCTATTGCCGATGAACGGGGTCAACTGCAGAAAACGGCGTTGGTCAAAATAAAACCGGATCTTAACTCCTTGTTAAATGTGTTCATCATTCTGGGGAGCCAAGATGAAATGGAATAGGATTCTATTGCTCGCTCTCTTCGTCTTCTTGGTGCAATTCTTTCTCACCAGTTTCATGACGGTGAAAATGATCCGGCCTGATTTTATTGTTATTCTGGTGTTTTATATCAGTCTGGAATATGGTCGCCTTCCGGCAGTGGTTTTGGGATTTGTCCTTGGTTTTCTAGTGGATATGGCCGGTGTGGGTTCCTATTTCGGGCTGAGTGCATTAACCTGTTCCACCACCGGGTATCTCGGCGGTTTTCTAAAAGGGAAGTATGAACGCTACGTTCCCTATGTATTTCATCTATCCTGGATTGGAATTATCGCATTCCATTTTTTTATCTACACCTATGTGCGGTTTCAAATGGTTTTCACCACTGACCCCGGTTTATTCCTGTCGAAGTGGTTTTTATCCTTTGCCTATTCCTTCATTTTCATCTTGGTGTTGAATTATTTTTATCCTTTGAAGGAAGCTTCTCGTGCTGCGGGTTGAAAACCTGGTACCGCGGGCTCGTTACTGGGTTGCCAACGGGGTTCTCTTCCTTGTGATGATCCTTTTGGCAGGGCGATTTTATTATCTCCAGGTTTATCTTCACCGAGATTTTTCTCTGAAAGCCGATATTAATCGGATTCGGGCTGTAACCATCCCAGCGCCCAGGGGGCTGATTCTTGACCGGAGCGGGGAGATCCTCGTGGATAACTATCCCACTTATATTCTCTACGGCATTGCGTCCGAAATGAAGTCAATTAATCAGAAATTTTCGCTTATAAGCCGGGTAACGGGGATCGACACCTCGATTCTTTATAAAAATTATCATAATTATTATCAAAACCGGTTTGTACCAACCCAGTTGGCAAAAGATTTGACGTTTAAACAATTGAGCAGGATTGAAGAGGCTAAAAATAAACTGGACGGGGTTGTTTATAAACAATTCCCGGAACGGATTTATAACCGCCGGGTCCGTGCGGCGCATGTTTTAGGTTTTTTACGGGAGATTGATTCCAGGACATTAAAAAAACTGGACGGAACCGGTTCGTATGAAATCGGCGATCTCATTGGATGGAATGGACTGGAAAAGCAGTATGAATCGGTACTTAGAGGGACCAAAGGAGTAAATTATTATCAGGTGGACGCCTTGGGACGGGAGGCCGGTTTAGTTCCAAGTCAGGGAAGAATATTGCCGGAACCGGGAAAAAACCTCCAGACCACGCTGGATATTAATCTTCAAAGTTTATTGGAGCACGAATTCAAAGAATATCGTGGCGCCGCCATCGTTTCCAATCCAGTGACGGGGGAAATTCTGGCCTTTGCCAGTTCTCCCGACTATCCCCCCGATTTATTCCGGGGCTTGGTAGCGGAAGAGGATTGGAATGCCATTTTAAAGGACCCGGATCGTCCCCTTTTGAACCGGATTACTAACGGGACCTACCCGCCCGGTTCCACTTTTAAAATGGTAGTGGCAGCCGCTTTGATGGAACAGGGACTGGCTTCATCCAATTATACGGTGAACTGTACCGGTTCCTACACGTTGGGAGACCGGACGTTTGGCTGCTGGAATCCCGCAGGCCATGGAGAGGTGGATTTGGAACAGGCGATTGTCCAGTCCTGTAATGTCTTTTTTTATAAAGCAGTCCAACAGTTGGGAATTAATACCCTGGCTTCTGTAGCCCGCTCTTTCGGATTTGGTTCCAGAACCCATATTGATTTACCCTCTGAATCCGTCGGACAGATTCCGGACAGAAATTATATGAATTATCTCTACGGAAAATGGGGTTGGGCGAAAGGAAATTTGTTAAACATTGCAGTGGGGCAGGGGGAGGTATTAGTAACTCCATTACAAATGATGGTTTACATCAATCAGTTGGCGACAAAAGGTCATGCCCCTTACCTCCACCTGACAAAATCGGTTTCTGAGATTTATCCCTTTTACACTGCACCTCTTTTGAAGAAAAGGACCTGGCAGCGCCTGGAACGATATATGGAGGAGGTGATAAACGATCCAAGAGGAACCGGCCGTGCAGCCGATCCTCATCTGGCCGGCGTGGAAATTGCTGGGAAAACGGGTACGGCTGAAAACCCCCATGGGGAACCCCATGCCTGGTTTGTCGGCTACGGGAAGCAGGGGGCAGATATCGTTTCCGTGGTGCTCTTAATCGAGAATGGAGGCCATGGAGGCGTGGTGGCAGCTCCCATTGCACAAAAGGTGTTTAAACAATTTTTTAGACCTGAACCTGAAACCATGGCCGCGCAAACATGGTAAAATTGCTGAAGAATAAATTTACTGAAGCTCCCGCAAGTCTTTTATTCATTGCTCTGGCTTTGACCGGCTTGGGGCTGATAACACTTCTGAGTATTTCCAATCTTCAAAGTGGAATGGGCTCCAATACTTTTTTAAAACAAGTCGCTTTTCTCGGACCCGCACTGCTTTTTTTCCTGATAGCCTTTTTAATACCTGAACGGGTAATTCATAAATACACCTACCTGTTCTACGGCTTTGCATTAGTTGCGGTGATCCTGCCATTTTTAGGGCACCGGGTAGCAGGAACCTATCGCTGGATTCAATTCGGACTTCCCTTCGGTTTTCAACCCTCCGAATTGGCTAAAATCGTCGTCGTCATTACCCTCGCTCGTTATCTATCGGATCATAAACTGCAGCAGAACCATTTTTTAGCCAATATTATTCCATTTTTTATTGTTTTAATTCCGGCTGTCATTGTCTTGAAACAACCGGATCTTGGCACCGCTGCGGTCATGATTATCCCTGTAATCCCCGTACTTTTCTGGGCCGGCTCCCGACCCTATCATCTGTTTCTCATCCTGGCTCCGATTGTCAGCATTCTGGCTGCCTTCAATGTTATTTCCTTTGCTATCTGGGCTTTATTGATGGGTATCATCATGGTACTTTCACGACCAAAACTATGGCAGGGCGTCAGCATTTATTTCGGCAACATATTTCTGGGACTATTAACGCCCGTCATTTGGAACCTGTTAAAACCCTACCAGCAGAAACGGGTATTGACATTTTTTAACCCGGATCTGGACCCTCTTGGTGCCGCCTATCAGATAATTCAGAGTAAAACTGCCTTGGGGTCCGGTGGTCTCCTGGGACGAGGATGGGGTCAGGGTACCCAGACGCATCTGAAATTTTTACCGGTGCAGGAGTCGGATTTCATTGTCAGCGTAATTGGGGAGGAGCTGGGGTTTATTACGGTGCTGGCCATGTTGATATTATTTATTTTCCTGATTTGGAAGATTATTAAACTGGCATTTGATTCCAAAGAGCGTTTTTCAGGTTTGGTTTTTATCGGAATCGCCTCCATCTTTTTAATGCATGTCTTTGTCAACTGCGCCATGACCACCGGCATGATTCCGGTGAAAGGGTTGCCCCTGCCCTTTATCTCCTACGGCGGATCATTTCTGGTAACGAGTTATATTATGGTGGGACTCTGTATGAACCTCGGGGCTAAAAAGTGAGGGAATTATCGAGAATAGAAATAATTCAAAAGAATTGAAGTTCCTTAGAACCGGAGGTAAATTCGCAGGCAATATTTTGCCTGTTATTCCGAGGTTAAACATATGAAAAACCAATCACCCATTTCCATCGTAATCCTGTTCGCAGGAATTTTTCTATTCAGCCTGGCATGGGGTCAGACCGATTCTGCCCGGGAATTGAAACGGTTAAATGCAAAAATTGACCGTGAAAAAGTTCGTGTTGATTCGCTGGAAACCCAAATCAAAATTTTACTGCCGGATTTGAAAAATGCACTCCAGGCCAATTTAAAAGCCAAGCAGCAAACGGATTCGGTGGCGATCCTGTTGATCAACCGGATTAACATGATCCAGAATAAAATGCGTATGCTGGAGGATAAGGTTATTTACACCGACAGCGTTAATTTTGAAATCCTGTCGAAATTGGTGATGATTGAAAATAAAATCGTGACCTTGACCAACAGTTTCAGTGAAATGTACGATCTTAAAACCAATAAAATGGGTCCCACTGCCGCGAAAATCAGCCCCACCGATTACAAGAAGAAATATATTGAAGCCTTAAGCAACTACCAGAATGGGAAATACGATGATGCCATCATTGGTTTTTCAAGTTTGGTAATCGGGGATCCGACCAACGAACTGGCAGACAACAGCCAGTACTGGCTGGCAGAATGTTATTACTCCCAGAAAAACTATAAACGGGCCATCATTGAGTTTGAAAAAGTTTTCACTTTCCCGGGAACCGATAAAGATGACGATGCCCAACTGAAGCTGGGTCACTCCTATCTGAGTATGGGCAATATCGAAAAAGCCAAGGAGGAATACCAGCGTCTGATTGACTATTTCCCCGGCAGTGAATTTTATGAAAAAGCCAAAGAAGCCCTCAACCAATTAAATAACGAATAACCGTTACCTATGTCATTAAAATTATTTTACCTTACAACTGAAATCACTCCTTTTGCTCATACTTCGCTATTGGGGGATTTTTCTGTCAAAGTTCCTCTAGCTCTTCAAACCCTTGGGCACGATATTAGAACCATGATTCCCAAATACGGCTTCGTCAGTGAGCGGAAGTATATCTTGCGGGAAGTCATCCGTCTTCGGGAAATCCCTTTTGAATTTGATGGCGCTGAAGTGGTTTCATCCGCCAAAAGTGCCTTCATCCCCAAAACCAGGGTGCAGGTTTATTTCCTTGAAGATCAGAACTGGTTCAAACCTTTGACCAATTTGCTCTACAAAGCAAAGAACGGCCGGGTGCTCAGCGATAACGATGAACGCTATGCCTTCTTTAGTAAAGCAGCTATTGCCACTTTACCCCATTTATTCTGGAAACCGGATATTATCCTCTGTAACAGCTGGCAAAGTACTTTTGTACCGGGGATTTACAAACAGTTGTACGAAAAGGAAGAATTTTACGGTGATATTAAAACAGTGTTGCTGGTCCACTCAGTGGATGACTATGCGAATTTTCACCGGGACGCTTACAAAAAAGCGGGGATCACCCTTCCGTCCAAAATAAAGGGAGATACGGTGAATGGATTCGAAGCAGCGGCTCCTTTTGCGGACCTGATTATTGCTTTAAATACACCTTCCAATCGCGTTTCGGACCAACTCCTCAAACTTACCGGGGTGAAAGCGGAGAAGAAAAAATTAATCTCTATCGATTTATCCGATGACGAATCTCCTGATTTCGGGGCAGTCACCAATGCATTAAATGATGAATTGGTGAAACTTTACGACTGATCTATAGTAGATAATCCATCACCTTATGCATTACCGTTCTAAACTCATCGGGTTCGGACTGGGTTTTTCGCTTTTTCTGTTTTTCGCAGGATGTGAAGAAAATGCGGTTCCGCTCGATCTTTCCAGTACCCCCATGGACCTGGATACCATATCCTTCCCCGTGACGGAGATGGTCACTTATCAAAGTCCCCCTGAAATGGGGAAAGCGGACTTTCTCTATTTTGGGAAAAAGGACGGTTATGTTCATCCCTACGGCTTAGTCAGCATAAAACAGTACGACCAATATAATGTGGTAAATATGTCCATTCTCAACGATTCCTTAATTGCGGTGGACAGTGTAACCCTGGTACTGAACGCTGTTTCAGGAACGGGGGCCGATTCCGTGGCATTTCAGTTACGGTATTTCCCTGATGGACCCGATTCGCTTTTCAGTGAATTAAATACCCAGTATCATAATTTCAACCCCGAAATGGCATCGGGAGTGATCAGCACGGCCCCTTTGGAGGTGGATACGACCGATACGGTGAACACAAACTACCGGTTAAAATTTTTCTTTGGGAATGAAGTGGTGGACCATTTTATTGATACGACTAGAACCACTCATAATCGATCTTTTTTAATCGAACCGGTGGAGGAGTTAAATACCCTGTATTCATTTTACAGCCGGGAGAACAGCGTGGGTAAGGAAGCGCTTATGACAGTTTATTACCGTCGTTTCTCTGTGGACTCTTCCCGGGTGGATACCCTGTCTCTGGTTTTCCATACGGCTCAGGATCTTACCGTGACTATTCCAGCTCCTTTATCGGAACGGGATACGACCGAGATCGCCGTCAGTCAGGCAAAAGGATTAAAGGTACTGGTTTTCACAGATTTCAGCAGTTTTGAACTGCCACCAAAAGCGGTTATTAAAACGGCAGATCTGATATTATATTCAACTGAAGATTCCCTTTCCCGGGCCATAGTGGTTTCCTACCCGATTTCCGTCGCGGGCATTTTTAACGGATTTCAGACGTATGAAGACGATCCCTTTTCACTGAACCTGGGGTATTTCCAATCTACAAGCCGTAATAATTTTCGATTTGACGTTGAGACCCGCGATTTTGTTATGGCGGTCACAAACGGAAAAACCCAGAATTATGGGCTTAAGCTTTACGCCTCTTCCTATAATGATCCCTTTCAAACGATTTACTTGTATGGTATGGATAGTGATTCCCTGGCGCCTTTCCTGAGGATTCAATATGTGGTACCGTAGATTCTTTTATCTGTTTTTATTTGGCTCCGTGTTCGGGCAATCCGTTTATCATTCTTATGGCGTTGGATTGCCTCGGTCCATGAGCCATGTTTCTTCGTATGGGGTAAGTGTCACCGGGCTGGTCCCGTCTTTCCGCCGGGGTATTTCCCTGGATAATCCCGCAACATGGCCCCGGTTAAAATCTACTTTTGTTAACAGCTCTTTCAGAAATCTGAATATTCGGGAAGCACCCTCCAATACCTTGAATCAGGCTACCGGTCTTTCCAGTACCCTGTTTGTCATTCCCATCAAAGAAAAATATGCCTTTGGTCTGTCCTTGGCGCCGGTAACGAATCAACAAATCTTTCTCCAGGAGGATTCCACACTTTTGCTCTTTGGGCCTGATTCCTTGGTACGTCAAAAATCGGTCCGGTCGGGAGGAGGCGTATCTGCATTTTCCTTCGCATTCAGTTTTCCCTTTGAGCAAAATTCGGAAGCCGGGTTAAAGGTTAACTATTTATTCGGCTCTGCCCGGAATGAATATAGTTTAAGGGTTAATGAAGTGGAATACCGTCAATTCTATCGCCTGATCTACAATGGAATGACCCTGAATGGATATTTAAATACAACCCTCAAGACGGACCCGAATTATGAGATTCGGCTTTATTCATCCATTTTATCAACTATCAAACCCTTGCGGGCTGATATCCGTTCCTTCCAGCCGTACGAGGATACGAACGGGAATTATTATTATGACAATGCGGACTATCCTAATTCTCTGGCGATTGATACTTCCGCCATTCAGTCGGTATTTGACCCCCAGGCTTTGAGGTTGGGGGTGGGTGTATCTTTTAAAGAAAATTATCATCTCTCTGTCGAATTTGAGCGCTGGAAGGACCGGTCCTTAAACGGGGCAGAATTATCCCTCTTCCGGGATTCCTTTAACGGAATCCATCGTTTCGGGGTAGGCGGGGTAAAATTTCCTTCCCGCCGGCCAAAGGAATGGTATCAAAAACTGATTTACAGAGCAGGTTTTAACCGTTCCACCTTCCAATTAAATCAAAGTGGAAGAAAATTAAATGAAGTTGGTTTATCTCTTGGGATTGGATTTAAATTCGGCCCGGCCGGAAACCAGATCGATCTGGCCTACAAATTCGGGTCTCGTTCGTTGACTACGAATCACAAGGAAACAATTCAAGAATTCGCAGTTGAAATAAGTTTAGGTGACCTATGGTTTTCAAAACGAAGAGTGAGGAAATGAAAAAGGTGAAATTAACTCAACAATTGATGGCCCTTGGAATAATAGCACTGTTCTTGACCATGTGTGCTCCCCCGCAAACCGTTGATCAGGAATCGAATGAAGCAGCAGCAGCCCGGTTGGATTCGATCCGGAAAGTCCGCTGCCCCCGTTTATTCAGCAGTGCGGCAGAATATTATAAAAATAAGGATTGGGAATCCACCGTCAGGGTCTACAACGAATTAGTGGAACTGGGATGCGACTATGAAAATCCGGAAGAAGTGTACCTTTATTATGCGATTGCCTTCGAATATATGGGGCGTTATGACAGTTCTGAATACGTACTGTTGCGCGGTCTCCAGGTGTTACCGGATAATGTGGATCTTCGGAAGCGGCTGGCTTACAGTTATAAAAAACAGGGCAAAATCGAAGAAGAAATTAATGAGTACGATCGTTTGTCCTACTTGGCTCCGGAAGATATTGAAATTAAAACTGAACTGGCAAAACTGTATGGCGAACAAGAACGTTATGATGACCAGATTGCGGTATTAAAGGAGTTGTTACAACTGGATCCCTCCAACGAAGCAGCGCAGGGGGATTTAGCCCGGGCTTATGAATTGAGTGGCCGGGACCCACTTGAAGTTTATGGTGAACGTTTTGAGAAAAACCCCGATAACATTTCCTATGGTTTAGATTATGCCGACCGGCTTCTCACTACCGATCGGGTTTCCGATGCCATTGATGTCTTGAATCAGGTGTTACAGTTGGACCCGTCTAGTAAAGTTGCTTACAGGAAACTGGCCTCAGCCTACGACCAAGCCGATCGTCTTGAGGATGCGGCTAAAGCTTACCAGGAAGTATTTAAATTAGATCCGCGCGATTTTCGTGTTACCATTAAAATTTCTGAAGTCTACATAGAAAATCAGGATTTTCCCTCCGCCTTAACCTGGGCTGATAAAGCTGTGACAATTTCCGATAATGGAGAAGCTTATGGCGCCAAAGGGAATGTGTATTACAAGGCGTTTCAAGCCTGTCGAACCGGTGACATCTCTATCGACGACCGTATTGTAGCTACTCTGGCTTACCAGCTTTTTTCAAAAGCGGAAGAAAAAGGGTATACCCGTTTTCAGTCTTCCATGAACTGGCTTAAGGAAAACGAAGTTTTGTTCGGAAAGGCTCAATGGTTCATGATTGACGCCGATAAAAAGAACAAGGGCTTTGTTAAACCAGAGGGATCCTGTTATGGCTGGGTGAATGAGCGGTTGGAGAAGGATCCCAGTTGGTAATCCATTGTTGTGGCTGCCCATGATTATTTTTCGCGCCTGAAAAAATCCGACCCCGAACTTTACGCCTCCCTGAAAGGGGAGATCCAACGGGAAGATCAGACCCTGGAGTTGATCGCCTCAGAGAATTTTGTGAGCTATCCCGTCCTCGAAATGGCTGGGGGCGTTATGACCAACAAATATGCAGAGGGTTACCCCGGGGCACGGTACTACGGGGGTTGTGAATTCGTGGATCAAGCGGAAGTGCTGGCCCAGGAACGGGCAAAAAAACTTTTTAATGCCGAATATGCCAATGTGCAGCCTCATTCCGGCTCCCAAGCAAATATGGCGGCTCTTCTAACCTTTGTCAATGTGGGTGACACGATTATGGGGTTGGATCTGGCCCATGGCGGACATCTGACCCATGGAAGCCCGGTTAATTTTTCCGGTAAACTTTTTAAGGTGGTTTCCTATCAGGTCAATCGGGATACGGGCCGGGTTGATTTCAGTGAAATTCTGCACCTTGCCCGTGAGCACAAACCACGTTTAATTATTTGCGGGGGCAGTGCCTACCCGCGATTTATTGAATTTGAAGAGTTCCGGCAGGTAGCCGATGAAGTGGGGGCGTTTCTCTTGGCTGATATTGCCCACCCCGCCGGATTAGTGGCAACCGGCCTTCATCCCTCGCCAATGCCTTATTGCGATGTGGTTACTACTACAACCCATAAAACATTGCGGGGTCCCAGAGGCGGCATGATTCTCATGGGGAAAGATCGCGAAAACCCCTGGGGTATTGTGGCTCCCAAATCGGGTCGGGTGAAGAACCTGTCTGAACTGTTGAATTCCATGGTAATGCCCGGGATTCAAGGGGGACCTCTAATGCACATCATCGCCGCTAAGGCGGTTGCCTTTGGAGAAGCGCTCCAACCGGAGTTTAAAAAGTACTGTCAACAGATTATTGATAACGCCAAAGCCATGGCATCCGAGTTGTCATCCCGTGATTACTCCCTGGTCTCCGGTGGAACCGATACCCATGTAATCCTGATCGACCTTACCAATAAAGGGATCACAGGGAAAGCAGCAGAGAAAGCTCTGGAGAAGGCAGGAATCACCGTGAATAAAAATATGGTCCCCTTTGATCAACGCAGCCCCTTTATTACCAGTGGAATTCGGATCGGAACACCAGCCATGACCACCCGGGGAATGAAGACGGATGAAATGCGCTTGATTATTCAACTGATTGACCGGGTCCTTGCTGCGCCGGAGGACGAAACCATACTTAAAAACGTAAAATCGCAAGTTAAGGAATTAGTCCAGGCGTTTCCTCTCTACCGTGATTTCCAGAACTAAAAACACGGTCACGGGGACCAATAAACACCTTTTTTATGTCGTTCTTATTCTTTCACTGACGCTCCTGATTTCCGGCTGTAGCCCAGCTTTGGTACTGCAACACCGCCCGGAGGTGGTGGAAAAAATTCTAAAAAAACGGGTTGAACACCGTTTAAAACAAATCCAAAAACATCCTGACGATGTCCAGCTTCTTGAGAAATCCTGTCAGGATCTGGTTAAATATGGTTACGGATTCCTGATGGAAAAGGCCGACCGTCTTATTCTGGATGACTATGGGGCGGGCAGAGCGATCTATCGGGAAGCCCAGGATATTTTCCGCCAGGCGATTGAATTTGGTGAACGGGCCTTGACGACAAAACATCCCCAATACTCTTCCTGGTTGGCAGATACTTCCCTAGCCCTAGAGTTCACACCGGCGGATGTTTCTTTACTTTACTGGACTGCCGCCGCCTATGCTGGCGTCATCAGTGCTAGTCGAGGCAATCTGGAATGGGTCATTCAGTTACCGAAGGTCGGTTATCTGTTAGCAGCGGGGATGAAAGTAAATCCGGATTGGAGTAAAGGTGCCATTTACAGCGCCATGATCACTTATACGATCAGCCAACCCAATCCACCGGCGAATGCGGAAGAAATCGCCCGGAAATATTTCAAGCAAGCGGTTACGGCTTCCCGGGGATTGGACGCCGGACCCTATCTGGCGTTGGCGGAATCGGTGGCAAAGAAAAATCAGAACCGGGAAGAGTTTCAACATCTATTAAACACTGTCTTGGCTATTGATATCAACGCCGATTCGGAATTACGTTTGAATAACATAATTGCTCAGAAACGGGCTCAATGGCTGTTGGATCATGTGGATGAATTTTTCTATTAATACGGTATGGAGATGAAACGAATCTTTCGCATCCTGCTTTTTATGGGGCTTGTTTCTTTCCTCGCTGGCCGCCCGATTCTCATCAAAATGGCGACCTTGGCTCCGGAGGGAACCGATTGGCACGGCTTTTTGGTTGAAATGGGTCAGAAATGGAAACAAGCGACTCATGGCGAAATTATTCTTAGAATCTACCCCGGTGGCGTGGTGGGCGACGAACGAGACATGATTCGGAAAATGCGGATTGGCCAGATCCAGGCCGCTGCCATTACTTCGGAAGGCCTTTCAGAAATTAACAATGATTACACAGCCTTTTTTATGCCCTTGTTGTATGAAGACTGGGAAGATGTGGACTACATCCGGGAACGGATTATGGGAGATCTTTCTTCCGGTCTGGAGAAAAATGGCTTCAAATTGCTGGTTATGGCTGATGTGGGCTTTGCTTACTGGTTTACCAAGGATCCGGTGTATTCCCCTGACGATTTGAAGGGGAAAAAAATCTTCGTTTGGGCAGGGGATTACAAGACGGCCGAATTGTGGAAACGGGGAGGATACAATTCTGTACCATTGGCCTCCACCGATGTTCTTTCGGGTTTGCAAACCGGTTTGGTGGACGCGATCGCCACACCACCGCTGAATGCCCTGGCACAACAGTGGTTCGGTATTACCAATCATATGCTGGATATGCGCTGGGGTCTTTTATCGGGCGGTATTGTGGTGGATAATCGCACCTGGAAAAAGATTAAACCAGAATACCAGGAAATCATGCTGGAGATTGCGGCTGAAGTGGGGACTAGAATTCAGGCGAAAAACCGGGCTGAAGATCAAAATGCCATCGAAATCATGAAGAAGTACGGCCTGACGGTACATCATTTATCGCCCCAACAACACGCTCACTGGGAAGAACTGGTTTATTCCTGGTATCCCATTATCCGTGGCACGGTTGTTTCAGAATCGATCTTTGACAAGGTGGTTGCTTTAAAAGCGGAAAAAGACCGGCTGGACGCCCCTTCTAAATGAAATGACACCCAATACGTCATCCCGCCAACTAACTAATGGCGTGAAATGGGGAGAAGATATCCTGGCGCTTACAGTTTTTGCCTCCCTGACTTTTTTACCGGCCTTTGAAACCATTTCCCGTTTATTTCGAACCACCGGGGTTCCCGCCTCACCGGTGATTGTTCAGCATTTAACCCTTTGGATTGGATTCATTGGTGCGGTCCTGGCGGCGCGGAAAAATAAACTTCTGGCGCTTACCATCCATCCTCTGTTTGAACCGGATGAAGCTTTCCATTTAGGTCGTTGGATCGGTAAAACAATCTCCTTCCTGGTAGTGCTGGCCCTCATGTGGGGGAGCTGGCAACTGGTGGCAGTGGAATTCCAGTTTCCCGTAGGTATTGCGCCCAATATTCCCCGCTGGGCCACGCAATTGATTATGCCCGTTTGCTTTGGATTAATCGCCGTCCAAATCTTCTTGCAGAGTTATAAGAATCGTTTGTATCGCTCCACTATTCTGGTGGTTACCGTCCTGTGGTTTATGATCTCGATTACCGATTCTATCCAGCATTTTACGCCGGTGGTGTGGATTGGGATTTTTCTTTTACTGGTGGCGTTATACAACGGTGCTCCGATTTTCGTGGGATTAGGGGGAGCGGCCTTACTGCTGTTCTGGAGTGAATATACGCCCATTTCTGCCATCTCGGCGGAAGCCTATCGAATTGTAGTATCCCCCACATTGCCCACAATCCCCCTGTTTACACTGGCTGGTTATATGCTGGCGGAGAGCGGTGCCTCCCAGCGGATGGTGAAAGTGTTTGAATCCATGTTTGGATGGATTCCCGGCGGTACACCGGTGGTTATTGTCGTCCTGAGTGGTTTTTTCACCGCTTTAACCGGCGGGTCGGGCGTCACCATTCTGGCTCTGGGTGGTTTACTGCTGCCCCTATTGTTGAAAGAAGGTTACTCCAAATCCTTTTCCCTGGGACTGATTACGGTTGCCGGGTCGTTGGGACTATTGTTCCCTCCCAGTCTTCCGGCTATAATTTATGGTGTTACGGCAGGAGTTTCGGTTAAAAATGTATTTATTGCCGGACTGATTCCTGGTATTCTACTGGTAGTTCTAGTGGCAGGCTGGGCGGTATGGCAGGGAAAAGTTCAATCGGTTAAAATTCACAATTTTAATCTGGCGAGAATCGGAAAAGTATTATGGACCACCAAATGGGAAGTAATGATCCCGGCCTTAATTCTATTTGGAATCTTCGGGGGTTACACGACCCTGGTGGAAACGGCGGCTTTAACAGTGGTTTACGTTTTTATGATCGAAGTTTTGGTGTACAAAGATCTGCCGCTGCGATCACTACCTGGAATTGTTATTAATTGCGCCACATTAATCGGGGGCGTTTTGATTATCCTCGGGGTTGCCATGGGTTTTACCAGTTACCTGGTGGATGCCCAAATACCCTCCTTGTTACTGGCATGGGTTAAAACATCTGTTTCATCGAAATATCTCTTCCTTCTGCTCTTAAATGTCTTTCTGCTTCTGGTCGGTTGCCTGATGGACATCTTTTCGGCAATTATTGTGGTAGTTCCGTTAATTGCCCCATTGGGGGCTTATTTTGGGATTGAACCGGTCCACCTAGCCGTTATTTTTATCGCTAATCTGGAATTAGGCTTCCTCACACCCCCGGTGGGAATGAACCTGTTTTTGGCAGCGTATCGTTTTGATGAAAATATGCCAACCATTTATAAAGCGACCCTGCCTTTTTTCGTGATCCGGCTTCTCGCCGTTTTGGCGATTACCTATCTTCCGTACCTGTCGCTGGTTCTGCTAAGATAAGAATCAGACTAAAACAATGCTTGACTGGTAAGAAAAGGAAGGTATAGATTGCTTCGAACCTACATCAAAGGAGTGCCTATCATACATCGCTAACGGTTTAGAATTAGTTAACAATCGTCCCCCCGGGAAGGGGAGGACACAAGGAGAAAAACCATGAAGCGAATTTTTTTATCTGTATCAGTACTCCTGATATTCAGTTCGAATATAGCAGTTGCTCAAAGCGAAGCAGGTGCCATCTTCCTGCTGATTTCCCCAGGAGCCCGAGCAGGGGGGATGGGAGAAGCCCAGG